>DDKS01000037.1:421-79808 GCA_002340095.1 Betaproteobacteria bacterium UBA2592
TTATTTTGTAAACACCCTCTGACAGCGGGGCAGCAGCCAGGCCAGGTAGCGCTGTTCCAAACCCGGCAGATCCAGGGGGGCGTCCAGGGAAAAAGCCTCCCCGCTGGCCCGCCCTGACGGCCATGGCATCCGGTACTCCTCATCATCGAGAAAATCGGCCAGACCGATCTCGTCCCCGTCTGCCATCAAGGCGGCCCGCTCGATCAGGTTGCGCAATTCGCGGATGTTGCCGGAATAACGGCGCCGCACCAGCCATTCCAGGGCCGCTTCGGTGAAACGCCGACCTTTTTTCCGGTCCACCCGCTCCAGCAGCGAAACCGCCAGGAGGGGAATGTCCTCGGGCCGTTCATGCAGGGCCGGGGTATGAATGGGGAAGGTGTTGATGCGGAAATACAGGTCGCGGCGGAAACTCTCTGCCTCCACCATGGCCGGCAGATTGCGGTGGGTGGCGGACACCAGACGGAAATCGGCTGCCAGGCTGTCCAGCCCCCCCACCCGCCGGTAGGTGCCGATTTCCAGGAGGCGCAACAGCTTCACCTGCAAGGAAGGCGGCAGTTCGCCGATTTCATCCAGGAACAGGGTGCCCCCCGCCGCCGCTTCCACCAGACCCAGCTTGCGGTGGCTGGCGCCGGTGAAGGCGCCCTTCTCGTAACCGAACAGTTCGCTTTCGAACAGGCTTTCCGTCAGGCCGGCGCAGTCCACCGCCACGAAGGGGCCTTCGCTCCGGTCGCTGGCCTCATGGATGGCCCGGGCCACCAGTTCCTTGCCGGTGCCAGTCTCCCCGAGCAGCAACACCGCCGCCCCGGAACCCGCCACCCGCAGCATCCGCTCCAGCATCCGCACGAAGGCCGGAGAACGCCCCACCAGGCCCCGGGCCGCCGCCTTGCTGCTCGCCTGGCGCACCACCCGCATGGTCTCCACAAAATGGGTGACCCGTCCTTGCTCATCCCGGATGGGGGTCAGCTCCACATCCACATACTCCTCGCCCCGGGGAGTGTGGTGCAGGTGCAGCACCCGCTGGGGACTGTCGCTCTCCTGGCAGCGGCTCAGGGGACAGGACTCCCCGGCCTGGTCACAGGGCACGTCGAAATGATGGGAAACCGCGTAGCAGGTACGTCCCAGAATGGCCTGGCTGGCCCCGAATTCCCGCACATAAGCCTGGTTGGCAGCAACGATCCGGTAATCCGCATCCATGACGATGCGCGGCTCGGGCAGGCCATCGAGAAAGGAGACCAGTTCGGAAAGTGAATCGGCTTGCATCCGCACTCCATGTCAAATTTGGCAAAACATCTTGCCATAAATGACACGAGAACACATGAAAAAGCTTTCAGGAACAACCGGGGAAAATACAAAAACTCTTTAAATTCATTCAGTTAATCAACAACCCGAGGGCTGGCATGGCTCTTGTAAAGGCTCGATCGGAAGCAGAACCCTGAAACCGACCGAGATGAAGCAACTCCCACCTCCCATCAAACCATCTCTGGCCCTCGAACTGGCTGGTGTGATCGTCCTCAAGCTGGCGCTCCTGACCGTCATCTGGTTCGCCTTCTTCGCCGATCAACCCCACCCCCCTGCGGAGATCGACGCTGTCGCCCACGGCCTGCTCGACAGGGTTTCTGCTTCCACCCCACCCCAACCGCCTCATCCACAAGAAGGAGCCTCTTCCCATGCTCACCGATGAACTGGTGGACCTGTCACGGCTACAGTTCGCCGTGACGGCCATGTATCACTTCCTGTTCGTGCCCCTGACCCTGGGGCTGGCTTTCATCCTGGTCATCATGGAGAGCTGCTATGTGCTCACCGGCCGCCAGGTGTACAAGGACATGACCCAGTTCTGGGGCAAGCTGTTCGGCATCAATTTCGCCCTGGGCGTCACCACGGGCATCACCATGGAGTTCCAGTTCGGCACCAACTGGGCCTACTACTCCCACTACGTAGGCGACATCTTCGGCGCTCCGCTCGCCATCGAGGGCTTGATGGCCTTCTTCCTGGAATCCACCTTCATCGGCCTGTTCTTCTTCGGCTGGGACCGGCTCTCGAAACAAAAGCACCTGCTGGTCACCTTCCTGATGGCCTTCGGCTCCAACCTCTCGGCCCTCTGGATCCTGATCGCCAATGGCTGGATGCAGGATCCGGTGGGCTCCGAGTTCAGCTACGTGACCATGCGCATGGAACTCACCGACTTCTGGGCGGTGGTGTTCAACCCCACCGCCCAGGCCAAGTTCGTGCACACCGTATCGGCCGGTTACGTGACTGCCTCCCTGTTCGTGCTGGCCATCTCCTCCTGGTACATCCTCAAGGGCCGGGACCTGGAATTCGCCAAGCGCTCCTTCCGCATCGCTGCGGCCTTCGGCTTTGCCTCCGCCTGCTCGGTGATCGTGCTTGGGGACGAATCCGGCTACACCGTGACCGAATCCCAGCCGACCAAGCTGGCCGCCATGGAAGGCATGTGGGAAACCCATCCTGCACCCGCCCCCTTCACCCTGTTCGCCCTGCCCGACGATGCCACCCGCACCAACCGATATGCGCTGGAAATCCCCTGGGTCATGGGCATCATCGGCACCCGCTCCCTGGACAAGGAAATTCCCGGCATCAAGGAAATCGAAGCCGAAAACCGGCAACGCATCACCTCCGGCGTCAAAGCCGTGCAGGCCCTGGAGATCCTGCGCAGCAAGACGGCCGACCCCGCTGCCAAGGAGGCCGCCAAGACCGTGTTCGAGGCCCACAAGGCCGACCTGGGCTTTGGCCTGCTGCTGAAGAAGTACATAAGCGACATGAACCAGGTGACACCGGAGCTGATTTCCCGGGCCGCCGCCGACACCATCCCCAAGGTAGCCCCCATGTTCTGGGCCTTCCGCCTGATGGTGGGCCTGGGCTTTGCCTTCTTCGCCCTGTTCGCCTTCGCCCTCTATTACAGCCTCAAGGACAACTTCACCGAAAAGACCTGGCTGCTGCGCTGGGCCGTGTGGTTCATCCCCATGCCCTGGATCGCCTGTGAGCTGGGCTGGTTCGTGGCCGAGTACGGTCGCCAGCCCTGGACCATCTACGGGGTGCTGCCCACTCACCTGTCCGTTTCCAGTCTCTCTCCGGCCAGTCTGTACAGCTCCCTGGCCGGCTTCATCGGTTTTTACACCCTGCTCCTGATCATCGAGATGTACCTGATGGTCAAGTTCGCCCGCCAGGGCCCCGCCAGCCTCGGCACAGGCCGCTATGGAGACACCCCCTTCGCCGCCCAGGCCGCCACCGTTTCCCCCGGCACCCCTGCCACCCGCCATCCATCGGACTTCTGAAAGAAAAAGGAGAACAGCACAATGATCGACTACCTGACCCTGAAGTTCATCTGGTGGCTGCTGGTGGGGGTGCTCCTGGTGGGATTCGCCATCATGGATGGCCACGACATGGGCGTCGGCACCCTGCTGCCCTTCGTGGGCAAGACCGACGCGGAACGCCGGGTTGTCATCAATACCGTGGGGCCCCACTGGGACGGCAACCAGGTCTGGTTCATCACCGGCGGTGGCGCCATCTTCGCCGCCTGGCCGCTGGTCTATGCCACGGCCTTCTCCGGCTTCTACTGGGCCATGCTGGCGGTGCTCTGGGCCCTTTTCTTCCGGCCCGTGGGCTTCGACTACCGCTCCAAGATCGCCAACCCCACCTGGCGCAACACCTGGGACTGGGGCCTGTTCGTGGGCGGTTTCGTGCCGCCGCTGATCTTTGGCGTGGCCTTCGGCAACCTGCTTGAGGGAGTGCCCTTCCATTTCGACGAAACCCTGCGCCCCTACTACACGGGCAGCTTCTGGGCCCTGCTCAACCCCTTCGCCCTGCTCTGCGGTGTGGTCAGCAGCGCCATGATCACCGCCCACGGAGGGCACTACCTGATGCTGCGCAGCGAAGGCGACATCTTCGAGCGCAGCCGCAAGGCGGCCCTGGGCTTTGGCCTGCTGGCCCTGGCCGGCTTCATTGCTGCCGGCTTCTGGGTCCAGGCCCTGCCTGGCCATGTGATTACCGGCGGTGCCGACCCGGCTGCCCTGCCCAACCCCCTGGACAAGACCGTCGCTCTGGTGGCTGGCGGCTGGCTGCACAACTTCCAGCAGCACCCCCTGCTCTGGAGCGTGCCCGCCCTGGGCATCACCGGTCTCCTTTTGGGTGCCCTGATGGCCTGGATACGCCGCCCCGGCCTGGCCTTCATCGCCTCGTCGCTGGCCATGACGGGCATCATCGGCACCGCCGGGGTCGCCATGTTCCCCTTCGTGATGCCCTCCTCCACCGATCCCGCCTCGGGCCTGACCGCCTGGGATGCGGTCTCCTCCCACTTCACCCTGGGTCTGATGTTCGGCGCCACGGTGATCTTCATGCCCCTGATCATCTTCTACACCAGCTGGGCCTACAAGGTCATGGCCGGCAAGGTGACCCTGGACTTCATCCGGGCCAACGACAAGAAGGCCTATTAAGGAGATTCCCCATGAACCACGCCTGCACCTGCCATGACCCCATGAACCCGACCCGGCGCCAGTTGATGCTGGCCACCGCCGCAGCAGGCGGCGTGGCCGGGGCCATCACCCTGGTACCCTTTGCCGCCAGCCTGCTGCCCTCGGAGCGGGCCCGGGCTGCCGGAGCCCCGGTGGAAGTGGACATCTCCCGCCTGGCCCCCGGCGAAATGCTGACTGTCGAGTGGCGCGGCAAGCCCGTGTGGATCCTGCACCGCACCCCGGAAATGCTGGCCACCCTGAAACAGGTGGAAGGAGAACTGGCCGACCCGGCTTCTGAAAAAAACCAGCAGCCGGAATACGCCCGCAACGAGCACCGCTCCATCCGCCCGGAAATGCTGGTGACCATTGGCATCTGCACCCACCTGGGCTGCTCCCCGTCCAAGGCCTTCGAGGCGGGAGCCCCGGGCCTGGGGGCCGACTGGAAGGGCGGCTTCCTCTGCCCCTGCCACGGCTCCACCTTCGACCTGGCGGGGCGGGTTTTCAAGAACAAACCCGCCCCCACCAACCTGGAAGTGCCCCCCCATCAGTACCTGGACGAAAGCCGGCTGCTGATCGGCGACGACGGCACGAGCACCTGAGCCCGGGAGTACCACCATGCGCCTGATTGCCGTCACCAGCCAGAACGGCCAGACCGTGACTGCCCACGCGGGTCGTTGCCGCCGCTTCTTCCTGTTCAGCGACGGCGGCGGCCCGATGGTGGGCACCGTGGAACTGATGCCCGAGGAAGTGCTGCACACCAGCGGCATCGGCCCGACACACCCCCTGGCCCGGGTCCAGATCCTGATCAGCGCCGGCATGGGTCGGGACCTGCAACAACGGCTCAAAGCAGCCGGAATACAGGTTTTCCTGACCCGGGAAAGCTCCCCGGAAATGGCCGTGCGCCTGTATCTGGCTGGCGCCCCCTCCCTGCCTTGCAATGACAACGGCGGCTGTGACCACGATCACGCCTCCCCACCCCAACCCTGAAAGGAAAACCTCATGTGGTATTTCGCCTGGATTCTCGGCCTGGGCCTCGCCCTGCTTCTGGCCGTGGTCAACACGCTCTACTACGACGCCCGGGACAAGCAAGATGGAAACGCCTAAGTTGGCGCCCCGACTCTCGGACCTGCTCAAGGAAGGCCGTTCCCGTTCCCCCCGGGGCCAGGGGCTTTCCCTGCTGCTGGGGCTGGCATCTTCCCTGGCCATCACCCTGGATCCGCGCCTGGTAGCCGCCAACGTTGCCGAACTGCGCCACTCGGAACTGCTCCTGCTGCTCACCGCCATTGCCCTCTGCCTGGTGCACGGGGTGGGCTTCCAGTTCAAGCCTGGCAGCCCGGGGCGCTGGCTCACCCACCCCTTCACTGCCTGGCCCTTGCTGATCCTGGCCTGGTACAAGCTGCTCAACTGAACATCTTTGACCAGGAGAAGCACCATGCCGCCCCCCCTGCATCATTCGGGAAAGTCCCCATGAAGCCAGGACTCTCCTCCCTTCTGCTCTGCCTGACGCTGGCCTGTTCCTGTCTCGGAAACGCTGGCGCCACGACCGTTCACGGCAGCCCCCCGAAAAAAACCGAAAAGAGCAGCACCGCCGATCACAGCAAGTTCAAGGAACTGCAGCAGGACTTCAAGTCCGGCCAGGAAGTCACCCGGGCCTGCCTGAGCTGCCACACGGAAGCGGCCCGGCAGATCATGCAGACCCGCCACTGGACCTGGGAATACACCAATCCCGACACGGGCCAGAAGCTGGGCAAGAAAACCATGCTGAACGGCTTTTGCATCGGCGATAAATCCAACGAGGCTTTCTGCAACAGCTGCCACATCGGCTACGGCTGGGAAAACGACAGGTTCGATTTCACCAACGAGGAAAACGTGGACTGTCTGGCCTGTCACAACCAGGGCAAGTACACCAAGCCCGGCGGCCTGGCCGGCCACCCGGCCTACGTGCGCACCGAGTACCCGCCCGGCTCCGGCACCTTCCTGGAACCCGTGGACCTGGCCCAGGTGGCCGCACACGTGGGGGCGACCCGCAAGGACAACTGCGGCGCCTGCCACTACAACGGCGGCGGCGGTGACGGGGTGAAGCACGGGGACCTGGACTCCTCCCTGAACCAGCCCCCCCGCCAGCTGGATGTGCACATGAGTGCCGACGGGGGCAACTTCAGCTGTTCCACCTGCCATCAGACCGATGCCCATCAGGTCTCCGGCAGCCGCATCACGCCCACGGCGGCGGACCCGCACGGGCCCCTGCTGCGGGGCCAGGCCAGCGACCGGAACCCGGCCACCTGCCAGGCCTGCCACGGGGATGGGATGCGCCGCACCAGGCTCCGGCCGGCAGCCTCAACGCGGCCCGGGAGAAGAACCCGGAACTGCTCAACACCCACGCCCGCACCCTGGCCTGTCAGACCTGCCACATCCCGGCCTTCGCCCGGGGCGGGATACCCACCAAGATGACCTGGGACTGGTCCCAGGCCGGCAGGATGGGCCCCGACGGCAAGCCCCAGAAAATCAAGGACGAGCACGGCCACATCACCTACGACAGCCGTAAGGGCCAGTTCGGCCTGGGGGAAAACGTGGTGCCCGAGTACCTGTGGTTCAACGGCAAGGTCAGCTACACCCTGCAGACGGACAAGATCAATCCGGACGGCCCCGTGGCCATCAATACCTTCCACGGCACCCCGGGGGCGGCGGATGCGCGCATCTGGCCGGTGAAGCGCTTCCGGGGCCGGCAGCCCTATGACACGGAAAACCTGAACCTGCTGGTACCCCATTCGGCCATCCCGGACGACACGGCCTACTGGTACAACTTCGACTGGGACAAGGCCCTGAAAGTGGGCGCCGCAGCCACCGGCGTCCCCTTCTCGGGCAAGTACGGCTTCGTGGATACGGAAATGCTCTGGCCCATCACCCACATGGTGGCCCCCAAGGAAGACGCGGTGGATTGCATCGAGTGCCACAAGCAGGGCGGACGCCTGGAAGGCATTGCCGGGGTCTACATCCCGGGCCGGGACCGCAACGCCTGGATCGACAACATCGGCTGGCTGCTGGTGGGCCTCACCACCGTGGGCAGCCTCGGGCACGGCCTGGTCCGCATCCTCACCCGCCGCCGGCAGGACACGCACGACGACGATACGCATGGAGCCCGGTCATGAGCGAACGCATCTACCTTTACAAACGCTTCGAGCGTTTCTGGCACTGGTCCCAGGCTCTCTTGATCATCATCATGATGCTCACCGGCTTCGAGATCCATGGCAGCTATGCCCTGCTGGGCTTTGCCAAGGCCGTCCAGGTGCACACCCTGGCGGCCTGGACCCTGCTCACCCTGTGGGCCTTCACCATCGTCTGGCAGTTCACCACCGGGGAATGGCGCCAGTATCTGCCCACCCTGAAGAAGGTGGACGCCATGGTGAAGTACTACATCCTGGGCATCTTCACCGACGCCCCTCATCCCTTCAGAAAGACTCCGGCAGCCAAGCACAATCCGCTACAGCGCCTGGCCTATCTGGCCTTCCTGGCGGTGATGTCGCCCCTGATCTGGAGCAGCGGGCTGCTCTACCTGTTCTATCCCCAGTGGCCGGCCTGGGGCATCGACCAGTGGCTGACCCTGGAATGGGTGGCCCTGGCCCATACGGCGGGAGCCTTCATGATCCTCACCTTCTTCGTGGCGCACGTGTACATGACCACCACCGGTCACACCCCCTTGGCCCACATCAAGGCCATGATCACCGGCTGGGAGGAAGCCCATTGAGCCGGATGGCCGGACAAAGCCTGCCCGGCGGCCAGCCCCCCTCGCCCATGCCGCACTTGTTCCCGGTGGCTATAAGGATATTCCGCAGCGCCCCCAGCCTCCTGCTGCGTTGCGCTAAAATCCTGCCCCATCATGATCTATCCCCTGCTGCGCCGCGTTTTGTTCTCGATGGATGCCGAAAAGGCGCACGGCATCGCCCTGAGCGGCATTTCCTTCCTCCAGGCCAGCGGCCTCTCCGGCCTGGTGGCCGACCGCTTCGTGGATGACCCGGTGGAGGTGATGGGCATCCGCTTTCCCAACAAGGTGGGTCTAGCCGCCGGCCTGGACAAGAACGGTGCCCACATCGACGGTCTTGCCGCCCTCGGCTTCGGCCACATCGAGATCGGCACCATCACCCCTCGGCCCCAGCCCGGCAACCCCAAACCGCGCCTCTTCCGCATCCCCGAGGCCCAGGCCATCATCAACCGCATGGGCTTCAACAACGGCGGGGTCGATGCCCTGCTGCAAAACGTGCGGCAGGCCGAATTCCCGAAAAAAGGCGGCATTCTGGGCATCAACATCGGCAAGAACGCCGATACCCCCATGGAGAAGGCCACCGGGGACTACCTGACCTGTCTGGAAAAGGTCTACAGCGAGGCCAGCTACGTCACCATCAACATTTCCAGCCCGAACACCAAGAACCTGCGCGAATTGCAGAAGGATGAGGCCCTGGACGAACTGCTCTCCCGCCTCAAGGCCGCCCAGCAGCAACTGGCTGACCGGCATGGCCGCTATGTGCCCCTGGTGCTCAAGATCGCCCCGGACCTGGACGACCTGCAGATCACCGCCATTGCCGACGCCCTGAAACGGCACCGCATGGACGGGGTGATTGCCACCAACACCACCCTCTCCCGCGCCGGAGTGGAAAACCTGCCCAACGGCAACGAAACCGGCGGCCTCTCCGGTGCCCCCGAGTTCCCCATGGCCACCAGCGTGCTAGGCAAGCTCTCCCATGCCCTCCAGGGCGAAGTACCGATCATCGGTGTCGGCGGCATCATGAAGGGCGAGGATGCCCGGGCCAAATTCGATGCGGGCGCCAGCCTGGTACAGATCTACACGGGCTTCATCTACCGGGGCCCCGAACTGGTGCGGGAAGTCGCCGAGAGCCTGCGCACCCGGCCCGGGCGCCCATGACCCCGGCCTTTAACCCCTGCCCCTCCCGTGGTTGTACGTCCCGGAGCCTGGCCTCATAATCCCAGACCTTGCCCGGAGCCCTCTGCGAGCCCCCGTCTATGGCCGAATACCTGTTCCTGCTCATCGGCGCCGTCCTGGTGAACAACGTGGTCCTGGTGAAAATCCTGGGACTGTGCCCCTTCATGGGCGTCTCCAAGAAGCTCGAAACCGCCTATGGCATGGGGGCCGCCACCACCTTCGTGCTGACCCTGGCCACTGGCGCCAGCTTCATCATCGACCACTACCTGCTGATCCCCTTCGGCCTCGAATACCTGCGCACCCTGTCCTTCATCGTCACCATCGCCGCCATCGTGCAGCTCACCGAAATGGTGATCGCCAGGACATCCCCGGTACTGCAGCAGGTGCTGGGCATCTACCTGCCCCTGATCACCACCAACTGCGCGGTGCTGGGTGTGCCCCTGATCAACATCTCCCACGACTACGGCTTTGTCGAATCCCTGCTGTTCGGCGCCGGCAGCGCCGTGGGCTTCTCCCTGGTGCTGGTGTTGTTCGCCGGCATCCGCGAGCGGGTGGAAGGGGCGGAAGTGCCGCTGCCCTTCAGGGGCACCGCCATCGCCATGGTGACCGCCGGGCTGATGAGCCTCGCCTTCATGGGTTTCGCCGGACTGGACCGTTACTGACATGGACCTGCTGATCGCCATCGCCATCATGGCCCTGGGCGCTCTCGTGCTGGGGGCGGCTCTGGGTTACGCCGCGGTCCGCTTCAAGGTGGAAGGCGACCCTATCGTCGAGAAGATCGACGCCATCCTGCCCCAGACCCAGTGCGGCCAGTGTGGTTTTCCCGGCTGCAAGCCCTACGCCGAGGCCATCGCCAAGGGCGAGGCCGACATCAACCAGTGTCCTCCCGGCGGCGACGAGGGGGTGCGCAAGCTGGCCGACCTGCTCGGCAAGGAATACAAGCCCCTTTCCGCCGAGCATGGCCAGGAAAAGCCCAAGGCGGTAGCCGTGATCCGCGAGGAGCTCTGCATCGGCTGCACGCTGTGCATCCAGGCCTGCCCGGTGGACGCCATCGTCGGTGCCGCCAAGCAGATGCATACGGTGGTGGAATCCCTGTGCACGGGCTGCGAACTCTGCATCAAGCCCTGCCCGGTGGAATGCATCGACATGGTGCCCGTCCCCGAGACGCTGGAAACCTGGAAATGGAAGTACCCCGTGATCGAGATCAAGCCGGCTGACAACCGGAAGGCAGCCTAAGACCCGGCAATGTTGCAGAAACTCTTCAAATTCAAGGGGGGCATCAAGCCCGCCTACAACAAGCAGCAGTCAACAGGCGAGCCCATTGCCCGGGCACCGCTGCCCAGCCGGCTCGTGATTCCGCTGCACCAGAGCATAGGCGGCACGCCCCGGCCGGTCGTGGCGGTGGGCGACAAGGTGTTGAAGGGCCAATTGATTGGCGAGGCGGACGGCTGGATCTCCGCTGCCGTTCATGCTTCCACCTCGGGCACCGTGACGGACATCGGCCCCTACCTGGTGCCCCACCCCTCAGGCCTCTCCATCGATTGCGTGGTGATCGAGCCGGACGGGGAAGAGCGCTGGATCGAACGCCAGCCTCTGGACTACCGGACCATGGCCCCGGAAGCCGTGCGGACCTACCTGCAGCAATCCGGCGTCGTCGGTCTGGGGGGCGCCGTCTTCCCCAGCCACGCCAAGCTCACCCCCTCCCGGGACGTACCCATGGAGGAGCTGGTGATCAACGGGGCCGAATGCGAACCCTGGATCACCTGCGATGACCTGATCATGCGCGAACGAGCCGCCGAGATCGTCTCCGGCATCGGCCTGTTCCGGGACCTGCTGCAACCGAAGCGGGTGCTGATCGGCATCGAGGACAACAAACCCGAAGCCGTGGCCGCCATGACAGCAGCCGTCCAGGCCGCAGGCGAGCCCTTCGAGGTGCAGGCCGTGCCCACCCTCTATCCGGCAGGCGGCGCCAAGCAGTTGATCCGGGTGCTCACAGGCAAGGAAATCCCCGCCGCCAGGCGCTCCACCGACCTGGGCGTGCAGTGCTTCAACGTGGCCACCGCCTGGACGGCCTGGCGCGCCGTGGCGCACGGGGAGCCGGTGATCAGCCGCATCGTCACCCTCACCGGCAATGTGGACAAACCACGCAACTGGGAAGTGCTGATCGGCACCCCCATGGATGAACTGCTGCCCCTGGCCAGCCCCCGGAACGACACCGACGGGGTGATCATGGGCGGCCCGATGATGGGTTTCCTGATTCCCGCCCCGGATGTGCCGGTGGTCAAGGCAACCAACTGCCTGATCGCCCACTCCCCCACCCTGTTCCCGCCCAAGCCGCCGGAAATGCCCTGCATCCGCTGCGGCGAATGCGCCCGTGTCTGCCCCCACGAACTGCAGCCGATGGACATGTACTGGTGGAGCCGGGCCAGAAACTTCGGCAAGGCCCAGGAAGCACACCTGTTTGACTGTATCGAATGCGGCTGCTGTGCCTACGTCTGCCCGGCCCACATTCCCCTGGTCCAGTACTTCCGCTTTGCCAAGAGCGAGATCTGGGCCCGGGAAAAGGAGCGGAAGATGGCCGAAGGTGCGAAGGAGCGCTTCGAGTTCAAGCAGTTCCGGGAAGAGCGCGAAAAAGCCGAAAAGGCCGAAAAGCTGGCCAGGGCCGCCGCTGCCCAGGCCGCCAAGAAGGCAGCCGAAGCCGCAGCGGCAGGCGACGGCGCCCCCCCCGAGGCCAGTCCTGCCGCAGATGCGGAAGCCGCCAAGAAGGCGGCCATCGCCGCTGCCCTGGAGCGGGCCCGTGCCCAGCGCGCCCAGGTACAGGCCAGGAACACGGAAAACATTCCTCCGGACAAGGCGAAGGAAATCGCCGAGATCGACGCCCGCCGCCAGCAGGCCGGCCTGGAACCCGCCGTCGGAACCCCGGCCCCCGGCAAGGAAGCCTGACCTCATGGAAATCGTCACATCCCCCCACATTTTCAAGCCGGCCAGCATCACCCGGGTCATGGGCCAGGTCTGCCTGGCCCTCATTCCGGGCATCGCCGTCTACACCTGGCTGATCGGCCCGGCCCTGCTGATCCAGCTGGGCATCGCCAGCCTGGCCGCCCTGGCCGCCGAAGCCCTGCTCTTGAAGCTGCGCGGCAAGCCCGTGGCCCCCTTCCTCAGTGATGGATCCGCCCTGGTCACCGCCTGGCTCATCGCCCTCACCTTCCCGCCCCTGTCCCCCTGGTGGCTCACGGCCACGGGCGTGTTCTTCGCCATCGTGATCGCCAAGCAGCTCTACGGCGGCCTGGGCCAGAACCCCTTCAATCCGGCCATGGTGGCCTTCGCCGCCTGCATCGTCGCCTTCCCCGCCCTGATGTCCCAGTGGCCGGCCCAGGGACTTGCCCTATCCTTCGGCCAGCAGCTGGAGGTGGTGCTGGGCCTGGCCCCCCGGGTGGACGCCCTCACCGCCGCCACCCCCCTGGACGCCATGAAGACGGCCCTGAAGATGGAAGGCGGGCACGCCAACGTCCAGGAACTGCTCGCCAACCAGACCCTGTACGGCACCTTCGCAGGCCGCGGCTGGGAATGGGTGACAACCGCCTACCTGCTGGGTGGACTGTTCCTGCTGGCCCGGGGCATCATCACCTGGCATGTGCCCGTGGCCTTCCTCGCCGGCCTGGGTGCCGTCTCGGGCCTGTGCTGGGCCCTGGACCCGGCCCGTTTCGCCGATCCCCTGTTCCACCTGTTCTCCGGCGGCGCCATGCTCGGCGCCTTCTTCATCGCCACCGACCCGGTTTCCGGCTGCACCACCCCCCGGGGCAAGCTGGTCTTCGGTTTCGGTGCCGGGGTACTGGCCTACCTGATCCGGGTGTTCGGCGCCTTCCCGGATGGCATCGCCTTCGCCGTGCTGATCATGAACCTGTGCGTGCCCGTCATCGATCTGCTCTGCCAGCCGGCCATCTTCGGCAGCAAGAAGGAGGCCCCATGAGCGAGGTGCGGACCTACACGGCTTCCACCATGGCGGTGCGGACCGCCCTGATCCTGTTCGTCTTCGTGGTGCTGTTTACCGCCTTGCTGGCCGGGGCCTACCAGTGGACCCGTCCTGCCATCGAAACCTCCCTGGCGGCCGAGAAGATGAAATTCATCAACGAGGTGCTGCCTGCCGGCAGCTACGACAACGATCTGCTGACCGACACCCTGCGCCTGCCCCCCACCCCGGAACTGGGCCAGAAAACGCCCAGCACCGTATACCGGGCCCGCCGGGCCGGCCAGCCCACCGCCCTGGTGCTCGAAGCCATCGCCCCCGATGGTTACGCAGGCGAGATCCGCCTGGTGCTGGGAGTCACCGTAAACGGCGACATCACCGGCGTGCGGGTGGTGCAGCACAAGGAAACCCCGGGCCTGGGCGACTACATCGACCCGAGAAAGGACAAGAACCGGGAAAGCCCCTGGATCAGCCAGTTCGCCGGCCTCAACTATCCCCAGGTGGCCGATGCCGAATGGAAGGTGAAGAAGGACAAGGGCCGCTTCGACTACCGCACCGGCGCCACCGTCACCCCCCGGGCCGTGGTGGGCGCCGTGCACAAGGCCGTGCGTTTTGCCGTAACCCACCAGCCGCAACTCTTTGCCCCGGAGGGCCGCCCGTGATCAGTCGCCCGGAACTCGCCAGCATCGCCCACAACGGCCTGTGGAAACAGAATACCGGCCTTGCCCAGTTGCTCGGTCTCTGTCCTCTGCTGGCCATCTCCACCAACATGGTCAACGCAGTGATGCTGTCGCTGGCCACCATCCTGGTGATGGCGCTCGCCAACGTGGCCGTGGCCAGCCTGCGCCACCTGATCCCCCACGAAATCCGCATTCCGGTGTTCATTCTGATCGTCGCCAGCCTGGTGACGGTGGTGGATCTGCTCTTCAACGCCTGGTTCCACGAGCTGTACGTGATCCTGGGCATCTTCATCCCGCTCATCGTGACCAACTGCATCGTGCTGGCCCGGGTCGAAGCCTTCGCCGCCAAGAACCCGCCCCTGCACTCCACCCTGGATGGCATCTTCATGGGCATCGGCCTGCTCTGGGTACTGGCCCTGCTGGGCGCCCTGCGGGAATTTTTCGGGGCCGGAACCCTGTTCGAGGGCATCGATCTGGTCATCCCCGGCACCAGCGCCATCCAGGTCCTGCCCGCCGACTACCCGGGCTTCCTGCTCGCCATCCTGCCTCCGGGCGCCTTCATCCTGCTCGGCTGCCTGATCGCCTGGAAGAACTGGATGGACCTGCGCGCCGCCGCCCGGCAACAGGCAAACCCTGCCAACCCGGCCCACCCAGCCGAGCCCGAAGCCGGCGAAAATCCGGGCACTGCCCCGGCCAGCTAAGTCATGAACCGGGAAAAGCGCAGCGCCATCTTCGCGCGGCTGCAGGCGGCCAATCCTACGCCCACCACGGAGCTGGAGTACGCCAGCCCCTTCCAGCTCCTGATCGCCGTGCTGCTCTCGGCCCAGGCCACCGACGTGGGCGTAAACAAGGCCACCCGCCGGCTGTTTCCGGTCGCCCCGACTCCGGAAGCCATGCTGGCCCTGGGGGAAGAAGGGCTGATGGAGCACATCAAGACCATCGGCCTCTACAAGACCAAGGCGAAGAATGCCATCGCCACCTGCCGCATCCTGCTCGAACGGCACGGCGGCCAGGTGCCGGAGGACCGGGCCGCCCTCGAAGCCCTGCCGGGCGTAGGCAGAAAAACCGCCAACGTGGTGCTCAACACCGCCTTCGGCCAGCCCACCATTGCCGTGGATACCCACATCTTCCGCGTCGCCAACCGCACCGGCCTGGCCCCGGGCAAGGATGTGCGCGAGGTGGAAGACAAGCTCATCAAATTCACTCCACCCGAATACCGGCAAAATGCCCACCACTGGCTGATCCTCCATGGCCGCTATGTCTGCAAGGCAAGAAAGCCCGAATGCGGCCGCTGCCCCCTCTTCGACCTGTGCGAATGGAAGGCCAAGACCCCGTGAGCACCGCCGCCCGGAGGGGGGCCCAGTGAACCGCCCCGGCGCGGCCAGCGGCCTGGCCTGGGGCGAGGCCCCCTTGCCCCGCCTGGCCGAACAGGCCGTGCACGAGGCGCTGGCAAAACTGGGCCGTGACCGGGCCGATGCCATCCTCCTCTACCTGACCCCGGACTTTGCCCGGGACCCTTCCCCCGCCCTGCGCGCCGCCGCCCGGGCCGGGGCCTGCCTGCAGGTGACGGGCGGCCTGGTGCACCACCCCTTCACCGAACAGGAAGCCGTGCTGGACCATCCGGCCGCCGCCGCGCTGGTTCTCAGCGACCTGCCCGACCTGCCCGCATCCCTCCCCCGGCTCACCTACCGCAGCCATCACCCGGCTGCCCGGCACCACTGGGAAGACGGCCCCCGCTTCGGCATCGAATGCGCCCCCGGCCCCCTCTGGGCCCAGGGCCGCCTGCAGGAAGCCCACGAAGTCGGGCTCCCCCTGCCTGGCCTCACCGTGGAACTGGCGACCTCCCACGGCCTGCAACTGCTGGCGCCGCCGCTGGAAATCACCGCCGCCCAGGCCCACCAGTTGCTGCAGGTGGGACACAGCCCGGCCCTGGAAAGCCTGTGCCGCGCCCTGCCTCCCGAGCAGCGGGAGCGCCCCGCCCTGCACACCCTGTTTGTCGTGCCCCCGGCCGGCCCCCAGGCCGCCGTGCGGATCCTGGAGGCCCTGCCCGACGGGCGGCTGATCCTGGCCACGCCGCTGCCCGTGGGCACTCCCATCACCTGGGCCGCCCGCCAGCCCCTGGCGGCGGAAACCGAACTGCAAGGCCAGCTCCATGAGCTGGCAGAACGCTGCCCGGCCCCCCTGTTCGGCCTGATGTTCGCCTGTATCGGCCGGGGCCCCTGGTTCCACGGGGGTGAGGAGCGCAATCTGAGTAGCTGGCAACAACGCTTTGCCCACCTTGATTTACCCTTGCTGGGCGCTTATGGTGACAGCCAGATCAGCCCCGGCGCCGAAGGCGGGGCCCGCCTGATCCACAACAGCGTCGTCACAGCCCTGATCCACCCTTCGACCTGACCTGCCGACATGTTCACCCCATCCCGCGACGAAGTCCGCCGTTTTTTCTGCACTGCCTGGCAAAAGCACCAGAAACGCCTGCCCCTGGCCGGCGCCGAGGTGACTGCCGCCGACGTGGCGGCCCGCCACCCGGAATACCATGCCCTGCTCTCGGATTCCGAAGCCGCCCTGCAGGGGGAATGGACGCCCGAAGGCGGGGCCATGAATCCCTTCCTGCACCTTTCCCTGCACCTGGCCATCGCCGAACAGCTGTCCATCGACCAGCCCCCCGGCATCCGCAACGCCTTTGCCCGCCTCACCCGGCGCATGGATGCCCACGCCGCCGAGCATGTGCTGCTGGAATGCCTGGGGGAAGTGTTGTGGGCCGCCCAACAGCGGGGTGGGATGCCCGATAGCGACAGCTATCTCGAAAAGATCCTGCAACGCACCGCCTGATTCGTGCATCTGCCCGGAGTTCCCATGCCCAAGCTGCCACGCCGATACTTCCTCAAACAATGGGCGGCCCTGCCCCTGGTGGCAGGGGGCCTGAGCGGGCTCGTCAGCCATGCCCTGGCCAGTGGCGTCAATCCGGTGCCGCCCGGGCTGCACCGGCTCAAGGGCCAGGTCCGGGTAAACGGCCAGCCCGCCCGGGAAGGGATGCTGATCCGCCCCGGCGACCGGATCGAAACGGGGACCGACGGCGAGGCGGTCTATGTGGTGGGCCGGAACGCCTACCTGCAACGGGCCGCCACCCTCGTGGAAATCAGCCTGCCGCCACCGGACAGCCCCCTCCTCACCGGCGGCCTGCGACTCCTGACCGGCAAGCTGCTCTCGGTATTCGGCAAGGGCGCCCAGCGCCTGGAAACCAGCACGGCCACCATCGGCATCCGCGGCACCGGCTGCTACATGGAAGCCGAAGCGGAGCGGATGTACATCTGCCTCTGCTACGGCGAAGCCGACTACCTGCCCCGGGTGGCCCCGGACAAGGCCCGCTTCTTCAAGACCCACCACCACGAACAGCCGGTATGGATTTCGGCCAGTGACCGGGACAATCCCATCACTGCCGCCCCCATGATCAACCACACGGATGCGGAACTGGTGCTGCTCGAAAACCTGGTAGGCCGCTGGCCCCCGTTTTATGGCAAGGGCGGCCCGGTTTATTGAGACAAAAACGGCGGGACCCGCCCGCCATTTTTGAAGCCCTACCGGATCAGATCAGCTTGTTGGGAATCACATAATTGTTCTGGGTCATCAGATCGACGCCGCATTCGAGCTGCTCGACCCAATCGATGAAGTCCTTGACCGCCTTCTTTCCCACGAAGCGACAGCCGTGCTGGGGCACGATCTGCTCGATGTCCAGCTGGCGCACCATCTGGGCCCAGTAGCGGCAGACCTTGCCGCTGACGATGTAGCGCTTGTGGAAGGCCGTCATGTAAGGCACGTGGCTGGCGAAATCGGTGATGGCATCGGAGGCCCGCTCGTGGGACACCAGGGAAGTCCCCAGGTCCCCGGTAAACAGGATCTTGGCCACCGGATCATAGAACTGGAAGTTGCCCTCGGCATGCATGAAGTGGCCGGGCAGTGCCAGGATCTTGCACTGGCCCAGGCGGATGACGGCACCCTCGTCGGGGATGCCGATGATGCGCTCGGAGACGTCACGGCCAGTGGTGAAATGAGGCACGAAACGGGTCCACAGGGCGGAAATCATGACCTTGCAGTTGGAAGCCACGAACCACTTGTTGACCGAGGCGATGATGTCCGGGTCCGGATGGGAAGCCAGGATGTAGTCCAGATCCTTGGAGGAAAAGTACTTTTGCATGTCCATCAGCAGCCCCGTGTAGGTCATGTTCCCACCCGGATCGATCAGGGCACCATGGCCGCTGTCGGCGATCAGGAACTGGTTGCACTGCACTGCCAGATCGGTCTTTTCATCCACCAGATCGTAAAAGGCATGAACGATATGGTTACCATCGTTGTAAAGCTCAACAGCCATGATTTTCCCCAGAAAAGGACGGCATATTATCCATCATGAATGATCGTTGCGGTTGACCGGCATCAACCCCGCATCAGGCCGAGCCCTCGTCCGCCGGTGGCGCCACCCGCACCACCTCCTCCAGGGAGGTGAGCCCCGCCGCCACCTTGAGGGCACCGGAAATACGCAAAGGCCGCATACCTTCCCGACAAGCCTGTTCCCGCACCCGGGCCACGTCGGTTTCCTTGCCCAACAGCTTGCGTAGTTCCGGACTCATCAGCAGCAACTCATACACCCCGACCCGGCCGCTGAAGCCGGTCATGCGGCACTCGAGGCAGCCGACCGGACGATAGATCTGCTGGGGTTCATTGGCCTTCCAGGGCAGCACCAGGTTGCGCCACACCTGCCGGTCGGTCTCCGTCATCGGCGTCGCCTTCTTGCAATGGGGGCAGAGGGTGCGCACCAGACGCTGGGCCATGACCCCGAGCAGGGTGGCATTGATGAGATAGGCCGGCATGCCCAGGTCCTGCAGCCGGGTAATGGCCGAAGGCGCATCGTTGGTGTGCAGGGTGGACAGCACCAGATGCCCGGTGAGCGCCGCCTGGATGGCCATCTCGGCCGTCTGGAGGTCACGGATCTCGCCGATCATGATGATGTCCGGATCCTGGCGCATCAGGGCGCGCACCCCTTCGGCAAAACCCATTTCCACCGCATGCTGGACCTGGACCTGATTGAAGGCCGGCTCCACCATCTCGATGGGGTCCTCGATGGTGCACACATTGACCTCGGGAGTGGCGAGCTGCTTCAGAGTCGAATAGAGGGTGGTGGTCTTGCCCGAGCCCGTGGGGCCTGTCACGAGGATGATGCCATTGGGCCTGGCCGTCATTTCCTGCCAGCGGCTCAGGTCCTCCTCGGAAAAACCGAGCTCCTTGAAGTCCCGCACCAGCACCTCGGGATCGAAGATGCGCATCACCAGCTTCTCGCCGAAGGCCGTGGGCAGGGTGGACAGCCGCAGCTCCACTTCGTCCCCATCCGGCATCCGGGTCTTGATGCGGCCATCCTGGGGCCGGCGCTTTTCGATCACATCCATGCGGCCAAGCAACTTGATGCGGCTGGTCATGGCGGTCATCACCGCCATGGGAATCTGATACACCTGATGCAGCACCCCGTCGATGCGAAAGCGCACGATACCCATGTCGCGCCGGGGTTCGATGTGGATGTCGGAGGCTCGCTGGTCGAAGGCGTACTGCCAGAGCCAGTCCACGATATGGACGATGTGCTGGTCGTTGGCATCGAGCTGGCGGTTGGTGCGCCCCAGTTCCACCAACTGCTCGAAACTGGAAAGACTGCCCCCCTGCCCACCTGCCTGGGCAGCCTTTTTCACCGACTTGGCCAGGTTGAAGAATTCCACCAGGTAACGGCTCACATCGGCCGGATTGGCCAGCACCCGACGGATCTTCTTCTTCAGGATCTGCTCCAGTTCCTTCTCCCACTCGCGCAGGAAAGGTTCGGAGGTGGCAATCACCACTTCGCGCAGGTCGATGCCGATGGGCAGGATGGAGAAACGGGAGGCATAGGCGCTCGAGACCACGTCCGCCACACCGGTAAAATCGATCTTGAGGGGGTCGATATGCTGGTAAGGCAAGCCAACCCTGGCTGCCAGCCACTCGGTGAGGGACTCCAGATTCAGGAGTTTGCCCGGCGACGCCAGGCTACGCCACTTCTGCTCGGCGATCAGGATCAGGGGATGGGTGTTGCCCCCCTTGAGCTGGCGTTCCACCTTGAGGGCGTCCGCATCGGATCTGGCCACCATCCCGTCCGCCACCAGCCATTCCAGAACCTCGGGCAGGTTGAGGCGGTGCTCATGGGTGGGGAGGGAATTCATGCAAAATGGGAAGGAAGGGGGTGAGAAATTATAACACGGACATGGAAAGGACAGGCTCCATCCCGGCCCGCCATTGCTCCAGCTTGCGTGCGAACGGCAAGGTACAGGCCGGGCTCGAGGACGGCAGCACCCGGGTTTCCAGCCCCAGCCGCTCCAGCTGCGGCGCAAACCGCCCTGCCGTCTGCCCGTTGAAACAGACCCGCCTCAGCCCCGGCGCCCGGGCCACCAGACCGGCCAGGTCATTGGGCTCGCCGGCGCGGATATCCGCATCGAGCGCCCCGGGCCGGATACAGGCCTGATACACATCCCAGATACCGACGCCCCGCTCCAGCACCCGGACCGTGCGCTCCGGGTAAGGCAACTCGAACAGCGGCTCGCCAAGAATGGCGCCTACCAGTTTCCAGAAATGGTTCTGGCGGTGGCCGTAATACTGCTGCGCCCGCAGGGAGGCCGGAGAGGGAAAGCTGCCCAGGATCAGAAGCCGTATCCGGGCATCGCAGATGGGTGCAAGGCCCGTCAGGCGGACCCCCGCCGCCGTTTCCGCTGTTTGTGACGCCTTGGATTTCGCCATGATGGATGGCATTGTGCGCTGAAACCGCAGCAACGGCCAGCAGCGGCAGGACGGCTGGCATCCTACTCGACATGGAGGCCGTGCGGAACACCTGGATTTCCAGCACCGCCGCGCCCCCCGGGACTGGTTTTCCCCCCTGGCCGGGCTCGCTTTTCTCGGTCCGGGAATCGACGCCATCCTTGCCCCCGCCCGAGCCCACAGCGCCCTGATCTGCCGCCTCGGGCCGCTGCCCTGATTCCCCTCTCCCCTGAAAAGCACAAGGCCGGCACCTGCCGGCCTTGTCGTTGCGAGGCGAAAACGGCCTTATTTGGCGGACAGGGCCAGCATCAGGTCGTTGATACGCCTGACGAAGCTGGCCGGGTCGTCCAGTTGGCCACCTTCGGCCAGCAGAGCCTGCTCGAACAGCAGGCAGGCCCAGTCATCGAAGCGGGTTTCCTCGTACTTCAGGCGCTGCACGGCCGGGTGGTTCGGGTTGATTTCCAGGATGGGCTTCACGTCCGGCGCCTTCTGGCCGGCGGCCTTGAGGATGCGGGCCAGGTTGCCGGAAAGGTCGAACTCGTCGGACACCAGGCAGGAGGGAGAGTCGGTCAGCCGGTGGGTGACGCGCACGTCCTTGACCCGATCCCCCAGGGCTGCCTTGATTTTACCGAGCAGTTCCTTGTACTCGTCGGCGGCCTTCTCAGCCTCCTTCTTCTCTGCCTCGTCTTCCAGCTTGCCCAGGTCCAGGCAGCCCTTGGCGACGGATTGCAGGGGCTTGCCGTCGAATTCGGTGAGGTTGCCCACTACCCACTCGTCCACCCGGTCGGAGAGCAGCAGCACCTCGATACCCTTCTTGCGGAAGATTTCCAGATGCGGGCTGTTGAGCGCCGCCTTGAAGGAATCGGCGGTGACGTAGTAGATCTTCTCCTGGCCTTCCTTCATGCGGCCGATGTAATCCTTGAGGGACACGGTTTCATCCGGGGTGCCCGCATGGGTGGAGGCAAAGCGCAGCAGACCGGCGATCTTGTCCTTGTTGGCGAAGTCTTCGCCCACCCCCTCCTTGAGGACCTTGCCGAACTCACGCCAGAACCTGGCGTACTTTTCCTGCTCGGCCGGATCCTCGCTTTCGGCCAGGGATTCGAGCATGGACAACACCTTGCGGGTGCAACCATTGCGGATGGCCTCGATGTCCTTACTTTCCTGGAGGATTTCCCGGGATACGTTCAGGGGCAGATCAGCGGAATCCACCACCCCACGCACGAAGCGCAGGTAGAGGGGCATCAGCTTTTCCGCGTCGTCCATGATGAAGACCCGTTTGACGTAGAGCTTGACCCCATGGCGGGCATTGCGGTCCCACAGGTCGAAGGGAGCACGGCCGGGAATGTAGAGCAGTTGGGTGTATTCCTGCTTGCCTTCCACCTTGGCATGCACCCAGGTGAGCGGGTCTTCGAAGTCATGGGCGACGTGCTTGTAGAACGCCTTGTACTGCTCGTCGGTGATGTCCGATTTGCTGCGGGCCCACAGGGCGCTGGCCTGGTTGACGGTCTCGTCCTCGCCGCTGGGCACCTGTTCCTTCTTTTCCTCGTCCCACTTCTCGCCGGCCATCAGGATGGGCAGGGTGATGTGGTCGGAGTACTTGCGGATGATGGATTTCAGGCGCCAGGCGTTGAGGAATTCGTCTTCCCCTTCGCGCAGGTGCAGGATCACGTCGGTGCCGCGACCGGCCTTCTCCACCATTTCCACGGAGAAGTCACCCTCGCCACTGGATTCCCAGCACACGGCCTGGTTGGCGGGCAGACCGGCACGGCGGGAAACCACGGTGACCTTGTCGGCAACGATGAAGGAGGAGTAGAAGCCGACGCCGAACTGGCCGATCAGGTGGGCATCCTTGGCCTGATCGCCCGTCAGGGCGCTGAAGAACTCCTTGGTGCCGGACTTGGCGATAGTACCCAGATGGGCGATGGCCTCTTCCCGGGACAGGCCGATGCCGTTGTCGGAAACGGTGATGGTACGGGCTTCCTTGTCGAAGGAGACGCGGATTTTCAGCTCGGAATCATCGCCGTACAGGGCGGCGTTGTTGAGGGCCTCGAAGCGCAGCTTGTCGCAGGCATCGGAAGCGTTGGAGATCAGCTCCCGCAGGAAGATTTCCTTGTTGCTGTAGAGCGAGTGGATCATCAGATGCAGCAGTTGCTTCACTTCTGCCTGAAAACCCAGGGTCTCCTTGCTGGCCGTGCTGGCGGTCATGTGTCTTTCTCCCATGTGTGCGTGAATCGGAAACGATGGGAGGGGAAATGGGGATGGCACCCGGTATTTCAAGCCCCCCTGCCCGTCTCAGTCCAGCGCCTGGTAAACCACTTCGAGGATGTCGATCTCACGCACCCCGGCCGGGGTCTGGAAGCGCAGGCTGTCGCCCTCCCGGGACTTGATCAGGGCGCGCGCCAGGGGTGAGATCCAGCTGATGCGCCCCCGGGCAGCGTCCGCCTCGTCGATACCGACGATGCTGTAGGTCTGGGTCTCGCTGCCGTCCCAGCACAGGGTGACGGTAGCGCCAAAGAAGATCTGGTCGTTATCCCCCTGCAAGGTGGGGTCCACCACCTGGGCGTTGTCGATGCGCTTGCTGAGGAAACGGATACGCCGGTCGATCTCGCGCAGGCGCTTCTTGCCGTAGAGATAGTCGCCGTTTTCGGAACGGTCCCCGTTCGAGGCGGCCCAGGCCACCACTTCCACGATGCGGGGACGCTCGCGCTTGATGAGTTCTTCCTGCTCGGCCACCAGCCGGGCATAGCCGGCCGGGGTGATGTAATTCTTGCTGCCGGGCGGCAGCTTCAGGGCCGGGGAGAGATCGTCCTCGTCATCGTCCCCGGCGTCTTCCCGCATGAATGCCTTGCTCATCTGTCTCAGTAACCCAGCCGCATGTGTTCCACATCCACCCGCACCAGATCGCGGCCCAGGGTCAGGGCCACGTTGCGGGCGTACTGACACGCCCATTCACTGTGCTGGGCAAAGCGTTCCTCTCCGACCTGGGCGGCCACGGCCAGGAGCTTGTCGATGATCAGGATCTTGCCGGTGGGGCTGGTGATCTCGCACCGGAGATCGTTGAATTCCTTTTCCAGCCATTTGCGTGCATCGTCCTGGGTGGTGACACTGACCTCGCCGGCAGCGGGTTTGAACTCGTAGACCCGGTCCCTGGCGAAACTGATGATGACGTGATAGGTCATGGCCCTCTCCTCTCTGTCTTTCCTGGTGACACCAGGATTTTATGCGGGAAAGCCGGCTTTTCGTCAGCTTTTGATTGTGACAGGCGAGTCGGCAAAATCGCCGCCCGCGGTCATAATGGGCAGTGTTGCCGACGACCACCTTGCGCATCAGTCCCTTACCGTTCCTTTCCCCGAGCAAACCACCTCCCACCCGAAGGAACCCGACCATGAGCAATGCCCCCCTGAGCCCGGAAGACCTCGAGCGTTACCAGGCCCGCCTGCAGGCCCTGATTCAGGAACACCGGGATCTGGATCAGGTAATCCTGCACCTGGCGGACAACCCACCCCCGGATCAATTGCTGGTACCCCGCTTGAAAAAGCGCAAGCTGCAATTGCGGGATCAGATCTGGCAAATCGAGGCCTTGCTCGCCCCGGACGAACCGGCCTGAAGTCTCAATCGCCGGGCGGCACGGAACGAGGCGAAAAGGCCAGGCAAGCCAACGGCAGCGACCCGGCGCTTTCCGGGCGTCCAGCCGTCCCGTCAGGGCTGCCGGCAAGAGCAAATGCGCCAGGCCCCGCGTCAGAAAATGAAATGGCCGGCCTCCCAGGCCAGGGCCGCGATCAAGGCGCAGCAGGGAATGGTCAGCACCCAGGCCCAGAAAATGCCCCGGGCCACGCCCCAGCGTACGGCAGAAAAGCGGCGGGCCGACCCCACCCCGACGATGGCGCCGGTGATGGTATGGGTGGTGGAAATGGGGATCCCCAGGGAAGTGGCCAGGAACAGGGTAAAGGCGCCGCTGGTTTCGGCGCAGAAGCCCCCCATGGGCGTCAGCCGGGTAATGCGCTGGCCCATGGTCCTGACAATGCGCCACCCCCCCAACAGGGTGCCCAGCCCCATGGCCAGGTGGCAGGCGATCACCACCCAGAGAGGCACCGGCTCACCGCTCTGGGATACCCCCGCCGCGAGCAGCAGCATCCAGATCACGCCGATGGTTTTCTGGGCATCGTTGCCGCCATGGCCAAGGCTGTAGAGGGCGGCGGAAACCAGCTGCAAGCGGCGGAACCAGCGATCGGTGCGCCGGGGCATCTGCCGGTGGCAGAGCCAGGACACCCCCACCATCATCAAGATGCCGAGCATCATGCCCAGCAGCGGAGAAAGGAAGATGAACAGCAGCACCTTGCCCAACCCCGACCATTGCAGCGCCTCCGGCCCTGCATGCACGAGGACCGCCCCCACCAGGCCGCCGATCAGGGCATGGGAAGCGGAGATGGGCAGGCCGAAGTACCAGGTGAGCAGGCTCCAGGAGATGCCGGCCACCAGGGCTGCAAAGACCACCACATGATCCACGGCCCAGCCATCGACGATGCCGGTGCCCACGGTGGCCGCCACCTTGAGCTGGAACACGAAGATGGCCGCCACGTTGAAGAAGGCCGCCCACACCACGGCCTGGTGGGGCTTCAGCACCCCGGTGGAGACGATGGTGGCGATGGAGTTGGCGGCATCCTGAAAGCCGTTGAGGAAGTCGAAGACGAGGGCCAGGAAGACGAGGAAAACCAGCACCGACAGGCTAATCTGCAGGACCTCCATGCCGCCGGACTCAGGCGTTCTCGAGGACGATGGCCTCGATGATTTCGGCCACATCCTCGCAACGGTCGGTCACGGCTTCGAGGAGCTCGTAGACGACCTTGAGCTTGAGCACCTGGCGCACGTCCGCCTCATCCCGGAACAGGCGGGACATGGCAGTGCGCAACACCCGATCACCATCCGCCTCGAGCTGGTGAATTTCCTGACAGGTCTTCATGATGGCCGCGGCATTGTCCATGGAGTTCAGGAGACCGACGATGGTGCGCACCCGGATGCAGCAGGACAGGCAAAGGTCCGCCAGTTGCCGGGCCTCCGGCGTCAGGCGGCGAATGTCGTAGAGGGTCAGGGATTCGGCCACGTCCTGGATGGTGTCGAGGATGTCGTCGAGGCCGTTGATGAGCTGATGGATCTCGTCCCGGTCGAAGGGCGTGATGAAAGTGGTGTGGATCAGCCCCAGGGTGTCGTGGGTGATCTTGTCCGCCCGGCTCTCAAAGATATCGATGGACTGGGCATGGGCCATCGCCTCCCGGGGCGACTCCACCAGGCAGTTCATCAGCGAGACGAGGGCCTGGCCCCCCTGGACCACCTGCTCCGCATGGGCACTGAACAACTCGAAAAAGCGCCCTTCCTGGGGCATGAATCTGCTGAACATGGCGGCTTTCCGGATGACGGGTTCAGAACGGGCCCAGGTGCAGCTGGGCCAGATGCAGGGCCGTGATGGTCTTGGCGTCGGTGATCACGCCTTGCAGAATCATGTCCCGGATCCGGGCCGGCGCCAGCGCATGGATTTCGAGGAACTCACCGTCGTCGAGCATGGGACGGGAAACCTCTTCCAGCTCCCGGGCCAGGAAAACCTCGATGCGCTCGTCCGAATAGCCGATGCACGGGTGCATGGTGCCCAGATGCTGCCAGGAGCCGGCCTCGTGGCCGGTCTCCTCCCGCAGCTCCCGGACGGCCGTGGCGTGAATGTCCTCCCCCGCGTCGATCTTGCCGGCGGGCAGCTCCCAGAAACTACGCCCCAGGGGGTAGCGGAACTGGCGCTCGAACAGCAGGTCTCCACTCGTCAGCAGCGGCACGATGACCACGGCGCCCGGATGCCGGATGTACTCCCGGAACGACTCGCTGCCGTCCGGCAGGCGTACCCGGTCCCGCCACACCTCCAGGAAGCCGCCCCGATAGACGACGCCGGATTCCAGGGTCTGCTCATGCAGCGCATCGGGCTGCTGCGGTTTCACTTGACTCACGACTGGCTCCGCATAGCAAAACGCCCCGCTGGGCGGGGCGCCAGGATCGAAAGGATCAGAGGGATCGCAACAGGGTGTAGGCGCAAAGGGACATCAGCATCTGCGGAAACAGGCCCAGCAGACCGACGGCCACACCGTTGACAGACAGCACCACTTTCAGGGACGTGGGCCCCTCGATGGGTTCCACATGCTTGGGCTCATCGAAGTACATGAACTTCACGACACGCAGGTAGTAGAAGGCGCCGATCAGGGACAGCACCACCGCCACCACGGCCAGCCAGTAGTAGCCGGCGGCCACCACGGCCTGGAGCACGGAGAACTTGGCGAAGAAGCCGACGAAGAAGGGAATGCCGGCCATGGACAGCATCACGAACATCATCATGGCGGCAAACCAGGGGCTGCGCTTGTTCAGGCCCTTGAAGTCCTCCAGTTCGTCGGACTCGAAGCCGGCCTTGGAGAACAACATGATCAGGCCGAAGGCGGCCGTGGTGGTGAGCACGTAGGTGACCACGTAGAACAGGGCGGAACTGTAGGCGTTCAGCGCGAAGCGGGCGTCGCCCCCCACCACGCCGGTAACGATGCCCAGCAGCATGAAACCCATGTGGGAGATGGCGGAATAGGCCAGCATGCGCTTGATGTTGGTCTGGGCGATGGCCACCAGGTTGCCGATGGCCATGGACAGCACCGACAGGATGATGAGCATGGACTGCCAGTCCTCGGCCTGGGTGATGAGGCCATTGACCAGCAGTCGCATCACGATGGCGAAGGCAGCCAGCTTCGGAGCGGCGCCGATGAACAGGGTCACGGAAGTGGGGGCACCGTGATAGACGTCGGGCACCCACATGTGGAAAGGCACGACCCCCAGCTTGAAGGCCAGGCCGGCCACCAGGAAGACGATACCGAACACCAGCACCTTGTCATCGACGGTGTGAGTGTAGAGACGCTCGGCCACGGCAGTGATCTCCAGGCTGCCGGTGGCACCATAGATCATGGACATACCATAAAGCAGCAGGCCGGAGGCCAGGGCGCCAAGGATGAAATACTTCATGGCCGCCTCGGTGCACACCGCCGAGGAGCGGCGCAGGGCCACCATGGCGTAGAGGCACAGGGACATCATTTCCAGACCCAGGTAGAGGGTGAGGAAATGGTTGGCGGAAATCATCACCATCATGCCCAGGGTAGCCAGCAGGGCCAGGACGAAATACTCGCCCTTGGGAACGTCCTGACGGGCCTGGATGTACTCCCGCGAATAGAACAGCACCACCGATACGGTGAGATAGACCAGCAGCTTGAGGAAGTCCGCCAGCATGTCGTCCACGAACATGTTGCTGAAGGTATACACCACCTCCACGTTACTGGTGGCCAGGGTGATGGCGGCACAGCCGAGCAGGGTCAGCTGGGTCAGCACGAAGGTCAGGGTACGCCGGGGACTCTTGACTCCGAGATCCAGGAGCAGGATCACGCATGCCATGGTCAGCAGGAAGATTTCCGGCGCGGCCGGGTACAGGCTGGGGGCGACAAAATCGTTGAACATGTCGGCTACCGATTATTGAATCTTGGTGATGGCAACGTGACGGAGGAGGTCATTGACCGAGGCATGCATCACCTCCGTAAACGGTTGCGGATAGAGGCCCATGCCGAGCACGCAGAGGGCCAGCACGAACAAGATGAAGAACTCACGGGTATTGATGTCGGTCAGCTCGCGCACATGATCGTTGGCGATCTCGCCGAAGATCACCCGCTTGTACATCCACAGGGTATAGGCAGCCCCCAGGATCATGGTGGAAGCAGCGGCGAAGGCCACCCAGAAGTTGAAGTCCACGGCCGCCAGGATCACCATGAACTCGCCCACGAAGCCGGACGTGGCGGGCAGGCCGGCATTGGCCATGGCAAACAGCATGAACAGGGCGGCAAACTTGGGCATGGTGTTGACCACACCGCCGTAGTCCGCGATCTGGCGGGTATGCATCCGGTCATAAAGCACGCCGATGCAGAGGAACATGGCGCCGGAAACGAAACCGTGGGAAATCATCTGCACCAGGGCCCCTTCGATCCCCATGGCGCTGAACATGAAGAAGCCCAGGGTGACGAAGCCCATGTGGGAGATGGAGGAATAAGCCACCAGCTTCTTCATGTCGGCCTGGATCAGGGCCACGAAACCGATGTAGACCACGGCGATCAGGGACAGGGCGATCATCAGGCCGGACAGTTCCTGGGCGGCGTCGGGCGCGATGGGCAGGGAAAAGCGCAGGAAGCCGTAGGCCCCGAGTTTCAGGCCGATGGCGGCCAGCACCACCGAACCGCCGGTGGGTGCTTCCACGTGGGCATCAGGCAGCCAGGTATGCACCGGAAACATGGGCACCTTGACGCCGAAGGCGATCAGGAAGGCCAGGAAGATCCAGATCTGACTGTTCAGCTCCAGGGGCAGCTGGTGCCAGTCGAGGATGGCGAAGGAACCTCCGGACTGAATGAACAGGTACAGCAGGGAGACGAGGAACAGCAAGGAGCCCAGCAGCGTGTAGAGAAAGAACTTGATGGCGGCGTACACCCGGTTCGGGCCGCCCCAGACACCGATGATCAGATACAGGGGGATCAGGGACGCCTCGAAGAAGACATAGAACAGCACGCCATCCAGGGCACAGAAGATGCCGTTCAGGAGGCCGGACATGATCAGGAAGGCGGCGTTGTACTGGGCCACCTTCTGCTCCACCACCTGCCAGCCGGCCAGCACCACCAGCACGGTGATGAAGCTGTTGAGGATGACGAACAGCATGGAAATGCCATCCACCCCCAGGTGATAGTTGATGTTGAAGCGCGGGATCCAGGGAGCCAGTTCCACGAACTGCATGGCGCTGGTGGAAGTGTCGAAGCCGGTGTAGAGGGGAATCGTCACCAGGAGGCCAAACACCGCCCCGGCCAGGGCAATGACCCGGGCCATGGGAGCGTTGCGATCAGAACCGGTCGCCAGGACGAGCAGCCCGGCAAAGATCGGAATCCAGATAGCGAGTGAAAGCAGGGGATAAGACATGTTTTTCCTTGCCGTTCTACCTTAGACGCGAACCCAAAGGGTCAGCAGCAGCAACAGGCCGATGATCATGGTGAAAGCGTAGTGATAGACATAGCCGGTCTGGAAGTAGCGGGTCACCGCTGCCACCCAGCCGACCACCTTGGCAGATCCATTGACCACCAGGCCATCGATCACTGCCACGTCACCGCCCCGCCACAGGCCGCGCCCCAGAAGGCGGGCACCGCCGGCGAACACGGTTTCGTTGATCTTGTCGAAGAAATACTTGTTCTCGAGGAGGCTGTTGATCCCGGAGAAGCGGCGCTGGATGGCGGCGGGAATGTCGGGGCGCTTCATGTAGAAGAACCAGGACAGCACCACACCGGCCAGGGCCAGGTAAAAGGCCGGCGTCACGAAGGCATGCAGCCCCATGGCCATGGCGCCGTGGAAGTGCTTGGCGAACTCGGCCATGGCGCCGTGAGCGGTGGCATCCACATGGATCACGCCCTTGAAGTAATCGCCGAACACCATGGCATCGATGCCCAGGTAGCCGATGGCCACGGAGGGAATGGCGAGCAACACCAACGGCAGGGTCACCACCCAGGGGCTCTCGTGGGGCTTCTGGCCGGGAGCCAGGCCGTGATGATGCTCATCATGGCCGTGGTGGTCGTCGTTGGCCTTGCCGAACCGCTCTTCCCCATGGAAAACCAGGAAGTACATGCGGAAGGAATAGAAGGCAGTGACGAACACGCCGGCCAGCACGGCGAAGTAGGCAAAGCCGGAGCCGGGGATGCTGGAGAACTTCACGGCCTCGATGATGGAGTCCTTGGAGTAGAAACCTGCCAGGAAGGGCGTGCCGATCAGGGCCAGGGAGCCGATCAGGCTGGTGATCCAGGTGATGGGCATGTACTTCCGGAGACCACCCATGTTGCGGATGTCCTGATCGTGATGCATGCCGATGATGACAGAGCCGGCGGCAAGGAACAGCAGGGCCTTGAAGAAGGCGTGCGTCATCAGGTGGAAGATGGCCACGGAATAGGCGGAGGCACCCAGGGCCACGGTCATGTAACCGAGCTGGGACAGGGTCGAGTAGGCGACCACCCGCTTGATGTCGTTCTGGATGATGCCCAGAAAGCCCATGAACAGGGCAGTGATGGCGCCGATCACCAGGACGAAGGACAGGGCCGTGGTGGACAGCTCGAACAGGGGCGACATGCGGGACACCATGAAGATGCCGGCCGTCACCATCGTCGCCGCGTGGATCAGGGCGGAGATGGGGGTCGGGCCTTCCATGGAGTCAGGCAGCCAGACATGCAGGGGAACCTGGGCGGACTTACCCATGGCGCCGATGAACAGACAGATGCAGGTCACGGTCATCAGGGACCATTCCAGGTCGCCCCAGATGTTGATGGTAGCGTTGGCGAACTCGGGCGCCTTGGCGAACACGGTGGCGTAGTCCAGGGAGCCGAAGTGGGCAAGCACCAGGCCGATGCCGAGGATGAAGCCGAAGTCGCCCACCCGGTTCACCAGGAAGGCCTTCATGTTGGCGAAAATCGCCGTCGGCCGGGTGTACCAGAAACCGATCAGCAGGTAAGACACCAGACCCACGGCCTCCCAACCGAAGAAGAGCTGCATGAAGTTGTTGCTCATCACCAGCATCAGCATGGAGAAGGTGAAGAGCGAGATATAGCTGAAGAAACGGTTGTAGCCCGGATCATCGTGCATGTAGCCGATGGTGTAGAGGTGCACCATCAGGGACACGAAAGTCACCACCAGCATCATGGTGGCGGTGAGCGAATCGATCAGGAAGCCCACATGGAAGCTGTAGTCGCCGGTGGTGAGCCAGGTATAGACGGGGCCATTGAAGGTATTGCCGGCCATCACGTCCTGGAACACCAGTACGGAACCGATGAAGGATACCGTCACCCCGGCAATGGTCACGGTGTGACCCACCCAGCGCGGAATCACGCGGCAGAACAGACCGGCCACGGCGGCCCCGAACAGGGGGGCCAGGGCCACGAGCAAGTAGATTTTCTGCATTTCCATGTTCATCAGCCCTTCAGACTATCCAGGTCATCCACGTGGATGGTCTTCAGATTGCGGAACAGCAGGACCAGGATGGCCAGGCCCACCGCTGCTTCGGCAGCCGCCACCGCCAGGATGAAGAACACGAACAGTTGCCCGTTCGGGTCCAGCATGTAGCGGGAGAAGGCCACGAAGTTCATGTTGACGGACAGGAGCATCAGCTCGACAGCCATCAGGAGCACGATCAGGTTCTTCCGGTTGAGGAAGATGCCGACGATACTGATCGCGAACAGAATCGCGCCCAGAATCAGAAAGTGGGACAAGCTAAGCAAGGTACCTCCCCGTAATTTCTGTGGTGCCACCGCCACTCAGGAAAGGGCAGCGGCACGAAAGCCATTTCAATCCTGTTTTTCCACCGGCATCTTGACGATGCGCACCCGGTCTTCCGCCTTGACGCGGATCTGTTTGGCCGGATCGGTGTAGCGGGTTTTCTTCGGACCGCGGAAGGTGAGCGCCACGGCAGCCACGATGGCCACCAGCAGCACCACGGCAGCCAGTTCGAAGGGATAGACGTAATCGGTGGCCAGCAGCGCCCCCAGCTCCTTGGTATTGGAGACACCGGCAGGAACGCTGGGCACTTCCGAATCCAGCACCTGGAAGTAGCGGCTGCCGAGCACCATCCCCATCTCAATCACCATCAGGATGCCGATCACGGCCCCCAGGGGCAGATAGTTCCAGAACCCCTGGCGCAGCTGATCCAGGTTCAGGTCGAGCATCATCACCACGAACAGGAACAACACCATCACCGCGCCGATGTACACCATCACCAGCACCATGGCGAGGAACTCGGCCTGGAGCAGCACCCATAGGCCGGCCGCCGTAAAGAAGGACAGGATCAGGTGCAGCACGGCATGCACCGGATTGCGGGCCGTGATGACCCGCAGAGCGGCGAAGATCAGGATCGCCGACAGAAAGAAAAATACCGTGGTCTTGAAATCCATCATCAGGCCCTGTCAGCGATATTTGGCATCCAGCGCGCGGTCGGCCGCAATCTGGGATTCGTAACGATCACCATTGGCCAGCAACATGGCCTTGGTGTAGTACAGATCGCCCCGCTTCTCCCCGTGGTACTCAAGCACCCGGGTTTCCACGATGGCGTCCACCGGACAAGCTTCCTCGCAGAAGCCGCAGAAGATGCACTTGGTCAGGTCGATATCGTACCGGGTCGTGCGACGGGAACCATCATCCCGGGGCTCGGCTTCGATGGTGATGGCCATGGCCGGACAGATGGCCTCGCACAGCTTGCAGGCAATGCAGCGCTCCTCCCCGTTCGGATAACGACGCAGGGCGTGCAGGCCGCGGAAGCGGAAACTCTGCGGCGTCTTTTCCTCGGGATATTGCACGGTGATCTTGCGGGCGAAGAAATACCGCCCGGTCACCGACATGCCCTTCAGCAACTCCTTGAGAAGGAGGCTATTGAAGATTTCCTTCATTGCACCCATGAAACTCGCCTCACTTCCAGATATTGAATGGGGTCAGCATCCAGACGCCCACCACAAACAGCCACACCACGGTCAGGGGGATGAACACCTTCCAGCCCAGGCGCATGATGTGGTCGTAACGGTAACGGGGGAACGTGGCCCGGAACCAGAGGAAGAAGAACAACATCAGACAGATCTTGGCCAGCAGCCAGAAGATGCTGTCCGGCAGGAAAGCCACCGGAGAGGACCAGCCGCCCAGGAACAGCAGGCTGGTCAGCGTGGCAATCAGGATCATCTCGGCGTATTCGGCCAGGAAGAACACGGCAAAAGCCATGCCGGAATAATCCACATGGAAGCCTGCCACGATTTCGGACTCGCCTTCCGCCACGTCGAACGGTGCCCGGTTGGTTTCCGCCACACCGGAGATGAAATACACCACGAACAGGGGCAGCAACGGCAGCCAGTTCCAGGACAGGAAATTCAGGCCCATGTCGGCAAAGGTGCCCTTCTGCTGGCTCTGGACGATGTCCACCAGATTCAGGCTACCGGACACCATCAGCACCACCACCAGGGCGAAGCCCATGGCGATCTCATAGGAGACGATCTGGGCAGCAGCCCGCATGGCGCCCAGGAAGGCGTACTTGGAGTTGGACGCCCAGCCGGCCAGCACCACGCCATACACGCCCATGGAGCCGATGGCGAGGATGTACAGCAAGGAGGCGTCGATGTTGGCCAGCACCAGGGTGTCGGTGAAAGGCACCACGGCCCAGGCGGCCAGGGCGGGCGCCAGGGAAAGGACCGGGGCGATCACGAACAGGTAGCGGTTGGCGCCGGAGGGCACCACGATTTCCTTGAGCAGCAGCTTCACGCCGTCGGCGATGGGCTGCAGCAGGCCGAGAGGGCCGACCCGGTTGGGGCCGATCCGCACCTGCATGTAACCAATCACCTTGCGCTCGAAGTAGGTGAGATAGGCCACACCCAGCATCAGGGGAGCGATGATCAGGACGATCTTGATCAGGGTCCACACAGCCGGCCAGGCCGTGCCGAACATTCCCGTACCGAATTGCATCAGAGTATCCATCAGGCACGCTCCACGGTGATGGCACCAAACATTTCACCCAGGGCTGCGGTGCTGGCGTGAGCGGCTGCCACACGCACGCAACCGGCGGGCACGCCCTCATCCAGGGTGGCCACGAGTTCGGTCTCGCCCTGCCCCTGCCGGACCTTGACCCGCTCCCCCGCAGTCAGACCGAGCCGAGCCAGGGTGGCTGCTGCCATGCGGGCAGAGGGAGCGGCAGCATCGCGGGTCTTCTGCAGGGCGGGAGCGCGGCGGGCGATCGGATCGGCAAAATGGATGGGCACGTCAGCAACGCGCTCCAGGTCCTGCCCTGCCCCAGCCGCCTGGATGGTCACACCATGCAGGCTGCCGTCCAGGCCGTTATCCAGACCAGCGGCGAATTCAGCGGCCGCGCCCAGCACCTGGTCGCGCACTTCCTCGCTGCTGTTGTAGTCGAACCCTTCCAGGTTCAGCACATTGCCCAGCACCCGGAGGATCTTCCAGGCGGGCCGGGCCTCCCCGGCAGGACGCACGACGCCGTTGAAGCTCTGCACACGACCTTCGGTGTTGACGAAGGTGCCGGAGGTTTCGGTGTAGGGCGCCATGGGCAGCAGCACGTCGGCGTAGGCCAGCGCGGCTTCATGCTTGAAGGCGGAGAGCATCACCACCATCTCCGCCTGCTGCAAGGCAGCCAGGGCCAGCTGCGGGTTGGCGCAATCGAATTCGGGTTCGACCCCCATCAACACATAGGCCTTGCGCGGTTGTTCGAACATCTGCCGGGCGTTGGCACCGGTGGGCAGGGCCCAGGCCAACTGAGCGCCGACACTGTTGGCCGCTTCACCCAGAAAACCAAAGGTGGCGCCGGTGATCCGGGCCAATTGCAGACCCAGGACATGCAGTTGGGTGGCCACGGCGGACTGCTGGGCGGCATTGCCCAGGAATACGGCCTTCTTCCCACCTTCGATCAGGCTCCTGGCCATGGCGGCCGCCTGGTCGCAGACCTGAACATTTTCCAGGCCGGCAGGAGGCTCGACACCCGTTTGCTGGGCGGCCGCCTTGACCACGGCGGCCAGGGCCAGGGCCAGCTGGCTGGGGGCTACGGTCAGACGGGCGTGGAGTGGCATCAGGGGATCATCGGCCGCCACATCGATCAGGCTGACCTGGGCGGAATTCTTGCGCACGGCCTGGCGCAGGCGCTGGGCGATCAGCGGATGATCCTTGCGCAGGAAGGAGCCCACCACCAGGGCGGCATCCAGTTCGTTGAGACCGGTCAGGCGCATGCCCAGCCAGGGAGTGCCGAGGCGTTTGCCGTCGGTGCCGAAGTCCCGCTGGCGTGGACGGTGGTCCACATTGCCGGAGCCCAGGGCCTTCATCAGCTTCTGCAACAGATACAGCTCTTCCACGGTGGAGTGGGGCGCGGCCAGGGCGGCCAGGGCGTCACCGCCGGCTTCGCGGGAAATGTCCTTGAGGCCGTGGGCCACATAGTCGAGGGCGACGTTCCAGGGCACCTCGCGCCATTCACCGCCCTGCTTCACCATGGGCTTGGTGAGCCGCTGGTCGGAATTCAGGGCCTGGTAAGCAAAGCGTTCCTTGTCGGAAATCCAGCACTCGTTGACCGCCTCGTTCTCCCGGGGCAGCACGCGCATCACCCGGTCATGCTTGACCTGGACGACCAGGTTGGCGCCCAGGGAGTCGTGCGGACTGATGGAGCGACGGCGTTGCAGTTCCCAGGAACGGGCGGTGTAACGGAAAGGCTTGGAGGTCAGGGCGCCCACCGGGCAAAGGTCGATCATGTTGCCGGATAGCTCGGAATCCACGGAGCGCCCCAGAAAGGTGGTGATCTCGGAATGCATGTTCCGGTTGACCATGCCCAGCTCCATGATGCCTGCAATTTCCTGGCCGAAGCGGACGCAGCGGGTGCAATGGATGCAGCGGCTCATCTCCTCCATGGAGATCAGTGGCCCCGCTTCCTTGTGAAAGACCACGCGCTTTTCTTCCTGGTAGCGGCTCTTCATGCCGCCGTAGCCGACGGACATGTCCTGCAGCTGGCACTCGCCGCCCTGGTCGCAGATCGGACAGTCCAGCGGGTGGTTGATCAGAAGAAACTCCATCACGCCCTTCTGGGCCTGGACGGCCAGATCGGAATGGGTAAACACCTTCATGCCATTGGTGACAGGGGTGGCGCAGGCCGGCAGGGGCTTGGGCGCCTTCTCCACCTGCACCAGGCACATGCGGCAGTTGGCGGCAATGGAAAGCTTCTTGTGATAGCAGAAGTGGGGGATGTAAATGCCCATCTGCTGGGCGGCATCCATCACCGTGCTGCCATCCGGCACTTGCGCCTTCTTGCCATCGATCTCGATTTCTAGCATGTCGCTACCTTGGAACGCGATTTAACAGACGACCATCAAGCCGAAACTTTATGGAAGCCGCTCCCCGCCCATTGCACATCCTTCGGCACCAGGCAGGTCTTGTGTTCAATGTGGTGGGAAAACTCGTCCCGGAAGTGCTTGATGAAGCTCTGCACGGGCATGGAAGCAGCGTCCCCCAGGGCGCAGATGGTGCGGCCCATGATGTTGGTGGTGACGCTGGAGAGCAGATCCAGATCATCAGGACGCCCCAGGCCGTTCTCGATGCGATGCACCACCTTGTAGAGCCAGTTGGTGCCCTCCCGGCAGGGAGTGCACTGGCCGCAGGACTCTTCGTAGTAGAAGAAGGAGAGACGCTCCAAGGCCTTGACCATGCACACCGTCTCGTCCATCACGATCACCGCGCCGGAACCCAGCATGGAGCCAGCCTTGCTGATGGAGTCGTAATCCATGGTGCAGTCCATCATCACCTCGCCTGGGACGACGGGAGAGGAGGAGCCGCCGGGAATGACGGCCTTCAGCTTGCGGCCGCCGCGCATACCGCCACACATCTCCAGCAGTTGGGAGAATGGGGTGCCCAGGGGAATCTCGTAGTTACCGGGGCGATTCACATGGCCGGACACGGAGAACAGTTTGGTGCCGCCGTTGTTGGGCTTGCCCAGGTTCAGGAAGTTCTCCCCGCCCATCTTCAGGATGAAGGGGATGGAGGCGAAGGTTTCCGTGTTGTTGATGGTGGTGGGCTTGCCGTACAGGCCGAAGGAAGCCGGGAACGGCGGCTTGAAGCGGGGCTGCCCCTTCTTGCCTTCGATCGACTCCAGCAGGGCGGTTTCCTCACCGCAGATGTAGGCGCCGTAGCCGTGGTGGGCGAACAGCTCGAAGCTGAAGCCGGAACCCAGGATGTTCTGGCCAATGAAACCGGCAGCCCGAGCCTCGTCCAGCGCTTCTTCAAAGCGCTTGTACATTTCCCAGATTTCGCCGTGAATGTAGTTGTAGCCTCGGGTCGCCCCCATGGCATAGGCAGCGATGGCCATGCCCTCGATGACGGCATGGGGGTTGTAGCGGATGATGTCCCGGTCCTTGAAGGTGCCCGGTTCGCCCTCATCGGTGTTGCACACCACGTATTTGTCGCCCGGGAAGGAACGGGGCATGAAGCTCCATTTCAGGCCGGTGGGGAAGCCTGCACCGCCACGGCCGCGCAGGACGGAAGCCTTCACTTCGGCAATCACCTGCTCCTGGGGAATCTTTTCCGCCAGGATTTTCTTCAGCATCTCGTAACCGCCGCGGGCCACATAGTCCTTCAGATGCCAGGTGTTGTCACCATCGAGGCCGGCCATCAGGACCGGATTGATTGCGCCGAGGATAGCCATTACTTGAGTTCCTCCAGCAGCTTGTCGATCTGCTCGGGGAGCATGAAGGAGCACATGCTGCGGTTATTGACCAGCATCACCGGGGCATCGCCACAGGCCCCCATGCATTCCCCTTCCTTCAGGGTGAACTTGCCGTCGGCCGTGGTCTCGCCATAACCGATACCCAGTTTCTGCTGCAGGTACTCACCGGCGTGATAGCCACCGGACAGGGCGCAGGGCAGATTGGTGCACACCGTGAGCTTGTACTTGCCGACCGGCTTGAGGTCGTACATGTTGTAAAAGGTGGCCACTTCCATGGCCGCCATGGGCGGCATACCCAGGTAGTTGGCCACGGCCTCGATGGCCTCGGGGGGCAACCAGCCTTTTTCTTCCTGAGCCAGGGCCAGGCAGGCCATCACGGCAGACTGCTTCTGGTCGGCCGGGTACTTGGCGACCTCGCGGTCGAACTTCTGGAGCGTTTCAGCGGTAAACATTAGCGGTCGATCTCGCCAAAAACGATGTCCTGGGAACCGATGATCGTGACGACGTCGGCAATCATGTGGCCGCGGGACATTTCGTCCATGGCGGCCAAGTGGGCAAAGCCCGGAGCCCGGATCTTCATCCGGTAGGGCTTGTTGGCCCCGTCGGAGATGAAGTAGATGCCAAACTCGCCCTTCGGGTGCTCCACGGCGGCGTAGGCTTCACCCGGTGGCACGTGGATGCCCTCGGTGAAGAGCTTGAAGTGATGAATCAGCTCTTCCATGTTGCGCTTCATGGCTTCACGAGAGGGCGGTGCCACCTTGTGGTTGTCGGTGATGACCGGACCGGGGTTCTTGCGCAGCCAGTCGATGCACTGCTTGATGATCCGGTTGGACTGAAGCATCTCCTCCATGCGTACCAGGTAGCGGTCGTAGCAATCGCCATTGACCCCCACGGGCACATCGAAATCCACCTTGTCGTACGCAGCATAGGGCTGCTTCTTGCGCAGATCCCATTCCACACCGGAGCCGCGCAGCATGGCACCGGTGAAGCCCAGTTGCTTGGCCCGCTCCGGAGAGACCACGCCGATATTCACCAGACGCTGCTTCCAGATCCGGTTGTCGGTCAACAAGGTGTGGTACTCACTGTGATATTTGGGGAAGCGCTCGGTGAAGTCCTCCAGGAAGTCCAGCAAGGAACCCTGGCGGTTCTCGTTCATGGCCTTGACCGTAGCGGCATTCTTCCACTTGGAGACCTCGTACTGGGGCATACGGTCGGGCAGATCCCGATACACACCGCCCGGACGGTAGTAAGCCGCATGCATCCGGGCCCCGGAAACCGCCTCGTAGGCATCCATCAGGTCTTCCCGCTCGCGGAAGGTATACAGCGCCATGGTCATGGCCCCCACGTCCAGGGCATGACAGCCGATCCAGAGCAGATGATTGAGGATCCGCGTGACTTCGTCGAACATGGTGCGGATGTACAGCGCCCGTTCCGGCACCTGGATGCCGAGCATCTTCTCGATCGCCATGCAGTAGGCGTGCTCGTTACACATCATGGAAACGTAGTCAAGCCGATCCATGTAGGGCACGGACTGAACCCAGGTACGGGTTTCGGCCAGTTTCTCGGTGGCCCGGTGCAGGAGGCCGATATGCGGATCGGCCCGCTCAACCACTTCGCCGTCCAGTTCCAGCACCAGACGGAGCACACCGTGGGCGGCCGGGTGCTGGGGTCCGAAGTTCAAGGTGAAATTGCGAATGTCAGCCATGGGTCACGTCCCCATAGGTATCTTCACGCCGGATGCGCGGCGTATTCTCCCGTGGCTCGATGGTCACGGGCTGGTAAATGACACGCCCCTCGTCCGGGTCATAGCGCATCTCCACATGACCGGAGATGGGGAAATCCTTGCGGAAGGGATGCCCCACGAAACCGTAGTCGGTAAGGATGCGACGCAGGTCCTCGTGCCCCTCGAAGACGATGCCGAACAGATCAAACGCCTCCCGTTCATACCAGTTGGCGGAACTCCAGACCGGAGTGACGGAGGCCACCACGGGGAAGCCGTCATCCTCGGCAAACACCCGCACCCGCAGGCGCCAGTTGTTGGCAATGGAGAGCAGATGACTGACCACCGCATAGCGGCGCCCCCCCCAGTTTTCCCCGTAGGTGGAATAATCCACACCACAGAGGTCGATGAGCTCCTCGAAGCCCAGCTCGGGCTCGTCACGCAGCGTCAGCATGACCCGTAGATAGTCTGCCGGCGCCACTTCGAGGGTCGCCTCGCCCAGGGCGAGGGTCAGGTTCTTGATGCACCCACCCAGATGCTTTTCCAGGTGTTGGCTGAGTCTTTCCAGCTTTGCGGACATGGCTGTGGCCTGAAGAGGTTAGCGGGCGATGGTACTGGTACGGCGGATCTTGTTCTGCAACTGGATGATGCCGTAGATCAGTGCCTCGGCCGTCGGAGGACAGCCCGGCACATAAATATCCACCGGCACGATCCGGTCGCAACCGCGCACCACCGAGTAGGAATAGTGGTAATAGCCACCGCCATTGGCACAGGAACCCATGGAGATCACCCAGCGGGGTTCCGCCATCTGGTCATACACCTTGCGCAGGGCGGGCGCCATCTTGTTGGTGAGGGTGCCGGCCACGATCATCACGTCGGACTGACGCGGCGAGGGACGAAACACCACGCCAAAACGATCCAGATCGTAACGGGAACAACCGGCATGAATCATCTCGACCGCGCAGCAGGCCAGACCGAAGGTCATCGGCCACATGGAACCGGTACGCACGAAATTGATGAGTTTGTCGGCCGTAGTGGTGACAAACCCCTCCTGCAAAACACCTTCAATCGACATGAATCACTCCCAGTCCAGCGCGCCCTTGGCCCAGGCATAGGCATCCCCGACCAGAATGATGGTCAGGAAGATGGCAACCTCGATGAAGCCAAAGAACTTCATCGGTTCGCTGGCCACGATATCCTTGAAGACGGTCGCCCAAGGAAAGAGAAAGGCAATTTCCAGGTCAAACAGGATGAAGATGATGGCGATGAGGTAATAGCGCACGTCGAACTTCATGCGCGCATCTTCGAACGCCTCGAAGCCACATTCATAAGGGGAGAGTTTTTCCGAATCAGGACGACTCGGAGCGAGAAGCCAACCCATGAGCACCGGCGCAACGCCAATCGCCAGACCCACGAGAATGAACATCAGAATCGGAAAATAATTTTCCAGCATGATCGGCCACACTCGTTAGTCAAGAAATAGGCAGCCATGCAGCTGCCTGTTTATAGTTATGGTGCCGACGGCGAGACTCGAACTCGCACGGCTTGCGCCACTACCCCCTCAAGATAGCGTGTCTACCAATTTCACCACGTCGGCTGTAATCCTTGCAGGGCCGGAACCCCACTCCCGATTACCGGGGAATATCTTTTTCCTTGGAGCCCGGACCGCCTGCGCTGCCCTGGCTTTCGGGCGCCGCAGCAGGCTGCGCGGCCGGCACGGATTGTACCGCTTCTTGCATCACACTTCCAGAAGTTTTTGGAGCTTCAGAGGCCACATAGGCCAAAACCAAGCTGGTGATGAAGAAAACCGTGGCCAGAACGGCCGTGCTGCGGCTCAGAAAGTTTGCAGAACCGGAAGAGCCGAAAAGACTGCCGGAAGCACCGCTGCCGAAGGCCGCCCCCATGTCGGCCCCCTTGCCATGCTGGACCAGCACGAGACCGATGATGGCCAGGGCCACCAGGATGTGAATCGTCAGAACAAGGGAAAATAGCCAATTCATGGATTTCTTCAAAAATTTGCTGCCTGACAGATTGCCAGGAAATCTTCTGCATCCAAGGAAGCACCACCTACCAGGCCACCATCGACATCCGGCTGGGCAAACAGCCGGCCCGCATTGTCCGCCTTGACGCTTCCACCATAAACGATCCGCAAGGCCGCAGCCACGCCGGCATCCCGGGCCTCCACATGCTGGCGCAGGGCCCGATGCACTTCCTGAGCCTGCTCGGGCGTGGCCGTCAACCCCGTTCCGATGGCCCAGACCGGCTCGTAGGCAAGAACCGCCCCAGCCAGCTGCGCCACCCCAACCCGGGCAAGCACCGCATCGAGCTGCCGGAACACCACCGACAGCGTCGCGCCGGATTGACGCTCCATCAAGGTTTCCCCCAGACAGAGCACCGGCACCATGCCCGCCTGCTGCACCACGGCAAATTTCTCGGCCACCAGCGCATCCGTTTCTCCATGCAGGGAGCGGCGCTCGGAATGGCCGATCAGCACGTAGCGACAACCGAAATCCTGCAGCATGGCAGCAGACACTTCGCCGGTATAGGCCCCCGCCCCGTGGGAACTCACGTCTTGGGCGGCGAGTTGCACGCAACTGCCGCGCAGCAGGCGGGAAACCTGGTCCAGATAGGGGTATGGCACACAGACGGCCACATCCACCCGCTGCTCACCGGAAAGACGCGCGACAAGTTGATCAACCAGGCGCTGATTGGCAGCAAGACTGCCATTCATCTTCCAGTTACCGGCTACCAGGGGCTGGCGTCGCATTCCATCTACCTGCGGATCAAGACGCCGGATTATATCGGCCAGCAAAATGCATGGTCAAGGAAGGAAAGGATCCGCGCCGCCGCGCCTGTGCCCTTCCCTTCCCGGAAATCAGCCGAAACGGCCGGTGATGTAATCCTCGGTCTGCTTCTTCTTGGGCTTGATGAAGATCTCGTCGGTGACGCCGAATTCCACCAGTTCGCCGATGTACATGTAGGCGGTGTAATCGGAAACCCGTGCAGCCTGCTGCATGTTGTGGGTGACGATGAGGATGGTGACCCGGCTCTTGAGCTCGGTCACCAGTTCCTCGATGCTGGCCGTGGCGATCGGGTCCAGGGCAGAAGTCGGCTCGTCGAACAGCAGCAGTTCGGGATCGGTGGCCAGGGCCCGGGCGATGCAAAGCCGCTGCTGCTGGCCGCCGGACAGGTTGGCGCCCAGATCGTTGAGGCGGTCCTTCACCTCATCCCAGAGGGCAGCGCCCCGCAGGGCGGACTCCACCTTGTCGTCGATCACCGACCTGGAACGCTCGCCCCGGACCCGCAGCCCGTAGGCGACATTCTCATAGATGGACTTGGGAAAGGGATTGGGCTTCTGGAACACCATGGAGATACGCATGCGCACCTCGATGGGGTCCACCTGGGGCGACAAGAGGTTGGTCCGGTCCGGATGAAACTCGATGCCGCCGCCTTCGTAGCGGTTGCCCGGATAGAGGTCATGCATGCGATTAAAGCAGCGCAGGAAGGTGGATTTGCCGCAGCCAGAGGGACCGATCAGGGCCGTCACCTTGTTCTCGTAGACCGGCATGTTGATGCCCTTGAGGGCATGGAAGTTGCCGTAATAGAAGTTGAGATCCTTGGCCTCGGCCTTGAGGGCCGGTTGTTGCACTTGAATTTCGCTCATGAGGTTCACCAATTGAGGGAATGTTTTACCACTTGATGCTCTTGCGCATGCGATACCGCAACCAGATGGCAGCGGCATTCATCACCAGGGTCATGAAGACCAGGATGAAACCGGCGGCCGCCGCGTTTTCCAGGAAGGCGGCATCCGGACGGGAAGTCCAGTTGAACATCTGGATGGGCATGACGGTGAAGGGGGAGAACAGCCAATCGAACATGCCGGCCGGCGGATCTCCGGCAAAGGGGGCGCTGGGCAGGAAGGCAATGAAGGTCAGGGCACCGATGGTGATGATGGGAGCGGTTTCACCGATGGCCCGGGCCATGCCGATGATCACCCCGGTCATGATGCCGGCGCTGGAATAAGGCACGATGTGGTCTCGCACCACTTGCCAGGTGGTTGCGCCGCAGCCATAGGCACCTTCGCGCACCATGACGGGGATGGCCCGGATGGATTCGCGGGTTGCCACGATCACCACCGGCAGAATTAGCAAGGCCAGAGTGAGGCCGGCCGTGAGGATGCTCTGCCCCAGGCCGAAGGTGTAGACGAACAAGCCCAGGGCCAGGAGGCCGTAGATGATCGAAGGTACGCCAGCCAGGTTGGTGACGTTGATCTCGATGATGTCCGTGATCCAGTTCTTCGGGGCGTACTCTTCCAGATAGACGCCAGCGGCGACGCCCAGGGGCACGGCGGCCACCGCCGTCACCAGCATCACCAGCAGGGACCCCACCCAGGCGGACAGGATGCCCGCATCGGCAGCCCGCCGGGAGGGGAAGGAGGTCAGGAACTGGGCGTCGATCCGGCCCAGCCCCTGAATGGCCATATCCACGAACAGGGTGAGAAAGGTGAGGATGCCCACCATCAGGGCCAGGATGCCCGCGACGCCGAACAGCCAGTCGTAACGCTTGTGCTTGCCGATCAGGTCGCGCAAGCTTTGCAGTTCTTGTTGATTCATCAGTACACCTCGCGGAATTTCTTGCGCATGTAGTAGCCCAGGAGGTTGAAGGCCAGGGTCAGCAGCATCAGCGTCAGACCGGCGGCGAAGATGGTCTGGTAACCAATGGAGCCGTGAGGCAGGTCGCCCAAAGCCACCTGCACGATGAAGGACGTGATGGTGGCGCCGGGTTCGGCCGGATTGAACGTGAAGTTGGGCTGCATGCCGGCCGCCACGGCCAGGATCATGGTCTCACCCACAGCCCGGGAGATCCCGAGAATGTAGGCGGAAGCGATGCCGGAAGTCGCCGCCGGCATCACCACCTTGATCGCGGTCTGCAGCCGGGTGGCGCCCATGGCGTAGGACCCCTCGCGCAGGGACATGGGCACGGCGCGCATGGCATCTTCGGACAGGGAAGCCACGTAGGGAATGATCATCACGCCCATGACCAGACCCGCCGAAAGCAGATTGAAGCCCGGCAGTTCCGGATAGATTCTCTGCAGGAGCGGCGTGAGGAAAACCAGGGCAAAGTAACCGTAGACAATGGTGGGAATGCCGCCTAGCAATTCGAGGAAAGGCTTGGCCACCTCCCGCACCCGGAAGGAGGCAAACTCCGATAAATAGATGGCGATGATGGTACCCAGGGGAATGGCCACCAGCAGGGCGACCATGGAACTGGTGAGCGTGCCGGACAGGAGCACGACGATGCCGTAATGGGCATCATCGAACAAGGGAGTCCACTGGGTGTCGAAGAGGAAGTCCGAGAGCGGCACATGCTCGAAGAACACCAAGGATTCCTTGATCAGGATATACACGATGGCAACCGTGGTGAACACGGACACGAATGCCGCCAGAAACAGGATCGCCTCGATCACCTGCTCCTTGACGTGGCGGGTACGGTCTTTCTTGAGCCGATCGCTAGGCACGGACATGGCCACCTTCCCAGGGGAGTTGAACACAAGAGAATTCATGCATGCTTTCCGTTAGTCTGCCAACGGGCAGAAAAACCGCCCCGAAGCAAGCTCCGGAGCGGGAACAGGTGAAACCGGAATGTCGCAATTACTTGGCTTCCAGCTTCATCAACTCATCGATGGTCAGCCCCACTTTGTTGTGACCGCCGAACTTGGTGCCCTTGCGCATTTTGGCAAGCACATCCAAATTGTATTCATAGGCTTTCTTGGGCAGCGGCACATACTTGACCTCACGAGCCAGCCGGTCACCGTTCTTCATGTAGTACTCAACGAACTCTTTCACTTCGGGGCGCTGGGCGGCCTTGGTGTTGACATAGATGAAGATGGGGCGGGCAAGCGGGTTGTAGGTCCCGTTGATGACATTCTCCATGGACGGAGCCACGGCCACTCCCTTGTCATTGACAATCGGCACGGCCTTGAGCTTGCCGCGGTTCTCTTCGTAATAGGCAAACCCGAAGAAGCCCAGAGCATTCACATCGCGGGAAACGCCCTGCACCAGGACGTTATCATCTTCAGAAGCAGTGAAATCGCCACGGCTGGATTTTGACTTGCCGGTGACAGCCTCGGTGAAATAGTCAAAGGTACCGGAATCGGCACCCGCGCCGAACAACTTCAGGGGGCGATCGGGGAAGGCGGGATTGACCTGGTTCCAGTTCATGACCTTACCCTGGGCGCTCGGCTCCCACATCGTCTTGAGCTCCGCCACCGAGAGTTGCTTGACGAAATCGTTCTTGGGATTCACGACCACGGTCAGCGCATCGAAAGCAACGGGCATTTCCAGATATTCGACACCGGCCGCCTTGCAGTCGGCCATTTCTTTTTCGGAAATGGGACGGGAAGCATTGGAAATATCGGTCTCACCACGGCAGAACTTCTTGAAACCGCCGCCAGTGCCGGAAATGCCTACCGTAACACGCACGGCCCCTTTCTTGGCTTTCTGAAAATCCTCGGCCACCGCCTCGGTCACGGGGAAGACGGTCGAAGAACCATCGATTTTCACATAGCTCTGGGCCAAAGCTGCACCGGAAGCGGCAACGCCGGCCAGCGCAAGGCTCATGGCGGCAAACAGGCGGGTAACTTGCATCGTCTATCTCCTGAACTTTTGGTCAAAAATATCGCTGCGACGCAGCCGACAGACAGGAGTCTAGAGATGCCTTGTTACACGTTTGTTACGAAACGGCGGAACAAGCCTTCCGGGCCCGCCGCCTCAGGCCGCGACCGCCTGGCGGACGACCCGGGCGAGCGCTTCGGCCTGTTCCCGCACCAGCGCCGCATCACGCCCCTCCACCATCACCCGCAGCAAGGGCTCGGTGCCTGACGGACGCAGCAGCACCCTGCCCTGCCCCGCCAACGCCCGCTCGGCAAGCTGCCGGGCGGCGGCGATGGCAGCATCGTCCTGCCAGGCAAACCCCTTGACCATCGGCACGTTGATGAGCACTTGGGGATAAAGGCTCAGGCGCCCCAGAAAATCGGCCGGCGTGCAGTCCTGCTGGCGCAGGGCCGCCAGCACCTGCAGGGCCGCGATGATGCCGTCCCCGGTGCTGTGCTTGTCGAGACATAGGATATGGCCGGAGTTTTCCCCCCCCAGCAGCCAACCCTTTTCGAGCAGCTTTTCCAGCACATAGCGGTCTCCCACGGCCGCCCGGAGGAAAGGCACCCCCAAATCCGCCAGAGCATGTTCCAGGGCCAGGTTGCTCATCTGGGTGCCCACCACCCCCGCCACCGGCTGCCCCTGGGCCAAGCGGCCAAGCACTATGGCATGGAGGAGCTGGTCCCCGTCATAGATGTTGCCGGCAGCATCGACCATCACCAGCCGATCCCCGTCCCCGTCCAGGGCAATGCCCAGATCAGCCCGCCGTTCCAGCACCGCCTGCCGTAGAGCCGCCGGCGCCGTGGCTCCGACGCCGGCATTGATGTTGAGACCATTGGGATCGGCGCCGATCACATGAACCTCGGCCCCAAGCTCGTGAAAAACATCGGGAGCCACATGGTAGGCCGCACCATGGGCGCAATCCACCACCAACTTCATGCCACGCAGGTTGAGCTCGTTGGGGAAAGTGCTCTTGCAGAATTCGATGTAACGCCCCCGGGCATCGTCGATACGCCGGGCACGGCCCAGCCGGGCCGATTCGACACACCCCATGGGCGCATCCATCTCGGCCTCGATGGCCTGCTCCAGTTCGTCCGGCAGCTTGGTGCCAGCGGCGGAGAAGAACTTGATGCCATTGTCGTCATAGGGATTGTGGGAAGCGGAAATCACCACCCCAGCTTGGAGCCGCAAAGCCCGGGTCAGGTAAGCCACACCCGGGGTGGGCAAGGGGCCGACCAGGCAGACATCGACCCCGGCTGCAGCAAAACCGGCCTCCAGGGCCGCCTCGAGCAGATAGCCCGACACCCGCGTGTCCTTGCCGATCAAGACGGCCGGACGCTCACCGGGCGGCAGGCCATCCTGGGCCACCAGCACCTTGCCTGCCGCATGGCCAAGCTGCAGGGCAAACTGGGGCGTGATCGGGAACTCCCCCACCCGGCCACGCACACCGTCAGTACCGAAATATTTCCTGCTCATGCTTGTTGCTCCTGTTGCAAGGCGGCCCACACGACCAGGGCATCCCGGGTAGCCGCCACATCATGGACCCGGAGGATGGCAGCCCCCCGGGCCGCCGCCACGACGGCCGCCGCCAGGCTGGCTGCGAGGCGTTCCCCAACCGGGCGGCCGGTGATGGCCCCGAGCATGGATTTGCGGGACACCCCCACCAGGAGCGGCAGCCCCCCGGAAACCAAGCGCTCCAAGCCCCGGAAAAGCGCGAGATTATGCTCCAGGGTCTTGCCAAAACCAAAGCCCGGATCGAGCACCAGGCGCTCACGGCCGATGCCCGCCCGGATACAGGTCTCCACTCGCTCCGCCAGGAAATCCCCGACCTCGGCCAGCACATCGACATAGGCCGGGGACTTTTGCATGGAACGCGGCTCTCCTTGCATGTGCATCAGGCAAACAGCACAATCGCTGCCGGCCACCACCTCGAGAGCGCCAGGCGCACGCAGGCCGTTGATGTCGTTGATCATGCTCGCGCCCGCAGCCAGGGCCGCCGCCATGACCCGGGGCTTGTAGGTATCCACCGACACGGGCACCCCCCAGCGACACACCTCATCCAATACCGGCAGGAGCCGGTCCAGCTCCTCCGCCTCGGAAGTGGGTTCGATACCGGGCCGGGTGGACTCCGCCCCCAGATCGAGGATGTCCGCCCCTGCGTCCAACTGAGCACGGGCGTGCTCCAGCGCCCGCTGCACCTGGCCCGCCAGCCCGTCACCGGAAAAGGAATCCGGGGTCAGGTTGACGATGCCCATGATCAAAGGCCTATCAAGGCTGAGACGATGCTTGCCGCAATGAAGGAAGGTCATGGTCGCATGAAAAACGCCGGAAGCCCATGGGCTTCCGGCGTTGCAAAAAGTCAGGAAGTCAGACGGTGGCCGGTGCGCCGGAAGCGTCGGGACTGCTGTCCTGGTTGCCGGACGGACGGGACAGGCCCTGGGATGGCTTGGGCGGCCGGGGAGGATTGCCGGCCATGATGTCATCGATCTGATCGGCGTCGATGGTCTCCCATTCGAGCAGCGCCTTGGCCATGGCCTCCACCTTGTCGCGGTTTTCCTCAAGCAGGCGGCGCGCCAGGGCGTACTGCTGGTCGATGATGCGGCGGATCTCGGCATCCACCTTCTGCATCGTGGCCTCGGAAACGTTTTTGTGCTGGGTCACGGAACGGCCCAGGAACACCTCGCCCTCATTTTCGCCATAGACCATCACCCCCAGGTCGGACATGCCGTAGCGGGTCACCATGTCGCGCGCCATGGAGGTGGCTCGCTCGAAGTCATTGGAAGCGCCGGTGGTCATCTGGTTCATGAACAACTCTTCGGCGATCCGGCCACCGAACAGGACGGCGATACGAGACAGGAGGTACTCCTTGTCGTAGGCGTAGCGGTCCTGCTCGGGCAGTTGCATGGTGAGCCCCAGGGCCCTGCCCCGGGGGATGATGGTGACCTTGTGCACAGGATCGGACTTGGGCACCAGCTTGGCCACCACCGCATGGCCGGACTCATGGTAGGCAGTGTTGCGTCGCTCCTCCTCGGTCATGACCATGGAACGGCGCTCGGCACCCATCATGATCTTGTCCTTGGCCCGCTCGAAGTCCTCCATATCCACCAGCCGTTTGTTGCCGCGCGCCGCAAACAGGGCAGCCTCGTTCACCAAGTTGGCCAGGTCGGCACCGGAGAAGCCGGGCGTACCCCGGGCGATGATGTCGGCCTTGACATCACCAGCCAAGGGAATCTTGCGCATATGCACGAGCAGGATCTGCTCCCGCCCCCGGATGTCGGGCAGCGGCACCACCACCTGGCGGTCGAAGCGACCAGGGCGCAGCAGGGCCGGATCAAGGATATCGGGCCGGTTGGTGGCGGCGATGACGATGATGCCGGAGTGGCCCTCGAAGCCGTCCATCTCCACCAGCAGCTGGTTCAAGGTCTGCTCCCGTTCGTCGTTGCCGCCGCCCAGGCCCGCACCGCGATGACGGCCCACGGCGTCGATCTCATCGATGAAGATGATGCAAGGTGCCTGCTTCTTGGCATTCTCGAACATGTCGCGCACCCGGGCGGCCCCCACGCCCACGAACATTTCGACGAAGTCAGAACCAGAAATGCTGAAGAAGGGCACCCGGGCCTCGCCGGCGATGGCCTTGGCCAGCAAGGTCTTGCCGGTGCCGGGATTACCCACCATGAGCACGCCCTTGGGAATACGGCCCCCCAGCTTCTGGAACTTGCTCGGGTCACGCAGGAAATCGACGAGTTCCTGTACCTCTTCCTTGGCCTCGTCGCAGCCGGCCACATCGGCGAAGGTGACGGTGTTCTGGTTCTCGTCCATCATCTTGGCCCGGGACTTGCCGAAGGAGAAAGCCCCCCCGCGGCCACCGCCCTGCATCTGGCGCATGAAGAAGATCCAGACACCGATCAGGAGCAACATGGGGAACCAGCTCACGAAGATGCTCATCAGCATCGACGGCTCTTCCTCGGGCTTGGCCTCGATCTTGACGCCATACTTGAGCAGGTCGGAAACCAGCCACAGGTCAGGCGGCGCGAAGGAGGTAATGCGCTTGCCATCGGTGGTGGTCGCCTTCAGGGTGCGCCCTTCCATCACCACCTTGGAGATCCGGCCTTCCCGGACCTCCTCGATGAACTGGGAGTAGTCAATGGCGTTGGGACTGGCCTGGCGCGTGTTGAACTGATTGAAGACGGTCATCAGCACCAGACCGATGACCAGCCAGACCGCCAGGTTTTTGAACATGTTGTTCAAGCTCTCTCTCCTTCGGGTGCCCCGGGGCACATGCAGAAAACTTCGTGATTCTAATGGGAAAGCTCAGGAGCGCAAGTTTCTCCCCAGCAGATACAGCTCCGCGCTCCGGTCCCGGGAAGCCTTGGGTTTGCGGGTTGCGACGCTGGCGAAAGTCTCTCTCATGGCTTTGACAAATTTTTCATAGTCGGTTCCCTGAAAGACCTTGACGAGGAAAGCCCCCTCTGGCCGGAGATGATCCCGGGCAAACTCCAGTGCCAGTTCCGCCAGGTACATGCCCCGGGCCTGATCCATGAGGGCCACCCCCGACATATTGGGCGCCATGTCCGACATCACCAGATCCGCCCGGCGCCCCTCCAGCAGCGCTTCGAAGCGGCGCAGGACATCCTCCTCGCGGAAATCCCCCTGGATGAATTCGACGCCCCCCAGGCCCTGCATTTCCAGGATGTCGAGGGCGAACACCCTGCCCTTGTCGCCCACTCGCCGGGCGGCCACCTGGGACCAGCCGCCCGGTGCCGCGCCCAGGTCCACCACCACGCCGCCAGCACGGATCAGCCGGTCGCGGTCATCGATCTCCATGAGTTTGAAGGCAGCCCGGGAGCGCCACCCCTCCTTCCTGGCCAGTTGCACGTAGGGGTCGGTCACATGCTCGTGCATCCACGCCTTGCTGGTTCTCGTTCTTGCCATCCGGTAAAATGCCTGTTTTGGAAAAGGTTACGCAATGTTGCAGATTTCGTCCGAGCAGCGCCGCCAGTTGAAGGCCCGAGCCCATGGCCTGAACCCCGTCGTCTCCATCTCCCAGCAGGGTCTTAGCGACTCCGTGCTAAAGGAAATCGACGTCTGCCTCAAGGCCCACGAACTGATCAAGATCCGTGTCTACGGGGATGACCGGGAAGCCCGCGCCGCCTACCTGGAGGCCATCTGCAACCAGCTCGAAGCGGCACCCGTCCAACACATCGGCAAGCTGCTGGTGGTCTGGCGCCCCGCTCGGCGCGGGGGAGCGCCCGGCAGCCCGTCTGCGGCGCACCCCGCGCCAGATCCGTCGTACCAAGCGCAGCTATCAGTAATCAATCAGCGCCCGCCGCTGCGCCCCAGGCGCAGCAGCAGGCCGAGGGCCAGCAGGCTCTGGAGCAGGTAGAGGCTGCTGGAAATTCCGTGCCAAGTGGAAAAGCGCTCCCGCAGCGGGCTTTCCATCACAGCCAGGGGCAAGGCCTCCAGCTTCATCCGGGCCATGAGCGGCTGAATTCCGAACAGGCTCACCGCCGTCAGGATAAGCATCAGCGCCGCCAGCCAGAACGGCAGGGTGCGCAGGGCGGCAAGCCCCTGGCGCAGGAGCAGGCACAGCAGCAGGAAAATCCCCAGCCCCAGACCGGCCCAGCCGGAAACCTCGAACAGGGAAGCGGCAATGGCGCCCGCCAGCGGCCGGCTTTCCAGGGTATTGAACAAGGTGGGCACCACCAGATAACCGATGCTCCACAGCCCCCCGACCCAGAGGGTCAGGGCAACCTGGAACAGGGCATCGGCCAGACGGCGCACCGGACTCACTCGTAACGGACGTCGAGGATCTCGAATTCACGCATACCGCCCGGAGCCTGAACCTGGGCCACGTCCCCGGCGTATTTGCCGATCAGGGCCCGGGCCATGGGAGAGCTGACGGAAATCTTGCCCTGTTTGATGTCGGCCTCGTCCTCGCCGACGATCTGGTAGGTCACCACGTCGCCAGAATCCTGGTCTTCCATTTCCACGGTGGAACCAAAGACGCAGCGGCCATCCGCGTCGAGCAGCCGGGGGTCGATGATCTGGGCGTTGGCGAGCTTGCCCTCGATCTCCTGGATGCGTCCCTCGATGAAGCCCTGGCGCTCCTTGGCGGCGTCGTATTCGGCGTTCTCGGACAGGTCGCCATGGGAACGGGCCTCGGCGATGGCGGCAATCACGTTGGGCCGGTCCACGGTCTTGAGCCGGTGCAGTTCCTCACGTAGTTTTTCTGCACCAGCGACGGTCAGCGGTACTTTGCTCATTTTTCTCTGCCTAAAGGAAAACCGCCGGCGCCCGCAGTGGGGCTACCCGGCGGTTCTGGTCTAAGGATTTACTGCAGTTCGCTATGCAGGGTCTGGATCGGATAGACCACCAGATCCCCCCCTGAGGTAATGCCTTCGGCAGCCGCCTCGGCCCCCCAGATGGTGGTGTACATGGTCACCCGGGCCTGCAGGCCGGACGTCCGGATCGAGCGGGAATCGTTGATGGCTTGGCGCTTTTCATCCACCGTGTTGATGATCAGGGAAATCTCGTTGTTCTTGATCATATCCACGATGTGGGGACGGCCCTCGGTCACCTTGTTGACCGCCTGCACGGGAATGCCGGCGGCCTCGATGGCGGCGGCGGTGCCCCGGGTGGCAACAATGCTGAAACCGGCGTTGGCCAGGTGACGGGCGATTTCGACGGCCTTGGGCTTGTCCCCCTCCTTGACCGACAGGAACACCTTGCCGCTGGACGGAAGCCGGACACCGGCAGCCAGCTGCGATTTGACGAAGGCCTCGGCGAAGCTGCGGCCGACGCCCATGACCTCGCCGGTGGACTTCATCTCGGGCCCGAGAATGGTGTCCACACCAGGGAATTTGACGAAGGGGAACACGGCCTCTTTCACGGAGAAGTACGGCGGCACCACCTCGGCGGTCACGCCCTGGGCCTTCAGGCTCTTGCCGACCATGCAGCGGGCGGCGATTTTGGCCAGTTGCAGGCCGGTCGCCTTGGAGACAAAGGGCACGGTGCGGGAGGCACGGGGATTGACTTCCAGCACATAGACCTCCTCATCCTTGATGGCGAACTGGACGTTCATCAGGCCGCAGACATTGAGGGCCTTGGCCATCAGCTTGGTCTGGCGGCGCAGCTCGTCGGTGATGTCCTTGGAGAGAGAGTAAGGCGGCAGGGAACAGGCGGAGTCACCGGAGTGCACGCCAGCCTGCTCGATATGCTCCATGACGCCACCGATGATCACCTCCTCGCCGTCGGAAAGGGCATCCACATCCACTTCGCAGGCGTCGTTGAGGAAGCGGTCGAGCAGCACCGGGGAATCGTTGGAAACCTTGACGGCCTCGCGCATGTAGCGCTCCAGGTCCTTCTGCTCATGCACGATTTCCATGGCGCGGCCGCCCAGCACGTAGGAGGGGCGCACCACCAGCGGGTAGCCGATCTCGGCGGCCAGCTTCAGGGCTTCTTCCTCGGTGCGGGCCGTGCGGTTGGGGGGCTGCTTGAGGCCGAGTTCGTGCAGCAGCTTCTGGAAGCGCTCCCGGTCCTCGGCGATGTCGATGGATTCCGGCGTGGTGCCGATGATGGGCACGCCATTGGCCTCCAGGTCGAGGGCCAGCTTGAGCGGCGTCTGACCGCCGTACTGGACGATCACGCCCACGGGCTTTTCCACGGCGACGATTTCCAGCACGTCTTCGAGCGTCAGCGGCTCGAAGTAGAGGCGGTCGGAGGTATCGTAGTCGGTGGACACGGTCTCGGGATTGCAGTTGACCATGATGGTCTCGAACCCGTCTTCGCGCATGGCCATGGCCGCGTGGACGCAGCAGTAGTCGAACTCGATGCCCTGACCGATGCGGTTCGGACCGCCGCCCAGAACCATGATCTTCTTCTTGTCCGTGGGGGCCGCCTCGCACTCCTCCTCATAGGTGGAATACATGTAGGCGGTGTTGCTGGCGAACTCGGCGGCGCAGGTATCCACCCGCTTGTACACCGGACGCACGCCCAGGGCATGGCGCTGCCTGCGGACTTCGGACTCGGTGGTTTTGGTCAGGTAGGCCAGGCGCCGGTCGGAGAAGCCCTTCCTCTTCAGGTAACGCACCTGCTCGGCGGAGAGTTCGGCAAAGCTGCGTTTTTCCAGCTCCAGCTCCAGGTCTACGATTTCCTTGATCTGGGCCAGGAACCAGGGGTCGATCTTGGTCAGCTCGAACACCTTCTCCTGGGACATGCCGATCCCGAAGGCATCGGCCACGTACCAGAGGCGCTCGGGCGAAGGACGGGCCAGTTGTTCGTCGATGGTGTCGGGATCCACGGACTTCAGGTTGAAGCCGTCCACCCCCACTTCGAGACCGCGCAGAGCCTTCTGCAGGGATTCCTGGAAGGTGCGGCCGATGGCCATCACTTCCCCCACGGACTTCATCTGGGTCGTCAGGGTGGAGTCGGCCTGGGGGAACTTCTCGAAGGCGAAACGGGGCACCTTGGTGACGACGTAGTCGATGGAGGGTTCGAAGGAAGCCGGAGTCTTGCCGCCGGTGATTTCGTTGGCCAGTTCGTCCAGGGTGTAACCGACAGCCAGCTTCGCCGCCACCTTGGCGATGGGGAAGCCGGTGGCTTTGGAGGCCAGGGCCGAGGAACGCGATACCCGTGGGTTCATCTCGATGACGATCATGCGCCCGTCCTTGGGATTGATCGCAAACTGGACGTTCGAGCCACCGGTATCCACCCCGATCTCGCGCAGCACCGCGATCGATGCGTTGCGCATGATCTGGTATTCCTTGTCGGTCAGCGTCTGCGCCGGCGCCACGGTGATGGAATCACCGGTATGCACCCCCATGGGGTCCAGGTTCTCGATGGAACAGACGATGATGCAGTTGTCCGCCCGGTCGCGGACCACTTCCATCTCGTATTCCTTCCAGCCGATCAGGGACTCCTCGATCAGCAGTTCATGGGTGGGAGAAGCCTCCAGGCCACGCTTGCAGATGGCCTCGAACTCTTCCATGTTGTAGGCGATACCCCCGCCGGTGCCGCCCAGGGTGAAGGACGGCCGGATGATGACGGGGAAGCCGATGGCGGCCTGCACCTGCAGGGCCTCTTCCATGGAATGGGCGATGGCGGAGCGGGCCGACCCCAGGCCGATCTTTTCCATGGCGGCCTTGAACTTCTGGCGGTCCTCGGCCTTGTCGATGGCTTCCTTGGAGGCGCCGATCAGTTCCACGCCATACTGGGCCAGCACCCCTTCACGATCCAGATCCAGGGCGCAGTTGAGGGCGGTCTGGCCGCCCATGGTGGGCAGCAGGGCATCAGGACGTTCCTTCTCGATGATTTTGGCCACCACCTGCCAGGTGATGGGCTCGATGTAGGTCACGTCCGCCGTGTCCGGGTCGGTCATGATGGTGGCGGGGTTGGAATTCACCAGGATGACCTTGTAGCCTTCGGCCCGCAGGGCCTTGCAGGCCTGGGCGCCGGAGTAGTCGAACTCGCAGGCCTGACCGATCACGATGGGACCGGCGCCGATGATCAGGATGCTTTTGATGTCTGTACGCTTGGGCATGTTTCGCCTTTTCGTTCAATGCTGGGAACCGCCGGAGCAGCTCAGTTGGGCTGCAGGGCCGCCACGCCGCGGGTCATGGTGTCGAGGAAGCGGTCGAACAGGTAGGCCACGTCATGGGGGCCGGGACTCGCTTCCGGATGCCCTTGGAAGGAGAAGGCGGGCACGTCGGTGCGGGCGATGCCTTGCAGGGAACCATCGAAGAGGGAGACGTGGGTGGCCCGCAGATGGGCGGGCAGGCTATCGGGATCGACGGCAAAGCCGTGGTTCTGGCTGGTGATCAGCACCTGGCCGGAATCCAGATCCTTGACAGGATGATTGGCACCATGGTGGCCGAACTTCATCTTCAAGGTCCTGGCGCCGGAAGCCAGGGCCAGCAGCTGGTGCCCCAGGCAGATGCCGAACACGGGCACGCCCTTGGACAGGAATGTACGGATAGCCTCGATGGCGTAGGTGCACGGCTCCGGGTCACCAGGACCGTTGGAGAGGAACACGCCGTCCGGCTTCAGGGCGAGCACGTCGGCTGCCGGGGTTTCGGCAGGCACCACGGTCAGCTTGCAACCGCGGGCAGCGAGCATGCGCAGGATGTTGTACTTGACGCCGAAATCGTAGGCCACCACGTGAAAGCGAGCCTCGGCAGCGGATACATAGCCCTTTTCCAGGCTCCACTCCGCCTGTTCCCAGGCAAAGGTTTCCCTGGTGCTCACCACCTTGGCCAGATCCATGCCGGCCAGACCCGGGAAGGCGCGGGCCGCAGCCAGGGCCTTGGCTTCGTCGACCTCCCCGGCAACGATGGCGCCGGCCTGAGCGCCCCTGTCGCGCAGGATGCGGGTGAGCTTGCGGGTGTCGACTCCGGCGATGGCCACGATCCCGTGCTGCTTCAGATAATCAGACAGACTCTGGGTGGCGCGCCAGCTGGAAACCTGGAGCGGCAGGTCACGGATCACCAAACCGGCGGCGTAGTTGCCGGCCGATTCGAAATCCTCGGGATTGCAACCCACATTACCGATGTGGGGATAGGTAAGGGTGACAATCTGGCGGGAATAGGATGGATCGGTGAGGATCTCCTGATACCCGGTCATGGCGGTGTTGAACACCACCTCGCCACTGGTTATCCCCGTGGCCCCAATGGCAATCCCCCGGAATACGGTTCCATCGGCAAGGACGAGCAGGGCTGGCGGATGATTTGGCAGCAGCGACACGAAAAACTCCTGGAATTATTATGATGGCGAGTCCGCCGGACCGGAAAAGCACGCTTGCGACAGCCCCTTCCCGGATGGGGATTCAAACTTTTTCATTCTACCCGAGGCACCTTTCCGGGGCAAATCCGGCAACACAGAATACGCGCAAACCGCAATTGCCCGCCATGCCGCCGCAGCGTCTCAGGCAGCCCGTCCGACGTAGGATTCCAGACGGGGACGCAGGTCCCTGAGGCTGTCGAACAAGCGCTGCATGATGGCACGGCAGCTCCCCCAGTTCACCTGGGTCTCGTCCCGGCTCGCAAGCTCCAGTTCCAGAGCCAGCTGGCGCGCCTGCTCCGCATGAAAAATCGCCACCAGCCCCTTGAGGGTATGGGCTTGACGGCACAGATCCCGGCAGCGTCCCTGATCGAGACTGCGCTGCAGTTCCAGTTGCTGCTCATCCCACTCCTCAAGGAGCATGCGCGCCATCTGCAACACCAGATCCCGATCCCCCAGGTCTCGTTCCGCCGCATCGAAATCCACTGCGGCCGGCTCCGGCGCAGACTGCGCCCGCGCCGCAACCTCCTCCCCCGCAGCCAGAGCCCCGAGGGAGCCCAGTACCCGGCGCAGTTCCTCCAGTCGCAGCGGCTTGGTCAGATAGTCGTTCATGCCCGCCTCCAGGCAGCGCTCCCGGTCTCCGGCCATGGCATTGGCGGTCATGGCGATGATGGGCACCTGGCGCAGGCCGCCATCGGATAGCACCCAACTACGCCGCATTTCCCTGGCACGGATGGCTTCGGTAGCCTCGATGCCTCCCATCACCGGCATCTGCATGTCCATGAAAATGACATCGAAGCGGTGCTGCTCGAACAGCGCTAGGGCCTCCCCCCCGTGATTGGCTACCCGGACCCGGTGCCCCTCCTTCTCGATCAGGCGCCGGGCCAGCTCCTGATTGACGGGGTTGTCTTCCACCAGCAGGACTTCCAGGGGCTGAGCCGCCCTGGCCTGCTTCTGGCCGAGTTCAAAGGGAGCCAGCTCGAACCCACCTGCCGCTGCGGCGGACTGGAACCAGTTAAGCAGTTCGAGGATGTCCTCCGGTGCCACGGGCTTGAGCAGGCAGCTGCCCAGCTGACGCGCCTGCAGCTCATCGAGCCCCTGCCGGGCGTGCTCATGGGTCAGCAACATCACCAGTTTTTCCGGCGGGGCTTCCAGAAGCCAGTGGGACACCCAGCCCTCCTGCCAGGGAGCCGGCATGGCGGCATCCACCAGCACGTACTGATAGGGATACTCCAGCTGACGCGCCTTCAGCAGCGCCTCCCAGGCCGCCGCCCCGTCCCCTGAGCAGGAGGCGGCCACTCCCAGGCGCCGCAGACACTCCAGGACTTCCCGGATCGCGCCGCCCGGCGGCATCAGCACCAGGGCGCGCAGTCCGGCAAAAGCCGCACCCGCATGCCCGCCCTGGACATCCGGATCGAGGCCGAAACGGGCCGTGAAATGGAAACGGCTACCCTGCCCCTCCCGGCTCTCCAGGGCAATTTCACCCCCCATCAACTGCACCAGCCGGGAACAGATGGCCAGCCCCAGTCCCGTCCCCCCGTAACGCCGGGTAGTCGAGCTGTCGGCCTGGGAAAAAGCCTCGAAAATCGCCCGCTGCCGCCCTTCCGGAATCCCGATGCCCGTATCCCTGACCGCACAGTGCAGATAAACAGAAGCCCCTTCCTGGCGCACCAGATCCACCCGGGCTTCGATTTCTCCCTGCTCGGTGAACTTGATCGCATTACCCAGCAGGTTCAGGAAAACCTGACGCAGCCGGGTAGGATCCCCGATCACCCGCTCGGGCACCCCGGCGCCGATGCCCAGTACCAGCTCCAGCCCCTTCTTGTGGGCCTCGACGGCCATGGTCCTGGCCGCCTCCTGGAGGATGCGGGCCGGCGAAAAGGAAATGGTCTCGAACTGCATCTTGCCCGCCTCGATCTTGGAAAAGTCGAGGACATCGTTGAGCAGGGCCAGCAGGGCCTCGGCCGAGGACTTGACCGTCCGGAGGTAGTGGCGCTGCTCATTGTCCAGGCGGGTGTCCAGGGCCAGCTCGGTCATGCCGATGACCCCATTGAGGGGGGTGCGGATCTCGTGGCTGATGTTGGCCAGAAAGGCCCCCCGGGCCCGGTTCGCGGTCTCGGCCGCCTCCTTGGCCGCCACCAGGGCCGCTTCCGCAGCCCGCATCTCGCTCACGTCGCGCATCAGCACCAGCAGGCGCAGGGCTTCGCCCCGCTCGTCCCGAGCGCTGACCTTGCCCTTGAGCATGAGCCAGCGCCACTGGCCGCTCCTGTTGCGCAGCCTGCACTCGACGGCGAGGAACGGGTGCATGCCCTGCAGGTAGGCGGCGATCGCCCCCTGCAGCCGGACCCGGTCATCGGGGTGCAAGAGCGACTGCCAGGCCGCCAGCGTGTCGGCCAGGGCATCCTGCCCGTAACCCAGTAATGTCTTCCACTGCCGGCCCGATTCGATGCTGCCCGTACGCAGGTTCCACTCGGACAGCACATCCCCCCCAGTTCGTTCTGGAGCTGATGGATGAAGGCATACTGGGCACAGGTGGCATCCGCCCCCTCAAGCAACTGGCGCAAGGCCGGCACGAGCCCGGGAGCCTGGGCTTCCAGCTGGTCCAGCTCGCGCCACAGACGCGCTTCTCCGCCCTCACCAAAAATGGCACGGATCTGCCGGTTGAGGGCGGGGGATTTCATCGGAATGCCTCCGCAGCCTGGATACCCACCGGATCAGCGCAGCCCCAGCACGTCCTGCATGTCGAACAAGCCCCGTTGATGGTCCGCCAGGAAATGGGCCGCACGCAGGCTGCCCAGGGCGTAGGGCATGCGGCTGCCCGCCTTGTGGGAAATCTCCACCCGCTCCCCCAGGCCGCAGAACATGACCGTGTGATCCCCCACGATGTCACCACCACGTACCGTGGCAAAACCGATGGTCTGCCCATCCCTCTCCCCCGTATGGCCCTCACGGCCATACACGGCGCAGTCCGCCAGATTCCGCCCCAGCGCCTCGGCCACCACCTCGCCCATCCGCAGGGCCGTGCCGGAAGGCGCATCCACCTTCATCCGGTGATGCGCTTCGACGATTTCCACGTCGTAGCCGGAGGCCAGAATCCGGGCTGCCATATCGAGCAGCTTGAACACGAGGTTGACCCCCACCGCCATGTTGGGGGCGAAGACCACGGGTATCCGTTCGGCCGCCTGGGCGATGCGGGCCTTGCCGTCCGCATCCATGCCCGTGGTGCCGATCACCATGGCAACCCCCAGCCGCTCGCACAGGGCCAGGTGGGCCAGGGTACCTTCGGGTCGGGTGAAATCGATCAGACAGTCACAGTTTTGCAGCCCCGCTGCCACATCGTCGCTGACCAGCACCCCGGAAGCGGGTAGCCCGGCCAGCTCGGCCGCATCCCGGCCGAGGGCCGGACTGCCGGGCAGGTCGAAGGCAGCCGCGAGCCGGGCCCGCTCATCCTTCAGGGTGGCTTCAATGAGCATCCGGCCCATGCGGCCCGATGCCCCGACGATTCCAATACGATTCTTCTTCATGAATTCAAAGCCCCAGGGTTTCCATCATGCGGCTCAAAAAGCCCTTTTCCTCATCAACCGGCGGCAGAGGCTGCGCCTCGTTCCCCAGGGAGCCCAGATCAACGACCTGAGTCCGCGCCACAGGGGCCGTCAGTTCCGCCACGGTGCCCACTTCCACATCTCCCCTGACGCTGGCCAGCTGACCGTTTGCATCGAAAAAGACGGAAAAGTTGCGGGCCACCACTTCATTGGTCTTGCCATCCTGAAGACGGAAAGCATAGTCCCAGCGTTCGGCATGGAAGACATCGGTGAGCAAGGGCGTGCCCAGAATGAAACGGACCTGGTCCCGGGTCAGCCCCGGGCGCAATTGGGAAACCATTTCCTGGGTGAGCACGTTGCCCTGCTGCACATCGATCCGGTATTCGGTGACGATGCGCGGCACCTGGGAACAGGCAGCAAGGAAAGCTGCCATTAACCCCGCGATTAATATGGATTTTCGAGCCATGGATGGCAAAAGGAGAATTTTGAAAGGTTTACCAAGCGTTATATCATAACCGAAATGCCGCACCGCCCCGGCGTAAAACATCAAGAAGGAAAACCATGTCGCATTCACAGAACTTGCGGGAAATGGGCCTCAAGGCCACCCTTCCTCGCCTGAAGATCCTCGAACTGTTCGAAAAAAGCGAAATACGCCACCTGGGGGCCGAGGACGTCTACCGGATGCTCATCGCCGAGGGCCTGGATATCGGGCTGGCCACGGTGTATCGCGTGCTCACCCAGTTCGAACAGGCCGGGCTGCTCGAACGGCATTTCTTCGAATCCGGCAAGGCCATCTTCGAGATGAACGAGGGCAGGCACCACGACCACTTGGTCTGCACCGACTGTGGCCGGGTCGAAGAGTTCTACGATGCCGAAATCGAAAAGCGCCAGAAGAAGGTGGCCGAAGAACGGGGGTTCGAGATCCAGGAACACGCCCTCTACCTCTACGCCAGCTGCACCAAGACCAACTGCCCCCACAAGCAGAACAGGAAAACCCGCAAGGACCCCTCCTTCTGATGCCTCGACCGGGAATCAGGCATAGAAGGACATGCGTCGCCCGCCGCCGACCTCCCCGTTCCACTCCACCCCGGCATAAGCCTGCAACGCCTCCCTGACCCGGAACGACTGCCGGGTTGCCATCGTTTCCGCTTCCGCCCCCCTGGATCCGGTAGCAGTTTTGCCGGCCTCTAGCCGCTGCCGGGCCACTTCCTGCATCGCCTGCATCTCCATCTGCGCCGCCATGGCCGCCACCTGCCGGTCCTGGGGCGAGGGGTCTGGCGGCGCCAGCGCGGTTGCCCGGATGCGCCGGGCCTTGGTGACGGTTTCTTCCGGAGTGCGCGCTTTGGAGGTGTCGATCCCGACCTCCCCGGACGTGGCGTAGGACCTGCCATCCGGCCCCTTGGTATAGCTGTAGGTGGGCCCGGAGATCACCAACTCGCCGCCGGTCGCCACGTGCATCTGCTCATGCTGGCGCACCTTGCGGTCCACCTGCTGCAATTCGGCAAGCTGGCGCTGCTCCGCTTCGGAAAGCGTTTTGCCCGCACCTGCAGGAGCACCTGTGCCAGAATCCGGACGCGCCAACGCCTTTCCACTGCCGGGAGCAGGAAAATTCGCATAGACGGAGGGAAAACCGGAAACACCGGACAGCACCTTGAAGACTCCTGGAAAGGCCGGCTACACCCTCATTGTAGCGCCCCGGGAGAAAAACTCAGACAAATCAAGACCCCAGGAGCAGCTCCCGGGCATGGTCACGGGTGGTCCGGGTAATCTCCACGCCGCCTAGCATGCGCGCCACCTCCTCGACCCGCCCTTCCGCATCCAGTACCACGATACGGCTGGTGGTGCCGTCCGCCTGACCAGCCTTGCTTACCTGCCAGTGCCAGTCGGCCCGGGCTGCCACCTGGGGCAAATGGGTGACGCACAGCACCTGGCGTTCGCGCCCCAGCTGATGCAGCAGACGCCCGACAATCTCGGCCACCCCGCCGCCAATGCCCACATCCACCTCGTCGAAAATCAGGGTGGGGACGCTGGCATTGCGGGAAGTGACCACCTGCAGGGCGAGACTGATGCGGGAAAGCTCCCCTCCCGAGACCACCTTGGCCAGGGGCCGGGCCTCGCTGGCTGCCAGCCCCCCCACCCGGAACTCCACCTGCTCGAGCCCGTGGGCCGATCCTCCTGGGATCGGCAGCAGGCCCACCTCGAACCGGCCGGAACCCAGGGCCAGATCCTGCATCTGCGCGCTGACGGCCCGGGCCAGGGACTCCGCCGCCTGCCGTCGCCCCGCAGAAAGGGTCCGCGCCAGCCCCAGATAACTTTCCCGGGCAGCCTCGGCACGCGCAGCCAAGGCGTCCACATCGGCGGCCTCCTCAAGCCTGCCCAAACGATCCCGCCATTCATCGAGCAGGGCCGGCAGGGACTCGGGATCCACCCTGTGCTTGCGGGCCAGTCCGAGCACGGCGTTCATGCGCTCCTCAACTTGGGCCAGGCGGGCCGGATCCAGATCGACCCGGTCAGAATAACGCCGCAGGGCACTCACGGCCTCCCCCAGTTCGGCCTGCACCGACTGGAGCAGGGCGGCGGTCTCTCCCAGGGCCGGATCCACCTGGGCCATTTCCTGCAGACGGTCCACCACTCCGGCCACCCTGGACTGGCAGGCGCCTTCGCCCTCGCTCAGGGCGGCCAGGGCATACTGGGCCCCCTCGATCAGGCTGGCCGCATGGGCCAGGAGCCGTTGTTCGGCCTCCAACTCCCCCCATTCCCGGGCGGAGAAGCCAAGCTGCTCCAGCTCCCGGATCTGCCACTGCAGAATTTCCCGTTCCCGGCTACTGGCCTCGCTGCCGGCCCGGGCCACCTCCAGGCGATCCTGCAACTGGCGCCATTCGCGCCAAGCCGCCGCCACCGCCCGAACCGATTCCTGCAGGCCGCCATGAGCATCCAGCAGGAGCCGCTGGGCCTCGGAACGGAGCAGGGACTGGTGCGCGTGCTGGCCATGGATATCGACGAGAAACTCCCCCACCTCACGCAACTGCTGCACGGTACAAGGACTGCCGTTGATATAGGCCCGGGAGCGTCCGCCGGCATCCACGACCCGGCGCAGGATCAATTCATCCCCGGCCTCCAGGTCCTGAGCAGCCAGCCAGGTGCGCACGTGCTCCAGGGCCGACACATCGAAGGTGGCGGAAACCTCGGCCTTCTCCCTCCCGGCCCGGACCACCCCGGAATCGGCCCGCTCCCCCAGGGCCAGGGCCAGGGCATCGATGAGGATGGACTTGCCCGCCCCGGTCTCCCCCGTCAGTGCGCCGAAGCCTCTGGAAAATTCCAGTTCCAGGCGTTCGACGATAACGAAATCACGAATGGCCAGGCGCGCCAGCATCAGTGCCCCCTGGGCCGCTCACTCCACTGGAGTTTCTGGCGCAACATGGCGAAATAGCTGTATCCCGGCGGATGCAGGAAGCAGATGGAATAGTCGGAACGGCGCATGCGGATGGCGTCGCCTTTCTGCAGGTCGAGGGTCAGCTGCCCGTCGAAGTGAGCCCGGGGATCATCCGCATGGTTGATGACCAATTCGATCTCCACCCGGTCATCCACGATCACGGGCCTGTTGGTCAGGGCGTGCGGACACAAGGGAACCAGGGCGATACCCGTCAGGGTGGGGTGCAGGATCGGACCATTGGCCGACAGGGCATAGGCGGTGGAGCCCGTGGGGGTGGAAACGATCAAGCCGTCCGAGCGCAGGTTGTAGATGAACTCGCCGTTGATGAATAGTTCGAATTCGATCATCCGGCCGATGGCGCCCTTGTCCACCACGATGTCGTTCAAGGCCATGTTCGAGGCGATTTCCCTGCCATCCCGTATTACCTCGGCATCCAAGAGCATGCGCGACTCGGGCTGGAAACGGCCGTCGAGCAAGTCCTCCATGCAGGTGAGCATGTCGCTGCGGGCGATGTCGGTCATGAATCCCAGCCGTCCCTGGTTGACACCGACTAGGGGCACCTTGTAGCGGGCCAGACGCCGGGCGGCATTGAGCATGGTGCCATCCCCCCCCAGGACGATGGCCACATCCGCATGGGCACCGATGTCGTTGAAACCACAAACCATCCAGCGGCTCAAAGCTTCTTCACGCCCCATGTTGTCGGCCGTTTCCCGCTCGATGAAAACCACTACACCCCGCTCATGCAGGTATTCGGCCAGCTGGATCAGGGCATCCCCCATCTCCCGACTCTGGTATTTGCCCACGAGGGCGATGGTGCGGGGGGACCGTAGTGAATGGAAGGGAAAATTCATGGTGGTGAATTTAAGCACAAAACCCGGGGAAGCGGCGCGCTCCTGGCGCCCTGCTTTTTTGTACAATCCCGCCATGCTTGATGAACGTTCCCGCTCCCTGCTCAAGACCCTGATCGAGCATTACATCGCCGAAGGGACCCCGGTTGGCTCCCGCGCACTCTCCCGCTACTCAGGCCTGGAGCTATCCCCGGCAACCATCCGCAATGTCATGGCGGACCTTGAGGATGCCGGTTTCGTAACCAGCCCCCACACCTCCGCTGGCCGGGTGCCCACCCCCCGGGGCTACCGCCTGTTCGTCGACAGCCTGCTCACCGTACGTCCCCTGGAACAGCGGCAGATCCAGGAAATCGGTGAATCCTTGCGCTCCCCACAACCCCAGCAGTTGATCGCCAACGCTTCCCAGCTCCTTTCCCAGCTCACCCACTTTGCCGGGATTGTCGCCACGCCGCGGCGCAACAGCCCACGGATCCGCCAGATCGAATTCCTCAAACTCTCGGAAAAACGCATCCTGCTCATCCTCATCACCGCCGACGGGGATGTCCAGAACCGTATCCTGCTCACCGAACAATCCTACAGCGCAGCGGAACTGATCGAGGCGGCCAACTACCTGAATCAGAACTTCGCCGGTCTGGATTTCGAGCAAATCCGCCTGCGCATCCGCGAGGAGCTCCAGCAACTGCACCAGGACATGCAGACCCTCCTCCAGGCAGCCCTGACCGCCAGCGATGAAGCGCTGACCCAGGACCCCCGGACCTGCGTGATTTCGGGCGAACACAATCTGCTCGGCGTGGAAGACCTGTCGTCGAACATGAAACGCTTGCGGGAACTCTTCGACCTGTTCGAGCAACGCTCCACCCTGATCGGCCTGCTGGAACAATCCCACCAGGCCGAAGGCATCCAGATCTTCATCGGTGGTGAATCCGGCCTCGCCCCCCTGGATGAATGCAGCGTCATCACCGCTCCCTATGAAGTCAACGGCCAGGTGGTCGGCTCCCTGGGGGTCATCGGACCGACCCGCATGGCCTATGAACGGGTGATCCCCATCGTGGACATCACCGCCAAACTTCTCTCCAGTGCCCTGAGCACCCAAGCCGAAAGCTGACCATGAGCCGTTTCCTGCCCGAACCCCCACACCGCCACGATGCTCCCCCTGCCACCGGCATCCTGCTCATCAACCTGGGCACCCCGGAAGCCCCCACGCCCCGCTCGGTCCGCGCCTATCTCAAGCAGTTCCTCTCCGACCCTCGCGTGGTGGAAATCCCCCGCCTGCTCTGGTGGCCCATCCTCAACGGCATCATCCTCAACACCCGGCCCGGTAAATCCGCCACCAAATACGCCTCCATCTGGGCACCCCAGGGCTCCCCGCTGCGCCTGCACACGGAACAGCAGGCCCGGCTGCTGCGCGGCTACCTGGGCGAGCGGGGCATCCAGGCGGAAGTAGCCTGGGCGATGCGCTACGGAGAGCCCTCCATCGGACGCATCCTCGACGATATGAAAACCAAGGGCATGCGCCGCATCCTGGTACTGCCCCTGTACCCCCAGTACGCCGCCAGTACCACCGCGACCGCCCTGGACATGGTGTTCGACTGGTTCAGGAAAACCCGCAACCAGCCGGAACTACGCACCATCCGCAATTTCCATGACCACCCGGGCTACCTCGCCGCCCTGGAAGAAACCGTGCGCCAGCACTGGCGCACCCACGGCCTGCCCGACGATGGCACCCGCCTGCTCATCAGCTTCCACGGGCTGCCCCGGCGCAGCCTCGAGCTGGGCGACCCCTACTATTGCGAGTGCCAGAAAACCGGGCGCCTGCTGGCCGAACGCCTCAACCTCGCCGGCGGGCAATACCAGATCAGCTTCCAGTCCCGCTTTGGCAAGGCCGAATGGCTGCAACCCTACACATCCCGGGTTCTCGAAGACTGGGGACGCCAGGGGGTGCGCCGTGTGGACGTGATCTGCCCCGGCTTCGTGGCCGACTGTCTGGAAACCCTGGAAGAGATCGCCCTGGAAGGCAAACAGGATTTCCTCGCCGCCGGCGGCAGGGAGTACCACTACATTCCGGCCCTGAACGAAAATCCGACCTGGATCCATGCCCTGGCCGACCTGGCGGTCAGCCACCTGGGCGGCTGGCCCCTGACCCCACCTTCTGCCGCCGAGCGAGTGGAAACGGCCAACCGGGCCCGGGCCCTGGGCGCCTCCGGCTGAGACCGGCAGACAGCACATCCTGAACCTGCCGAGCTTGAGATTCCCCGGCACGCCATCATATAAGGACTTATTGATAAAGGAGGTGCCATGCTGATCCCCTGCCCCCATTGCGCCAGTCTCAACCGGGTTCCCGACGCCCGCCTGGGTGACCACCCCGTCTGCGGCCGCTGCAAGGCAGCGCTGTTCCCGGGAGAGCCCCTGGAACTGGATGCCGGCGCCCTGCAACTCCACCTGGAAAAGTCCGACCTGCCCCTGCTGGTGGATTTCTGGGCCCCCTGGTGTGGCCCCTGCCGCATGATGGCGCCCGCTTTCGCCCAAGCCGCCCGCCAGCTTGAACCACGGCTGCGCCTGGGCAAGGTAAACACCGAAACCCAGCCGGAACTCGGCAGCCGCTACGGCATCCGCAGCATTCCCACCCTCGTGCTGTTCAAGGCCGGCAGGGAAACGGCCCGTCAGTCCGGCGCCCTCACCCTGCCCCAGATCCTCCGGTGGGTGGAAGCCCACCTCTGACAACACACTCAAGTCGCCCTCCCTCCAGCCGTAAAAAGGCTATCACCTTTGGAGGATGCGGCCATGAAGATCGCCAGCGCCAACCTGCAGATGGCCTCCACCCATGTGGCCACCCGGGAACATCAGACCCGGGAATCCCTGCGGATGTGGGTCGGGGCCCGTCGCCCCGATCCGGACCCGGGCACACAGCCGGCGCCCCGCCCGGCTGCAAACCAGGTGCAGATTTCCCCGGCGGCCCGCCAGGCCCAGGAGCTGGAAGCCCGTGAAACGGGTGCCCCGGTCACATCCCAAGACCCGATAGACCAGGATCCGAAGATGTCCCTGATCCGCTCCGTCGTCGAAATGCTCACCGGGCACAAGATCCGGATCTTCGATCCCGAAACGCTCCAGTCGGCACCCGACCCGGAGGCCGGCAACCCGCCCCCGGCGCAGACGCCGCCCCAGGCGGGCAATGGGAACCGCCCAGCCGGCTATGGGGTGGAATACGACTATCACGAATCCTACACGGAAACCGAGGCAACCTCCTTCAGTGCGCAAGGTGTCGTGAAAACCGAAGATGGCCGGGAAATCGCCTTCGAGCTGCACCTGACCATGTCGCGCAGCTATCACGAAGAGCGCAACCTGAGCATCCGCCTCGGCGACGCGGTGGTCAAGGATCCCTTGGTCCTCAATTTCAAGGGCACGGCCGCCCAGCTCACCGACACCCGCTTCCGGTTCGACCTGGATGCGGACGGTGAGGAGGATTCCATCCGCTTTGTCAGCCCTGGCAGCGGCTTTCTGGCCCTGGACCGCAACGGGGACGGACGCATCAACGATGGCAGCGAACTGTTCGGCGCCCTGACCGGTGATGGATTCCGGGAACTGGCAGCCCTGGACGACGACGCCAACGGCTGGATCGACGAAAACGACCCAGCCTTCCAGAAACTGCGCATCTGGCGCCAGGATGCCCAGGGCCAGCAGCGGCTGGACAGCCTAGAGGAGGCCAAGGTGGGCGCCATCAGCCTGGCCCAGGTGAGCACTCCCTTCGCGCTCAAGGACCCGAAAAACCAGTTGCAGGGACTGATCCGCAGTTCTGGTGTATTTTTGCAAGAAACTGGTGGCGCTGGCACAATACAGAAGCTGGACTTGGTAGTCTGATGAGCCCTTTGCCCGCCACCGGTGCAGGGGCTGCCAAAAACAAATTGCCTTGGGAGACGGGGACACACAATGACACGGATCAGCAACTGGAAGATCTGGATTCGCCTGACTGCCGCCATCTGGCTGGTGCTGGTCATTGCCTGGGCCGGCCTGATCGCCTGGGAAAGTCATGAAAACCGCAACACTGCCATCAACCAGGCCAAGGATTTTTCCCAAAGCATCCACGAGATGACCATGGCCGGCCTCACCGGGATGATGATCACCGGTACCGTCGGTCAGCGCGAGGTCTTCCTCGACCAGATCAAGCAGCTGTCCATCATCAAGGATCTGCATGTGGCCCGGGGCGAAGCGGTATCCAAGGTGTTCGGCCCCGACACCAAGTCCTCCAGGCCCTTGGATACCATCGAAAAACAGGTCATGGACACCGGCAAACCCTATGTCGCCGTGGAAAGTGAAGGGGGCCACTACGCCTTGCGGGTGGTCAATCCCACCAAGGCGGACCGCAACTATCTGGGCAAGGACTGCATTGCCTGTCACCAAGTCCCCGAAGGCACCGTGCTCGGCGTGGTGAGCATGAAGGTTTCCCTCGATTCCGTCGAATCCTCCGTATCGGCCATGCGCCTCAAACTGGCAGGTGCCGCCTTCCTGGTCAGCCTGCTGCTGCTGTTCGTGATCTACTGGCTCACCAACCACTTCGTCACCCAGCCCATGGAAGAGCTCAAGCAAGGCTTGATGGACATCGCCAGCGGCGAAGGCGACCTGACACGCCGGCTCAAAGTGAAGGGGGAGGACGAAATCGGCCAGACCGCCCGGGTCTTCAACCAGATGATGGACAATTTCAACCAGTTGGTACGTCAGGTCAGCACCGCCGCTCAACAGGTCTCGGCCAAGGCCCACGACCTTTCCAGCAGCGCCGCCCGGGTGGCCAACAGTTCCCACAGCCAGGACGAAAAATCCATTCAGGCCGCCTCCGCCGTGGAGCAGCTGGTCACCAGCATCTCCTCCATCGCCCAAAGCGCCGGACAAGTCCAGCATCAGTCCCAGGAGTCCCTCGACCGGGCCCAGGCCGGCAACCGCAGTCTCAGCGAGCTGCTCACGGAAATGGACGTGGTGGAATCCGCCGTCAAGCAGATGGCCGAATCTGTCAATGAATTCGTGCGCAATACCGAAGCCATCAACACCATGACCCAGGAGGTCAAGGACATCGCCGAACAGACCAACCTGCTCGCGCTCAACGCCGCCATCGAGGCGGCCCGGGCCGGCGAACAGGGCCGGGGTTTTGCCGTGGTGGCCGACGAAGTACGCAAGCTGGCGGAAAAATCCTCCCGCTCCGCAGAAGAAATCGACGCCATCACCGAAAAACTCACCTCCCAGTCCGTGGCGGTCCGCAAGGCCATCAATGAAGGGCTGTCGCACCTGACCTCCAGCCAGGACTCCGTGCATACCGTGGCCAGCATCCTCCAGGCCACCAACGGCTCGGTCAAGGAAGTGGGAGCAGGCCTTGACACCATTGCCATGGCAACCGACGAGCAGCGCCGCGTTTCCGGCGAGGTGGCCGAAAGCATCGAAGCCATCGCCCACATGGCCCGGGACAACACCAGCGCCGTGGAAGAAACAGCCGCCGCCGCCGACGACCTCAAGAATCTGGCCGACAACCTGCAACGGACCGTCAGCCGCTTCAAGGTCTGAAGTGCGGACGCTAGCCCCTACAACCCGCGCCAGCCGCGGGTTTTTTCTTCACAGGGGCTGCAACTCCAGATCCACCGACCCCGTCGGAGGCGAGCCGCTGCCCTTGGTGGCCGGCTGTCCCTGGCGGGCGAGGAGCTTGTTGGCCTGGCGCAGGCGGTCGATCACCTTGGTCGTCAGCGCCTTCTGCATGCGCTCTTGCAGTTCCTCGGAGGACAGGGCCAGGGCAGGACCGCTGATCTCCAGAAACAGGCAAGGCTCCAGGGTCACCACCGTGCCATGGCGCCTGCCATCCGCCGCATGCAGATAAGCCATTTCCCCCACCACCTCCCCGGCATCGAGCCGGGTCAGCACCCGCCCCTCCAGAGAAACCTCGACGCAGCCCTGGACCAGGATGCCGAAGCGGCGGTCCGTCTCTCCTTCGGAAAAGAGGGTCACATTCCGATCCACCTGCCGCCACACTGCGGAACGCAGAATTTCCCACAGCTCCACGTTTTCGAATTCGAGGAAGAATTCGAGCTTGCGCAGCATCTCGAAATAGCGGGTATCCGCAGCTTCCGGCTCGTCGTCGGTGACGATCTGGTAGCGCACGGTGGACAGATCCTTGGCAAACTCGGCCCCGTTCCTGTAGCGGCTGTAGAGATCTTTCTCCAGCGCCTTCTTGATGATGGCATCGAGGCCATCGGGCAGGTTGGGATTGAGGTGGGAAATCAGCGGCGCCTCCATGTTGACGATCTTGTAAGTGAGGGTGGCCGGATTCTTCGCCCGGAACGGCAGGCGTCCCGTCAGCATCTGGAACAGGACCACCCCCAGGGAATACAGATCGGTCTTCTGGTTGAGGGGATAGCCCTTGATCTGCTCCGGCGACATGTAGGCGGGCGACCCCACCCCCATGATGAAGGTGGAATCCCGATCCATATCCTTGTGGATGTTGAGGGCCAGGCCGAAATCGGCAATCTTGGGGTTATCGTCCCGGTCGAGCAGGATGTTGGCCGGCTTGATGTCCCGGTGAATGACCCCCTGCCGGTAAGCGTGGTCCAGGGCCAGGCAACACTTGAAAATGATGCCGATCACCCGGTGCAGGGGCAGCAGACGATCGATGCGGCAGAAATCCTCGAGGGAGACGCCATCCACGTATTCCATGGCGATGTAAGCCTGGTCATCCTCCACCACTGCATCGAACACCTTGACGATGTTGGGGTGATCCAGGCGACGGGCAATGCTCAACTCGGTCTGAAAGAGCTTGCGCAGGCGGCGGGACATGGCCGCGTTGTCCCGCTCGAAGCGTACCAGTTTGATGGCCACCTGGCGCTGCGAGTCCGGGTCCTGGCACAGATAGACCACGGCCGTGGCCCCCTTTCCCAGCTCCCGGATCACCCGGTATTTTCCTATGCTTTCCATGCTGCTCCAGCCTCTACCATCCCACGATGCTAGCAGGAATCAACGAAATTAAAAAAAGGGCTTGAAAACCGGATTTCCGCCCCCATTGAAGGAAAGTTACCCGGAGACAGAACCATGACTGAAGCAACCCAAGCCCCCCCGGAAAATCAACCGGAACCCCAGAACGAGATCCCTGCCACCCCTCCCCATACCGACACCCTGCCCAGCCTGGAAGAGCAGTTGCGCGAGATGGAGCTGAAGGTGGCCGAGCATCACGATGCCTGGCTGCGCGCCAAGGCCGAGACCGAGAACGTGCGGCGCCGCGCCCAGGAAGACATCGCCAAGGCGCACAAGTTCGGCATTGAAAAATTCGCAGGCGAGCTGCTGCCCGTCAAGGACAGCCTCGAAGCCGCCCTGGCCAGCGAAAAGCAGACGGTGGAAGACCTGCGTAGCGGCGTTGAACTGACCTTGAAGCAGTTGGTGGCCGCCTTCGAGAAATCCTCCCTCAAGGAAATCAACCCGGTCGGAGAAAAGTTCGACCCCAACCGGCATCAAGCCATGGGCATGGTGGAATCCGAGCAGGAAGCCAACACCGTGGTGCATGTGCTGCAAAAAGGCTACCTGATTGCCGAACGGGTGCTGCGCCCTGCGCTGGTCATGGTGGCCAAGGGCAAGGACACCTGAGCGCTCTATTGAAATCCGCCGGCAAGCCCCTACTTACCGGTCAGGAAACTCTATTGAACCCGTGCCGGACACAGTTCCGGCACCCTCTGGAAAGGAATTGAAGATGGGCAAAATCATCGGTATCGACCTGGGCACCACCAACAGCTGTGTCGCCGTCATGGAAGGTGGCCAGGCCAAAGTCATCGAGAACTCCGAAGGGGCTCGCACCACGCCTTCCATCGTGGGCTACACCGAGGAAGGCGAAATCCTGGTCGGCGCCCCGGCCAAGCGCCAGGCCGTCACCAACCCGAAGAACACCCTGTACGCCGTCAAGCGCCTGATCGGCCGTCGCTTTGAAGAGAAGGAAGTGCAAAAGGACATCGCCCTGATGCCCTACAAGATCATCAAGGCCGACAACGGCGACGCCTGGGTCGAGGTGCGCGACAAGAAGATCGCGCCGCCCCAGGTGTCCGCCGAAGTGCTGCGCAAGATGAAGAAGACCGCCGAAGACTACCTGGGCGAGGAAGTGACCGAGGCCGTCATCACCGTCCCGGCCTACTTCAACGACAGCCAGCGCCAGGCCACCAAGGATGCCGGCCGCATCGCCGGCCTGGAAGTCAAGCGCATCATCAACGAGCCCACCGCGGCAGCCCTCGCTTTCGGCATGGACAAGGTGGGCGGCAAGGACAAGAAGATCGCCGTCTATGACCTGGGCGGCGGCACCTTCGACATCTCCATCATCGAAATCGCCGACGTGGATGGCGAAAAGCAGTTCGAAGTGCTGGCCACCAACGGCGACACTTTCCTCGGGGGCGAGGACTTCGACCAGCGCCTGATCGACTACATCATCGAGGAATTCAAGAAGGAGCAGGGCGTCGACCTGAAGAAGGACGTGCTCGCCCTGCAGCGCCTGAAGGAAGCGGCAGAAAAGGCCAAGATCGAGCTGTCCTCCAGCCAGCAGACCGAAGTCAACCTGCCCTACATCACCGCCGACGCCTCCGGCCCGAAACATCTGGCGCTGAAGATCACCCGCGCCAAGTTCGAGTCCCTGGTGGATGAACTGGTGAACCGCACCATCGAGCCCTGCAAGGTGGCCCTGAAGGATGCCGGCTGCAAGGTTTCCGACATCGACGACGTGATCCTGGTGGGTGGCATGACCCGCATGCCCAAGGTGCAGGAAAAGGTCAAGGAATTCTTCGGCAAGGAACCGCGCAAGGACGTGAACCCGGATGAGGCCGTGGCCGTGGGCGCCGCCATCCAGGGCGGCGTGCTGCAAGGCGAAGTCAAGGACGTGCTGTTGCTCGACGTCACCCCCCTGTCCCTGGGCATCGAAACCCTGGGCGGCGTCATGACCAAGCTGATCCAGAAGAACACCACGATCCCGACCAAGGCTTCGCAGGTTTTCTCCACCGCCGACGACAACCAGAGCGCCGTGACCATCCACGTCCTCCAGGGTGAGCGCGAGATGGCCGCCGGCAACAAGAGCCTCGGCCAGTTCAATCTGGAAGGCATCCCCCCCGCCCCGCGCGGCATGCCCCAGATCGAAGTCACCTTCGACATCGACGCCAACGGCATTCTCCATGTCTCGGCCAAGGACAAGGCCACCGGCAAGGAAAACAAGATCACCATCAAGGCGAATTCCGGCCTGTCCGAGGAAGAAATTCAGCGCATGGTGAAGGACGCCGAACTTCACGCCGAAGAGGACAAGAAGGCCCACGAGCTGGCCGATGCCCGCAACCAGGCCGATGGCATGGTGCACATGGTCAAGAAGTCACTGACCGAATACGGCGACAAGCTGGACGCCGGCGAGAAGGAAAAAATCGAAGCCGCCATCAAGGAGGTGGAAGATGCCATCCGCGGCAACGACAAGGATGCCATCACCGCCAAGACCGAGGCCCTGGCCCAGGCGTCCCAGAAATTGGGCGAAAAAATGTATGCCCAGCAGCAGGCCGAGGCAGGTGCCGCCGGTGGCGAACCGCCGAAGGAAAAAACCGTCGAGGGCGACGTGGTGGATGCCGAGTTCACCGAGGTGGACAAGGACAAGAAATAATTGCCTGACCCCGACCCGGCGCCGAGCCTTCCGGACCCCTCCGGCGGCGCTCGGCGCCTTTGTCACATAGACGGGACAAGACATGTCAAAACGCGACTTTTACGAAATCCTGGGCGTCAACCGCGACGCCTCCGAGGACGAGATCAAGAAGGCCTACCGCAAGCTGGCCATGAAGTACCACCCGGACCGCAATCCGGACAGCAAGGAAGCCGAGGAAAAGTTCAAGGAAGCCAAGGAAGCCTACGAAATCCTCTCGGACGCCCAGAAGCGGGCCGCCTACGACCAGTATGGCCATGCCGGCATCGACCCCCAGGCTGGCTTTGGCGGCGGGGGTAGCCAGGGATTCGGCGGCTTCGCCGATGCCTTTGGCGGCATCTTCGACGAGATCTTCGGCGGCCGGGGTGGCGGTCGTTCCAATGTCTACCGGGGCGCCGACCTGCGCTACAACCTGGAAATCAGCCTGGAACAGGCAGCCCACGGCACGGAAACCAAGATCCGCATTCCCACCATGGAAGCCTGTGAGACCTGCCACGGTTCCGGCGCCAAGCCCGGCACCCAGCCCATCACCTGCCCCACTTGCGGCGGGTCCGGCCAGGTCCGGCTGCAGCAGGGCTTCTTCTCCATCCAGCAGACCTGCCCGAAGTGCCATGGCACCGGCCGCTTCATTCCCGACCCCTGCAACACCTGCCACGGCGCCGGCCGCGTCAAGCAGCACAAGACCCTGGCCGTCAAGATTCCCGCCGGGGTGGACGAGGGCGACCGCATCCGGCTCGCCGGCGAGGGCGAGCATGGCGTCAACGGCGGTCCTCCTGGCGACCTCTACGTGCAGATTCACCTGAAGCCGCATCCGGTCTTCACCCGGGATCACAATGACCTGCATTGTGAAATGCCCATCAGCTTCACCACCGCTGCCCTGGGCGGCGAGATCGAGATCCCCACCCTGGACGGGGCGGCCATGATCAAGATTCCGCCCGAAACCCAATCTGGCCGTATCTTCCGGCTGCGCGGCAAGGGCATCAAGGGCGTCCGCAGCCACACCCACGGGGACCTGCTCTGCCACGTGGTAGTGGAAACACCGGTGAACCTGACCGAACGCCAGAAGGAACTGCTCCGGGAACTGGAGGAAATCTCCCTGGGCAACGATGGCAAGCACAACCCGCGTGCCCAGTCCTGGATGGACAAGGTACGGGACTTTTTCGGCACCTGAACCCGGGGGCGGGGCAACCCGCCCCATCCACCAGGCAGGGAAAGTTTTCCGGTCTTGCTCATGCCCGGCCCGGGGCTGTTAGAATTTTGGGATAAATCACCGCATAACAGGAGCAAGGGATGATTTTCTGGAAACGTATCGCAGCCACCTGCCTGCTGGCCTGGTCCACCCTGGTGGCAGCCGAACCGGGAGTCACCGACTCCAGCATCACCCTGGGCATGTCCGCCCCCTTGAGCGGCCCCAATGGTGCCTATGGCATCGAGATGCGCGACGTGATCAGTGCCTATTTCGCCCAGATCAACAAGAATGGGGGCATTCACGGTCGCCAGCTCAAGCTCGAAGCCCTCGACGATGGTTACGAAACCGACAGGACCGTCGCCAACACCCGCACCCTGATCAACGAGAAGCAGGCTTTCGCCCTGCTCGGCTACTACGGCTCCAGCCCCACCACCCAGGCCATGAACGACGTCTTCGGTCCTGCCAGGGTCCCTCTGGTGGGCACCATCTCCGGCGCTGACACCCTGCGGGAAAATCCCTCGACCAACCCCAACAACCGCTACATGTTCAACGTGCGGGCCAGCTACGCCAACGAAACGGATGTGATCGTCAGCCAGTTGGTCTCCCTGGGCCTGAAAAACATCGCCGTGTTCTACCAGAACGACGGCTACGGCAAGTCGGGCCTGGACGGAGTCACCGCCGCCCTGAAGAAGTTCGACCTGGCCCCCTCCGCCGTGGGCACCGTGGAACGCAACTCCCTGGACGTGGCCAAGGCCGTCCAGGCCATCTCCAAGGTCACACCCCAGGCCGTGGTGATGATCACCCTCTACAAACCTACCGCCGCCTTCGTCCGCCAGATGAAGAAGAATGGCCAGAACCCGATGTTCATGACCGTCTCCCCGGTCGGTGCCGAACAGCTGGTCGGAGAACTGGGCGATGAGGCCCGCGGCATCGGGATCTCCCAGGTGATGCCCTATCCCTGGAACGACACCACCCCCGCCGTGCGGGAATACCAGCGCCTGCTGGGCAGGAGCGGCAAGTATTCCTACTACGGCATCGAAGGCTATCTGACGGCCAAGGTGATGGTGGAGGGCCTGCGCCGGGCCGGCCGCGACCTGACTCGGGAAAAGCTGGTCACCGCCCTCGAATCCATGAACCAGTACGACCTGGGCGGCTTCCGGGTCAGCTACGGACCGGAAAACCGCAGCGGCTCCCGCTTCGTGGAGCTGACGGTGATCGGCAGCGGCGGCAAGATCCTGCGCTGACCCCCTTCGCCTCACTGAAAGAAAGCAGAACGGCCCGCCACATGCGGGCCGTTTGCATTGCCAGGATGTCGGCCTGGAGTCGGGAAATGCCGCGCCCCTGCCCCACAGGCATTAGGCCCGGCGCCAGGTCGTGCCCTGGGGGCCATCCTCCAACAGGATGCCCGCCGCCTTCAGCTGCTCCCGCACCCGGTCCGCCTCGGCAAAATCGCGCGCCTGCTTGGCGGCCAACCGGCGGGCGATCAGGGCCTCGATCTCGGCCTCGGGCATACCGCCCTCACCCACGGGAGCGCGCAGGTAGGCCACCGGATCGCGCTCGAGCAGCCCCAGCACCCGCCCCAGATCCCGGAGCAGGGCGGCAAGGCCGGCATCTCCCTGGCGCCGGGTTTCCTGGGCCAGTTCGAACAGCACGGCAATGGCGCCATGGCTATCGAAATCATCATCCATGGCAGCCTTGAAGCGGGCGGCAAAGGGCTGGTTCCAGTCGATGCCAGCCTCGGCGCCGGGTGCCGGGGGAACGTCCCTCAGGGTGAAATAGAGGGTATCCAGGCTGGCCCGGGCGTCGTTCAGATGGGCGTCGGAATAGTTGAGCGGGCTGCGGTAATGGGCCCGCAGGATGAAGAAACGCACGACTTCAGGGTCGTACTGCCTGAGTACATCGCGGATGGTGAAGAAATTGCCCAGGGACTTGGACATCTTCTCGTTGTCCACCCGCACGAAACCGTTGTGCATCCAGTAATTGACGAAGGTGCCCCCATGCGCCCCCTCGGACTGGGCGATCTCGTTCTCGTGGTGGGGGAACTGCAGGTCCTGCCCTCCCCCGTGGATGTCGAAGTGATGGCCCAGCAGTTGGGAGCTCATGGCGGAACATTCGATGTGCCAGCCCGGACGCCCCTCACCCCAGGGAGAAGGCCAGGCGGGTTCACCCGGTTTGGCATGTTTCCAGAGCACGAAATCGAGCGGGTCCTGCTTGGCCGAGTCCACCTCGACCCGCTCGCCGGCCCGCAAATCGTCCAGGGACTTGCCGGACAGCTTGCCGTAGCCCTCGAACTTGCGCACCGAGTAATTCACGTCGCCATCCGCCGCCTGGTAGGCAAGGCCGCGCGCCTCCAGCAGCCGGATCAGCTCCTGCATCTGGGGCACGAATTCGGTGGCCCGGGGCTCGTGATCGGGCGGCAGCACTCCCAGAGCCGCCGCATCCTCATGCATGGCGGCAATGAAACGGCCGGTCAGCGCTTCGATGGACTCCCCGTTCTCGGCCGCCCGACGGATGATCTTGTCGTCGATATCGGTGATGTTGCGCACATAGGTCACCTCGTAGCCACTCGCCTTGAGCCACCGGTAAACCACATCGAAGGCGACCATGACCCGGGCATGTCCCAGGTGACAGTAGTCATAAACCGTCATGCCGCAGACATACATCCTGACCTTGCCCGGCTCGATGGGCGTGAAAACCTGCTTTTCCCGCTTCAGGGAGTTGTAGATGGTGAGCATAGGAATCTGGGGAAAATCGCCGACCGGAACACGGGGCCGGCGCCAAATTTTGAGAGAAAGAAATAAATGTTGGTAGAATCCGCCGTTCGGAATTCTCATCAAAGTATAGCACTAGCCATGGCCTCCTCAGATCGCTTCCACCTGCGTCACACCCTGCTGGCCCTGTGTCTGGGTGCCACCCTCAGTGCAGCCGTGCCAGCCTTCGCCGACAACCTGTCCGAAGTGCAGCGGCTGATACGGCAAGCCCAGTACCCCCAGGCCCTGGAGAAGGTGGATGCCTATCTCTCCTCCCGGCCGAAGGACGCCCAGGGCCGCTTCCTCAAAGGACTGATCCTCACCGAGATGAACCGCCCCGGCGATGCCATTGCGCTGTTTACCAAACTCACCGAGGACTATCCGGAACTGCCCGAGCCCTACAACAACCTGGCAGTTCTGTACGCCCAGCAGAAGCAGTACGACCGGGCTCGCACCGCCCTGGAAATGGCAATCCGCACCCATCCCTCCTACGCCATCGCCTACGAGAACCTGGGCGACGTGTACGCCAAGCTCGCCAGCCAGGCCTACGACAAGGCCCTGCAACTGGATTCCTCCAATGCGGCGGCGCAAAACAAGCTGGCTCAGATCCGCGATCTGGTCAGCACCCCGGGC
>DDKS01000067.1:0-86616 GCA_002340095.1 Betaproteobacteria bacterium UBA2592
TCCGCCACCACCCAAGCACCCCCAAAAACCCAACTAACCCATTGATTAAACTGGATTTTTTGAGCCGCCTCAGCAGCAACGAAGGCCGCATTCTACAGCAATGGAACAAGGTGTCAACACCTATTGCAAAGTTTATGGAAAAACTCTCAGTTTGCCGCTGCCGCCGCTTTTCCAACCCGCCAGGAAGTCGTGGTAGAAATAGGCATGCCCGAGATGAATCCTGATCACCCCCTGGCCTTCGGCGACCCTTTTCTGCTGGAAACACTGACCCTGCCGCGTCCTGCCGACGGCTATGGTGTTCAGTTCCTGGGCAGGGACGAGCTGCTGGATCGGCAGAGGGGGGTTTTCCTATCCATCCGCAATCCGGATCTGCAGGGGATATTTCCCAGTTTCGAGGCAGCGCGTACGGCTGCACGCACCTGGTGGACAGCCCAGCCTCCCGGAGATTCCCTGCCCGCCCTGGCCATCGTGCCAGTCGCCCGGGACCCGATCTCGGCAAGGCACATCCTGATTTACGGGGTGCTGCAACCGGATCTGGAGCCTTTCGAAGAAGTCACTTATCTGCCCTGCCGCTAGGCGGCGGGGCCCCATGGAAAAACCGCCGGGCGTAGCCCGGCGGTCCCATTTTCCAGGGGGTTCCCCAAAGCTTACTGAATCTGCTGGATACCGGCCACGACCCAGCCACGGCTGCCGTCCACCGGCTTCGTCATGTGCCAGATCTCGTCGAAGGCTTCCGCACTGGCTTCCGCGCCTTCCCGAATCAGGCCATGGAAACGGATGCTGACCACATAGCGGCCCGGTTCTTCGGCCACATCGATCACCTGGGCGTCGAGGGACACCACATCGGTCTGCTGGGGCGCATCGCCCCGCTCCACGAAGTTCATCTTGATTTCGGCAAACATCTCCGGCGTGGTGAATTCGCGGATGTCTTCCAGGTTGCCGGCGTCGTTGGCGGCCTGGAGGCGGATGAAATTCACCTTGGCATTGCGGACAAAGCCCTCCACATCAAAATGCGCAGGGATGTTGCCGGTAGCGCTGGTCGCCTGGAGCGGCGCGGCCTGGGGAGCCATGACGCCGCCCTGGGGATACTCGGGTACAGGAGCGCGGTTGTACCCTGCGGCGCCAGCTGCTGCGCCAGCATACTGCATGCCTCCGGCCATGGCGGGCTGCTGGTTCGCGGCCCGCTTGCGCATGATGAAGCCCAGCACCATGAGGACGGCAAGCACCACCAGGCCGATCAGGAGCATGGATGCCAGCTCCTCACCGAAGCCGAAGTGGGAGGCCAGGGCTGCCAGCCCCAGACCGGCGGCCAGCCCCGCCAGGGGCCCCATCCAGGAACGCTTGGGCTGGGCAGCCGGCGCAGCGGCGGCAGCAGCCGGCTTGGCCGCCGCAGGCGCGGCGGCGGGCGGCGGATTCACGGCTTCGCGCTGCATGCCGGCGGATTTGCCGCCGCCGAAGCGCTTGGCGGCTTCCGCATCGCTGACCGTCAGCGTCAGTCCGAAAACCAGCGCTGCGGCAAAAAGGGCAAAGGATTTCATGGCAGTCTCCATTGGGAATGATTGAGCGATACGAGGATAAGCTTTCTGAAAGCACAAAAAAACAGAATGAAGCTTCGATTCCGATCGAAAAAAGTTGAAGGACCTTCCGCTGTCCCCGGGCTGCTCGATGACCGGGCCGGACACGCATCGAAGGGCATCCCCCAGGGGGCTGGGCCATACCGGCGGGCGGCCCCGGTCCTGGAGCGTTCAGGAAACTGAGGAATCGTCTGCCACCACCCGGTTGCGCCCTTGGTGCTTGGCCTGATAGAGCCGCTGGTCGGCAACCCGGAACAACTGTTCCAGAGTGCTCCCGTCCCCGGGAAACGCCGCCAGACCGATGCTGAGGCTCACCCGGATGCCACCGGCGGCGCTGGGCACCTCCATGGCCTCGACCTGCTCCAGGATGCGGCCGGCAACCCTCAGGACCGTGTCCTTCCCGGTTTCCGGCAACAACACCATGAATTCCTCGCCCCCGACCCGCCCGAGGAGATCCGAAGGGCGCAGGATGGATTGCACCCGCTCCATCACGCAGCGCCGGTTGGCGGCACCGGTCAGGAAATCGGTGCTGGCCAGGCGCTCCAGCCCCCCGTGGCTTGCCTCCAGCTGCGCCAGGGCGCGTTCGGCATCCACCTTGGCCGGCGCAGTTGCTCCATGATCTCTTCCTGGCTGAACACCCAGGAAAAGGCACGGGTGGAATGGAAAGCCAGCACGACCCAGTAGCTCAGGAAGAAGAAGCCGCCGGCAAAGATGGTATGGGCCAGCCACCACATGTGGGTACGCAACGCCTCGCCAGGACTGCCGTGCCCCGGGGAGGTTGCAGCGGGCAAGGCCAGGAGCAGGTCGAACCCCACGAACAGGGCGATCCCAGAGCCACCAGCCCTGCCGCCCCGCCCTGTCCTCAGTGGTGCCGGCTGCCGTTGCGATGCTGGCCGCCCCCCGGACGGCCGGAACCGCCGCCATGGCCACCCCGGCGTCCGCTGCCGGGCTGTCCGCCCTCGCCACGGCGCGGCGCGGCGGCCGGCTGGCCCCGGCCCTGACCGCCATTACCGCCCCGGCCCTGCCCCTGGCCTGACTTAGGCGGATTGGGCTTGGCGGGGTTTTCGAGGGTCATCACCGGCTCGAAACCGGGCAGCACCAGCCGCTCCAGGTCCTTCTTGATGAGCCGCTCGATGCCCTTGAGGTAATCCTTCTCGTCATGGCAGACGAGGGAATAGGCCTCCCCTTCGGCCCCGGCCCGGCCAGTGCGGCCGATGCGGTGCACGTAGTCCTCGGCGATGTTGGGCAGCTCGTAGTTGATCACATAGGGCAGCTGGTCGATGTCGATACCCCGGGCAGCGATGTCGGTGGCCACCAGGGCCGCCAGCTTGCCTTCCTTGAACTCGGTCAAGGCACGCACCCGGGCGCCCTGGGTCTTGTTGCCGTGCAGGGCGGCGGAGCGGATGCCGCTCTTTTCCAGGGTGCGGGACAGGGCATCGGCGCCGTGCTTGGTGCGGGTGAAGATCAAGACCTGGTGCCAGCCCCGGGTCTCGAACAGGTGCAGCAGCGCCTCCTTCTTGCGCTCCTTGTCGAGGGGGATGACCTTCTGCTGCACGGTTTCGGCAGGCGTGTTGCGCCGCGCCACTTCCACATAGGCGGGATCGTGCAGGAAGCCGGCGGCCAACTGCTTGATCTCGTCGGAGAAGGTGGCCGAGAACATCAGGTTCTGGCGGGTACCCTTGGCGGGCAGCAGGGCGAGGATCTTACGGATGTCGCGGATGAAGCCCATGTCCAGCATCCGGTCGGCCTCGTCCAGCACCAGGATTTCCACAGCGGACAGGTCCAGGGTGCGCTGGTTCACGTGATCCAGCAGGCGGCCGGGACAGGCCACGAGGATGTCCACGCCCCGGCGCAGGGCGGCAATCTGGGGATTCATGCCGACGCCGCCGAACATGGCCAGCGAAGTGAGCGGCAGGTGCTTGCCGTAGGTACGCACGCTCTCCTCCACCTGCAGGGCCAGCTCCCGGGTGGGGGTCAGCACCAGGGCCCGGGGCGCCTTGCTGACGGCCCGGCTCAGGCGGTCCTTGCGGCTGGTCATCAGGCGCTGCAGCAGCGGCAGGGTGAAGCCGGCGGTCTTGCCGGTGCCGGTCTGGGCGCAGGCCATCAGGTCGCGGCCTTGCAGCACCACGGGAATGGCTTCCCGCTGGATGGGGGTGGGATCGGTGTAGCCGGTGTCGTCCACGGCGCGCAGCAACTCGGGCAAGAGGCCCAGTTCGGTGAATTTCATGGGGTGAAGCTCCTGATGCCAGCCACCTGCGCAAGGCAGATCAGTCTGGGCGGACATTCGTCAGGGAGGAAAAACCGGAAAGACGTCTATCGTCTTCAAGGCATGGCGCGGGAGACTGAAGCCCGGCCAAAAAGGGAGGTGGAGTATAGCACGGGCCGCAGCTCCGGGGTTCCGGGGAAGCGGGATGAAATCGGCCGCTCAGGCGGCCCCTTCGATGTAATAGTCGATACGCCCCCGGGGCGCCAGATATTCGACCACCTCGAACGGCAGCTTGGCGGGGCTCAGGGCGGCCTCGATCTTCAGGTCCGTATCGCGCAGGTCGAGCAGGATGGCCTCGCTGCGGGGCACGTCGGCATCGTGCAGCATGATCAGGGGATGGAGCAGATCGGCGGGATTGCTCTCCACCACCAGTCCCACGGCACCGTTGTTGAGGCTGACGAAGCTGCCCGGCGGAAACACCCCCAGGGTCTTGACGAAACGTTGCAACAGCTCCGGGTCGTAGCGGCCGGCCTCGCCCCGGAACATCAGCCCCAGGGCCTCGGCCGGGGTTCTGGCCTGCTTCAGGTCGAAGGGGTTGCAGAGGTTGTCGTAGCGGTTGGCGATGGCGACGATGCGGGCCAGCCTGGGAATCTTCTCGCCCGCCAGACGGTTGGGAAAACCGCTGCCATCCCAGCTCTCGTGGTGGCAGGCGATGATGTTGCGGGCCGGCGTGCTCATGTTCTTCATGCCTGCCACGGCCTTGATGCCGTAACCCACGTGGGCCCGGTAGAACTCTTCTTCCGGCGGAGTGCGGCTGGCGGCGCGCAGGATGCGGGGCGGAATCTCCCCCTTGCCCGCGTCATGGAACAGGGCACCTAGCCCCAGGTTCTTCAGGTCCTCGGCCGGCAGCTTCATGGCCTGGCCCAGGAGCAGGGACAGCACCATCACATTGAGGGCATGAAAGGCCAGGCCGTGGTCCTTGCCCTTCAGGTTCACCAGATGGATGGCGACGCTCTCGGCCCCGAGCAGGCCCTCCACCATGCGCCCCACCATGGCCTGGGCCTTGGCGTGAGCTTCGGTGGGACGGGAGGTCATTTCCTTGAGCACCTCGGTGGCGGAGGCCGCCTCCTGCTCGAATTCCCGCTCGCGCCGGGCCAAGCGGTCCCGCTGGGCCTGAACCCGGGCCACCCGCTGGCGCTTCTCGTCGAGCATCCCGGCCAGGGCCATGCCGCCGAAATCGGGCTCATCCTCATGCACCGTGGCCTCGGGCAAGGGCTGGGCAGTGCTCTGCTGGGGGTCCCACTCCACGGTCTTCAGGCCCATCTCGCGCAGGGCCTGGATCTGTTTCTCGTTGGCGATGCGGAACTGGTTGAGCAGGAAGGGATGGTTGAGCCAGCCCACCCCGGCCAGGGAAATGAAGATGCCGGGCTGCAGCCGGTCGATGTCCAGGGTGGGCATGGGCTCAGGCGCGGGAAAGGCCCCGCTCCAGATCGGCCTGGATGTCCGCCACCGCCTCCAGGCCCACGGCAATGCGCAGCAGGCCTTCGGAAATGCCGGCCGCCGCCCGGGCCTCGGGACTGATGCGGCCATGGGTGGTGCTGGCCGGATGGGTGATGGTGGTCTTGGTGTCGCCCAGATTGGCGGTGATGGAAAGCAAGCGGCAGTTGTCCACCACCCGCCAGGCTTCCGCCCTGCCCCCCTTGAGCTCGAAGCTGACGATGGCGCCGCCACTCTTCTGCTGCTGCATGGCCAGTTCATGCTGGGGATGGGAGGCCAGCCCCGGGTAATGGACCCGCGCCACCTGGTGATGGGCTTCGAGCCAGGTCGCCAGTTGCAGCGCATTGGCAGACTGGGCTTCGATGCGCAGCTTCAGGGTTTCCAGTCCCTTCAGGAGCACCCAGGCATTGAAGGCGGACAGGGTCGGCCCGGCCGTGCGCAGGTACTTGAACACCTCCTCGGTGAGCTTCCGGGGACCGCACACGGCCCCGCCCAGGACGCGGCCCTGGCCGTCCAGATACTTGGTGGCCGAATGCACCACCAGATCGGCCCCCAGTTCCAGAGGCCTTTGCAGGATGGGGGTGCAAAAACAGTTATCCACCGCCACCAGGATGCCGTGCCGGTGGGCAATGTCGGCCAGCACGCGGATGTCGGCTACCTGGGTGAGCGGATTGGAGGGAGTCTCCAAAAAGAACAGCTTGGTCTCGGGACGGATCGCCGCCTCCCAGGCCGCCGGGTCGATCTGGGACACGGTGGTGCAGGTGATGCCGCAACGGGAGAGGATGTTGCCGAACAACTGCAGGGTGGCGCCGAACAGGCCGTTGGAGGCGACGATGTGGTCGCCGGCCTTGAGGTGGGCCAGGCACAGGGCCATGATCGCCGACATGCCGCTCGCCGTGGCAACGCAGTCCTCGGCCCCCTCCAGGGCAGCCAGGCGCTGCTGGAACATGCTCACCGTGGGGTTGGAGAAGCGGGCGTAGACGTTGCCCTCCTCCTCTCCGGAAAACCGGGCCGCCGCCTGGGCGGCGCTCTCGAAGACGAAGCTGGAGGTCAGGTACAGGGCTTCGGCATGTTCGCCGAACTGGCTGCGCTCCTGACCGGCGCGCACCGCCAGGGTTTCCGGCTGATATGAAGCGGAATGCGGGAAAAGATCCATCAGTCCTGGCCCTCGCTGGGTGCCAGCCCCAGCACCATCTGGCGTGAGCCGCTGCCATCCTCGTCACCGGACCGGGTTTTGCCGCTGCGCTTGCTCTCCACCCCGTTCAGGTACTCCGGAGTCACATCACCCGTGATGTAACAGCCGTTGAAGCAGGATGTGTCGAAGCGCTCCAGCCTGGGATTGAGAGCGGTAATGGAGGCAACGAGGGCTTCCAGGTCCTGATAGACCAGGGCATCGGCACCGATTTCCCTGGCGATTTCCTCGCCGGTGCGACCCGTGGCGATCAGCTCGGCCCGGGTTGGCATATCGATGCCATACACGTTCGGATAACGCACCGGGGGCGCGGCCGAGGCGAAGTACACCTTCAGGGCACCGGCCGCCCGGGCCATCTCGACAATTTCGCGGCTGGTGGTGCCGCGCACGATGGAATCATCGACCAGCAGCACCCTCTTGTCCTTGAACTCCTGGCCCACGGTGTTGAGCTTCTGGCGCACGGACTTCTTGCGCATGGCCTGGCCGGGCATGATGAAGGTGCGGCCCACGTAGCGGTTCTTGACGAAGCCTTCCCGATAGGGAATGCCCAGCTTCTGGGCAAGCTGCATGGCGGAAGGGCGACTGGAATCGGGAATGGGGATCACCACGTCGATCTCCTCCACCGGGATGTACTTCTTCACCTTATCGGCCAGGAACTCGCCCATGGAAAGACGGGTTTCGTAGACGGACACCCCGTCCATCATGGAGTCGGGCCGGGCCAGATAAACGTACTCGAAAATGCAGGGCGCCAGCCTGGGATTTTCGGCGCACTGGCGGGCGCTGAACTCGCGGTTCAGGTCGATGAAGATGGCCTCGCCCGGCGCCACATCGCGCATCACCTGGAAGCCCAGGGTATCCAGGGCCACCGATTCGGAAGCCACCATGTACTCGGTGCCTTCGGGCGTCACATTGGTGCCCACCACCATCGGGCGGATGCCGTAGGGATCGCGGAAGGCCAGCAGGCCATAACCGGCGATCATGGCTACCACGGCATAGGCCCCCTTGCAGCGGCGGTGCACCCCGGCCACGGCGGCGAAGATAGTGTCCAGATCGAGCCGGGGGCCCTTGGCGGCGGCCTGAAGCTCGTGGGCCAGGACATTGAGCAGCACTTCCGAATCGGAATTGGTGTTCACATGGCGCAGGTCCTTCTCGAACATCACCCGCTTCAGTTCCTCGGCATTGGTCAGGTTGCCGTTGTGGGCCAGGGTGATGCCGAAGGGGGAATTCACGTAGAAGGGCTGGGCCTCGGCGAAGTTCCAGGCCGACCCCGCGGTGGGATAACGGCAATGGCCGATACCCCAATTACCCGGCAGGGCGCGCATGTTGCGGGTACGGAACACGTCGCGCACCAGCCCGGGGCCCTTGTGCAGGTGGAAGGTATTTCCCTCGGCCGTGGCGATGCCTGCCGCGTCCTGGCCCCGGTGCTGGAGCACCATCAGACCGTCATAGAGAAGCTGGTTGACCGGAGTGGTGGCGACTACGCCCAAAATACCGCACATAGCAATTTCCTAACTATCTGAATTTAATTCGTTTTGCCACATCTTCCGGCAACCAGTTCCGGGCCGCCAGCACAGCGGTTTCCAGAGGTGGGGCCAGCTGGGCCTGGGCCCACCAGGACTGCCGGGGCAAAGCCGTCATGCCCCCCACGGCCACCAGGACCAGCACGATGAAAACGCCCCGGGCAAGCCCGAACACCAGGCCCAGGAAGCGATCCGACAATCCCAGCCCGAGGGCGCGGATCATGCTGCTGGCTGCCAGCCGCCCCAGGGACATGAGCACGAGCACGGCGGCGAAGACGGCAACCCAGCCTGCCAGGGTGCGGATGGCCGGGTCCGCAATGCCGGTGAACACTCCCACGCCGACCTCCGCCCCGAACTCCCGGGCCGCGAAAAAGGCCAGAATCCAGGCAGCCAGGGCGATCAACTCCCCCACCACCCCACGCCAGACGCCGATCAGGAGCGAGGTGCCGACAATGGCGATGACCCCGTAATCGAAAAAAGTCATTTGGCCGCGACAACGCCGGAGACTCCGATACGCTTCATCTTCTCCAGCGCCTTCTCGGCCGCCTCACGGCTGGGGAAAGGACCGGCCCGGACCCGGGTCTTCCTGCCCTGGGGCGAATCCAGGGGTTCCGTATAAACCTTGATACCCAGTTCGCCGAGTTTGGTCCTGATGTTCTTGACGTTGGCCTCGTTGGCGAAGGCGCCGATGAGGATCACATGGGGACCGGCCGCTGCCGCAGCCGGGGCGGGCTCGGCGCTCTTGCCGGCCAGGATGGCGGCGGCCCGCTCGGCTTCATCCACCTTGGCCGGTTTGGCCTCCACCTTGGGGGCTGGCTTGGGCTCGGGTCTGGGTTCGGTCCTGGATTCGGGTTTTGCCTGGGGTTTGGCGGCTGCCGCACCAGCAGGAACCGTCTCGACGACCCGGGCCACGGCCTGGGGCGCGGGCTCGGACTTGCCGGCCGGCGACGGGGACGGCACAACGGCGGCGGGCGCCGAAGGAGCAGGCGGCAGGCCAGCCGGAGAAGGTGCCGGGGGAAGCGCCGCAGGGGCCGGATCGGCCGCCGGCGCGGACGCTGCTGCGGGTGTCTCCTGGGGCACCGGAACGGCGGCGAGATAAGGCTGGAACGGCTTTTCGTCCTGCCCGGGAATGCGGATCTCCACCTCCTGGGCCGGTGGGGCCGGCTCCTGGTCCATCACCATGGGCAGCACCAGCGCGGCAAAGCCGGCAAAGGCCACGGCTCCCACCAGGCGGCGGCGGGCCTTCTTCTTGATTTGCAGCTGGACGTCGTCGGGGTCGATCATGCTTGGGCTTTTCCTCGGCCTGGTTCCTGGGCCCTGCTCCCGTCCCATCACGCCCGGCCCAGGGCCCGCAGGGCTCCGGCCACGGTGAGGAAGGATCCGAAGGCGAGAATTCTATCATTTTCCCCTGCCAGTTCCTGCGCTGCAGCAAGGGCCGCCGCGGGATCGGGGTGGCAGCTCAGGGGCGCACCGGGATCGGCCTCGGCCACCCGAGCGGCCAGGGTTTCGGCCTTGAGGCCCCGGGGGCCCTCCAGATCGGCCAGGAACCAGTGGGTAATGCGCCCGCGCAAGGCGGCGATGCTGCCTGCCACATCCTTGTCGGCCAGCATGCCCAGCACGGCGTAGGTCTTGTCGAAAAACCCCATGGTGCCCAGGTTTTCCGCCAGCACCTGCACGGCCTGGGGATTGTGGCCCACATCAAGCACGATTGCAGGGCGGCCGGGCAGGACCTGAAAGCGGCCCGGCAACTCGGCGTGGATCAAGCCTTGGCGGATGGCCTGCATGGTCACCGGCACATCGGGTGCAAGACACTCGAGGGCCGCAATGGCCAGGGCCGCATTCCGGAGCTGTACAGCACCCCGCAGGCCGGGATAGGCCAGACTGCGGCGCTGCACGCTGCCATCGGCCCGCCGGCTCCAGTAGCGCCACTGCAGGCGGTTCTCGTCGTCCTTCTGAAAGCCGAAATCCCGACCGATCCGCAGCAAGGGCACCCCCAGGACTTCGGCCTGCTGCAGCAGGCGGGCGGGCGGCTGCGCGTCGGCACACAGGGCCGGCCGGCCGGCCCGGAAGATGCCGGCCTTCTCGAAACCGATGGATTCCCGGTCAGGGCCCAACCAGTCCTGATGGTCGAGATCCACCGTAGTCACCAGGGCCACATCCGGATCGTAGAGATTGACCGCATCCAGGCGCCCCCCCAGCCCCACTTCCAGGACCAGCACCTCGCAAGCCGCCTGGGCAAAAACCTCCCAGGCAGCCAGGGTTCCGAATTCGAAATAGGTGAGAAAGACATTCCCGGCCGCGCGACGGGCCGCCTCGACCCGGGCGAAGGCGGCACAGAGCGGCTCGTCCGCCACCGGCCGGCCGCCCACGCGCACTCGCTCGTTGTAGGCCAGCAGATGGGGCGAGCTGTAGCAACCCACCTTGTGGCCGGCCATGGACAGGATGGATTCGAGATAGACGACGGTGGAACCCTTGCCATTGGTTCCCGTCACGGTAAGCACCGGACAGAAGGGGCGCTGCCCCAGGGCTGCGCTGACCCGCCGCACCCGCTCCAGCCCCAGTTCGATGCCGGCCTGCCCCTTGGGGTGCAAGCCTTCGAGATGATTCAGCCAGCCTGCCAGATCTTTTGGAAAATCGGCGGCCAGCCCGGCTTCAGGAGCGGTCATGCAACGGCGGGCAACTTCTGCAGCTGGGCCAGCAGTTGGGCCAGCTTGTCGCGCATCTGGCGGCGATCCACGATCAGGTCGATGGCTCCCTTTTCCAGCAGGAACTCGGAGCGCTGGAAACCTTCGGGCAGCTTTTCCCGCACGGTCTGCTCGATCACCCGGGGGCCGGCAAAGCCGATCAGGGCGCCGGGCTCGGCGATGACCACATCCCCCACGAAGGCGAAGGAGGCCGACACGCCGCCCATGGTGGGATCGGTGAGGACGGAAATGAACGGCAGTCCGGCCTCGGAAAGCCTGGAGAGGGCCGCCGTGGTCTTGGCCATCTGCATCAGGGAGAACAGGCCTTCCTGCATGCGGGCGCCGCCCGAGGCGGTGATGCAGATGAAGGGGATGTTCTGCTCCAGGGCCACCTGGACGCCGCGCACGAAACGCTCGCCCAGCACGGACCCCATGGAGCCTCCCATGAAGTCGAACTCGAAGCAGGCCACCACCACGGACAGGTTCCGGATGCTGCCCTGCATGACCACCAGGGAGTCGCTCTCCCCGGAGCTCTCGCCCGCTTCCTTGAGGCGGGCCGGGTAGGTCTTGCTGTCCTTGAACTTGAGGCTGTCGGTGGGCAGCACCTCGGCGCCGATCTCCTCCCGGCCTTCCGGATCCAGGAGCAGGTCGAGGCGCTGCCGGGCCTTGAGGCGGTGATGATGGCCGCACTTGGGACAGACCTGCAGATTGTTTTCCAGGTCCGTGGTATAGAGCACCGCTTCGCAGGCGGGACACTTGCTCCACAACCCCTCGGGCAGATTGCTGCGGCGTTGGGCGCCGTTCTCACGCTTGATCTTGGGGGGCAGCAGTTTCTTCAACCAGCTCATTCTTGACTCCCGGCACTATCCACACCCCGGCGCAGTTCGCGCACCAGGGCGGCCACCCGGGCCTGCTCCTGGCCGGCCGGGGCCTGTTCCAGTTCTTCGATGATGCGGCTTCCGACCACCACCGCATCGGCAATGGCGGCCATGTGGGCAGCCGTGGCCGCGTCGCGGATGCCGAAACCCACTCCGACCGGCAGGCCCACGGCGCTGCGGATTTCGGGGATGCGGGCTGCCACCTCCTCCATGTTGAGGGCGCCCGATCCGGTCACCCCCTTCAGGGAGACGTAATAGACATAGCCATGGGCCAGCCGGCCCACCTGCTGGAAACGTGCCTGGGAAGAGGTGGGCGCCAGCAGGAAGATGGGGTCCAGGGACTGGGCCAGCATGGCGGCGGCAAAGGTTTCGGACTCCTCGGGCGGATAATCCACCACCAGCACCCCATCCACACCCGCATCCAGAGCGGCCTTGGCAAAGTTTTCGAGGCCCATGGCCTCGATGGGATTGGCATAACCCATCAGCACCACCGGGGTGTCGTTGTCGTCCGCCCGGAAATTGGCCACGGCTTCCAGGACCTTGCGCAGGTTCATGCCGTTGGCCAGGGCCTTTTCCGAAGAACGCTGGATGGTGGGACCATCGGCCATGGGGTCCGAGAACGGCACCCCGAGTTCGATGATGTCGGCGCCGGCTTCCACCAGGGTGTGCATCAGGGGCACGGTCAGTTCGAGCCGGGGAAAACCGGCGGTGATGAAGGGAATCAGGGCCTTGCGGCCCCGGGCCTGGAGGGCCTCGAAAGTGGTATGGATGCGTGACATGGTCAGAATTGGATCCCGGATTTTTCGGCGACAGTATGCATGTCCTTGTCTCCACGGCCGGAGAGATTGACCAGCAGGATCTTGTCCTTGCCCAGGGTGGGCGCCAGCTTCATGGCATAGGCCAGGGCGTGGGAGGATTCCAGGGCAGGAATGATGCCCTCGTAGCGGCACAGGTCGTGGAAGGCCTGCAGGGCTTCGTCATCGGTCACCGCCACGTACTCGGCGCGGCCACAGTCCTTGAGCCAGGCGTGCTCGGGGCCGACGCCGGGATAGTCGAGGCCGGCGGAGATGGAATGGGTCTCGATGATCTGGCCGTCCTCGTCCTGCATCAGGTAGGTACGGTTGCCATGCAGCACCCCCACTTTTGCGTTGGCAGTCAGCGGCGCTGCGTGCCGCCCGGTGTGGATGCCCTCCCCGGCCGCCTCGACACCGATCAGCTTGACCGATTCGTGCGGGATGTAGGGGTGGAAGATGCCGATGGCGTTGGAGCCGCCGCCCACGGCGGCGATCACCGCATCGGGCTGACGCCCCATCATCTCGGACATTTGGGTGAGGCATTCCTTGCCGATCACGGTCTGAAAGTCGCGTACCATGGCCGGATACGGATGCGGCCCTGCCACCGTGCCGATAATGTAAAAAGTGTTCTCGATGTGGGTAACCCAATCGCGCATGGCTTCGTTGAGGGCGTCCTTGAGGGTCCTGGAACCGGATTCCACGGGCACGACGGTGGCACCCAGGAGCTTCATCCGGTACACATTGGCGGCCTGGCGCTTCACGTCCTCGGCGCCCATGTACACGACGCACTCGAAACCGTAGCGAGCCGCCACGGTGGCGGTGGCCACCCCATGCTGCCCGGCACCGGTCTCGGCGATCACCCGGGGCTTGCCCATGCGCTTGGCCAGCAAGGCCTGGCCGATGCAGTTGTTCACCTTGTGGGCGCCAGTGTGGTTCAGATCCTCCCGCTTCAGCAGGATCTGGGCGCCGCCCAGCTTTTCCGACAGGCGCCTGGCGTGATAGATGGGGCTCGGACGGCCGACATAATGCTTGAGCTCGTGTTCGAACTCGGCCTGGAAGGCCGGATCCGCCTGGGCGGCCGCATAGGCATCCCGCAGTTCGGCAAGGGCGGCGATCAGGGTTTCCGCCACGAAAATCCCGCCATAGGGACCGAAATGTCCCCGTTCGTCCGGCAGGTTGTAGTTCTGCATGGAACAGCTCCTTGGTTGGCTATTTGACACCAGGCTGGATCAATCCCGGTCTGCCGCCCGCACGGCCGCCACGAAGTCGGCCATGCGCTGATGATCCTTGATGCCCTTGCCCGCCTCGACGCCACTGGAAACATCCACGGCCGCCGGGCGTACCCGCCGTACTGCGTCGGCCACATTCTCCGGCGACAATCCGCCGGAAAGGATGAGCGGCAACGGCAGATCGGGCGGGATCAAGCGCCAGTCGAACACGTGGCCACCACCGCCGTAGCCCTCGACGAAGGCATCCAGCAGCAAGGCCCGGGCCCCGGAAAAACGGGCCGCGTATTGTAGCAAATCCAGCCCGGGCCGGACCCGGGCCGCACGAATCCAGGGCCGCCCCCAGCGGGCGCAATCCTCCGGTCCTTCATCGCCATGGAACTGGAGCAGGTTGAGGGGCACCTGATCGAGGATGGCCTGGATACGCGCCGCCTCCTCATTGACGAACAGGCCCACCGCCAGCACGAAGGGCGGCAGGCGCCGCACCAGGGCAGCCGCCTGCCCGGGTGTCACATGACGGGGACTTTGGGGATAAAAGACGAAACCGATGGCGTCAGCCCCGGCAGCCACGGCGGCATCCACATCCTCGGGACGGGTCAGACCGCAGATCTTGATTCGGGTGGGCATTTGCATCAGAACAGGGAAAGTCCTGCCTCCTCGGGAATCGCGTAGCGAGGTTCGTAAAGTGGCCCCAGGAAGTAGAGGCCGTCGGGGGCAAAGGTCATGGCGGCCTGGCGCCGGTCCCGGCTCTCGAGCACCTTCTGCAGATGCTCCGGTGGCCAGCCGCCCTTGCCGATGAAGACCAGATTGCCCACCAGGTTGCGCACCATGTGGTGCAAGAAGGCGTTAGCCTCGAAATCGAAGATGAACAGGTCGCCCTCCTGGCGCACCTCGGCCCGGGTGAGCAGTTTGATTGGTGTCTTTGCCTGGCACTCGGCGGCCCGAAAGGCGGAAAAATCATGCTCCCCCAGCAGGCAGCGCGCCGCCTCCCGCATCGGTGCCAGGGCCAGGGGACGGTGGAACCAGCCGACGCGCCCAGCCCAGAGGCCTGGACGCTGGGGCCGGTTGAGCAGCAGATAGCGGTACCGGCGCCGGTAGGCGGAATAGCGGGCGTGGAATCCTTCATCCACCTCCCGGACCCAGCGCACCGCCATGGCATCGGGCAGATGGCTGTTTACGCCCCGGACCCAGGCGGAAAGCGGCCGCCCTGCCTCGGTATCGAAGTGCACCACCTGGTTGCTGGCATGCACCCCGGTGTCGGTGCGACCGGAACAGGTACTCGCCACCGGATGGTCGGCGATACGGCCCAGGGCCGCTTCCAGCGCCTCCTGCAGGGTAAGCAAACCGGCCTGGCGCTGCCAGCCGTGAAAGGCGCGACCGTCGTACTCGATCCCCAGGGCTATCCTTGCCACGGCACACCTCCTGCCAGCAGTAACGCGCCCGCCGCCAGCATGGCCAGGGTATCCCGACCCGACCAGGGCGGCAGGGCGATGATCACCGGAGCCAGCTCCCCCGCCTCCGGCTGGGGCAGCAGCCATTGACGCCAGTCCTGGCGAGCCGGCATGTTTTCCATGTACTCCAACACCAGAGCCAACCGCACCACGCTCCGGTCCATGGGCAAGCCCAGATGCTGCAAGGGGCGCAGCAGATACCACAGCCCCCCCATCAGGGCCCGGTGCCCCAAGGGCACCAGCAGCCAGGCCAGACTGCCCAGCAACACCACCAGCCGCAGCAGGTGCACGCCCGCCTCCTGCAGTCCGTCATAACTCGGCAACCAGGCCAGACCGCCGGGAGCCGGCCCGGGCAGGCCGTAGGCAAACACCAGGAACAGGGTCAGGAGGAGTATCCGGGTGCGACGCAACAAGCGCCACCAGTGTGTCCGCACCGGCGCGCCGCTGCAAAGCAGTAGGAGCGCCAGGGCAAGGAGCTGGGGCCAGGCCAGCAGCTGAATCAGAATGGCCAGCAGGAACCAGACCAGCAGACGGGCAGCAGGATGAAGATGGGTCAGCATGAAAAAGACATAGCCCCTTGCGGGGCTATGGCATGTGGGCCGGGCGATTATAACCGTCAGCCGTTGAGACGGTCCAGGGCCGCCCGGGCCATTTCCACCTGATCCGGCTCGCCTTCGCCCAGCACCTCGCCCAGGAGTTCCCGAGCCCCCTCCAGGTCGCCCATGTCTTCATAGGCCTTGGCCAGTTCGAGTTTCGTGCTCACCTCGTCACGCCGGGGATTGGCAACGGCCTCCCCAGCCTCCCGGGCGGGAACCTCGGCATCGACGGCAGCCGGGGCAGAAGCCGGTACAGCGGCTTCCGGCGTTTCGCCGCCCAGGTCCAGATCGATGCTGGAAAGGTCAAAACCACTGCCGGCCGGATTGCCAAGAATGGTGGAATCCGTCAGATGCACATCGAATTCCATGTCTTCATCGGGCTCCAAGGGATCCATGGACATGACCTGGGTCTTGACCGCCTCTTCCTCGGCCAACGACGCCGCTGCGGCCGGCATGACCCCGGCCGGGGCCTCACCGAGGTTCAGCTCGAAATCCAGCAGGTTATCGTGCCCGGCCGGCTTTCCCTCCCCGGCAGGGGCGGCCAGCGCCGATTTGAAGTCATCCCCGACCAGGGTGTCCGTTGTGGCAGCCGTGACCGGCGAGGCGGTCGCGGCAGGGCTTGCGGGCATTTCCAGTTCCAGATCGAAATCCAGCGACCCCACCGCCGCATCGGGATTGACCACGGTGGAAGAGAAATCGGGAGCAGCCTCCGCCGTGCGCCCCGGCGCACCGGCCAGATCGAAGTCCAGGGCATCCCCCCCGATTTCCGGCTGGGTCACGGTATCGATGTAGGCTTCGGGGGCCTGGACCTCAACGGCCGGCACGGCAGGAGACGCAGGCGCAGCAGCTTTCGGATCCATCTCCCGTTCGAGGGGAGCCACGGGCTGGGGCGGCTCCTCGGGAAGCGCCAGCAGGGGATCATCCATCCCCGGGGACTGGCGCACGAAGTTCAGACTCATGTCGGCCTCGGGTGCCGGCGCCTTGCCCAGGGCCCGGGTGGAATCCACCACCAAGGTGGCATCGGCATCGAAGCTCGGCAGGACCGGCGCCACCGTCGCTGCAGCGGCGGCGGGCGCTGCGGCAGAACCGCCGTAAAGCGGATTGGCCGGATCAAGCCCACGGCCGAGGGCCGCCACTTTGTCCCATTCGGGACCTTTGCCGCCAGTCTGGGCATAGAGCTCAGTGGCCAGGGTCTCGAACTGCTTGACACTCTTGCGGTTGGCGTAAATCTCCAGCAGCTTGGTATGGATGGCCGTGCGATGGGGGTCCTTCTGCAAGGCGTCGAGCAGGATTTCCTCGGCCTGGGCATCGCGGCCGTAGGCCATGTACACATCGGCTTCGGCGACGGGATCGACTTCATCCGTATCGATGGCGCCAGGGCCCGCCTGGCTGAAATCCGTGGTGGGCGGCGTGGTGTTGGTGGTATCCACACTCTGGCCACCGGCCGTCTGGAACACGGAATTGGGCCCCAGGGTGGAGGTGGTGTCCTGGGAATCCCGCAGGGGGGCATCCTGCCCGGCCGCCGTGCCGGCAGTACCCCCCTTGCGGCGACGGTAGAATAGATAACCGAGCAGGGCGGCCAGTACGCCCCCCCCTGCCGCCAGGGGGAGCGGATCCAGGCCATCGAAGAAGCTAGGCTCCTCGACGGGTTGCGGGGGAGGTGCCGGCCGGCGCGGAGCAGGTTTGGGCGCCTGCTTGGGTGGCTCGGCAGGAGCGGCCGCCTCGCCCTCGGGCTTGGTCGCCGCCTGCTGCACCGGCGCTTCGGCGGGCTTTTCTTCCGGCTTGGCTTCTTGACCGGCTACGGGTTTTTCTTCGGGCCTGAGTTCCGCCTGCGGCGCAGGTTCGTTCTCGACAGCCGGAGATGTGGCGGGCACGGGGGGCGTCACGACCGGCGCAGGCGTGGCAGCACCGGATCGTGCCGCCTGCTTCTGCAACTCGGCCAGACTCTGGTTCTTCAACTCGAGCAGTTTCTGCAGTTCGGCCACATTCTTCTCGAGCATGGCCACCCGCTCCTGGGACTCCTTCAGGGCCCGCTCCCGGGCGATCAGATCCTCCTCTGGCACCGACCCCTTGGCGACCGGCGTTTGGGTACGGGAGACCTTGACCTGATCCTTGCCCTGCTCGGCCGGCGGCAGCTTTTCTTCCACCCTGGCGCTGACCTTGCCGCCCGCCTCGCGGGTGGGTGCGGCCCCTGCCACCGGCGCAGCCTCGGCGGCACCTGCCAGCTTGCGGCGGTAGTGGTTCCAGTCGGAAGACTGGGCACGGAAAATCTTGCGGGCCTCAGCATCGGAAAGGGCAGCGGCTTCGGCCTGGGACGGAATTTTGAGTACCGCGCCGGCGCGCAGGCGGTTCATGTTGTTGCCACTGAAAGCATCGGCATTGTTGCGGTACAGGGCCACCAGCATCTGCTCCAGCGTCACGCCGGCGGGCAGATTCTCGGAAGCGATGCGGCGCAAGGTATCCCCCTGCCTGACCTGATATTCACCGGCCACCTCCTTGGCAGCAGGCGCAGGGGTTGGTTCGGCCGGCTTGCGCGGCGCGGCCGTCTGGGGCTTCTCCGCCGGGGGAACCGGAGACTCGGTGGCCGAAGCCGGACGGGGGAGGACTTCCCCCTGCTCGGTTCCGGCGGGCAGGACAGGCACCATGCGGGCATCCACCACGGCCTGGCGCCGGCCTGCCTGGGCCGCCACCTCGGGGGGATCGAGCAGGAAGGTGTACTCCCGGACAAGCCGGCCGGAAGGCCAGTTCAGCTCCAGCAGAAAATCCAGGAAGGGCTCGTTGATGGGGCGATCGGAAGTCACCTTGATCACGGCGCCGCCAGCGCGTTTTTCCACCGTGAAGCGCAACTGGGCCAGGGTGGGCACGAAATCCACCCCTGCCTGGCGGAAGGATTCCTGGGGCGCCAGATTCGCCGTCATGCCCGCGAGCTCATCCTTGCTGGCGGACACCTGCACCTCAGCCCGCAGGGGCTGGCCCAGGGCGGAATAGACGGTGATGCGCCCCAGGCCGGCCGCATCGGCCCACATGGGATTCAAGGACAGACCCGCCGCGACGGCCAGCGCCATGACGTTGCGTTTGCAGGAAAGGGAATATTTTTTATTCACGCTGCCACCCCGAGCGTCGGAATCGACGTTTTAAAATAACATCATGAACTTAGCCGTGCAAGCTCACCTTGGTTCTAAAATCTTAGCACGTCTGCATTCTGATTGGATACACGACACCGTCCTCCTGGGACAAAAAAGCCGGGGTTTTCCCCGGCTTTTTGCCATTCCCACCCGATCAGGCGTCCAGCAGGATGCGCAACATGCGGCGCAGCGGCTCGGCGGCACCCCACAGCAGCTGGTCACCACAGGTGAAGGCGGCGAGGTACTCGGGCCCCATGGCCATCTTGTGCAGACGACCCACCGGCACGGTCAGAGTGCCGGTAACGGCGGCAGGGGTCAGCTCGCGCTCGGAAAGTTCGCGATCGTTGGGCACGACCTTGGCCCATGGGTTGGCCTTGGCGAGCATGTCGCTGATCTCGTCGAGCGGCACGTCCTTCTTCAGCTTGATGGTCAATGCCTGGCTGTGGCAACGCATGGCGCCGATACGCACGCAAAGACCGTCGATGGGAATCGAACCCGCCGTACGGAAGGCCGGCTTGCCCAGGATCTTGTTGCACTCGGCGCCGCCCTTCCATTCTTCCTTGGACTGGCCGTTCTCGACCGGCACGTCGATCCAGGGAATCAGGCTGCCGGCAAGCGGGGTGTTGCGGAAGTGCTTTTTCGGGAAATTGTCGGAACGGATGGTTTCAGCCACCTTGCGATCGATGTCCAGGATGGCGGAAGCCGGATCTGCCAACAGATCCTTCACGGAGTCGTGAATCATGCCCATCTGCGCGATCAGTTCGCGCATGTTCTGGGCACCGGCACCGGAAGCGGCCTGATAGGTCATGGAAGTGGCCCACTCCACCAGATCGTTCTGGAACAGGCCGCCCAGGCCCATCAGCATGAGGGAAACGGTGCAGTTGCCGCCGATCCAGTTCTTGCCGCCCTTGGCCAGGGAATCCTTGATCACGTTCATGTTGACCGGATCCAGGATGATCACGGCGTCATCGGCCATGCGCAGCGCCGAGGCGGCGTCGATCCAGTGACCGTTCCAGCCGGCGGCACGCAGCTTGGGGAAGACTTCCTTGGTGTAGTCGCCGCCCTGGCAGGTGATGATGATGTCACACGCCTTCAGGGCATCGACACTCATGGCGTCCTGCAGGGGAGCCGCCGCTTCCTTGCCGCCGAACACCGGGGCCTTGCCGCCGGCGTTGGAGGTGGAGAAATACACAGGTTCGATGTGGGCGAAATCGCCCTCTTCCACCATGCGCTGCATCAGCACGGAACCCACCATGCCCCGCCAACCAACCAGACCAACTCGCTTCATGTTCATCTCCGTAACAAATCCGTTCAACCGTTCTTGCGCTTTTACAGGGCCGCCAGCACGGCATCGCCCATCTGCCGGGTGCCCACCCGGGTGGTACCCGGTTCAAAGATGTCACCCGTACGGTACCCCTGGGCCAGCACCTTCTTGACCGCGCCCTCCACCTTCTGCGCCGCTTCCTCCATGTTGAAGGTGTAGCGCAGCATCATGGCGGCGGAGAGGATGGTGGCCAGGGGATTGGCCACGCCCTTGCCGGCGATGTCAGGAGCGGAACCGTGCGAAGGCTCGTAGAGGCCCTTGTTGTTCGCATCCAGGGATGCGGAAGGCAGCATGCCGATGGAACCGGTGAGCATGGAGGCCTCATCCGACAGGATGTCGCCAAACATGTTGCCGGTGACCATCACGTCGAACTGCTTGGGGGCACGGACCAGCTGCATGGCGGCGTTATCCACCAGCATGTGGGTGAGTTCCACGTCCGGGTACTCGGGGGCCAGTTCATTCATCACGTCGCGCCAAAGCTGGGTGCACTCCAGCACATTCATCTTGTCCACCGAGCACACCTTCTTGTTGCGCTTCCGGGCGGCATCGAAGGCCACTCGGCCGATGCGACGGATTTCGGACTCGGTGTAGTGCATGGTGTTGAAGCCGAAGCGCTGCTTCTGACCATCCACCTCGCGCACTTCAATGCCTCGAGGCTGGCCAAAGTAGATGTCGCCGGTCAGTTCGCGCACGATCAGAATGTCCAGGCCGGCCACCACCTCAGGCTTGAGGCTGGAGGCATTTGCCAGTTCCGGGTAGAGGATGGCGGGGCGCAGGTTGGCGAACAGATTGAGCTGCTTGCGGATGCCCAGCAGACCGCGCTCGGGGCGCTGTTCCCGGGGCAGGTTGTCCCACTTGGGGCCACCCACGGCACCCAGCAGCACGGCATCGGCTTCCCTGGCCAGCTTCTGGGTGGCTTCCGGGTAGGGGTCGCCCGTGGCATCCACGGCACAGCCGCCCAACAGGGCCGTTTCCATCTCGAAGCCCAGGTTCAGGGCTTCCAGCACCCGCACAGCCTCGGCCATGATTTCGGGGCCGATGCCGTCACCGGGCAATACACAGATCTTCTTGCTCATGGTTTCTTTCCAGTCAGGCAAACAGCCAGGGCTGCTGCTGCTTGCGGCGTTCCTCGAATTCACGGATGGCTTCTGCGTGGCGCAGGGTCAGGCCGATATCGTCCCAGCCGTTGAGCAGACATTCCTTGCGGAAGGGGTCCACCTGAAAACCGATCACATGACCATCCGGACGCACCAGCTGCTGCTGGGCAAGATCGACCGTGAGCCGGAAGCCGGGCGTATGCTCGGTGAGGCCAAACAGAGCATCTACCTCCTCCTTGGGCAGGACGATGGGCAGGATGCCGTTCTTGAAACAGTTGTTGAAAAAGATGTCGGCGAAGGACTCGGCCAGGATCACCCGGAAACCGTAATCCAGCAGTGCCCAGGGCGCATGTTCACGGCTGGAACCGCAGCCGAAGTTGCTGCGGGTCAGCAGGATGGAGGCTCCCTGGTAACGCGCCTGATTGAGCACGAAGTTGGGATTCAGGGGCCGCTTGGAGTTATCCATGCCGGGCTCGCCGTGATCCATGTAGCGCCACTCGTCGAAGGCGTTGGGTCCAAAGCCGGAACGCTTGATGGATTTCAGGAACTGCTTGGGGATGATGGCGTCGGTATCCACATTGCTGCGGTCCAGGGGAGCCACCAGCCCATCGAATTTAACGAATTTTTCCATGTTCAGCGGACCGATTTCTGGATGGCCTCGCCACCCTTTTCAATGTCCTTGCCAATACCGTGGACGGTATTGCAGGCCGTCAGCCCCAAGGCCATCAGGGTGGCGAAAACGAAGGTGAGTTTTTTCATGGTTGGTAACTCCAGAAAAAATCAGAGAATGTCACGCACATCGGCAAAATGACCTGCAATGGCCGCCGCCGCTGCCATGGCCGGACTCACCAGATGGGTGCGCCCACCGGGGCCCTGCCGGCCTTCAAAATTGCGGTTGGAGGTGGACGCGCAGCGCTCGCCGGGCTCCAGACGGTCGGCATTCATGGCCAGGCACATGGAACAGCCGGGCTCGCGCCATTCAAAACCCGCCGCCACGAAAATCTTGTCCAGCCCCTCGGCCTCGGCCTGGCGCTTGACCAGACCGGAACCCGGCACAGCCAGGGCCAGCTTGACGCTGTCGGCTTTGCGGCGCCCCTTGAGCACGGCGGCGGCCTGGCGCAGGTCCTCGATGCGGGAATTGGTGCAAGAACCGATGAACACCTTGTCGATACCGATGGACTTGATCGGAGTGTTGGGGCTAAGGCCCATGTACTGGAGCGCCCGCTCCATGCCTTCTCGCTTGACCGGATCGGATTCCTGGGCCGGATCGGGCACGACAGCCGTCACGGGCACCACCATTTCCGGAGAGGTTCCCCAAGTCACCTGAGGCAGGATCGCTTCGGCGCGCAGATCTACCGTGCAGTCGAAACAAGCCCCCTCGTCAGACCTCAAGGTGCGCCAATAGGCCACGGCCTTGTCCCACAGTTCGCCCTTGGGCGAGAAGGGGCGATCCTTCAAGTAATTGATCGTGACATCATCCACGGCCACCAGGCCCAGGCGGGCACCGGCTTCGATGGCCATGTTGCAGAGGGTCATGCGCCCCTCCATGGAGAGGCTGCGGATGGTGGACCCGCCAAATTCGATGGCATAGCCGGTACCACCGGCCGTACCGATCCTGCCGATGATGGCCAGGGCCAGATCCTTTGCGGTCACGCCCTTGCCCAACTGGCCCTCGACGCGGATCAGCATGGATTTGGATTTCTTCTGGATCAGGCACTGGGTAGCCAGCACATGCTCCACCTCGGAAGTACCGATGCCGTGGGCCATGCAGGCGAAGGCGCCATGGGTGGAGGTATGGGAATCGCCGCAGACCACGGTCATGCCGGGCAGGGTGGCGCCGTTCTCGGGCCCCACCACGTGGACGATGCCCTGGCGCAGGTCCTTGAAGGGGAAATAGGCCAACGCCCCCACCTCGCGAATATTGCTATCCAGGGTTTCCACCTGCTGGCGGGACACCGGATCCTTGATGCCCTCGTCCCAATGGTCGGTGGGTGTATTGTGGTCGGCCGTGGCAACGATGGAAGAAACGCGCCAGGGCTTGCGACCCGCCAGCTTCAGCCCCTCGAAGGCTTGCGGGCTGGTCACTTCGTGGATCAGGTGGCGGTCGATGTAGATCAGGGCCGTGCCATCCGCCTCCTGGCGGACCACGTGATCGTTCCAGAGTTTGTCGTAAAGCGTTTGCGGCATGGGCTGAATCCGGAAACCGGGGAAAGTTGCTGATTATGGCACAGCCAGCGTCATTCTGGACAAGCCGGACAGCAGGAAGATCAGGCCTGCCCTGCCCCGCACTCCAGTTCGCCCCCCCTGACCCAGCGCCACACCAGCCAGCCCCCCACCAGGGCGGCAAGGGCACTCAGACTGTAAGTCCAGCCCGCCCCGGCATCCTCCCAGATCAAGCCGCTCACCAGCCCCCCCAGTAACCCCCCCGCACCAAAAGACAGACTCGAATACAGGGCTTGCCCCCTCGCCTGACTCGAACCCGGAAACCAGAGGCTGACCACCGCAATGGCCGCAGCGTGGTAGGCCCCGAAGGTCAGGGCATGCAACACCTGTCCCAGCAGCACCAGAGCCAGGCTTTCCACTCCCCAGCCCATCAGCAGAAAACGTAGTACCGCCGCAGCAAAACTGATGAGCAGAATCCGGCGCAAGCCCAGCCAGCGCCCCAGACGCGGCATCAGCAGAAAAACCAGGATTTCCGCCAGCACCCCCAGGGACCAGAGCAAGCCCACCTCGGACTTGCTGTAGCCGTGGGCTGCCAGATGGATCGAATAAAAAATGTAGTACGCCCCGTGGGCCAGGGACATGGCAAAACACGCCCCCAGCAAGGCACGCACCCTGGGCTGGGCCAGAATGCTGCCCACCGGCGCCTGGACACCCGCAACAGCCCGTTGCTCCGCCTCCGGCAGCAGCAGGGAGCAGACCAGGATACCGGCCAGCACCAGGGTACACACCCAGAGCACCCCCGCCTCCGGCACCCAGTCCAGCAAGGCCCCGGTACCCAGCACGCTGACGATGAAACCCACCGATCCCCACAGGCGGATGCTGCCGTAGCGGGCAGGCTGACCGCGCAGATGATCGAAAGTAAGCGTCTCGACCAGCGGCAGCGCCGCGCTCCAAAAAAAGGCCAGGACAGTCATGGCCACCAGCATGGGCTCAAGCCGGTCCAGCCAGAAAAAGGCCAGGAACCCCAGCAGGCTCATACCTCCAGCCAGACGCACGATTCCGACCCGACCGTGACCCCGGTCCGCCAGCCAGCCCCAGGCATATGGCCCCAGGAGCCGCATCAACTGCATCTGGGACATCAGCAAACCGATATCCCAGGCGGAAAAGGCAATGGATTGAAGGTAAAGCCCGAAATACGGGGAGAAGACCCCGATAAAGGCAAAATAAAAGAAGTAGTAGCCGGACAGGCGCCAGTAAGGCAATTGCATGGCGGACACAGGAGCAACTCCGGAAAAGGGCGGCGCCAGGCGCCGCACCCCTTCAGACTACCCGGCCCCCCAGGCAGTGTCCATGAACCCCGAACGGCATCAGCCCAGCATGCCCTTGATCATGAAGAACAGCATGGCGGCCAGGATGGCGGAAGCGGGCACCGTGATGACCCAGGCGGCGGCAATCTTGAGCAGTTGGGAGCGTTTCACCAGTTCCTGGCGATAGACCCGCTTGAGCCCCTTGCGCTCCAGCTTGGAAAAGTTGGCCGGATCCATGCGCATTTTCGAACGCAGCTTCAGCTCCACCAACATTTCCCCCTTCTCCTGCACGGAAGCCGCCTTGAATCGCGCCAGAAAGGCATTGATGGCCACCAGATCTCCCTCCGGATGATGTGCCCGGATCTCTTCCTCCATCCGGGCATAGTTGGCTTTCAAATACTCGCGCAGGAAACCCACGCCGAAAACCCCGCCCACCGCAATGTGAGTGGAACTCACCGGCAGGCCCATCTGGCTCGCCACGATCACGGTAATGGTCGCCGACATGGCAATGCAGTAGGCCCGCATCTTGTCCAGCTCGGTAATCTCGGAGCCGACGGTACGGATCACCTTGGGTCCGAACAAGGCCAGACCAATGGAAATACCCAGCCCCCCCACCATCATCACCCACAAGGGAATCGCCGCCTTGTCCGCGACCGTGCCGGCACCGGAGGACACCGCGTTGTAAATCGCCGCCAGCGGCCCGATGGCATTGGCCACATCATTCGCACCGTGGGCAAAACTGAGCAGCGCGGCCGAGAAGATCAGCGGCACGGTAAAGAGCTGATTGACGCTCTCCTTGCTGTTCTCGATCCGGCCCATGCGCGCCCGCAGGAAAGGACGCAAGCTGGCATACACCAGCGCCCCCACTCCGAAACCGGCGATGGTGGCCGTAAGCACCCCCACCTTCCAGATCTTGTTCAACCCCTTGAGCATCAGATAAGTGGTGAAGGACCAGGCCATCAGCGCCACCAACAGGGGCACCATGCGCACGGCCGCCTCCACCATATCCTGCTTGTAGGTGATGCTGCGCTTGATGAGATACAAGAACCCCGCCGCAAAAACCCCGCCCAGCACCGGAGAAACCACCCAGCTCGCCACGATCTCGGTCATGGTGTCCCAGTTCACCACGTCCAGGCCGGCCGCAGCGGCACCCGCACCAAGAATCGCCCCCACGATGGAATGGGTGGTGGAAACCGGAGCCCCTACGGCCGTTGCGATGTTCAGCCAGAGCGCCCCGGCCAGCAGCGCCGCCATCATCAACCATATATAGACATCGCCGGCCGGCAGCCGAGTGGGATCAATGATGCCGCTACGGATAGTAGTCACCACATCCCCACCGGCAATCAACGCGCCCGATGCCTCGAAAATCGCCGCAATGGTCAGCGCCCCACCCAGGGTCAGGGCGTGGGAACCCACCGCCGGACCCACATTGTTCGCCACATCGTTGGCACCGATATTCATGGCCATGTAACCGCCGATCATCGCGGCCATGACCAGCAGCATGCTGCCCCGTTCCAGTTCCAGCGTCGAGGTGTACAACATCACCCCGACGATGAAGATCAGGCCAATGCCCAGCCTGAAAAGTTCGTTCTGACCTTTTTTGGTAGCTTTTTCAATGTCGTTTATATGTTTGAGTTCCACACTCACTCTCCCGCTGTTCTCGAAGCGGGGCGTATTGTTTCACAATCGTTACAAAATAGTGACATTCCGAAACCCTCCCGCCTCAAAACGAGCCTCCCGCATGGAATGCCCGAGTAAGGATATTTGCCGTTTTACGCAACAAAAACCATCGACAAATCCTGTGGTTTCAGGCGACATGACTCCCCCCCTGCTAAAATCCACCCTTTGCCCGATACCGACAAGCCCATGAGCAAGTCCGCCGACAGCGCCAAGCACACCCCGATGATGCAGCAGTACCTGGCTCTCAAGGCCCAGCATCCGGACACCTTGCTGCTGTATCGCATGGGGGACTTCTACGAGCTGTTCTACGGGGATGCGGAAAAGGCGGCGCGGCTGCTGGACATTACCCTCACCACCCGGGGCCAGTCGGCCGGGGCGCCCATCAAGATGGCGGGGATTCCCTACCACGCGCTGGAGAGCTACTTGGCCAAGCTGGTGAAGCTGGGGGAATCGGTGGTGATCTGCGAGCAGATCGGCGATCCTGCCACCAGCAAGGGGCCGGTGGAGCGGGCCGTGGCCCGCATCGTTACCCCAGGCACCCTCACTGATGCCTCCTTGCTGGACGAACGCCGGGATGTGCTGCTCCTGGCCCTGACCCAGGCGCGCCAGACGGTGGGCCTGGCCCGCTTGAATCTGGCCAGCGGCGAATTCATCCTCACCGAGATTCCCGCCGCCCAGCTGGGCGCCACCCTGGAGCGCATCCGCCCGGCGGAAATCCTGCTGCCGGACGGGCTGGACATCAGCCTGCCCGAAGGGGTGGCCCGTACCCGGCGGCCGGACTGGCATTTCGAGCCGGACAGCGCCAAAGCGCTGCTCTGTGACCATTTCAAAGTACGCTCCCTGGGCGGCTTCGGGGCCGATGACTTGGGCCCCGCCCTGGCGGCGGCCGGCGCCCTGCTCCAGTACGCTCAGGCCACCCAGGCCCGGGCCCTGCCCCACGTGCAGGGCCTGCAGGTGGAACTGGAAAGCGCCTACCTGGGTCTGGACACGGCCACCCGGCGCAATCTGGAACTCACCGAGACCCTACGGGGCCAACCGGCCCCCACCCTGTTCTCCTTGCTCGACACCTGCGTCACCAGCATGGGGGCCCGCTACCTACGCCACGCCCTGCATCATCCCCTGCGCAACCCGGCCCTGCCCACTGCCCGCCAGGAGGCGGTGGCCGTGCTGCTGGAAGACTACGGCCATCTGGCCGGGCAGGTGCGCCAGGCCCTGAAGGGCCAAGCCGACCTGGAACGCATCGCCGGGCGCATTGCCCTGATGAACGCCCGCCCCCGGGACCTGTCCGCCCTGCGGGATTCCCTGGCCCGGCTGCCGGAACTGGCAGCCCCCCTTCTCTCTGCCCGAGATGCCAGCCCTCTGCTGGCCGAATTGGCAGCCGAACTGGTGGCTCCTGGGGAGGCCCTGGAACTTCTCAACCGGGCCATTGCCGCCGAACCCGCCGCCCAGATCCGGGACGGGGGCGTGATCGCCCCCGGTTATGACGCAGAGCTGGACGAACTCCGGGCCCTGAACGACAACTGCGGCGCCTTCCTGATGGACCTGGAAGCGCGAGAGCGGGAACGCACCGGCATTCCCAGCCTCAAGGTGGAATACAACAAGGTGCATGGCTTCTACATCGAGGTGACTCACACCCACGGGGACAAAATTCCCACGGATTACCGCCGCCGCCAGACCCTGAAGAATGCTGAACGTTACATCACCCCGGAGCTGAAGGCCTTCGAGGACAAAGCTCTGTCCGCCCAGGAGCGGGGCCTGGCCCGGGAAAAGGCCCTGTTCGAGGACATCCTCAACCGTCTGCAGCCGGAGGTCAGCCGCCTGCTGGCCATCGCCCGGGCCGTGGCCCAGCTCGACATGCTCGCCAGTTTCGCGGACACGGCCCTGCGCCGCAACTGGTGCCGGCCCGAGTTCAGCAGCGAGCCGGGCATCCACATCCAGGGCGGGCGCCACCCGGTGGTGGAGGGAGAAATGGAAGGCAGCGGCGACACCTTCATTGCCAACGACGTGGATCTTTCCGACAACCGCCGCCTGCTACTCATCACCGGTCCCAACATGGGTGGTAAATCCACCTACATGCGCCAGACAGCCCTGATCGCCCTGCTCGCCCATGTGGGCAGCTTCGTGCCCGCGCAAGCGGCCACCCTGGGCCCCCTGGACCGCATCTTCACCCGCATCGGCGCTTCTGACGACCTGGCTTCAGGCCGCTCCACCTTCATGGTGGAAATGACCGAGGCCGCCGCCATTTTGCACCACGCCAGCCCCAACAGCCTGGTGCTGATGGACGAGATCGGCCGGGGCACCTCCACCTTCGACGGCCTGGCCCTGGCCTTTGCCATCTGCCGTCACCTGCTGGAGAAGAACCGCAGCCTGACCCTGTTCGCCACCCACTATTTCGAACTTACCCGCCTGGCCCAGAACTATCCCACCCTGGCCAACGTGCATCTGGATGCGGTAGAGCACGGGGAGCGCATCGTCTTCCTGCACACGGTGGAAGAAGGCCCGGCCAACCAAAGTTACGGCATCCAGGTGGCAGCTCTGGCGGGTATGCCCGGAGCCGTGGTGCGGGCGGCCAAAAGGCAGTTGCGGGAGCTGGAACAAAAGGCTTCGGAACCCCCCTTGCAGCCGGACCTGTTCGCCAGCGCCCCGGCTCTGGAGCCAGAAGTGCATATCGAGCCCCATCCGGTGCTAAAGCAACTCGAAGTCCTGGACCCGGACAGCCTCACCCCCCGGGAAGCCCTGGATGCCCTGTACCGCCTGAAGGAAGCTCTGTGCCAATGACCCGCAAGCTCGCCTCCTGGCTGCTGGCTCTGGCCCTGGGGCTGGCCTTTGGTTTCAACCTGGAAACCGCCCAGGCCGAGACCTGGCATTTCGGCCTGCTGGGCGATGTACCCTACTCGGAACAAGAGCGGGCCGAGCTGCCAAAGATGCTGGCGGCCATGGCTGCGGAAAGCGGGACGGACAAACCCGCCTTCATCGCCCATATCGGCGACATCAAGCACGGCAAGGACCGCTGCGACGACGCCCTGTTCCAGGACCGCTACCATCTGTTCCAGGCCAGCCCGGTGCCCCTGGTCTTCGTGCCTGGCGACAATGAATGGACGGATTGCGACCGGGCCAGCAACGGCAGTTATGAGCCCCGGGAACGGCTGGCGAAGCTGCGGGAAATCTTCTGGTCAAACGACAGGAGCCTGGGCCGACAGCAACTCAGGCTGGAACGGCAAGCCGGGCCATGGCGGGAACACAGCCGCTTCCGCCTGGGGCCTGTGCTGTTCGTCACCCTCAACCTGCCCGGGGGCAACAACAACTGGGGCATGACCGACAAGCCCAGTGCCGAATACCTTGAGCGCAACCCGGCGGTAATCGCCTGGTTGGTGGATGCCTTCGCCCTGGCGCGGCAGGAAAAGCTGCAAGGCGTAGTGCTGCTGTTCCAGGCCAACCCGGGCTTCAAGTATTTCGCCAAGGGCCTGGGCATTTCCGGCTACCGGCAGTTCCTGGAAACCCTGCGCCAGGAAACCGAGCGCTTCGGCCAGCAGGGCGGCCAGGTGGTGGCGGTGCACGGGGACACCCACCAGTTCCGGGTGGACCAGCCCCTGCGGGACCGCGAGGGCAAGGTGCTCGCCAACTTCACCCGGGTGGAGACCTTCGGTTATCCGCTCATGGGCTGGGTGCGGGGCAGCATCGACACGACCGAGCCGGGCCTGTTCCGCTTCGAGGCCCATCCCTGGCCCCCGCGGCAAAGCCCCTGAGCCGGAATCACACAGGGCCCCGTCCGGGGCCCTGGCTCATTCGGGATCCTTGCTCCCGGTATCCGGCAGACCTTCGCCATCCCCACCGCTACTGCTGCGGGACAGGGCTGCCGCCTCGTCGATGAGCCGGGAAAGACTGGCCCCCCGCTCCAGGGAATCGTCGTGGATGAAGTGCAGTTCCGGCAGGGTGTGGATGCGCACCCGCCGGCCCAGTTCCCGGCGCAGGAAGCCGGAAGCCCGGCGCAGCCCGGCCTGGATTTCCGGCAGATGGGAAATGTCCAGGGTGGTGAAAAAAATCTTCGCGTGGGCGTAATCCGGGGTCAGCTCGACGGCAGTGAGGCTGATCATGCCCACACGGGGGTCCTTGAGTTCGCTACGGATGATCTCGGCCAGATCCCGGCGGATCTGCTCGGACACCCGGTCCGAGCGGGAAAAGCTTTTCATGTCATGACTCCCGGAAAAGGGAAGCGAGGCCGGGACCGGCAGGCCCCGCCTCGCTGCACGGATTCCATCTGCTGCCTAGAGGGTGCGGGCCACTTCCTGGATTTCGTAGGCTTCAAGCATGTCGCCTTCCTTGATCTCGTTGAAGTTCTTGAGGGAAAGACCGCACTCGAAACCAGCCTTGACTTCCTTCACGTCATCCTTGAAACGCTTGAGGGAGTCGAGCTCGCCATCCCAAGTGACCACGTTGTTGCGCAGCAGACGGATGCGGGAATTGCGCCTGACCACGCCTTCTTGCACCAGACAACCGGCAATGGCGCCCACCTTGGAGATGAAGAAGACCTGGCGTATCTCCACCATGCCGGTGATGACCTCCTTTTTCTCGGGCGCCAGCATCCCGGACAGGGCGGCCTTCACCTCATTCACGGCATCGTAAATGATGTTGTAGTAGCGGATGTCCACCCCGAAGCTTTCGGCCAGCTTGCGGGCATTGGCATCGGCACGGGTATTGAAGCCGATGATCACGGCACCGGAGGCCTGAGCCAGGTTCACGTCGGATTCGCTGATCCCCCCCACGGCGCTGTGGATCACATTCACCCGCACTTCCTCGTTGGACAGCTTGGTCAGGGTCTGCACCAGGGCCTCCTGGGAACCCTGCACGTCCGCCTTGATGATGAGCGGCAGGCTCTTGACCTCGCCCTCGCCCATCTGTTCAAACATGTTCTCGAGCTTGGCGGCCTGCTGCTTGGCCAGCTTCACATCACGGAACTTGCCCTGGCGGAACAGGGCGATTTCGCGGGCCTTCTTTTCGTCGGCCATGACAATGGCCTCCTCGCCTGCGGCCGGCACATCGGAAAGACCGAGGATTTCCACAGGGATGGAAGGGCCAGCCTCCTTGATGGTCTTGCCATTCTCGTCCAGCATGGCACGGATGCGACCGAACACCTGGCCGGCCAGCACCACGTCACCCTGCTTCAGGGTGCCGGACTGCACCAGCATGGTGGCCACGGGGCCACGGCCCTTGTCGAGGCGAGCTTCGATGATCAGGCCCTTGGCCGGTGCTTCCTTCGGGGCCTTCAGTTCCAGGATTTCAGCCTGAAGCAGCACGTTCTCCAACAGCTCATCGATGCCCATGCCCTTCTTGGCAGAAACCGGGATGAAGGGAGAGTCGCCACCGTATTCTTCCGGCACAACCCCCTCGGCCACCAGTTCCTGCTTGACCCGGTCGGGATTGGCTTCGGGCTTGTCGATCTTGTTCACCGCCACGACGATGGGCACACCTGCGGCCTTGGCATGGTGGATGGCTTCCTTGGTCTGGGGCATCACGCCGTCGTCGGCGGCCACCACCAGGATGACGATGTCGGTGGCCTTGGCACCACGAGCCCGCATGGCCGTGAAGGCCTCGTGCCCCGGGGTATCCAGGAAGGTGATCATGCCGCGCTCGGTTTCCACATGGTAGGCACCGATGTGCTGGGTGATGCCACCGGCTTCGCCGGAGGCCACCTTGGCGCGTCGGATGCAGTCCAGCAGCGAGGTTTTGCCGTGGTCCACGTGGCCCATCACAGTGACCACGGGAGCACGAGGCTCCAGGGGGGCATCCTTGTGTTCAGCGTGGTGGTCGTCCAGGAAGGCATCCGGGTCGTCCAGCTTGGCGGCAACCGCCACGTGGCCCATCTCCTCCACCACGATCATGGCGGTTTCCTGGTCCAGCACCTGGTTGATGGTGACCATGGATCCCATCTTCATCAGGGTCTTGATGACCTCGGTGGCCTTGACGGACATCTTGTGAGCCAGATCGGCCACGGAGATGGTCTCGGGCACATGCACCTCACGCACGATGGGCTCGGTGGGCGCCTGGAAACTGCCTTCGCCATCGTTCTTGTGGGCAGTCTTCCTGCCATGCTTGCCGCCTTCCTTCCAGCCGGTGCCGCCCACGGCACCCCGAGTCTTGAGGCCGCTCTTCTTTTTGCCGTCCTCCCAGGCATCCTTGCCGCTCTTGCCTTTCTTGTCGGCATCGGGTTTCTTGTGCAGGGTCTTGTCGGAAGGCTTGGCTTCGGTGGTGGCCTGGGCTGCCGCCTGCTGCTTGGCGGCTTCGGCGGCCTTGGCAGCGGCGGCCTTTTCTTCGGCCTCCCTGCGCAGCCGGGCCAGCTCGGCCTGACGTTCCTGCTTTTCCTTCAGTTCCCGGGCCTGGCGCTCCAACAGTTCCCGCTGGCGGCGTTCTTCTTCGGCCCGGGCGCGTAGCTCGGCCTCGTCGAGGAAGGATTGCTTGACCACGGTCTTGACCTTGCGCACCGGCGCGGCCCCCTCCGCCGGCGCGGCGGCCTTGGGAGCCTGGACCGGAGCGGGCTCCGCTGCCGGCACGGCAGCCGGAACGGGCTGGACGACCGGAGCAGGTTCAGGGGCAGGCTCCGGCGCCGGCTCGGGTTCGGATGTCACGGGGGCCGCCACCACGGATTCCGGCTCGACCGGAGCGGCGGCCCCGGGGTCGGAAGCCGGCACCACGGGCTCGGGCTTGAGTTCAGCCGCCTGACGGGCTTCGGCAGCCTTGGCCTCCGCTGCCGCTGCCGCGGCCAGCTCGGCGGGGTCGCGCTTGACCAGCACCCGCTTCTTGCGCACTTCCACCTGCACGGTCCGGGCCCGGCCCTGGGCATCGGTGGCACGGATTTCCGTGGTCTCCTTGCGGGTCAGGGTGATCTTGGTCTTGGTATCGGCTTCGCCATGGGAACGGCGCAGAAAATCCAGCAACCTGGCCTTGTCCTGATCCGTCAGGCTATCCTGGGGTCCCTGTTTGCTCACGCCTGCCTTGGCGAGCTGTTCCAGCAGGGCGTCCACCGGCATTCTCAGCTCGCCGGCAAACTGGGCAACGGTCGTTGTCGTCATGCTTCTCCCCCTTACTCGAACCAATGGGCGCGGGCCTTGAGAATCAGCGCCTTGGCCTTTTCCTCGTCCATCCCGGTCATGTCGGTCAACTCATCCACAGCCAGTTCGGCCAGTTCGTCCCGCGTCCTGACGCCGTGCGTGGCGAGCCGGGTGGCCATGTCATGATCCATGCCCTCAAGCGTCAGCAGATCCTCGGCCACCTGCTCCAACTGCTCCTCAGCCACGATGGCTTCGGTCAGCAGGACATTGCGGGCACGGTTGCGCAATTCATTGACGATTTCCTCGTCCAGCCCCTCGATTTCGAGCATCTCGGCCAGGGGCACATAAGCCACTTCCTCGAGGGTGGAGAAGCCTTCCTCGATCAGCAGGTCGGCAAGCTCCTCGTCGATGTCCAGTTTTTCCATGAACAGCACACGGGTGGCAGCGGTTTCGGCTTCGAGCCGCTTGGCGGATTCATCCTGGGTCATCAGATTGATGGTCCAGCCGGTCAGCTCGGAAGCCAGGCGCACGTTCTGCCCGCTGCGACCGATGGCCACTGCCAGGTTGGCCTCGTCCACCACCACGTCCATGGCGTGCTTGTCCTCGTCCACCACGATGGAGACGACTTCGGCTGGCGCCAGGGCGCCAATCACATATTGAGCCGGATCCGCCGCCCAGAGGACGATGTCCACGTGCTCGCCACCCACCTCGTTGCGCACCGCCGTGACGCGGCTGCCCCGCATACCGACGCAGGTGCCGATGGGGTCTACCCGGGGATCATTGGACTTGACGGCAATCTTGGCGCGCAGACCGGGGTCCCGGGCGCAGCCCTTGATTTCCATCAGCCCCTCCTCAATCTCGGGAACTTCCAGCTCGAACAGGCGGATGATGAATTCCGGTGCGGTGCGGGACAGGATGATCTGGGGGCCACGCCCCCCCCGGTCGATGCGCAGCAGGTAGGCCTTGACCCGGTCACCGACACGCAGGTTTTCCTTGGGAATCATCTGGTCCCGGGGCAGGATAGCTTCGATCTTGCCGGCCTCGACGATGGCATTGCCCCGCTCCATGCGCTTGATGGTGCCGGAGACGATGTGTTCCTTACGCTCCAGGAAATCACTGAGGATCTGCTCCCGCTCGGCATCGCGGATCTTCTGCATGATCACCTGCTTGGCGGCCTGGGCGCCGATGCGGCCGAAGTCGATGGGCTCCAGGGCTTCTTCCAGGTAATCGCCCACCTCCACGTCCGGATCATCCTTCCGGGCTTCGGACAGGGGCACCTGATTGGCTTCGTTCAGGTAATCGGCATCGGCCACCACCTGCCAGCGGCGAAAGGATTCATAACTCCCCGTGTTCCGGTCGATGCTCACCCATACGTCAGCCTCGTCGTGGATACGCTTTTTGGTGGCCGAAGCCAGTGCGCTTTCCAGGGCGCCGAACACCACTTCCTTGGCCACGTTTTTTTCCCGGGCCAGGGCATCCACCAGCAACAACATTTCACGGCTCATCTTCTCAGACCTCCTAATCCGCCAGGCTCAACCGAAGTCGGGCACCAGACGCGCTTTCTCAATGTTTTCCAAATCCAGTTCCACCTCGCCCGAATCCAGGCGCAGAGCCACCTTGCCGTCACGCACCCCCAGGAGTTCGCCCTGAAAATTGCGCTGCCCGTTCAAGGGCAGGCGGATGCGCACCTGGATATCCTGTCCGGCAAAGCGTTCGAAATCCGCCGGCTTCTTCACCGGCCTGTCCAGCCCGGGCGACGACACTTCCAGACGATCGTAATCCACGTCCTCCACTTCGAGGAGACGGGAAACCTGATGGGAAACGAGGGCGCAATCCTCCACATCGACCCCCCCTTCCTTGTCGGGCTTGTCGATGAAGATGCGGATGGTCCGCCCCTTGGGCGAGCGCTCCAGATCCACCAGCTCGTAACCGAGACCGCTGATCGTCTTTTCGAGTAGTGCGTGCAAATCCATGGCCAGAAAACAAAAAATGGGCGCGAAGCCCATCACGATATAACCGCCGCCAGAACGGCGGCCTGCTGAACAAACCCTGGAATTGTAACGGATTTTCCTGCCAAGGCCAAGTTCTTTTACGGCTGCCTCCACGTTCCAGCCCGCTCCGGGCCCGGAGCCAGGCAGACACGCCCGGCAGACACCCGGCTTCCGGACGCTGCCCGCACCGGGTCGGAAAGCCCCGAAAAACGGGACTACAATCGCACATCGAACGCCCCGGGAACAACCGGGCAGACGGGAACGGAACAAGCTATGTGCGGCATTTGCGGAGAACTGCGTTTTGACAACCTGGCGGCGGACCTGACGGCCCTGGGCCGGATGATGGATGCCATGCAGCAGCGCGGCCCCGACCACGGCGGCAGTTTTTCCGACGGCCCCCTGGCCTTCGGCCACCGGCGCCTGGCCATCATCGACCTGTCGGAAAGCTCCGACCAGCCGATGCACGATGCGGAGCTGAAACTGGCCCTGGTCTTCAACGGCACCCTCTACAACTACCGGGAGCTGCGCCAGGAACTCATCGGATTGGGCTACCGTTTCTTTTCCGACGGCGACACCGAGGTCATCCTCAAGGCCTACCACGCCTGGGGCGAGTCCTGCCTGGAACGGCTGAACGGCATGTTCGCCTTCGCCATCTGGGACCTGCACCAGCGTCGCCTGTTCCTGGCCCGGGACCGGTTCGGCATCAAGCCCCTCTACCTGACCCGCAACGGCCGCCGCCTGCGCTTCGCCTCCAGCCTGCCGGCACTGCTGGCCAGCGGCGGGGTGGATCGGGAACTGGACCCGGTGGGCCTGCAGTTCCAGTTCAGCCTGCACGGCTCGGTGCCCGCCCCCCACACGGTGCTCAAGGAAGTCCGGAAGCTGCCGCCCGCCACCTGTCTCACCCTCGACCTGCGCGGCAACGCCCGGGAGCGGCCCTACTGGCACCTGGAGGCCCGGCGGCCAAACCCTGCGCCGGGCGAGACGGAACAGCTCGATGGAATCCGGCAGAAGCTTCTGGCTGCCGTGGCGCGCCAGCACCTGGCCGCCGACGTCCCCGTGGGCGTGCTGCTTTCCGGCGGCGTGGACTCCAGCCTGCTGGTGGCCCTGCTGGCGGAACTGGGGCAGCGGGACATCCCGACTTTCTCGGTGGGCTTTCAGGAGCAACCCGAAGAAAAAGGGGACGAGTTCCTTTATTCCGACCTGGTGGCACGCCGTTTCGGTACCCGCCACCACCGCCACCTGATCCCCGACTCCGAAGTGCTGGAAAACCTGCCCGGCGCCATCGCCGCCATGGCCGAACCCATGTTCAGCCAGGACAACGTGGCCTTTTATCTGCTCGCCAGGGAGGTAAAGAAAGAAGTCAAAGCGGTGCTCTCCGGCCAAGGCGCGGACGAAGTGTTCGGCGGCTATTTCTGGTACCCGCTGATGCACGCCGAGCCCGAAAGCCAGCCGCCGCTGGAACGCTTCGCCCGCCACTATCTCGACCGGCGCCATCCCGAATATCTGGAAATGATCGGCCCGGCCTACGCCACCGCCGACCACGCCAGCGCCCTGCTCACCGGCCGGCTCAGTGAACCCGGGGCCGACACCTTCCTGGACCAGGTGCTGCGCCTGGATGTCACCACCCTGATCGTGGACGACCCGGTCAAGCGGGTGGACAACATGACCATGGCCTGGGGCCTGGAGGCCCGGGTGCCCTTCCTCGACCAGGATCTGGTCCAGGCCGCGATGGCCCTGGCGCCGGAACTGCGCCTCAGGGAGGACGGCAAATACCCGCTCAAGTACATCGCCCGGGGACTGCTGCCGGACGAGATCATCGACCGGCCCAAGGGCTACTTCCCCACCCCGGCCCTCAAATACCTGCGCGGCGGCTTTCTCGAATTCATCCACGCCACCCTGAACTCCCGGACCTGCCGGGAGCGGGGCCTGTACCAGCGCGCCTATGTGGAGCGGCTGCTGGCCGAACCCCTGGGCCATTTCACCCCCATCCATGGCAACAAGCTCTGGCATCTGGCCGTGCTGGAAGCCTGGCTGCAGCAGCATGTGGACCGCCCCTGAGTCCCCCTGAGGCAGCTTCCCACCGCGAGGGCAAGGGTCATGCGCCCCGGGCCGCAGTTGGCCCTCGGCCACGCCTCGGCCATCACCGGTGGGGCAGCCCGGGGCCGGAATGATGGCGAAAAACCGGGGGACGGCCTGTTTCGACGCCGCCAAGACATCCCCGGACAGGCCGCCGGTTCAGTAGTGGGGTGGCAGTTCGTCCCGCAGGCTCGAGGGGCGTAGGTCCTGGCCCGCACGCCTGACCTGCTCCCGCAGCAGGCGCACCTCCTCCTGCAGCAACTCGATCTGTTGCTGCTGGCGGTAGATGGTGCGGTTGAGCTCATCGAGCAGATCCTGGGCGAAGCTGAACTTGATTTCCAGATCGGTGAGGCGATCTTCCATGGCCTGACTCCTGAAGGGGAGCCGCCATGATACCCAAAGCCGTCCCGCCGCCTCCCTGTGCGATAATCGCCGCCCCCAGCCTGGCGGGGTGGCATCTGAACCTTTTGCCGCACTGCCGGTCTGCCTGATTCCATCCATATCCCCGCTCCACCATGCCGCTGCCCCGCCCTCTGGAACTGCTCGCTCCCGCCAAGAACGCCGATTACGGTATTGAAGCCATCCACCACGGGGCGGATGCCGTCTACATCGGCGGGCCGGCCTTCGGGGCCCGCGCCAACGCCGGCAACAGGGTGGCCGACATCGAGCGCCTGGCCCAGGAGGCCCACCGCTACCACGCCCGGGTGTTCGTGACGGTCAACACCATCCTGAAGGACGAGGAGCTGGAACCGGCCCGCAAGATCATCTGGCAACTGTACGAAGCCGGAGCGGACGCGGTGATCATCCAGGACATGGGCCTGCTGGAACTGGACCTGCCGCCGATCCAGCTCCACGCCAGCACCCAGACCGACATCCGCACGGTGGAAAAAGCCCGCTTCCTGGACCAGGTGGGCTTCTCCCAGATCGTGCTGGCCCGGGAACTGAACCTGATGCAGATCCAGCGCATCGCCGCCGCCACCGACTGCAACCTGGAATTCTTCGTCCACGGCGCCCTTTGCGTCGCCTACTCGGGCCAGTGCTACATCAGCCATGCCCACACGGGCCGCAGCGCCAACCGGGGTGAATGCTCCCAGGCCTGCCGCCTGCCCTACGACCTGGCCGACCAGCATGGCAACCTGGTGGCCCAGGGCAAGCACCTGCTCTCCATGAAGGACAACGACCAGAGCGCCAACCTGCTGGCCCTGGCGGATGCGGGCATCACCTCCTTCAAGATCGAGGGGCGGTTGAAGGACCTCTCCTATGTGAAGAACATCACCGCCCACTACCGCACCCTGGTAGACGGCATCCTGGAGGCACACCCGGAGCGCTACTGCCGGGCCTCTGCCGGGCGCTGCCGCTACACCTTCGTCCCTCAGCCGGAAAAGACCTTCAACCGGGGCGCCACCGATTACTTCGTCAATGCCCGCAAGGCCGACATCGGTGCCTTCGACACCCCCGCCTTCTCTGGTGAAGCCTTGGGCCAGGTGAGCCAACTGGGAACGGACTGGTTCGAAGTGGAAACCAAAGCCGAACTCCACAATGGCGACGGCCTCTCCTACTTCGACCCGGAACAGGAACTGGTGGGAGTGCGCATCAACACCGCCGAAAAGCGGGGTGGCAAGGGCAAGACCAGCCTCTGGCGCTGCAGCCCAAACGAAATGCCCACCGACCTGCAGGTGGGCACGACCCTGTACCGCAACCGGGACCAGAGCTTCGAACGCCTGCTGGAAAAGAAATCCGCCGACCGGCGCATCGGCGTGCACCTGCGCCTGGAAGAAACCCCCGAGGGCTTCGCCCTGCTGCTCACCGATGAAACGGGCATCACCGCCGCCGCCAGCATCGCCCAGGCCAAGGAGCCTGCCAAGGATGCCGAACGGGCGCTCTCCGGCCTGCGCGACAACCTGGCCAAGCTGGGCAACACCCTGTACCGGGCCGAGACCATCGACCTGGCGCTGAACCTGCCGCCGGACCAAGCCTGGTTCCTGCCCGCCAGCGTGGTCAACGGCCTGCGCCGGGAAGCCGTGGAAGCCCTGGACGCCGCCCGGGCCGCCGCCTACCAGCGCCCCGAACGCAAGGCCCCAGCCGACAATCCGCCCCCCTACCCGGAATCCGCCCTTTCCTACCTGGGCAACGTCTACAACCAGAAGGCCCACGCCTTCTATCGCCGCCACGGGGTCTCCGTGATCGAGGCCGCCTACGAGGCCAACCAGGAAACCGGAGCGGTTTCCCTGATGATCACCAAGCACTGCCTGCGCTACAGCTTCAACCTCTGCCCCAAGGAAGTGAAGGGCATCCGCCCCGACCCCATGACCCTGATCAACGGCAAGGAAAGACTCACTCTCACCTTCGACTGCAAGAAGTGCGAAATGCACGTGGTGGGCAAGCTGAAGAAGCCGCGCATCATCCCCATCCAGGCCCGCTGACCCAGGCGGAGGAGCGGAAAGAACGCCTCAAAAAGACGTGGACAACGCCCGAAACTTTGCTAAAATGCGCGCCTTCCCGGAGAGGTGGATGAGTGGTTTAAGTCGCACGCCTGGAAAGCGTGTGTGGGTTAATAGCCCACCGCGGGTTCGAATCCCGCCCTCTCCGCCAGGATAAAACATAAAGCCCTGATTTTTCAGGGCTTTATGTTTTTGGACTGCGCTAACCTCCCGGCAGTTCACCACGATGGCGACGGCTGACACAGCGCTCGCCCCCCTGAAAGCCGTATGGGATGAAAGGGTGCGGCCAGGCCCCTTTTCCCCTCCCTTTGCAGGCGAAGCCGGAATCCGCCTATAACAGCCTTGCCAGCGCAAGCAGGGCTTTCTCCAGACGTGCATCCCAGACGCGGGCACAGGAAAGACGGACGAAGTTCCCGAATTTCCCGCTGACGGAAAAAAGGGTGCCAGGTGCAATGCTCACCCCCTGGCGCAGGGCGCGTCTGGCCAGATCGAATCCGTCCACGTGGTGCGGCAACTCCACCCAGAGCACAAACCCGCCCGCGGGTTGCGAGATGCGCGTTCCTTCCGGAAAGTATTTCATGACCGCATCACTCATGCGCGCCACGGCGCTTGCGTAGCGGCCACGCACTTCGCGCAGATAGCGATCGTAACGGCCATTTTCGAGAAGTTGCGCCGTGGCGAGTTGCGGCACGCTCGGGCTCGCGATGCTGGTGACGTATTTGAGGTACTCGATCCGCTCGCGACGTTGTTCTCCTGCAGCGACCCAGCCAATGCGCAGGCCGGGCGACAGGGTTTTGGAGAACGAACTGCAGTAGAGGATGTCGGCCTGCGGCATGAGCCCCTTGCAAGTGGAGGGCCGGCGGTTTGCGAACCCCAGATCACCGTAGACATCATCCTCGATCAGGGTAACGCCGCGTTGCGTCAGAAGTTCGACCAAGGCGCGCTTGCTCGCATCCGACATGCAATAGCCAAGCGGGTTGCTGAAGTTCGGCACCACCACGCAGGCCTTGACCGGCCAACGGTCCAGTGCAAAGGCCAGCGCGTCAAGGGCGATACCCGTACGCGGATGAGCGGGAATCTCCAGCACCTTGAGCTCCAGGGATTCCAGCACGTGCAGGAGGCCGTAAAAGGCCGGTGATTCAACGGCAACCACGTCATGGGGGCGAGTGCAGGCACGCAAGGCCAGACTCAGGGCCTCCTGGCAGCCGGTGGTGATGACGATGTCGTCGGCCGAAACGCAGCCTCCCGTCTGGCTCATACGTCGGGCAATCTGTTGCCGCAGTTCCGGCGCGCCAGGCGGCATCATGTAGGCAGCAGCACGACTACGCTCGGTACGTGCGACGCGGGCCAATGCACGGGCTACCGCGTTGGTGGGCAGGTAAGCTGGGTCGGGCACTGCCGCACCGAGTTGCACGATCCCCGGGTTGCTGGCCGCCTTGATGAGCGCCATCGTCATCGACTGGCCTGTCACCGGACACGGTGGAGCGGTCACGCTCGAAGCCCCGGCTTCAATGGTTTGAATGGCTTTGCGTGTGCGCACATAGAAGCCCGAGCGTGAGCGCGCTTCGATGTAACCCTCGTCCTCCAGTTTCCGATAAGCCGCGACGACGGTCGCCACGCTCACGCCACGTTGCAAGGCATGACCCCGCAATCCCGGAAGGCGATCGCCGGGGCCATGTATCCCGGCTGCGATCTGCCCGGCAAGTTCGGCGGCAATCTGCTGGTAAAGCGTTTCCATGGGTGAATCCAGAACAGTACAGATCGGAGTTGAACGGATGAGTACAGATGCACGATCACGCCATCTGTACCGCAACTATAAACAAATTCTGATTCTGTAGCGCTCCATCTCTGATCGATAGACTGCAAGTCATCCAAGGAAACCCTTCCTTCTGCCGCCAGAACCCGCATCGGGTTCTCGCCCCTTCCGCAACCACCAGGAGCCGACATGATGACCTCGTCCCCCCCGACCTCTCCCCGGGAATTTGCCCGGAGCTGGATCAACGCCTGGAATGCGCGTGACCTCGATGCGGTGCTCACGCATTTTTCCGAAGACTTCGAATTTTCCTCGCCCCATGTCGCCCGGGTCACCGGGGAGGCTTCCGGCAGGCTCAAGGGCAAAGCCGCGGTGCGCGCTTACTGGAATGCCGCACTGGCGGGGATTCCGGAGCTGCATTTCGAACTCGTCGATGTACTGAGCGGCATCCGTTGCATGGTCATCCTGTACCGGGGACATCAGGGCCTGTCGGCGGAAATGCTTGATCTGGACGAAAAAGGTCGTGCAGTGCGTGGCCAGGCGCTGTACATGATGTGACCGGACCCATCGCATGGCAGCAAGCGAATACAGACTCTGGCTGAGCGCGGTTGCAACGATCCTGACCAGCATCGCGTTCGTGCCCTACATCCTCTCGATCCTGCGTGGTCGGACACGACCCCATGTCTTCTCCTGGCTGATCTGGGGCATGAACACCGGCATGGCCTTTCTTGCCACCCTGCACGAGGGCGGCGGCGCACCTGGTTCCGCGGTCATCCTTCTCTCGGCCGCGGTGACGCTGTGCATTGCCTTGCTCGCTTACGTGAAATACCCGGACATGAGTGTCACGCGGACGGACCGGCTGTTTTTCACAACGGCCCTGGTCGCCATGCCCCTCTGGGCTGTGGCGGATGACCCGCTCTGGGCGGTCTGGCTGATCACCTTGATCGAACTGCTCGGCTTCGGGCCAACCCTGCGCAAGACCTGGCAACAACCGTTCTCGGAATCGATGACGTTTCTGGTGTTGCTGGCTGTGCGCAATGTTCTGGTGATTGCCGCGCTGGAGCGTCACACGATGACCACCGTGCTGTTTCCGGCCGCGATGACGATGGCGTGCCTCGGTCTCATTGCCGTCATGGTGTGGCGCAGGCCCCAGGCAACCCCCATCGTTCTGGATCGCTGAGGAGGCGTGCATGTCATCTCCGGAAATTCTGTGGGCGCTCGCGACCTACGCCTTCGTCATGACCATCACCCCCGGACCCAACAACCTGTTGCTGCTGTCGTCCGGGCTGACCTTCGGACTGAGCCGCACGGGCCGGCACATGGCCGGCATCCTGTCCGGCGTGCTGTTGCAGATTTGCGTCACGGGCGCGGGGCTCGGCATTCTGTTCGCCCGATTCCCGGATCTTCAGACCGTTCTGAAGCTGGCGGGCACGCTTTACATGCTCTGGCTGGCAGAACGCCTCTGGCGCGCAAGCGAACCCCGGGACCCGACCCTTGCACGGCCCATCGGTTTTGGAGCTGCCATGCTGTTCCAGTTCGTCAACCCCAAATCCTGGATCATGGCCACCACGGTCATCACGGCCTTCGTGCCTGCGGGCGAGGCTTACGCCGGGCGCGTGCTGACGGCCGGCCTGATCTTCACCGGCGTCGCACTGCCCTGCGTGAGCATCTGGGCAGCCAGCGGCGCCTGGCTGCGCTCCCTGGTACGAGACACGGTCGCGCGGCAAAGGATCAACCGGAGCATGGCGGCCCTGTCCGCGCTGACAGCCATCCTGTTCTGGCAATGAACGAAGGAGAACCGTGAATGCATGAAATGCGCTTCTTGACGTTGATGGCCGATTACAACCGCTGGATGAACGAGAAACTCTATGCGGTCTGCGCGCAAATGCCAGACGAGACACGAAAACGTGATCTCGGTGCCTTCTTCCGCTCCATACACGGCACCCTCAATCATCTCCTGCTTGTGGATCTGCTATGGCTCGGCCGTATCACCGGCAACCCCTTTCCGATCCAATCGCTCGATCAGGAGTTGCATGCGGACTTCTTGACATTGAAATGCGAACGGCAAAAAACCGATGGCATCCTTGCGGCGCGTGTGGCCGAACTGCACCCGGCACGCTTCACCGAACCGTTGACCTACACCTCCCTCGTGAAGAAGGAATCGGTGATGCTTCCCCTTGGTCTGATCCTGACCCACCTGTTTCATCATCAGACCCACCACCGTGGCCAGATCACCACGCTGATCTCGCAGCTTGGTTACGACATGGGCGATACCGACATGATCTTCATGCCCGATGCGGGGACTGCCTACTTTCCTTCCCGGCTTGCGGCGGAGGCATGACAAGCACGGAACCGGCCGTGCGTCGGAAGTTCGGCCGCCCTGCTAGTTCGCCCGGCGCACCCCATAGGTCTGCAGGGCGGCACGCGTCTGCGATGCTTCGGTGGTTTCGGAAGGAAACAGGATGTAGCTGGGCGCGATGATCGGGTGAATCTCGACAGCACGGATGACGAACACCGAGTGGATCGGAAAGCGGTCACCCACCCTTGCATTCAAAGGCGCCGCCCATCCGGCATACCCGGGCGAGCAGGGTTTCCACTCGGTCGCCGTGCCGATCACCTTGAAGCCCTTCTGGACGAAAATGTCGATGAAACTCAGGCATACCAAGGGGTTTACGGCAATGTTCCGTGCCGAACAGGGCGAGGCAATGTTGGCCACCACGATATGTTCGTCATCCGCAATGGCCCAGACTTCTTTCGGCGAAACGTTCGCCTGGCCCTTTTCGTCAGTGGTTGCCAGCCAGCACAGGACACTTCGGCTTGCGATTTCTCGGATGTCGGCAGTGAACATGGATGCCATGGTGAAGGTTGCTCCTGCAGTGCCAGGATATGGCGCCATCGTAGGGGAGGGAAGCCTCGCCGGCAACTCTCCCGGGCGATGCGGCAGCATCGGGGCGCCCCCTTGCGCAAACAGCCACCGGAAAATTCATTGCCGGGCAGCAGCACAAGGCCTGGCATGATGCCCCCGCCCCCTGGAATCAGGCCCGAGGGCACCCCGGCCTGACCTGACCTGACTTGCAGTCGGACATGAAAATGAACCTGGAAATACGCGAATTCGTCGAATCAGACCGTGCGCACCTGCGGAAGCTCTATGTCGCCTCCCGGGCCGCTGCGTTTCCGTGGCTGCCCCCCTCACGGCTTCGACTGGAGGATTTTGACCGGGATACCCGGGAAGAGCGGGTCATCGTGGCACTCCTGGGGGCAACCCCGGCAGGCTTCGCATCCATCTGGGAGCCGGACCACTTCCTGCACAATCTTTTCGTTCACCCGGATCATTTCCGCAAGGGGATTGGCAGAGCCCTGATCGGGCACTGCATGCCTTGCTTCGGGGGGCATGCAGCCCTGAAGTGCCTCAAGTCGAACGCCGGTGCCCATGCCTTTTATCTTCACCTGGGGTGGCGCGTGGCCGAATCTGGCGAATCGCCGGAGGGCCCGTATTTCCTGATGACGATCGGGCGCCCTCCGCATCAGGAACCCCGCCACCGGCAGCAACCCGTTGAACCTAAAAACCTTATTTGACATGGTGCAATCTGCCGGGAAATGAGGCAGGGTGCGGGTTTTGTGACGTTTGAGGGAGTCACCCAATGGGTGAGTCGATGATGACGGCGCTGGAAGCGCGTGACCAACCCTATCTCTTCAAGCTCAAGCTCTCGAAGAACGTCAAGCGCCACATCGGACGCATCTTCCGGGAAGCCGGCTGGAGCGATGCCGGCCAAGGCTGGGAGGGCAAGGATGGCGAGCTCTTGCTGACCGGCTGGGAAGCGAAGCGCCGGGTCGTCGTGCTGCGCCGTGCGCTCAAGGGCGAGGTCATGATGGCGGGGGAGGATGACGGCCAGCCATGGCTGGGGTTCATCGAGGCAGATCGCAAGGCCGGCAAGCAAATTACCGGCTACGAATATGCGGTGTTGGTCACCAACACCGACTACGAGATCCTCTCCCTCGGACAGCTTTACCGGGATCGCGCCGACGCGGAGAACGCCTTCGACGAGTTGAAAAACCAGTGGGGCTGGGGCGGCTTCACCACCCATGACCTGCATCGCTGCCAGTTGGCCGCCCGAACCGTGGCGCTCGTCTACAACTGGTGGAGCCTCTTCGTTCGTCTGGCCAACCCCGAATCGCGCCTCGAAGCCATCACCAGCCGTCCCTGGCTGATGGCCTCGGTGGGCCGCCGGACGGAGCATGCCGGACAGACGACGATTATCCTGACCGGCCTGCACGCCCATTTCGAGAAGGCCCGGGCAGCCCTGATGCGAGTCTCCACCTTGCTTCAGGGCTGGAGCGCCCAGGCTGCGGAGCAGTTGGCCACCACCACCGTCTGGCTTCGCGTCTGCGATCATCTCAAGCGCCTCCTGGCAACCATCGGCCCCCCGCCAACCCATCGTTTGCTCGAAAATCATGCAAACGGAAGCGGTTAACTACGGTTTTTTTAGGATGAAATGCGCTTCTTGACGTTGATGGCCGATTACAACCGCTGGATGAACGAGAAACTCTATGCGGTCTGCGCGCAAATGTCAGACGAGACACGAAAACGTGATCTCGGTGCCTGCTTCCGCTCTATCAGGCCGTCCTGCTAGTTCGCCCGGCGCACCCCAGAGGTCTGCAGGGCGGCACGCGGCTTCGATGCCCTCGGCATTTATGCCAGAAAACGTGGAAAAACACCGGGAAATACGGCTTTTTCGTAAAAAAGGCAAAAAACCGAGGAAGGCCACGCCCCCGGGCGCGCTGCGGCGCAGTGCCGCAAAAAAAGGCCAGATCCGGAGATCTGGCCTTTTGTCTGAATCAAATGGTCGGGGCGGCGGGATTCGAACTCGCGACCCCTTGCACCCCATGCAAGTGCGCTACCAGGCTGCGCCACGCCCCGACGAGCTGCGCATTATATAGACTTCAATGGCGGTGCGCAAGCCTTTTCTGCATTGTTCCCTGTTCCTTTTGCGCCCTTCAGCCGCCCTGGTCCTCGATCCCGTACTTTTTCTCCAGCCGGCGCATGGCGAGCGCATAGCAGCCGACCACCAGCACGTAGATGATCAGGCTGCCCTGGGCCGCCATGTAGAACCCCAGGGGAAAGCCGAAGAAGGAAAAGCCGTTGAGGCTGTCGGCAAAGTAGCTGGCCACGTAGGTCACCAGCACCCAGATCAGCAGCAGGGCCAGGGTCAGCTGCCGGTTGCGCAGCCAGTAACGCTGCTTCCGCTGTTCGAGCTCAGGGGTTTTCATAGGGCCGGATACCGCACGCTTTCGACGAATTCCTGGATTTCCCGGGACGGGGGCGGGGTCAGCAGGCTGACCACCAGGATGACCAGCATGCCCGTGCCCACGCCCCAGACACCGGCGGCGATGGACTGGATGCCGAACCAGGGCTCCATGCGCAGGTCATGCAGGCCCAGCCAGGCGATGTGGTCCACCTCGAGCCGGACGATGTAGTAGAGACAGACCAGCCCCCCGACGAGCATCCCGGCGATGGCCCCCTGCTTGTTGGCGCGTTTCCAGAAGATGCCCAGCACCAGGGCCGGGAAGAAGGCCGAAGCCGCCAGGGAGAAGGCCCAGGCCACCATGTAGAGGATGGTGCCGGGCTTCTGGGCCGCCACCGTGGCCGCCAGCACCGCCACCACCAGGAGCAGGGACTTGGAAATCACCAGGCGCCACTGGGTCGAGGCATCGGGACGGATGATGCGGTAATAAACGTCGTGGGATAGGGCGCTGGTGATGGTGAGCAAGAGGCCGTCGGCGGTGGACAAGGCCGCGGCCAGACCACCGGCCGCCACCAGGCCGGAAATGACGTAGGGCATGCCGGCGATTTCGGGCATGGCCAGCACGATCACGTCCGGGTTGAGGCTGAGTTCGGCCAGTTGCAGGCGGCCATCCCCGTTGATGTCCTCGATGCTCACCAGCCCCACTCGGCTCCAGGCCGAGAACCAGGCGGGCAGCTTGTCGAGCTCCAGGTTGACCAGGTGGGTGTAGATCTCGAACTTGGCGAACACGGCGTAGGCCGGGGCCGTGAGGTAGAGGAGCATGATGAACAGCAGGGACCAGAACACCGATTCCCGGGCCTGCCCCACCGTGGGCGTGGTGTAGTAGCGGATCAGCACGTGCGGCAGCGCCGCGGTCCCGATGGTGAGGCAGAACACCAGGGCGAGGAAATTGATCCTGGCCTGATCCCGCTCCTGCTCCGTGTCCCCCGGGTAGGCCTGGGCATGGGGCCTGGGTGCCCGGGCCTTTTCCTCGGCCAGGCGCATTTCCTCGAGCCAGCGTTCCCGCGCCAGTTCCGGCGTGGCCGGCAGATCCCGCCGCTGGCGCTCCAGGGCGATGATGTCCCGGGCATGGGCGTCGCTGTCCTTCAGGGCGTTGATGCGCCGGGTGATGGCATCCCGCTCTTCCTGCAGGGATACGGGCAGTCGCTCAATCTTTTCCCGGAAGGTGGCGGCCCGGGCGGCATACTGCTCCCGGGCCGCCACCTCGCCGGGCCGGACAAACAGCTCCTGCTCCACCTCGCCCACCTGGGCCAGCACCTGGCCGTACATCACCTGGGGCACGGGCACGCCGGTGTTCTGGTAGGAGAGGATGGCCACGGGCACCACGTAGGCCACGATCAGGATCACGTACTGGGCCACCTGGGTCCAGGTCACGGCGCGCATACCCCCCAGGAAGGAGCAGACCAGGATGCCGGCCAGGCCGACAAACACCCCCACCTCGAACTGCAGGCCGACAAAACGGCTGGTGATCAGGCCCACCCCATAGATCTGGGCCACCACATAGACGAAGGAGCAGAGGATGGCGGCGCCCACCCCCACCAGCCGGGCGCCATTGCCGCCATAACGGGCGCCGAGGAAGTCGGGAATGGTGTACTGGCCGAAACGGCGCAGGTAGGGCGCGAGCAGCAGGGCCACCAGCACGAAGCCACCGGTCCAGCCAAGCACGTAGGCCAGCCCCTGATAACCGGCCAGATACAAGGTGCCCGCCAGACCGATGAAGGAGGCTGCGCTCATCCAGTCGGCCCCGGTGGCCATGCCGTTGAAGATGGCCGGCACCCGGCGCCCGGCCACGTAATACTCGGACACGTCGGCGGTGCGGCTCAGGACGCCGATGGCGGCATAAAGGAAGATGGTGAAGAACAAGAATACATAGCCGATCCAGCGCGCCGGCATGCCCTGGTACTCCAAAAAGGCCAGGGTGCCGATCAGGGCCAGGAAACCGCAGGTATACCAGCTGTAGTAGCGGCGCAACTGCTGGGAGAAGGTGCTCACTCAGGACTCCCCGTGCAACCAGCGGCGCGCCCTGACCTGCTCCTGCAGCGCTGCCGGCGTCTCGATGCCCCGGGTGCGGGCAGCATTGAGCAGCCGCTGCAGCAGGCGGGCCAGCAGCAGGGCATCCTGCATCGGATCCCGCACAGCTTCGGGTCCCAGGCCTGCCTGCTCGAGCCAATGGTCCAGAGTGGCATCCGGCAGCGCTGCCTCCCGGTGGATTTCCGGCAGCAGCACCGCCAGGTCCAGCCACATGGAGCGGAACTCCAAGTCCAGGCTGGCTTCCAGGGCCTGCTCCAGAAACGGGCGCAGGAAAGGCAGCTGGAAGCCGACCAAGGGGGCCTTGCCGACGAACTCCAGCCAGGCAAGCCAGGCTTCCGGGTCAGGCTGGCCGGGTTCAATCCAGAAGGCATCGTCCGGGCGGATGCGGCCGTGGGTGAGCCCTACTGCCGCCAGGGAGCGGATGGCATGGCTCTGGGGGTCCAACCCGTCGGTCTTCAGGGACAGCACCACATAGCGGGTCTGGTAGTGGGCCTGCCCCAGGGAGGGCGGTGCCAGGGCCTGCCAGGCCTGCAGACGCTGCTGCTGCGGGATGGACAGGAGTGGCGCGTTTTTTCCGAAGAAGCGCATGGGCATGGCTCATCCTGCCTGGAAATCCAGCCGCAGCTTCTGCTGCAGCTTCCTCGCCTGGCGGAAGGCTTCCTTGAGGATGCGCCGGTCCAGTTCATTGAGGCGATCCGGGTAGATCAGGTTGTGCCCCTGCCCCCCCTCCACGCCGTCGAGCTGCTGCTGGCGCAGGCGCAGGAGCTGGATGTAGTTGAAGGCCTCGATGATGCCGCCCATCTCCTCCTCGTTGAAGGAAAGCCGGGCCGCCGCCTGACGCAGGCGCAGTACCGTGTTGGTCTGATAGACACCGGCAGCGAGGGCGTAGATGCGGGCCCCATCCACGAACAGGCGGGCACCGTATTTTTTCAGGTCGATGGCGCCCGGATGGTCGGCTTCCAGATCGGTGACAAAATCGCGGATCATCCCCAGGGGCGGATGCACGGACAGGGCATTGACCGTCATGGCGCGCAGGAAGATCGGGCTTTCCGCCGCATGGGCGAGCAGCATGTGGCGCAACCGGCTGGCCAGATGGGTCTGGCCATAGAGGGGGCGGAAATCGAAGAAGATGGAAGCGTTGAGCAGGGCCTCCGGCTGGGGCCGGCGCATCCATTCGGCAAACAGCTCCTGCCATTCCTCCAGGGTCAGGCACCACTGGGGATTGCTGGCCATGATGTTGCCCTTGCACAAGGGAAAGCCGCAGCGATCCAGATCCGCATTCACGGCCCGGGCAAATTCGAGCAGGCGCATCTTCAGCATTTCCCGGTCGCTGAAGTCGTCGCAGACGAAGATGATGCCGTTGTCCTGGTCAGTACTGAAAGTCTGCTCGTCTCGGCCCTCGGAACCAAAGGCCAGCCAGCACCAGTCGATGCCGTAGAGGTCGTGGTGATCCAGATTCAGTTCGAGGATGCGGCGGGTGAGTGCGTCATTGAGGGTGGAAATGAACTGGGTGAGCTGCTCGGCCCCCACCCCCTGGGCCAACATGTTGAAGGCCAGCTTGCGGATGTCCCGGGCCGCCTGCTGCAGCGCTTCCACATCGGGAGCCCGCTCGATGGCCTGACGGATCTGGGTGAGGCCGATGCGCTGCAGGGCAAACAGATCCCGCTCCGAAACCACGCCGCACAGGCGCCCTTCGCCGTCGACGACCAGCACATGGCGGATGCCCCGGCTGGCCATGGCCAGCATCGCATCGTAGGCACTGGCATGCTCCCCGAGGCAGCAGGGGTCGGGAGTCATCACCTGGGCGGTGGGCACATCCAGGGAAGTACCCGCCAGCACCACCCGGTCGAGCAGGTCCGCCCGGGTCAGGATGCCCACGGGCCGGTGCGCCTCGTCCACCACGGCGACGGACCCCACATGGCTGCGGGACATGGTCTCCAGCGCCTGGCGCAGGGGAGTGTCGCGGCCCACCTGGACCGGATCGCGCGAACCGACCTGGGCCAGCGGCGAATTGAGGGTCTGCTGGTCACTGGCCTGCTGGGCGAACAGGAGCTGCAACTGCTGGCGCGACTGGTTGAGCAAGGTGGCGATGTAGCGGGTGCAGAAGGCATTGAACTCTGGGCTCATCTCCATCAAGTCGAGCACATCGTCGGCCTGCAGCACAAAGCAGTAAACATCGGTGGCTGCCACATAGCGGTTGGTGGAAGGCCGCTGGGCCGTCACCGCGCCGAGGGGAAAACATTCCCCCACCCCCAGGGCCAGCACCGCGTGGCCGGCCAGCCCCGTCTCCCCCGCATCCAGGGACTGTACCTTACCCTGCTCGATGATGTAGAGATTCCGGGCCACGCCCTCCCCCGGACCGGTGATTTCGGCCCCCCTGGGGTAGAAGACGGAGGCGGCCCGCTCGGCCAGATAGTCCAGCGCCCGGGTTTCCATGCGCTGGAATGGCAGATGACGTTTCAGGAAACCCTGGGTGATCCTGGCCACCCTTTGTTGTCCCTGAACACCGGGCCCTGCCACCGGGCCCTGCTGTTCCCCGATCAAGACGATTCTCCTGGTGAATTAAAGCGTTGGGGCTTGCATTTTATGTGCTGGCGGCCCAGGCGGGCAGATGCTCACCCGCACCGGGGCCGCGCGTCAGTACTTGACCCGGGCAAAATAGGTCTTCTGGGAAGCCTCCAGGGCCTGGCGCAGGGTGTGGATGCCCTTTTCCGCCAGCAGCGGGATCATCTTCAGGAAGACCTCGCCGGTGGCATAGGCATCTCCGAGCGCGTTGTGACGGCCGATGATCGGGACGCCCAGGCGCTCGGCGATCACGTCGAGCTTGTGGGATTCCTGATTCGGGTGGATGACGGCGGAGAGCAGCAGGGTGTCGAGCACCGGCTGGGAAAACTTAAGGCCGGTGCGCTCTTCCTTGAGCTGCAAGAAGCGCATGTCGAAGGCGGCGTTATGGGCCACCAGCACGGTTTCGCTGCAAAAGGCATGGAACGCGGGGAGGACCACATCGATGCTGGGCTTGCCGCGCAACATCTCCTCGGTGATGCCGTGGATGGGAATGCCCTCGGGTCGCAACGGACGCTGGGGATCCACGAGCTGGTCAAAAGACTCCTGACGCAGTAGGCGACCGTTTACGATACGCACGGCCCCGATCTGGATGATTTCATCGCCATTGGCAGGCTCCAGCCCGGTGGTCTCGGTATCGAAGACCGTGTAGGCCATTTCCATCAGGTTGCGGTCCAGGTCCACCCCGGTGTCCTGGAAGTTGAACAGGTCAAAGTCGTAATATTCGGGACGGCCCTGCTGGGCGCCGGCAGGCAGCTCCGGCACCTCCTGGACGGCCTGGGCCAGAGGCAACACAAAGCGGAAATAGGCCCGGTGCGCCGCCTTCTCCCGCTGGTACCAGATCTCCCCGCCGTGCCGGTCGAGCACTTCACGCAGGGACACGGGTGCGCTTTCGCGGCCCACCTGCATGTTCTCCTGCTCCCAGCTGTAGAAGGTTTCGGAGGACATGGCATGGCCGGACCAGATCAGGTCCAGATAGGCCAGCTTCCCCTCGGACAGCCCCCGGAAGCGCAACTCGCGGATTTCGTAGTGGTCGGCCAGCCGGCCGGCCAGGAAGGTGATGGCGAAGATCAGGGAAAAGCTGTCGGCCCGGACCCAGAGGTTGTCCTCGATGCCCTCGATCTTGCTCGACAGCTTGAAGAGCTCGTCGATGCGCCGCTGGGCCGCCTTGATCAGATCCTCCGCCGACACATCCTCCAGCGGCCAGCGGGTCTTGGTGGCATCGGCAAAGCGCTGGGCCGTCCCCTCCAGCTGCCGGCTCATGCGCCCCACTTCCTCGGCCACCACCTGGATGAAGCGTTCGCGCTCCTGCATGTCCATGTCGGGATAATCCTGCAGGGTTTCGACGGCGGCCCGGATATTGCCGATGGCGGCCCGGTTACCCTGGGTCAGTTCCAGAAGTGCCTGGTTGCGGGCATTTTCCTGTTCCAGGCTGCGGGTGATGTTTTCCACGGTGAGCACATAACCGGTCATGGGGCGAGGTCCGGCTTCGGCCTCCCCGGGAGCCAGCACCGGCACCATCTGCACGCGCAGGAACTGGCCGCTCGCAGTGGTGGTGATGAAGTGGGCCACATTGGCAGGCAGTCCGCGTTCGAGCCGCTGGCGGATGGTTTCCTCGGCATGGGCCAGGCGGCTCCGGTCGATGATAGAGAAGATGGAGCGTCCCAGCCCGATCAGGGCACCGGAGGCCACCGAGGTCGGCCCCTGGGCCAGGGTGTGAAATTCCAGGCGGGCCCGGTTGTTGTAGAGCAGGATACGACCATCCAGATTGCACACCACCACGGCCTGGGCCAATTCCGACATGAGGGCGGCGAGGCGGTTCTTTTCCTCCTCCACCGAGGCCTTGGCCCGGGCGATCTGAGCCTCCACGTCGGCCATCAGCTCGTCCCGCTGCTGGGCCAGGTCGTTGATGGCCCGGGCCACCAGCTGCACCTCGGGCGGACCATCCTCGGCAGTGACACGGAAATTGCGGTTGGCCCCAAGCATCAGGCGCAGGTGCTCGGCCATGCGCAGCAGGCCCTGGACATACTGGCGAAAGAGGGTGCGCACCACCGCCAGACCCAGGCCAAACCCCAGGGCGGTGAGCAGAGTGCCCATGGGCAGGTGGGGCACGATCAGCTCCTTGAGCTGGGTCCGCTGGTCGGGAGTCATTTCCATCCACACCAGGGTGGAAGTGGCCAGGAAGGGCCCCGTAACCAGGGCGCCCAGCACCAGAATCGCCAGGATGAATCGATAGCGGGCCTGCATGACTCAGCCCCCCGCCAGGAGCTGTTTGATCTGTGCCACCAACTCCTTGTTGGAGAAGGGTTTTGTCACGTAGGCATCGGCCCCGAGGCCCAGTCCCTTCGCGACTTCCGTGTCCCTGCCCTTGGCGGTGAGCATGACGATTTTCATGGCGCTGCGGGCCGGATCGGCCCGCAGGATCTCGCACACCTCGTAACCGGACTTCTTCGGCATCATCACGTCCAGCAGCACCAAATCCGGGGCAAAAGCCTGAACCTGCTCCAGGGCTGCGTCCCCGTCGGCCGCCACAGCCACCTGGAAGCCCTCCCGCTTCATGAGGAATTCCAGGGACAAGACGATGTTCGGTTCATCATCGACGATCAGGATCTTGTGGGTCATGGGGTCTCTCCTCCCGTTGTTCTGTTTTCGTTCCATCCTTTTTCCGGGGCAGCTCGAAGATGAAGACCGCTCCCTGGCCAAGCTCGCTTTCCACCCACAAGCGCCCCCCGAAATATTCGACGATCTGCCGGCTGATGGGCAGTCCCAGGCCAGTGCCCTTGGGCTTGTCCGTCAGGGTGTTGCCGCCCTGGCGGAAACGCTCGAAGATGAATTCCTTTTCCTCGGGTCCGATGCCCGGCCCGTTGTCACGGACGGAAACCCGCACCCGGTCAGCGGTGCATTCCAGGGTCACTGTCACCTGCCCGGCACCGGCCGGCACAAACTTCACAGCGTTGGAAAGCAGGTTGATCATCACCTGGGTGAGCCGGTCCTGATCCGCCATCACCAGCACCGGCTGGTCTGGGCAATCCAGCCGCAGCGCCACGGCTTTGTCCCGGAACAACTGCTCCATGGCGGTGGCCGCATGCCGGATCAGGGCGGGCAGATCGACCTGGCTGGCCGTCCAGTCGGCCCGTCCGGATTCGAGCTTGGCCAGATCGAGGATCTGATTGATCAGCCGGGTCAGGCGCTCGGTCTCCGTCACGATGATACCGAGAAAACGCTGACGGTCCACCACCTCCATCCCCGGATCATCGGCCAACAATTCGGAAAAGGCCCGGATGGACGTCAGGGGAGTACGCAGCTCGTGGGTGACGGTGGAAACGAAATCATCCTTGAGCCGGTCCAGCTCCCGCAGCTGGGCGTTGGCGGCACGCAATTCCCGGGTGGCGGCCTCCAGCTCCCGGGACTTCTTCTCCAGTTCGCGGCTGTAGGCGCGGATCTGGGAGGCCTCGTCGAGGATGTTGAGCACTTCGTCCAGATCCAACGCTTCTTCCTCCACCACCGAAGCCAGCACCACCCGGGCGCTGGCAGAACCAATGGCACCGGCCAGCTGGGCTTCGGCAAAGCGCACCAGTTCGGCATCCACCTCGCGGTTTTCCAGCTGAGTCAGCCCCCGCTTGCGGGCATAGGACTGCAGCTGCTGCCGGGCCCGCTCTGGCCCCAGGAAGCGTTCGAGCAGCCCGGCCAGGGCCTGGTAGGAAGCACGGCCGCGCCAGAGCAGCCGGCTGGCCTGGGTGACGCGGCGCTGAAACACATCCACGAACAGGTTGGCCTGGCCAGCCTCCACGGCATCGGGACGAACGGTCAGGGAAACCAGCACGTACAGGCCCAGGTTGAAGAACAGGCTCCAGAAGAGGCAGTGGGAAATTTCGTCAAACCCCTCGAGACCAAACAGGGCATGGGCCCGGAGCCACTCGATGCCCCACAGGCCCTGGCTGACGAAATCGCCGGAAATCCAGCCCGACTTGGCGAAGGAAGGCAGCAGCAGGGTATAGCCCCAGATCAGGAAACCGGCGAGCAGGCCGGCCAGGGCCCCGGCCCGGTTGCCCTGCTTCCAGTACATGCCGCCGAACAGGGCGGGGGCGAACTGGGCCACGGCGGAGAAGGAGATCAGGCCAATGCCCACCAGGGCGTGGGCTTCGCCGGCCGCGCGGAAATAAATGTAGCCCAGGAGCAGAATGAGGGCGATGGCAACCCGGCGGATGTTGAGCAGCAGACGCGACAGGTCTGAACGCTGCTCCAGGCCCAGGGCCCGCACCCGCAGCAGGGCGGGCATGACCAGATCGTTACAGACCATGGTGGACAGGGCGATGGTCTCGACGATCACCATGCCCGTGGCCGCCGAAAGGCCGCCAATGAAGGCCAGCAGGGCCAGGGATTCCCGGCCCTGGGAGAGGGGCAGACTGAGGACAAAGGTGTCGCCGTTGCCGGGCATCCCCTGCAGCAGACCGGCCAGGGCGATGGGCAGGACAAAGATGTTGATGAGCAGCAGATAGAGGGGAAAGAGCCAGACCGACCGACGCAAGTGCCCTTCGTCCACATTCTCCACCACCATGATCTGGAACTGGCGCGGCAGAAGGATGATGGCCAGCGCCGACAGCAACACGAGTGACGTCCAGCTCGCCAGGCTGGGCTCCAGCCCCAGCAGCCGGGACAGTTCCGGCACGGCCGCCGCTCGGGCAAAGATGTCACCAAACCCATCGTACAAGACGAAGGTAACAAACATCCCCACGGCCAGGAAGGCTAGCAGCTTGACGAGGGACTCGAAAGCAATGGCCGCCACCATACCCTCGTGCCGCTCGGTGGCATCCAGGTGCCGGGTGCCGAACAGGATGGTGAACGCAGCCAGGGCAATGGCGATCACCGCCGTGGTATCCAGTCCCAACAGCGAGACTCCTTGCCCATGCGGGAAAAGAACTTGCAGACTCGAGGCAATCGCTTTGAGCTGCAAGGCGATGTAAGGCACGATGCCGATCACGGCAATCACGGTTACAAGGCCGGCCAAAGATTGGCATTTGCCATAACGGGCTGCGATGAAGTCAGCAATGGAGGTGAGGCGTTCCCGCTTGCTGATGCGGATGATCTTCAAGATCACCGGCACGAGCATGAGCATGAGGGTAGGCCCGAGATAGATGGTAAGAAAGCCCAGCCCACCGGATGCAGCCCGGCCTACGCTGCCGTAAAAGGTCCACGAAGTGCAGTAAACCGCCAGGGACAAAGCATAGACATTTGCGGTAATGATCGACCGTCCCTGATCGGCACGTCGGTCGCCAAAGCGGGCAATGGCGAACAGCAGGAGCAGGTAGCCCACCGCCAGAAGGAAGACGGCCCAGGGACTCATCACGGCGGCTCAACCCCGGGGGCCTTCGGACACCCAGGCCGCCAGGGCGATGAGAATCGCCCAGGCTCCGAACAGATAAAGGCCGGGCCCCGCCCCGCCATCCCCCGCCTGGACATGCAACATTGGAGGATTGAAAAGCACCAGGCCGAGAAGGGCCAGGGCCACCAGGCGCTGCCGTTCGATGTTGAATCGCCCCATCAGTTTCCTTCCCGGAAAATACAGACGAAAACGGCCGACGCACGCATGCGCCGGCCGCTTCGGGCGCCACGCAGGGCGTGGCCGCCATTGGGACACCCGGACTGCTGATAGGTGCCCATGTCTCTCTCCTGCCTCCTTATCAGTGTGTTTCAGACGGGCATGGGCAGAATGCCCGCCTGGAATCCGCTTCCCGGCGCGGAGCCGGGGAAGCTTCCGGGATCCATGGACCCCGGAAGCGGGTCAGCCCTTGAGCTGCTCCAGGATGGCCGGGTTTTCCAGGGTGGAAGTATCCTGGGTGACTTCCTCGCCCTTGGCCAGGGAACGCAGCAGACGACGCATGATCTTGCCGGAACGGGTCTTGGGCAGGTTGTCGCCGAAGCGGATGTCCTTCGGCTTGGCGATGGGACCGATTTCCTTGCCCACCCAGTCCTGCAGTTCCTTGATGATCTTCTTGGCTTCGTCGCCGGTCGGACGGGCCCGCTTGAGCACCACGAAGGCCACGATGGCTTCGCCGGTCAAGTCGTCGGGACGCCCCACCACGGCGGCTTCGGCCACGAGTTCGTGCGCCACCAGGGCGGATTCGATTTCCATGGTGCCCATGCGGTGGCCAGACACGTTGAGCACATCGTCGATACGGCCGGTGATAGTGAAGTAACCGGTCTTGGCATCACGGATGGCGCCATCGCCTGCCAGATACAGGCGACCACCCAGATCCTCGGGGTAGTAGGACTTCTTGAACCGCTCGGGATCGCCCCAGATGGTACGGATCATGGAAGGCCAGGGCTTCTTGACCACCAGGATACCGCCCTGACCCCAGGGCACATCGGAACCCGTCTCGTCCACCACTGCGGCCTGGATGCCGGGGAAGGGCAGCGTGCAGGAACCAGGCACCAGAGGGGTTGCACCGGGCATCGGAGTAATCATGTGCCCCCCCGTCTCGGTCTGCCAGAAGGTATCGACGATGGGGCAACGACCACCGCCCACATTCTGGTAGTACCACTCCCAGGCAGCGGGATTGATGGGCTCACCCACGGAACCCAGCAGGCGCAGACTGGACAGGTCGTAGTTCTTGGGATGCACGGCGGGGTTGGCATCGGCCGCCTTGATCAGGGAACGGATGGCGGTCGGCGCAGTATAGAAGATGGTGGCCTTGTGGTCCTGGATCATCCTCCAGAAACGGCCGGCGTCCGGATAGGTGGGCACGCCTTCGAACACGACCTCGGTGGCACCGCAGGCCAGGGGGCCGTAAGTGATGTAGGTGTGACCAGTGACCCAGCCGATATCGGCGGTACACCAGAAGACATCGGAAGGCTTGATGTCGAAGGTGTATTTCATGGTCAGAATGGCATGCAGCAAGTAACCACCGCTGGAGTGCTGCACTCCCTTGGGTTTGCCGGTGGAACCGGATGTGTAGAGCAGGAACAGGGGATGTTCGGCCTCGACCCACTCGGGCTCGCAGGTATCGGGCTGATTGGCCAGACCTTCGTGCAGCCACTCGTCACGGCCAGGCACCATATTCACTTCGGCACCGGTGCGCTTGAAGACGATGACATGCTTGACGGACTCGCAGCCGCCCATGGAGAAAGCCTCGTCGGCGATGGGCTTCAGGGGAATGGACTTGCCGCCGCGGAACTGGCCATCGGAGGTGATCAGCACAACAGCGCCAGCATCGTTGATACGGTCGCGCAGGGACTGGGCGGAGAAACCGCCGAAGACGACGGAATGGGTGGCGCCAATGCGGGCGCAGGCCTGCATGGCGACGACGCCCTCGATCGTCATGGGCAGATAGATGACGACGCGATCACCCTTCTTGACCCCCTTGCTTTTGAGCAGGTTGGCCATCTTGCAGACGCGGACCAGCAGTTCCTTGTAGGTCACCTTGGTGACCTGGCCGTCATCAGCCTCGAAAATGATGGCGGTTTTGTCGCCGTTACCAGCCTCGATGTTGCGATCCAGACAGTTATAGGAGACGTTCAGCTTGCCATCGGAGAACCACTTGTAAAAAGGCGCATCGGACTCATCCAGCACCTGGGTGAAGGGGGTCTGCCAGCTCACCAGTTCCCGTGCATGGCGGGCCCAGTAGCCTTCGTAATCCTGTTCCGCCTCCGCGCACAGCGCCTTGTAGGCATCCATCCCGGAAACAGCTGCATTCTTCACGAACTCGGGGGACGGATAGTAAAGCTGCACGGATTCATTCGACATAGACATTCTCCTCTGCGGTATAGGTATCGGGTGATACTTCGGATGAACTGCATAAACAGACGTTTTCGCAGCATTAGACTCAGATAATCTTACAAAGCGCTTACACTTTCACGCTGCAGCGCAGCATCTGCGCGGCTTGCAGGGCCGCAGCAGCCCATGGCGCTCATGATAAAATCCGGCCCGCCCTGCCCCGCATCCTTCGCGACACCCATGACGCCGGCGCCCCCGGCCATGGATCCCGCCGTGGGCGGGATCGCCGGACGACGGCCCGGAAAGCCCCCCCCGCAACGACCATCACGGAGATAAGCACATGACAAGTATCCGCCAGGAAGACCTGATCCAGTCCATCGCCGACGCCTTCCAGTACATCAGCTACTACCATCCCCTGGACTACATCAAGGCCCTGGGCGAAGCCTACGAGCGTGAGGAATCCCCCGCCGCCAAGGATGCGATTGCCCAGATCCTGACCAATTCCCGCATGGCTGCTGAAGGCCACCGCCCCATCTGCCAGGATACCGGCATCGGCATGGTCTTCCTCAAGGTCGGCATGAACGTGCGCTGGGACGATGCCACCATGAGCCTGCAGGAGATGGTCAACGAAGGCGTGCGCCGTGCCTACGCCAATCCGGACAACCCGCTGCGCGCCTCGGTGCTGGCCGACCCGGCCGGTGCCCGCAAGAACACCAAGGACAACACCCCGGCCGTCGTGCATTACGAGATCGTCCCCGGCGACCACGTGGAAGTCATCTGCGCCGCCAAGGGGGGCGGCTCGGAAGCCAAATCCAAGTTCGCCATGCTCAACCCGTCCGACGACCTGGTTGACTGGGTGCTGAAGAAGATTCCGGAAATGGGCGCCGGCTGGTGCCCGCCGGGCATCATCGGCATCGGCATCGGTGGCACGCCGGAAAAGGCCATGCTGCTGGCCAAGGAATCGATCATGGCGCCGGTGGACATCCACGAATTGAAGGCTCGCGGCCCGAAGAACCGCGCCGAGGAACTCCGTCTCGAGCTGTACGAAAAGATCAACGCGCTGGGCGTTGGCGCCCAGGGTCTGGGCGGCCTGACCACCGTGCTCGACGTCAAGGTGCTCGACTACCCTTGCCACGCGGCCAACCTGCCGGTCGCGCTGGTGCCGAACTGCGCCGCCACACGCCACTGCCACTTCCATCTGGATGGCTCCGGCCCGGCCAGGCTCGAACCGCCCAAGCTCTCCGACTGGCCGGCCGTGACCTGGACACCGGATATCAAGTCGGCGACCCGCGTCAATCTCGACACCCTGACCAAGGACGAAGTCGCCTCCTGGAAGGTCGGCCAGAAGCTGCTCTTGAACGGCAAGATGCTCACCGGCCGCGATGCCGCGCACAAGCGCATCCAGGACATGCTGGCCAAGGGTGAGAAGCTGCCGGTCGATTTCACCAACCGCGTCATCTACTATGTTGGCCCGGTCGATCCGGTGCGCGACGAAGTCGTCGGCCCGGCCGGTCCGACCACCGCCACCCGCATGGACAAGTTCACCCGCATGATGCTGGAAAAAACCGGCCTCATCTCGATGATCGGCAAATCCGAGCGCGGTCCGGTCGCCATCGAGGCGATCAAGGACAACAAGTCGGCCTACCTGATGGCCGTGGGCGGCGCCGCCTACCTCGTGGCCAAGGCGATCAAGTCGGCCAAGGTGGTGGGATTCGAGGATCTGGGCATGGAAGCGATTTACGAGTTCGAAGTGCAGGACATGCCGGTGACGGTGGCGGTGGACTCCACCGGTGCGAACGTCCATGAAAGCGGCCCGAAGGAATGGCAGATCAAGATCGGCAAGATTCCGGTCAAGGCCTGAGCGCTCCGCTCCCACCAGGCCCGCCCCGCCCGGCGGGCCTTTTTCATGGGACCTCGCCCCTTCACGATCCAGAAGGAACTCCCTCCTTTCACACCCCCATCGCCATGGACATCCAACGTCACGGAACCACCCGCCGTTATTCCGATTTCGTCTGCCACGCAGGCACCGTCTATCTGGTGGAAGTGCCACCGGACCCCACGGCCGACATCCGCACCCAGACCCGGGAAACCCTGGCCAGCCTCGAACGGCTGCTGGCCCAGGCCGGCAGCGACAAGTCGCGCCTGCTGCTGGCCACCCTCTATCTGCGCGACATGGCCGATTACGAGGCCATGAACGAAGTCTGGGACGCCTGGCTTCCTGCCGGCACAGCCCCGGCCCGGGCCTGCGTGCAGGCAAAACTGGCCCATCCGGATTACCGGGTCGAAATCGTGCTCATCGCCGCCCAGAACCGCCAGCCCGCCTGAGACACAAGGCTCAGCCCCCGCTCCTGAGGGGCTTCCCGGGACCATGCACGCGCACTTGCCCCGGTCCGGCCGCCCTGGCCTCTTCCAGCCGGCACAGGGCCAGATGCAGCAGCGACTCGCCGGAAAGCCCACCGTCCTCGGGACGGCTGGCTGCCCCGGCGCTGAAAGACAAGGGCACCAACCGCCCCTGCACCACGATGCGGGCGGATGCGGCGCTGCGGGCCACCCGACTGGCAAAGGCAGCGCACTGATCAAGGCGATGGCAGCGGGTGGCAATGGCAAAACAGCCGGGCCGGTAGTGGCCGATGATGTCGCCCCCCGTGAGCTTGCTCTGCACCAGCCGGGCAAAACGCTCCGTGATGCGGGCGGCGACAGCCTTGCCGAAGCTGGTTTCCAGACCCGCGTAGCCATCCGCCTCGAAAACCAGGATGGCCCCGGTGTCCCCGGGGCTGGCCAGCATGCGCTGGATCCCCGTTTCCAGCAGGGTGCGGGACAGCAGCCCGGCATCCCTGAAGCCCATCCCGCCCTTGCCGGAGCGGGCGGGAATGGATGGCGGCATCTCGCCCCTGGCAGCTTCCCCGGCCGTTGCCCGGTGGGGAGCCAGCCGTTCCAGGATTGCGGCCTTTTCGGTGCCATTGAGGATGTAGCCGTCAAGCCCCAGTTTTTCCGCCTCCGGAAGGATCTCGGCAATCCGGGTCTCCGAACCCACGAAATAAAAAGGAAGTTGTTTGAGGCGCTTGAGCTTGCTGCGGCGCAGGCGCTCCAGCAGATCAAGCCCCTTGAGCCGGGACACATCCGGCCCGGCGATGACGCAAGTCACATCGTGGTCGAGAACCAGGGTCTGCCATGCCGATTCGCCATCCAGCGCCTCGACGATCTGAAAATCCCCGGCCAGATGCCGGGCCAGGGTACCGCGCACAACCCTGGATTGATGCACGAGCAATATCTTTCTCATACAAAGTCATAAAGCAAAATCTGACTGAATTCCAGCCCTGAAAGGCGCTGTCCATTTTGCATGCGCCACAATCCGCCCGACAGTTTAATGCATATGGAATCAAAGGAGGAAGATCGGGAGACGCGCGGAGGCTCCCGAGCCGGAAAAGGAAAACCCCGCCGGCTCAGGAAGCCGACGGGGTTTATCTGGTGGGTGCTGACGGGGTCGAACCGCCGACATTCGCCTTGTAAGGGCGACGCTCTACCAACTGAGCTAAGCACCCGAATGCATTAGTTTACCGCGTCTTTGAGCGCCTTGCCAGCACGGAACTTGGGAACCTTGGCGGATTTGATCTTGATGGCAGCGCCAGTCCTGGGATTGCGGCCACTACGGGCAGCCCGTTCACCCACGTAGAATGTGCCAAAGCCCACCAGCGTCAGCATCTCGCCGCCCTTGAGTGCCTTGGTCACGGCAGAGATGGTGGCATCGAGCGCACGACCCGCGGCAGCCTTGGAAATGTCGGCTTCAGCAGCGATTGCATCAATCAATTCGGATTTATTCACTTAAGACCCCCTCTTTGGTTGGAATCAAACGGATGACAACCTGCACGGCGCTTTATATCCCCCGCAAAAGTACCGTGTCAAGCAAATTGCAGAGCCGACGGACACATCCGGCAAAGCCGCCCAGGACTGGCCGGATGCGCTGATCCGGCCAGCAGCTCCGGCGGACGTTTCAGTGGGTGATCACCCCTTTGGCTTCTGCCGTGGTTTCTGCCAGGGGGGCAATGGCTTCCTGGCCGTCCTCCCGCAGGGGTTCAGGCAGCCGCTCCAGGGCCTTTTCCAGCACCTGGTCAATCCACTTCACGGGCAGGATTTCGATGCGGTTCTTGATGTTGTCCGGAATATCCACCAGATCCTTGACGTTCTCTTCGGGAATCAGGGCCATTCTGAGACCGCCGCGCACGGCGGCCAGCAGCTTTTCCTTGAGGCCGCCGATGGCCAGGACCTCGCCACGCAGGGTGATTTCCCCGGTCATGCAGACGTCGCAGCGAACCGGAATGCCGGTGAAGGCCGAAACCAGGGCAGTCGTCATGGCAATGCCGGCGGATGGGCCATCCTTGGGGGTGGCGCCTTCGGGGACGTGGATATGGATGTCCAGCTTCTCGAAGGCATCCGGGCCGATGCCCAGGCGCTGGGCGCGGGCGCGCACCACGGACCGTGCTGCCTCGACGGATTCCTTCATCACGTCGCCCAGGGAGCCGGTGCGCAGGATGTTACCCTTGCCGGGCATGACGGCGCATTCGATGGTCAGCAGTTCCCCACCCACTTCGGTCCAGGCCAGACCGGTGACCTGCCCCACCTGATTTTCCTTTTCCGCCATGCCGAAGCTGTAGCGCCGCACTCCCAGGAACTTTTCCAGATTCTTGGCGTTGACCACCACCTTGGCCTTGCGCCGGGTAAGCAGCAGCATCTTCACGACCTTGCGGCAGATTTTGGAAATCTCCCGGTCGAGGCTGCGCACCCCGGCTTCGCGGGTGTAGTAGCGGACAATGTCGACAATGGCGCTCTCGCTGACCGACAGTTCCGTGGCCTTGACGCCGTTGTTCTTCATCTGCTTGGGCAGCAGGTAGCGCATGGCGATGCTGACCTTCTCATCCTCCGTGTAGCCGGACAGACGGATCACCTCCATCCGGTCCAGCAAGGGCGCCGGGATATTGAGCGTGTTGGCCGTGGCCACGAACATCACGTCAGAAAGATCGAAGTCCACCTCCACGTAATGATCCTGGAAGGTATGGTTCTGTTCCGGATCCAGCACCTCCAGCAGGGCGGAGGAAGGGTCGCCACGGAAGTCCTGGCCCAGTTTATCCACCTCATCGAGCAGGAACAGGGGATTGCGCACCCCGGTCTTGGACAGGCTCTGGAGGATCTTCCCGGGCATGGAGCCGATATAGGTCCGGCGGTGGCCGCGGATCTCGGCCTCGTCACGCACGCCGCCCAGGGCCATGCGCACGAACTTGCGGTTGGTGGCCTTGGCGATGGACTGGCCGAGGGAGGTCTTGCCCACCCCCGGCGGACCGACGAGGCAGAGGATGGGGGCTTTGACCTTGTCTACCCGCTGCTGCACGGCCAGATATTCGATGATGCGTTCCTTGACCTTTTCGAGGCCGAAATGGTCGGCATCCAGCACCTTCTCGGCTGCCTTGAGGTCTTTGCTGATGCGGGTCTTCTTTTTCCAGGGCAGTGCAATCAAAGTCTCGATGTAGTTGCGCACCACCGTAGCTTCGGCAGACATGGGAGACATGAGCCGCAGCTTCTTCAACTCGCCCTGAGCTTTGGCCAGGGCCTCCTTGCTCATCCCCGCTGCCTGGATTTTCTTCTCCAGCTCCTCCAGGTCGGCACCATCTTCGCCTTCGCCCAGTTCTTTCTGAATGGCCTTGACCTGTTCGTTCAGATAGTACTCGCGCTGACTCTTTTCCATCTGGCGCTTGACGCGGCCGCGGATACGCTTTTCCACCTGCAGAATGTCGATTTCGGTTTCGAGCTGGGAGAGCAGCCGCTCGATCCGGTCCCGGGGAGAAACCATCTCCAGGATTTCCTGCTTCTGCTCCAGCTTGAGGGGCAGGTGGGCGGCGATGGTGTCGGCCAGACGACCGGCATCCTCGATCCCGGCGATGGAAGTGAGGATCTCCGGCGGGATTTTTTTGTTGAGCTTTACATACTGGTCGAACTGAGCCACCACGGCCCGGCGCATGGCCTCCAGCTCGTGGTCCTGTTCTCCCCCCTGGGGCAACAGGCTCGCCCGGGCGACAAAATGGGTCTCCTGGACCTCCACCGCATCGACCCGGGCCCGTTGGCCACCTTCCACCAGTACTTTCACGGTGCCGTCGGGCAGCTTCAGCATCTGCAGCACCTGGGCCAGACAACCGATGCGGTACAGGTCCTCAGGGCCAGGTTCGTCTTTGGTGGCGGATTTCTGGGCCACCAGCAGGATGGAGCGATCGGTTTCCATGGCCACTTCCAGAGCCCGGATGGATTTGGGGCGCCCGACAAACAGGGGAATGACCATGTGGGGGAAAACCACCACGTCGCGCAGGGGCAGCAAGGGAAGCTCGACCGTTTCCGGGAGCTGGGAGAAACTCATCGACATGTGCATGCCTTGAAAGGAAACATAGCCCCCAGATGGGGGCCGAATTGCGGGACTTCAAGGCACCCGGTTCAGTTGGAACCGGACACCTTGGGCTGTTCAGCGTAGATCAGCAAGGGCTTGGCGTCGCCACTGACCATGCTTTCGTCGATCACCACCTTGGAGACATTCTCCATCCCCGGAAGTTCGTACATGGTATCGAGCAGCACATGCTCCAGGATGGAGCGCAGCCCCCGGGCGCCGGTCCTGCGCTCCAGAGCCTTCCGGGCGATGGCGGTCAGGGCGGCAGGACGCACCTCGAGATCCACGCCCTCCATGGAAAACAGCTTCTGGTACTGCTTGATCAGGGCATTCCTGGGTTCCACGAGGATCTGCACCAGGGCCGCTTCGTCGAGCTCCTGCAGGGTGGCCACCACCGGCAGACGACCGATCAGCTCGGGGATGAGGCCAAACTTGATCAGGTCCTCGGGTTCCACATCCTTGAGCAACTCCCCCGTTGCCTTGGCCATATCCTTGCTCTTGACACTGGCCCCGAAGCCGATGCCCCCCTTTTCGGAGCGGGCCTGGATGATCTTGTCGAGTCCGTCGAAGGCACCACCGCAGATAAACAGGATGTTGGTGGTGTCCACTTGGACGAAGTCCTGGTTGGGATGCTTGCGCCCGCCCTGGGGGGGAATCGAGGCGATGGTGCCCTCGATCAGCTTCAGCAGCGCCTGCTGCACCCCCTCACCGGATACATCGCGGGTAATGGAGGGGTTCTCGGAACGGCGGGAAATTTTGTCGATCTCGTCGATATAGACGATGCCCTGCTGCGCCTTTTCGATATCGTAGTCGCACTTCTGCAACAGCTTCTGGATGATGTTTTCCACATCCTCACCCACGTAACCGGCTTCCGTGAGGGTCGTGGCGTCCGCCATCACGAAGGGCACATTGAGCATGCGCGCCAGGGTCTGGGCCAGCAGGGTCTTGCCGGAGCCCGTGGGCCCGATAAGCAGGATGTTGCTCTTGGCCAGTTCCACATCATCGCTCTGGCGGCCCTTGTGGCGCAGCCGCTTGTAGTGGTTGTACACCGCCACGGCCAGGATGCGCTTGGCCTTGTCCTGGCCGATCACGTACTGATCGAGGATGCCGGCAATCTCCCGGGGCACGGGCAGGTCGGACATCTCGCCCCGGGCCTCTTCGGCGGGCAGTTCGTCCCGGATGATGTCGTTGCACAGCTCGATGCACTCATCGCAGATGAACACGGAAGGACCGGCGATGAGCTTCTTCACCTCATGCTGGCTCTTGCCGCAGAAAGAGCAATAAAGCAACTTCTCGCCACCGGCTTTCTTATCCTTGTCCGCCATCTTCAGATCTCCGCTGCAGGTTGGTCTTTACGGTACGCCATCAGGCCGCGTCGCGGCGGGCCAGCACCTTGTCGATCAGGCCGTACTCCACGGCCTCCTGGGCCGACAGGAAGTTGTCCCGGTCCGTATCCTTCTCGATGCGCTCGATGGGCTGGCCGGTGTGCTCGGACATGATCCGGTTCAGCCTCTCCCGGATGGACAGGATTTCCTTGGCATGGATGGCGATGTCGGAGGCCTGCCCCTGGAAGCCGCCCAGGGGCTGATGGATCATCACCCGGGAATTGGGCAGGGCAAAACGCTTGCCCTTGGCGCCGGCGCAGAGCAGGAAGGCGCCCATCGAAGCCGCCTGGCCCATGCACAGGGTGGACACGTCCGGCTTGATGAACTGCATGGTGTCGTAGATGGACATACCCGCCGTGACGGAGCCGCCGGGGGAATTGATGTAGAAGTAGATGTCCTTGTCGGGATTCTCCGCTTCCAGGAACAACAGCTGGGCCACCACCAGATTGGCGGAAGCATCGTTCACCGGTCCCACCAGGAAGACGACGCGCTCCTTGAGCAGGCGGGAATAAATGTCGTAAGCGCGCTCACCCCGGCCGCTCTGTTCCACCACCATGGGCACCAGGCCCAGAGCCTGGGGATCCCAGTCGCTTTTGTGTTCCATATTCACCTCGGTCTCCAATGACTGGGGTGCTCCCGGAAACACCCCGGGAGCACCCTGGAAAGTAACGAGGCCCGCAAGCCCCGGTTGCAGCGACAGACGCCGTGGTCGGAAGCCAGCCAGACCCGGTGCGACGCCTGTCGCGTTCGCGACAATCCGCTCAGACCTGCTTCTGGCCCATCAGCTCGTCGAAAGTGGTAGGCACATCCACCACCTTGACCCGGGCCAGCACCCAGTCGACCACGTTGTTCTCGACGGCGATGGCTTCCACTTCCGCCAGACGCTGGGGTTGAGCATAGTACCAGTTCACCACTTCAGCCGGATTCTCGTAGGTCTGAGCCGCTTCTTCCACCAGGGCCTTGACCTGCTCGGGCTTGGCCTGGAGCTTCTCGGTCTGAACCACTTCAGCAAGAATCAGACCAAGGGTGACGCGGCGCTTGGCCTGGTCGGCGAACCACTCGGGCTGGATGGGGAAGTCCTTGGCCTTCATGCCGCGCTGCTCCATGTCCTGACGGGCGGACTGGATCAGGCGCTGCACTTCCATCTCCACCAGGGCGTTGGGCACGGGAATGGGATTGGCAGCCAGCAACACCTCCATCACCTGGTCCTTGAGGCGAGCCTCGATGCGCTTTTTCACCTCGCGCTTGAGGTTACCTTCGATCTCGGCGCGCATCTTGGCAATGTCGCCGTCCTCGATGCCCAGGGTGCGGGCGAAATCGGCATCGACTTCCGGCAGGACGGGAGCCATCACCTGCTTGGCGGTGATTTCGAACTGCACGGTCTGGCCGGCCAGATCCTTGGCGAAGTAGTCAGCCGGGAAAGTCATTTCGAAGGTCTTGGACTCACCGGCCTTCATGCCTTCCACGGCGGCCTCGAACTCGGGCAGCATCATGCCCTGGCCCAGGACGAAGGGGTAATCGCTGGCCTGGCCACCCTGGAAGGGCTCGCCATCCTTCTTGCCCAGGAAGTCGATCACGACACGGTCTTCCTTGGCGGCGCCGCGCTCGGTGGCGCTGTAACGCACCCGCTGCTTGCGCAGGATTTCCAGGGTCTTATCCACTTCGGCCGCACCCACCTCCAGGACGGGGCGCTCGATGCTGGAAGCGGAAAGGTCGCCCAGGGCGAATTCGGGATAAACCTCGCAAACCGCCACGAATTCCAGATGGGTGGTGCTGTCGGTTTCCTTGGGTTCGATGCGGGGATACCCGGCCACCCGCAGCTTGCTCTCCATGGCGGCCTTGCCGAAGGCTTCCTGCAGGGCTTCGTTCAGGGCTTCATGATGGGCCTCGGCGCCGTACTGCTGCTTCACCATGGCAAAGGGCACCTTACCAGGACGAAAGCCGGGCATCTTCAGCGTGCGGCCGATGCGCTTGAGGCGCTGTTCAACAGCGCTCTTCAGGGCGTCAACCGCGACGGAAAGATCCAGGCGGCGTTCCAGGGGGTTGGTGTTTTCGGTGGTGGTTTCCATGAAGTTTCCTCAGAAGCGGCTTGCCAGCCCGAAAGAATCACGGGACCCGGCGGCGTTAAAGACAATGCTGCGAATGGTAAGGGAATATCCGTTCAATCCGTGGTGCGCGAGGAGGGACTCGAACCCTCACACCTTGCGGCGCTGGAACCTAAATCCAGTGCGTCTACCAATTCCGCCACCCGCGCTCAAAGCCCGCCATTCTAACCGAGAACTCCGTATACTGTCAGACTGCCTGCTGGTCATCCCCGCCCTTCGCCCCTGTCCTGCCTCCCGCCCATGCCGGTCGATCATTACGAGAACTTTCCCGTTGCCTCCTTGCTGCTGCCGCGAACCCTGCGCCAGCCCGTCGAAGTCATCTACCGCTTCGCCCGCAGTGCCGACGATCTGGCCGACGAAGGGGACACCCCGTCCTGGGAACGCTTGCAACGCCTGGCCGCCTACCAGGAAAACCTGGACCGGATCGAAGCCGGCACCCCGCCGGATGACCCGCTGTTCCAGGAACTGGCCCGGGTCATCGCGGCCTACCGGCTGCCCGTACAGCTCTTCCGGGACCTGCTCGACGCCTTCACCCAGGATGTGACCCAAACCCGCTACGCCGACTACCCGGAACTGCTGGATTACTGCCGCCGCTCCGCCAATCCGGTGGGACGCCTGCTGCTGCATCTGTTCGGCCGCACCGGACCGGAACAGCTTGAACAGTCCGACTGCATCTGCTCTGCTTTGCAACTCGTCAATTTCTGGCAGGACGTGGCCATCGACTGGCAGAAAGGCCGCATCTACCTGCCCCTGGAGGACCTGGAGCGCTTCGGCGTCGGCCCCGCCGACATCGCCGCCGGCAAGGCCCATGCGGGCTGGCGCCGGCTGCTGCAGTTCCAGGTGGACCGGACCCGGGCCCTGATGCTCGCAGGCGCGCCCCTGGTGCACCACCTGCCCGGCCGGCTGGGCTGGGAAATCCGCTTCACGGTCCAGGGTGGGCTACGCATCCTCGAACGCATCGAGCAAGCCGGTCACGACGTGTTCCGGCAGCGCCCGGTCCTGGGGTTGCGGGACTGGCTCGCCATCGCCCGTCGTTCCCTTACAATGTGACGCCCCCGAACCGGCCGAACCTCATGACACCCGACGATTACTGCCAGCAGAAGGCTGCCGCCAGCGGCTCCTCCTTCTACTACAGCTTCCTGTTCCTGCCCCCCGATCGACGCCGCGCCATCATGGCCCTGTACGCCTTCTGCCGGGAGGTGGACGACGTGGTGGACGAGTGCCAGGACCCGGCCCTGGCCTCCACCAAGCTGGCCTGGTGGCGCCAGGAGGTGGACCGGGTCGCCGGCGGCCAGCCCCAGCATCCGGTGGGTCAGGCCCTGCAGGCAGCCGGCAAGTCGTTCAACCTGCCCGCCGAACAACTACTGGAAATCATCGACGGCATGGAGATGGACCTGCAACAGGCCCGCTACCTGGACTTCAAGGGGCTCTCCCTGTACTGCTACCGGGTCGCCAGTGTCGTCGGACTGCTGGCCGCCGAGATCTTCGGCTTCCAGGACCGCCAGACCCTCAGGTACGCCCACGACCTGGGCATGGCCTTCCAGCTCACCAACATCATCCGCGACATCGGCGAGGACGCCCGCCGCGGCCGCATCTACATCCCCATGGATGAGCTCAAGCAGTTCCACGTCCCCGCCGCCGACATCCTCAACGGCCGCTACTCGGACAATTTCACCGCCCTGATGCAGTTCCAGATGGAGCGGGCCGAACGCTACTATGACCAGGCCCTGGCCCAGTTGCCCGCCATCGACCGGAAATCCCAGCGCCCGGGGCTGATCATGGCTGCCATTTACCGCACCCTGCTCCGGGAAATCAAGGCGGAAAACTACCAGGTGCTGCACCAGCGCATCGCCCTCACCCCGGTGCGTAAGCTCTGGATCGCCTGGAAAACCTGGGCCTTCGCCTGAACCGGCCATGCGCGTCGCCGTCATCGGAGGAGGCTGGGCCGGCATCGCCGCCGCCGTGGAGCTGGTGGACCGGGGCGCCGCCGTCACCCTGATCGAGGCGGGCCGCCGGCTGGGCGGCCGGGCCCGCCAGGCCGACACCCCGGAAGGCGACCTGGACAACGGCCAGCACTTGCTGCTGGGTGCCTACACGGACTGCCTCGCCCTGATGCGCCGGGTAGTGGCCAGACCGGAGGAAAAGCTCCAGCGCCTGCCGCTGCGCCTCCAGGACAACCGGGGCTTCTGCCTCGCCCTGCCCCGCCTGCCCGCCCCCCTGAACCTGGCCTGGGGCCTGCTTGCGGCCCGGGGCGCGGGCGCCGGAGAAAAGCTGCGCACCGCCCTGTGGATGCAGGGGCTCAAGCAGCGCCGCTTCCGCCTCGACCACGAAACCAGCGTCAGCGCCTGGCTCGACGCCGCCGGCCAGACCGGAGCCTTGCGCCGCCACCTCTGGGAACCCCTCTGCCTCGCCGCCCTCAACACCCCGCCGCAACGGGCTTCGGCCCAGGTGTTCGCCCACGTGCTGCGGGACAGCTTGGGCAGCGCCGCCCCCGGCGCCACCGACCTGCTTTTCCCCCGGGGCACCCTCTCCGACCTGCTGCCGGACCCGGCCACCACCTGGCTGGCCAGCCGAGGTGCCACCCTGCACACCAGCCGGCGGGTCAGGCACCTGGAACCCGGCCCCACCGGCGGCTGGCGGGTCGATACGGAACATTTCGACCGGGTGATCGTCGCCGTCGCCCCCCAGCATCTGCCCGGCCTGCTGGGAGAGCGGGCACAGGCCCTGGGGCCGCTCCCGGAGCAATTCGAGCCCATCGGCACCGTCTATTTCCGCTACCCGCCCCAGGTCGGCCTTCCCTTCCCCCTCCTGGGGCTACAGGGCGGGCTGGGGCAGTGGCTGGTGGACCGGGGCCGCGGCGTGCTGGCGGTGAGCCTCTCCGCCCACGGGGACTGGGAAGCCCTGCCCGATCCCGAACTGGCCCGGGCCCTGCACGCAGAAATCGTCGCCCTGATCGGCCCCCGGCCGCTGCCCCCCTGGCAGGTGATCCGGGAAAAACGCGCCACCTTCGCCTGCACGCCGGGCCTGCCCCGCTGCCCCCAGGCCACTGCCCTGCCCGACCTCTGGCTGGCGGGCGACCACTGCTGGGCCGATTACCCGGCCACCCTGGAAGGTGCGGTGCGCAGCGGGCTGGCCGCCGCCCGCCTGTGCTGCGCCGGTACTCCAGCCGCCTCCTGACCGCTCCATATGGACCCAGACCGTACCTCCATTTCCCCCATGTCTGCCACCTCCTTGCCGGAACTGCCCCAGGAATTCACCGCCCTGCTCGACACCCTGGTACCTGCCCCCCTGCGCCCTGCGGTGGAAGCCAGTTATCAGACCCCCAAGCCTGTTCACTTCCGCCTCAACCCCCTCCGGGCAGACCCGGCCGCCACCCTGGCGGAACTGGCGCCCCTGGAACCCGAGGCCGTCCCTGGCTACCCGTTTACCTACCGCCTGCCCGCCAGCGCCCGGGAAAGCCTGACCCACCACCCGGCTGCCGGAGATGGCCGCCTCTACATCCAGGGGCTGGCCAGCATGGCGGCCGTACTGGCCCTCGAAGCCAGAGCCGGGGAAGAAATCCTCGACCTGGCCGCCGCCCCCGGGGGCAAGACCTCCCTGATCGCAGCGCTGATGGAAAACCAGGGGCGCCTGGCCGCCGTGGAGGCGGTCAAGCCGCGCTATTTCAGACTGAAGGCCAATCTGGAACGCCTGGGTGTGCGCAACACCCGCTGCTACCTGAAGGATGGGGCTGGCGTCGGCCGCCTGACCCCGGCCCGCTTCGATCGGGTGCTCCTGGACGCGCCCTGTTCGTCGGAAGCCCGGTTCACCCGCCTCGACCCGGACTCCTGGAGCCACTGGAGCCCCCGCAAAGTGAAGGAAATGGCAAAGAAGCAGACGAAGCTCCTCGCTTCGGCCCGGGCCGCCCTGAAACCGGGAGGATGCCTGGTCTACTGCACCTGCGCCTTGTCTCCGGAAGAAAACGAGTTGGTGCTGCACCAACTGCTGGCCCGCCACCCGGACATGGCGCCGGAGGCCTTTGAACCTCCCCGGCTGCCGGCCCTGCCGGGGCTGACGGCCTGGCAAGGTCGGGCGCTGGACCCGCGTCTGGCACTGGCCCGGCGCATCCTGCCCGGGCCGGAGAGCGATGCCTTCTTCATCTGCCGGCTACGCAAGGCCGCCTGAGGCGGAAGGTTCAGGCGGACACCGTCTCCTCCGTCAAGCGCCCGCCCTGCATGCGCAGCACCCGGCCGCAGCGCCGGGCAATCGCTTCATCATGGGTCACCAGCACCAGGGTCGTGCCCTGCTGGGCATTGATCTCGAACATCAGCTCGATGATGCGCTCGCCCGTGGCCGCATCCAGGTTGCCGGTCGGCTCGTCGGCCAGCACCAGTTGCGGACTGGGCGCAAAGGCCCGCGCCAGGGCCACCCGCTGCTGCTCACCGCCGGAGAGCTGCCTGGGGTAATGCCCGAGCCGGTGCGCCAGCCCCACCCGCTCCAGCCACTGCCGGGCCCGGACCTCGGCGTCCGGCACGCCCGCCAGTTCCAGGGGCAGCATCACATTCTCCAGAGCCGTCAGGGCGGGCAGCAGCTGGAAGGACTGGAACACGAAACCGAGCAGGCGGCCGCGCAGCCGGGCTCGCTGGTCCTCATCCAGCCGCTCCAGGGCCTCCCCGGCCAGCTGAACCGAACCCGTCGAGGCCAGGTCCAACCCGGCCAGCAAGCCCAGCAGGGTGGACTTGCCAGAACCGGAAGCCCCGACGATGGCCACCGATTCTCCGGCCATGACCGCGAAGGAGATCTCCTGCAAAATAACCAGGGGGCGCTCCCCCGCTGCGGTGGCCGGCACTTCCTTGCCCAGCCCCTCGACCTTCACCACTATCCTGTCCGTCATGCGTTACCTTCTTCTGCTGATTAGCTTCCTGTCGTGCAGCCTGCCGGCCCTGGCGGCCAGGAACATCCTCGTCTTCGGCGATTCCCTCTCCGCCGGCTACGGCATCTCCCTGGAAGCTGCCTGGCCCAGCCTGATGCAACAACGCCTCAAGGACAGCCGCGCCGATTATAGCGTCATCAACCGGAGCGTCTCCGGCGAAACCACGGCGGGCGGGCGCTCCCGCCTGCCCGAGGCCCTGGCCCGGCACAGGCCGGCCATTCTCATCCTGGCCCTGGGCGCCAACGACGGCCTGCGCGGCCTGCCGCTGGAACAGATGCAGGACAACCTGCAGGCCATGGTGTCCCAGGCCCGCCGGAGCGGTGCCCAGGTCATCCTGGTGGGCATGCGCCTGCCTCCCAACTACGGCCCCTACGCCAGCCGGTTCGAAACCGTCTTTGCCCGGGTGGCGCAGGAGAACCGGCTGCCCCTGGTGAAATTCCTGCTCGACGGCATCGCCGACCAGCCCGGATTGTTCCAGGCCGACGGCCTGCACCCCACCGCCGCCGCCCAGGGGCGTATCCTCGACAATGTATGGCCGGTGCTCTTGCCCCTGCTGCGCTAGAGCCGTACCCCGTGCCCGGCCGGATCACGACTGGCGCACAGGCGCTGCATCCGGGCCGGCCCCTCCGTCTCCCCCTGCTCGAAGGCAATGACGAACAGGCCGTTGCGCCTGGCCAGTTCGAGCAGTTCCCCCGGCTGCAGCAGGAAATCCGGCCGGGAGGGACGGCCGAAACGCTCATGGCCCGTCATGAAGGTTTCGTAGATCAGCAGACCACCGGGAGCCAGGAGTTGCACCAGGGCGTCGAGCCGGGGCCGGTAAAGGTAACGGCTCACCAGCACCAGGTCGTAGCTTTCTCCGGCCAGGGGCCAATCCTCCCCTTCCAGCTCCAGTTGCCGGGGCATCACCCCGGGCACGCCGGCCAACCCGGCCAGGGCTTCCCCATCCCGGTCCACCGCCACCACCCGGTGCCCCCGCGCCGCCAGCCAGCGGCTGTGGCCGCCCTGGCCACAGGCCAGGTCGAGCACCCGGGAACCCGGGGGCAGGCGCTCCGCGTGGCGCGCCAGCCAGGACGAGATTCGCGCAATCGTCATTTTTCCTCCTCAAACCATTTATCATCGCCGCCGGAAAGAGGTCCGGCCTCTCCCACGGGCAGGCATCAGTTGCCTGCGGGAAAGGGTGCCGGCGTTTCCCCTTGTGGCGGTGGAAAACCACAGCTATTCCCCTACGCAAATTGTGGTAGATTGGTGCGCTGCACAAAACGTTTACTGAGGCCTAGGCATGCTGGAACAACACTATCTGACCTCCATGTTCGAACCTAAGTCCGTGGCCGTGATCGGCGCCTCGGAACGGGAGAACTCCGTCGGCAACATCATCTTCAGGAACATTCTTGAATCCGGCTACACCGGCCGGATCTACGCCATCAACCCCCGCCACGAGACCGTGCTGGGGCAGCAGGCCTACAAGAGCATCGAGGAAATCGGCGCCCGGGTCGAACTGGCGGTGATCGCCACCCGCCCCCAGACCGTGCCCATGCTGGTGGAACAGTGCGGCCGCAGCGGCATCAAGAACGTCATCGTCATCACCGCCGGCTTCGCCGAGGCGGGCCACATCGGCGCCAATCTGGAACGGAAGATGCTCGAAATCGCCCGTTCCTACAATGTGCGCATCCTCGGCCCCAACTGCCTGGGCATCATCCGCCCCAACCTGGGCCTCAATGCCACCTTCGCCAAGATGACCGCCAATGCCGGCAACCTGGCCCTGGTTTCCCAGTCCGGCGCCATGTGCGCCGCCGTGCTCGACTGGGCCAAGTCCAACAACGTCGGCTTCTCCTCGGTGATTTCCCTGGGCAGCACCGCCGACGTGGATTTCGGCGAAATCCTCGATTACCTGATCTACGACAGCCGCACCCATTACATCCTCATGTACGTGGAAGGCATCCGCAATGCCCGCCGCTTCATGAGCGCGCTCCGTTCCGCCGCCCGCATCAAGCCCATCATCCTCTTGAAGGCCGGCCGCCACGAGGCGGGCTCGATCGCCGCCCAAACCCACTCGGGCATGATCGCCGTGGCCGATGCGGTGTTCGATGCCGCCGTGCGCCGGGCCGGTGTGGTACGGGTGCAGAACGTGGGCCAGCTGTTCTACGCCTCCAAGGCCCTGGCCTCCAAGTTCCGTCCCCAGGGCAACCGGCTGGCCATCATCACCAACGGCGGCGGCCCCGGCGCCATGGCGGCCGACCGGGCCGGCGACCTGGGCATCCCCCTGGCCCCCCTGTCCGACGACACGATGGTCAAGCTGAACAAGTGCCTGCCGCCCACCTGGTCGCACAGCAACCCCATCGACATCGTCGGCGATGCCACCCCGGAACGCTACCGGGAGGCCATCATCGCCCTGTCCCAGGACCCGGATGTGGATGCGGTGCTGGTGATGCTCTCGCCCCAGGCCATGACCGAACCCATGGAAGTGGCCAAGGCCGTGATCGAGGTGCACGCCCAGAGTCTCAAGCCCATCATCTGCTGCTGGATGGGCGAGGAACAGGTGCACGAATCCCGCAAGGTGCTCGAAGACGCGGGCATCCCTGCCTTCCGCATGCCGGAAACGGCGGTGGAACTGTTCCACCACATCTCCACCTTCTACAAGAACCAGAAGCTGCTGCTGCAGACTCCGGCTCCGATCCGCCAACAGGACCGGCCCGAGTTCGAGGGTGCCAAGATGCTCATCGAGGCGGTACTCTCCGAACGCCGCAAGGTGCTCTCCGAGATGGAATCCAAGGCCATCCTGCGCGCCTTCCGGGTACCCGTGGCTCAGACCATGGTGGCCCGCACCCCCACCGAGGCCCTGCTGCTGGCCGAGCAACTCGGCTTCCCGGTGGCCATGAAGGTGGATTCGCCAGATCTGGTGCACAAGTCCGATGTCGGCGGCGTGCGCCTCAACATCACCAATGCGCCGGCGGTGCGCAACGCCTACCACGACATCATCGAGACGGTGAAGAAGCGTCAGCCCAATGCCCGCATCAACGGTGTCTCCATCGAACCCTTCCTGGCCCGGCCCCACGGCCGTGAACTGATGCTGGGCGTGTTCCGCGACCCGATTTTCGGCCCCGTGATCACCTTTGGCGCCGGCGGCTTCGACGTGGAGGTGTTCAGCGACCGGGCCGTGGCCATGCCCCCGATGAACCGCTTCCTGGCCCAGGATCTGATCCGCTCCACCCGGGCCTCGAAACTGCTGGGCCAGTTCCACAACATGCCGCCTGTGGATATGGAAGCTCTGGAGGATGTGTTGTTGTCCATCTCCGAAATGGTCTGCGAGCTACCCTGGATCGTGGAAATGGACATCAACCCCCTGATCGTGGACGAAGATGGGGCCATCGCCGTAGATGCCCGCATCGTCATCGACCATGCCCCCACCACTGGTGACCGTTATTCGCACATGGCCATCTACCCCTACCCCGTGCACCTGGTGCAGGAATGGCAGATGAACGATGGCCAAACGGTCACCATCCGGCCGATCCGCCCCGAGGATGCGGACCTGGAGCAGGAATTCGTGCGCAGCATGTCGGACGAATCCCGCTACTACCGTTTCATGGACACCATCCGGGAACTGACGCCGGCCATGCTGGTACGTTTCACCCAGATCGACTACGACCGGGAAATGGCCCTGATCGCCGTCATCGAGGACGAGGAAAGCGGCAAGGAAACCCAGATCGGCGTGGCCCGCTATGTGGTCAATCCGGACGGGGAGTCGGTGGAGTTCGCCCTGGCCGTGGGCGATGCCTGGCAGAAATGCGGCATCGGCAGAAAACTCATGACGAGCCTGATCGAATGTGCCCGCATGAAGGGCTACCGGGCCGTGGTGGGAGATGTGCTGGCAAGCAACACGAAGATGTTCCGGCTCATGTCCAGCCTGGGCTTCACCATCCATCCCCATCCGGACGACACGGCCGTGAAGAAGGTTGTCAAACCCCTGAGCAGCTGAACAGAGCCCGGCCTGCGTTTTTCAGGAGCCGGGTCGTACTCCGGGGCGTTGCAGTCCCGGGGAACACCTCCTGGCTCCGACCAACAAGAAGGCGGCAAGGCCAGATGGCCTTGCCGCCTTTTTCCGACTCCCCCGGCCCTGTGGAAGCCGGGTCAGGCGCCGAAGAAGTTCACATCGTAGGGATAGGGCTTCTGGGCCTCGCGGGACTGCTCGAAGCCCTGGCACAGCTCGGGCTCCTGCTTCTTGTCCCACCACAGGGCGCGGCCCTTCTGCTGCTCTTCGGCCCATTCCGGATGCTTTGCCATCATTTCCCGCATCCACTTGGTGTGGTCGGATTCATACGTGCTGTCGACGATACCCATGATTTCCTGAAATCCAGAACAGAAACGGGCCGCATTCTAGCACGCGGCCCCCTCCCTTTTCAGTGAAAGACGAAGGGCTGCGCCAAACCGGCACAGTATTCGTCGAGGAAGGCATCGAGCGTTTCCATATCCCGCTCCGCCTCGGGAATGCCGTTGATGGCCTCGCGGAAATGCCAGGCCGACGGCCCCTGGAGAAAGACCATGCGCTGGGCATCCTTGTCCACCAGCTCGAACCCCTCCTGGGCGGGATAGGCCAGAACCGAGTAATGCTCGCTGTTGTAGACCAAGTTCATGATGGGCTCCTACAAGAAAACGGCTGGAACGATTTTCTCTCACCCTATCTGGGATGTCGGCCGGAATTTTCAAGTCTTGAGGCCAGAGTGGGCTAGCCTCTACACTACGCACCCCGTCACGCTCCGCTTTCCTCGCCAAGCCTCCATGGACCCCCTCATCGACTTCAACGGCATTCCCGCCTGCAGGCTTGCCCTGGACGACGGCAGCCAGGCCCTGGTGGCGCTCCATGGCGCCCAGCTACTCTCCTGGACCCCCGGCGGCCAGGAAGAGCGCATCTATTTGAGCCCCGATGCTGACTTCTCGGGAACCCGGCCGATCCGGGGAGGCATCCCGGTGATCTTTCCCCAGTTCGGCACCCAGGGCCCCCTACCCCGTCATGGCTTCGCCCGCAACCTGCCCTGGCGGCTAGAAGAAGTACGTCACGATCGCAAGGAAAAATTCGCCACGGCCCTCTTCAGCCTGAGCGACAGCGAAGTCACCCGGCAGGTCTGGCCTCATCCCTTCAGGGCCGAACTCACCTGCTGTCTGGGTGAAGGCCGCCTGGACCTGGAGCTGGAGGTCAGCAACCCGGGCGACGCGGCTTTTGCCTTCACCGCCGCCCTGCATACCTACCTGCGGGTGCAGGAGGTGGAGGAATGCCACATCACCGGCCTCCATGACCAGCCCTACACGGACCAGAGCAGCGGCCGCAAGGCCCGCGACCCGGCCCTGGAACTGACGGTGGAAGATGAGATCGACCGCATCTACCACGGCCTGAAGCGGCCGCTGCTGCTGAGCGAGCCCCGGCGCTCCCTGGCCATCCACATGGAAGGCTTCCCCGACGCGGTAGTCTGGAATCCCTGGGAGCACAAATGTGCCGCCCTGGACGACATGCCCCTGCGTGGCTTTCGCCACATGCTCTGCATCGAGGCCGCCGCCGTCACCCAACCCGTCCAGCTCGCGCCCGGCGATGACTGGCATGGCCGCCAGACCCTGGTCTGCCTCTGAACCCCTGCATCGACGACGCCATCATGAAAAAGCAGAAACAAGCTCCATGGATCGAATTCAAGGGCAGCACCGCGCCCGTCATCGTCGTCACCCTGCGCAGCCTGGACCCGGAAGTGCTCGAAACCGCCGCCCGGGACATCTTCGGCGACAGTGATTTCTTCGACGGCGATGCCGGCCTGCTGGAACTGACCCACGCCGGAGCCCGGGATGCCGCCGACTGGGAAGCGATCCGCCGCTGTTTTGCCCGGCACGGGCTGCAGGTGATCGGCGTGCGCGGCGGCAGCGCCGCCCTCCAGGCTTCGGCCCGGGCCGCGGGACTCCCCCTGTTCCCGGCCGACGAGCGGAGCCAGCGCCCGGCCCCCGCCCCGGAAGCCGGCCCGCCTCCTGAACCGGCGGCCGAACCCGAGGCCGCCCCCCCCGCGCCTGAACCCGAAGCTCCTGCCGCGCCGGCATCCCGCTCCACCCTGGTGGTGGACCGCCCCCTGCGCTCGGGCCAGCAGGTCTACGCCCGGGGCTGCGACCTGGTGGTGCTGGCCATCGTCAACCCCGGGGCCGAGGTGATCGCCGACGGCAGCATCCACATCTACGCCCCCCTACGGGGCCGTGCCCTGGCGGGGGCCACCGGCGACAGCAAGGCCCGCATCTTCACCACCCGTTTCGAAGCCGAACTGGTATCCGTAGCCGGCGTCTATCGCACCTTCGAAGGGGGCGTGCCCGCCGACCTGGCCTCGCGGCCGGTCCAGGTGCGGCTCGGAGACGACGGAGACAAGCTGCTGCTCGCCCCCCTCCAGGTGGACTGAAGCCCGGACCAGCTCCGGCGGAAGTGCCGCGACAGAAAAATCCGTCCCCAGGTAAAATCCCTTTTTTTCATTCGGAGAACATTCCGTGACCCGCATCATTGTTGTGACCTCCGGCAAGGGCGGCGTGGGCAAGACCACCACCAGCGCCAGCTTTTCCTCGGGCCTGGCCCTGCGCGGCTACAAGACTGCCGTTATCGACTTCGACGTGGGCCTGAGAAACCTGGACCTGATCATGGGCTGCGAGCGCCGGGTGGTCTATGACCTGATCAACGTGATCAATGGCGAAGCCAGCCTCAACCAGGCCCTGATCAAGGACAAGCACTGCGACAACCTGTTCGTGCTGCCCGCCTCCCAGACCCGGGACAAGGACGCCCTGACCGAGGAAGGGGTGGAGCAGGTCCTGAAGGAACTGGAGCACATGGGTTTCGAATACATCGTCTGCGACTCTCCCGCCGGCATCGAACGGGGTGCCGTGATGGCGCTCACCTTCGCCGACGAGGCCATCGTCGTCTCCAACCCGGAAGTCTCCTCGGTGCGTGACTGCGACCGCATCCTCGGCATCCTGCAGTCCAAGTCCAAGCGGGCCCGGGAAGGCGGCGAGCCGGTCAAGGAGCACCTGCTCATCACCCGCTATTCCCCCAAGCGGGTGGAGGAAGGCGAGATGCTGTCCTACAAGGACGTGCAGGAAATCCTGCGGGTGCCCATCATCGGGGTGATCCCCGAATCCGAAACCGTGCTGCACGCCTCCAACCAGGGCACCCCGGCCATCCACCTGAAGGAATCCGACGTGGCCGAAGCCTACAAGGACGTGGTGGCCCGCTTCCTGGGCGAGGACAAGGCCCTGCGCTTCGTGGATTACGAAAAGCCCGGCCTGCTCAAGCGCCTCTTTGGAGGCAAGTGACATGTCCTGGCTTCAGAAACTCTTCGGCAATCAGCCCAGGTCGGCCCAGGTGGCCAAGGAGCGGCTGCAGCTCATCATCGCCCACGAGCGCAGCGACCACACCAGCAAGCCCGACTTCCTGCCCGCCCTGCAGCAGGAACTGGTGGCGGTGATCTCCAAGTACGTGTCGGTAAACCGGGACGACATCAAGGTTTCCCTGGAAAAACAGGGCAATTACGAAGTGCTGGAAGTCAACATCGTCCTGCCCGAACCCGGCAATCCCCGCTGAAACGCTGCCCCGCTCATGCAGAAGGCCCGGTTTCCCGGGCCTTCTACATTTCCGGAGTGCCGGTGGCGCACTCTTCACACCACCTGCAGGATCTCGTCCTCGCTGATGCCGGAACGGAACATTTCCGTTGCCACCACAGAGACCGCCAGGGGCGAGAGGCGGTACACCGAAGCCATCATGCGGGCGCTTTCGATATGCCCCTGCCGCACGGTACCCACCAGGGTGCTCGCCAGACGCCGCAGCATGCGCACATCGCTGCGGAAATGGGGGGGCGTGCCGGGATTGTTCCAGACCAGTTGCAGATGCCGGGACATGATGTTCACCTCTCGATGCGTTTCAGCCACGAGTGAACTATCGGCCCGACCCCGGACAACTTGAGAGCCCTGTCAGCGGCTGGCCAGCTGGATCACTCCGGTCTCCATCAGCCGGGCCATGACGGCCTCCAGATCCTGCCGCACCTCCGCGCCGTCGGGGTACCGCAGGGCGCCCCGGAACGACCCGTTGCCGGCGGCCCGCACCGCCACGTTGTCGGGGCTGATGCTGGCCCGCCCCAGGCCGACGAAGGTCGGCCACTGAGTTGTAGTACCCCACCCGAACCCGCGGAGACATCCTTTCGGACTGGCACCGCCATTCCAGGGCTCCCCCAAATCCGCCGGAAGCCCCTACAATGCCCGCTGGATCAACCGGGAACGATGACACATGGACCGCCGCGAAGCCTTCAAGCAAATAGCTGCCGAAGCCGCCAAGGGAAAACTCGCCTTTCCCACCAGCGCCGAGGTGGCCCTAAAGATCCAGAAGGCACTGGACGATCCGGACTGCCCTCTGGACCAAGCCGCCAAACTGGTGCAGACCGAACCCCTGCTGGCTGCCCGAGTGGTGGCCATCGCCAATTCCGTCACCTACAACCGCTCCGGCCGGGAAATCACCGATGTGCGCACCGCGGTTTCCCGCCTGGGCTTCCGCACCGTGCGCACCCTGGCCACCGCCCTGGTCACCCGGCAGATGGCAGGAGCGCCCACGGATCCCGTCCTGCGCAAATACGCAGCGGATCTGTGGGAGCACACGGCCCACGTGGCCGCCCTCTCCAGCGTCATCGCCCGCCGGGTCAGCCACCTGGACCCGGAAACCGCCCTGTTCGCCGGTGTCGTCCATGAAGTGGGAGGCTTCTACCTGATCTCCCGGGCCAAGGACTACCCGGGCATCCTCGAAGGCGACCCCGCCGACTGGGTCGAAGAAGGTGAAAAGGAAATCAGCCAGGCCGTGCTCAAGGCCCTCAAAGTGCCCGAACCTGTCATGGAGGCGGTGGACACCCTGCTCCTGGGCTTCATGGCCCTGCCCCCCACCACCCTCGGCGACACCCTGCTCCTGGCCGACGACCTGGCCCCGGTGGAATCCCCCCTGCGCCACTCCCCCAGCCAGACCCGCGAAGACCCCCGGGGCCGCATCGATGCCATCATCGGCGAAGCCACCCTGATCAGTATCCTGGAAGAATCCACCCAGGAAGTGGAGTCTCTGATCGGGGCCCTAAGGTTCTAGTACGACCTTCCCCTCCCGTTTCCGGGAGGCGAAGCGGCCGTCCAGTCGCCAGATGCGCTCCGCGCCGTTGTTTCAATCCGCGCCTCCCGTTTCCGGGAGGCGAAGGGCCGGCAGGCCTTGGTGTAGGCGTCCTCCCGGAAGTTTCAATCCGCGCCTCCCGTTTCCGGGAGGCGAAGGGGAGACGGATGGTGCGCCGGGGCAGGTGCTTGCCCGTTGTTTCAATCCGCGCCTCCCATTTCCGGGAGGCGAAGGCCGCCTCTTTTTCCCGGTCGGCCACCAGCAGGCGGTTTCAATCCGCGCCTCCCGTTTCCGGGAGGCGAAGGGGCGCACCGAACGGGGCCGTCTCGCACATGCGGCAGTTTCAATCCGCGCCTCCCGTTTCCGGGAGGCGAAGCATTATCGGGCCCGCCAAGATGCGCCACCTGGTGATTGTTTCAATCCGCGCCTCCCGTTTCCGGGAGGCGAAGGACGCCAGGCCCGCTCTCAGAAGCGTTCTACGAGTTGTTTCAATCCGCGCCTCCCGTTTCCGGGAGGCGAAGCACCCTCGACTTCGAGGGCCGCGCCATGCACTGCATGTTTCAATCCGCGCCTCCCGTTTCCGGGAGGCGAAGGCGAACTCCTCATAGCTCATCAGCCGCTTGCGATGGCGTTTCAATCCGCGCCTCCCGTTTCCGGGAGGCGAAGGATCCCCGTGGCCGTCACGGTCACGGAGGATATTGTTTCAATCCGCGCCTCCCGTTTCCGGGAGGCGAAGGCTGACGTAGCGGGCCACCACCGGCTGCCGGATCTCGTTTCAATCCGCGCCTCCCGTTTCCGGGAGGCGAAGGAGGCCAGCCCCCTGGAGCGGGTGGATGCCGCCCTGGTTTCAATCCGCGCCTCCCGTTTCCGGGAGGCGAAGCCAACCTGGAGCGGGGCCTGGGGGATGAGGCGCAGGTTTCAATCCGCGCCTCCCGTTTCCGGGAGGCGAAGGCCCGCCATTGACGTTGAGGCTCTGCAGGCCCAGGGTTTCAATCCGCGCCTCCCGTTTCCGGGAGGCGAAGCCCACGGATACACCCGCCACCGCCATTCCAGCCAGTTTCAATCCGCGCCTCCCGTTTCCGGGAGGCGAAGCATTGACAGCCTCCGGAAAGTTCGACGAGGGGGATGTTTCAATCCGCGCCTCCCGTTTCCGGGAGGCGAAGCACTCCCGCCGCGCCTCTTCCAGAACCGCAGAGAGATGTTTCAATCCGCGCCTCCCGTTTCCGGGAGGCGAAGTGGGGAACCCACCTCACCCGGCTGGACCTGACCCAGTTTCAATCCGCGCCTCCCGTTTCCGGGAGGCGAAGACGGCCCAGGGTGTGCCTTTCTTGCGATGCAGCTGTTTCAATCCGCGCCTCCCGTTTCCGGGAGGCGAAGGATCGACCCTGGGCATTGCGAGAAGCACATCGAGGTTTCAATCCGCGCCTCCCGTTTCCGGGAGGCGAAGCCCACCTGGAGCGGGGCCTGGGGGATGAGGCGCAGGTTTCAATCCGCGCCTCCCGTTTCCGGGAGGCGAAGTAGGTGAGCAGATCCTCGATGGTGACCTTGCCGGTGTTTCAATCCGCGCCTCCCGTTTCCGGGAGGCGAAGGCGATCCAGGTGGCCGACGTGTGACGAGAATCGTGGTTTCAATCCGCGCCTCCCGTTTCCGGGAGGCGAAGCCAGTACCAGCGCTCCCTCGGCTGCCTCTTGGCCGTTTCAATCCGCGCCTCCCGTTTCCGGGAGGCGAAGCACACGTCGGCCACCTGGATCGCGGCCCGGATGTTTCAATCCGCGCCTCCCGTTTCCGGGAGGCGAAGCTGGTGCTGGGGCTGGTCCGCCACGCTCCCAGCCGTTTCAATCCGCGCCTCCCGTTTCCGGGAGGCGAAGCAGGGAGTCGTCGCCCATGATGCCGGAGGTGACGGTTTCAATCCGCGCCTCCCGTTTCCGGGAGGCGAAGTGCCGGTGGCCAGATCCTGCCGGTAAGTGTCCTGGTTTCAATCCGCGCCTCCCGTTTCCGGGAGGCGAAGCAGGCCAAAAAGAACCTGTAAAACCATCCCAACCGTTTCAATCCGCGCCTCCCGTTTCCGGGAGGCGAAGAAGCGCGATTCGGCGGTCATGGTGGCCGTGAAATAGTTTCAATCCGCGCCTCCCGTTTCCGGGAGGCGAAGGTTCGTCATTCGCCTTCGCCGCCTCCATCGCCAGGGTTTCAATCCGCGCCTCCCGTTTCCGGGAGGCGAAGTCACTTCTTTGTTTTCTGTGAGCCAGGTGCTCAGGTTTCAATCCGCGCCTCCCGTTTCCGGGAGGCGAAGGGCGTTTCAGTCGCCACGCACGTTCCCGGCGTGGCTGTTTCAATCCGCGCCTCCCGTTTCCGGGAGGCGAAGGTTTCCACCGCTGCTGCCCCTTGGCGGGCTTCTTGTTTCAATCCGCGCCTCCCGTTTCCGGGAGGCGAAGGCCCAGGCCGGAGCCTTTTGCGGGGTGATGTCATGTTTCAATCCGCGCCTCCCGTTTCCGGGAGGCGAAGCTGGCCCGCGTTGAGCAGCCCTGGCGCTTCCGCCAGGTTTCAATCCGCGCCTCCCGTTTCCGGGAGGCGAAGATGGTGATCGCCGAGGTGGCCTGGGTGATGGACAAAGTGTTTCAATCCGCGCCTCCCGTTTCCGGGAGGCGAAGCAACGATGCCGAGTACGGCGCCGACGTGGCCGAGGTTTCAATCCGCGCCTCCCGTTTCCGGGAGGCGAAGGCGCGAATTGATCGAATTACGTGCGACAAGTTTTGCGGTTTCAATCCGCGCCTCCCGTTTCCGGGAGGCGAAGCCTTCGGAATTCATCGCAAAGCCGCTCCAAGGTGTAGGTTTCAATCCGCGCCTCCCGTTTCCGGGAGGCGAAGGGGTGCAAGCGGGTGCCTGGTGCGAAGTCATCGAGTTTCAATCCGCGCCTCCCGTTTCCGGGAGGCGAAGGCCCAGGTCATAGACCGGGCGGCGGGCGTGGCTGATCCCGTTTCAATCCGCGCCTCCCGTTTCCGGGAGGCGAAGAGCGAAGCGGCGCTCGATCTTCTGGCCGTACCGATGTTTCAATCCGCGCCTCCCGTTTCCGGGAGGCGAAGGCCGGCCGACTGGTTCCTCTACTCCCCGGAGAACGTTTCAATCCGCGCCTCCCGTTTCCGGGAGGCGAAGCATCGGCGAGGGCAAGCTCGCCCCGAAGCACAAGGTTTCAATCCGCGCCTCCCGTTTCCGGGAGGCGAAGCCTTGGCTTGGTCAACCATTGTTGGCTCCCTTCATTTGTTTCAATCCGCGCCTCCCGTTTCCGGGAGGCGAAGCGGGCATGGCAGCCGAACAGGTAGGTGCCTTCCATGTTTCAATCCGCGCCTCCCGTTTCCGGGAGGCGAAGCCCTTCATTCTCAAGTAACACCCGCTCACTCAAGGAGTTTCAATCCGCGCCTCCCG
>DDKS01000067.1:86753-86898 GCA_002340095.1 Betaproteobacteria bacterium UBA2592
CCCGTTTCCGGGAGGCGAAGCGAACGACTGGGAAGAGTCGTTCGTGGCCGACATGGTTTCAATCCGCGCCTCCCGTTTCCGGGAGGCGAAGGCAACCCGCCCGAGCCGACCGACCCCGTCGACGTGTTTCAATCCGCGCCTCCCG
>DDKS01000067.1:87036-90848 GCA_002340095.1 Betaproteobacteria bacterium UBA2592
TCCCGTTTCCGGGAGGCGAAGTTGGTCTCCTTCCGCATGAGTTGGCAGGAGTCCATGTTTCAATCCGCGCCTCCCGTTTCCGGGAGGCGAAGTCACCGTGCGCGCGAGCTGCCCATTCTCGTTGTAGTTTCAATCCGCGCCTCCCGTTTCCGGGAGGCGAAGCCGCCGTGGGCGTGAAGATGCCGAAGCCCTTGTCGGCGTTTCAATCCGCGCCTCCCGTTTCCGGGAGGCGAAGGCCCCTGCACGCCGCCCTCGCGCTCCTTCCCGCCGTTTCAATCCGCGCCTCCCGTTTCCGGGAGGCGAAGCCATCTCCAGCAACTTGCTGAAATAAAAAGACTATTCGGCTGAATTGCGCGAACATCATACTTTTTGAGCAGTCTGCATCTTACGTAAATCCTTTCCAATACAGAAACTTCAATAAATCAAAAGCTTGCAGCCAGCGCGAACCTACCGGGGAAATGTGAAACACTTTAGGTTCGCGGGTTATCACAAGATCAGGGGCGCGTCGAAGTCGGTGGCGCGGAAGCAGCCGTGTTCCCTTACCTCATAGCCACGTAGTTCAGCGATACGGTAGAAGCGCAAGTTGTCTTCCTTAGGATCGATTTCGGCGATCAGATCGCGTTCAAGCGCTTCAAACTGCGCCCTGTCGATCCGGCATTCGAAGACCGATTTCTGCACTCGCTGACCGATACCTTCGCACAGCCAGGCCACACGACGCAGGCGGCGGCGGCCTGCTCGGGTTTCGGTGTTGACGTCGTAGCAAACGATGACCAACATCAACGCACCAGATAAGGTAGATATTCGTCGGTATCGCCGCGCAGAGTGCGCGCCAGCAGGCGGGCTTGCACGTACGGCAGCAGGCCGAAGGGCAGGCTTTCGGCCAATAGGGGGTGCGAGGTCAGCTCATGCTTCCGCTCCTGATAAGCCACTAGCACCGTTTTGCGGGCATCACCTTCAAGTAGGACAGCACCGCCTTCGCGCTCGACGAAGTCGTCGGCACTGAGCTGGCCGCGATTGATCAGCGACAACGCCAGACGGTCGGCGAAGAAACGAAACTCCTCCATCAGGTCGAGTGCCAGCGCTGCCCGTCCCGGCCGCAAGGCATGCAGAAAGCCGACTTGCGGATCGAGCCCGGCAGCTTCGATAGCCGAGCGGCAATCGTTCATCAGCAGCGAATACAGAAAGGACAGCAGAGCATTGACCCGGTCGCGCGGCGGCCGCCGGCTGCGGCCATCCATGCGGAAGGTGTTGCGGGCAGGCGGGCGGACCAGATGATTGAGCGCCGCGAAATACTGCCGCGCCGCTTCGCCCTCGATCCCGCGCAGGGTATCAAGATCGCCCGCCGTCGGTAGCGCGCGCAGGGCGGCGGCAAGATCGTCGGTGCCGCGTGTCAGCAAGGCGGCATCCGCTTCCACCTTGCTTTCCCGCGCGCCCCGCTGCAGCACCTGACGGCAATTGCGCACCTTGCCGGCGATGCAGTTACGCGCCAGTCGAAGGGCAAAAGCCGGATCATCGGCAGCCCGGTGCTGCGCCTGGCGGAGCAGTACATTGCCCGACACCGCGCCTTCCAGCCTAGCCTTGAAGCGCCCGTTGGCGTCGAGCAGGACCAGCGCTACGCCGTCTTCCGCCAACCTATGCATCAACGGCAGCGATACCGAGACATGCCCGAAGCAGACCACAGCACCCAGGTGATGCAGTGGAACCCGCAGCCGGGTTTCGTGTTCGATGTCCAGTCGCACGGTGTTGTTGTCGAGGTGGACGTAGCTTTCCGGCGTCGTCACATACAAGGTGTTGAGCAACTGCATGTCAGTCCTCCGGCTCGAACAGATGGGCCAGCGCAGTAGTGCGGGCCGGGTTGTTGTGCACTGCGTCGGGCTGGCACAGGTCGCTTAGCGAGCAGGCACGGCAATGATCGTCAGCCAGCGGTGGCGGTGTAATGCCGCTAGCCAGCAGATCGCGCACCCCGGCGATAGCGATCATGGTTTTTGCCCTTAAATCGGCGTCGACCGCAACATTTCGCCGCCGGCGCGAGCTGGCGTAATACAAGGCGCCTTCCGGCACCGGCTTGCCGAACATTTCTTCCAGACACAGGGCCTGCGCCGCCAGTTGCACGTCGTCGCAAGCCGCGATGTCTGCCCGCTTGTGGCGAGCCCCGTGTTTGTACTCCACCGGGTAAGGCGTGCCGTCGGGCAGGAGCTCTACCACATCGGCCTTGCCGACCAGCCCCAGCCGGTCGCTGAACAAGGGCAACGCACGTTCGATGCGCAGGCCGTCGCGCACTTCGAAACCGGGATCATCCACCCGCTTGTGCAAGGCTTGGCCGCGCTGGGTGAACAGGTTGTCCTCGAACACCTGCTCGATGTGAATCAAGGCGCACTGGCGCGGGCAGTAGCACCAATGCTGGAGCGCGGAAAGTGTAATGGGATCAATGGGTTCGCTCTTCATCGGCCAAGCAATCGTGAAAGAACTTCTCTATAATCCGAGGTCTACCGCGAAGGAGGGTTTCACGATGTCGCTCACTTACCAGCAGGTGGCCCAGGCAGCCATGCAACTCACCCCGGAAGAGCGCGTCGACCTGGCGGAAAAGCTCTGGGTCAGCGTCGACACACCGGAGGCGATTGCCGCCGCCTGGAACGAGGAAATCGCTCGCCGCGTCGCCCAACTCGAAGCCGGCGAGGTTGAAACCGTACCTGCCGAACAAGTCATTGCCGAACTGCGCGCCCGGCTGACGTGATTGCCATCCGCTTCCACCCAGCGGCCCGCAGGGAAATCCTGCGGGCTTTTGACTGGTATCGGCAGGAAGCAAGCCCCCTCGTCGCGACCGGTTTTCTCGACGACTTTGAACAAGCGCTGGCACTCCTGAAACGCCACCCGGAAATCGGCGAACCCGGCAGCAGCCTGACCCGCCGTCTGGTTCTCCAGCGCTACCCCTACACCGTGGTTTATCGCCTGGCAGGCGAAACGCTGGAAATCGTCGCCATCGCCCACCACAGCAGACAGCCGGAGTATTGGGCGAGGCGACGGTAGGAACTACCTACACCCGCTTGATCAGCGCCACACCGCTTGGCAAGTTCGCTTCGTCGATACTCACCTCGTAGTCGGCAAAGCTACGCGCCACCTCCACATCTGCCTTGCGCGCCACCTTGATGCGGTCAAACAGCGCGTGCGCGTGTGCGTTGCCGAGCTCCGAATCGTGCTTGAAGACGTACAGCCCGCGCGTCGCCATCTCGCCGCGCGCGGCAGAACGGTCGTGCTCGAACATGTGCTCCAGCGCCTGCCAGAGCAGTTCCAGATCTTCCTCGCCGAAGCCCGTCTGCTTGGCGAGGAAGGAAGAGACGAAGCCGTGCGCCACATAAACGCCGTAGGGCACGGTGTGCTTGCGGCCCATGGTGCGGTTGTCGCCCTGCTGCTTCTCGGCTTCGGCTTCGGTCGCCACGGCCATGCGGGTGATCGAATGCTCCTGCGCGATGATCGGATCGACAGAGCGGGCGAAGGTCAGTTGCACCGGGCCACGCACCTGGCCGCAGTTGACGCCGGTCGACATCACTGCACCAAAAGTTCGCACGTCGAAGAAGTTCTTGCACATCCACTGGCGTGCCTTGTCAACCGTGTCGCCGCTGCCCTTGCGCTTCTTGTCGCCCTTCAGCTCTTCTTCCGCCCCGATTTCGACATACGCCTTTTCGTGGGTCTGGTTGAGGACAGCCTTTTCCTTGACGTAGATGTCGAAGGGTGGTGTCTCGCCCTTGACCAGCCCGACGAAGTTGCGCACCTTGCGCTTCAGCGACACATCTGAGCTTCCCTCTGTTTTTCGT
>DDKS01000036.1 GCA_002340095.1 Betaproteobacteria bacterium UBA2592
AAACCTCAGTTAAACCACAGAGGCACAGAGACGCCGAGGAAAAACAAAGACTTGTCCTGGAGGGCCTGGTCACTTTCTGGGTGTGCGTGGAAGAAAATGCAAGCCACTGTTTTTTTGAAGCTCTCTGTGTCTTTGTGTCTCTGTGGTGAGGTTTTTAGGGTGAATGCAAGGGCCGGGTTCAAGGCAGCAGGGCGATGGAGACGGTGGCGTTACGCCCATCCGGGCCCCGCAGCTTGTGTTTTTCGATCAGCAGCCGGCTCATGTCGGTGCCGGCGGCCAACAGGGCAGCGGCTTCCGAGACGGAAGGGGTGCCGGTGTACTTGCGCACCGTCTCGGAAGGATGGGGAACCGGCACCTGGGCCAGCTCCGCCGCCGGGTAGAAGCGCAAGGCCCAGCCCTGGCGGGCGGCCAGCTCCAGCAGCCCGGCCTCGTCCGCCTTCAGGTCGATGGACGCGGCGGCAACCACCTGGGCCCAGCAGGCGCCGCAGGCAGCCAGGGCCTCCGCCACGGCCTGCTCCAGGGTGGCAGCGGGAGTGCCCCGGTCGCAACCAAGTCCCAGGGCAATCTTCATGGGCGGGCTCCGGGATGAGAGGGAAAAGCCCCTGACATGGCAGGGCCCCCACGCCTTTCCCCCTTCGCGAGCGCCGAGCAGCGCAGCCGCCCCGGGAGCAGTCGGCTCCCGTTGTCCGAGCCGCAGGCGAGTTCAGGGAGCCGCCCGGGGCGGTGAGCAGCGCAGGGAACCGGGCTGAAAGCCCGGCGCGAGGGCCGGGGTCGCCTTTCTTTGCTTACTTTCTTTGGCGAAGCAAAGAAAGTAAGCCGCCGCGCAACGGCGGAACCCCACCGACAAACAGGGAGCCCCCCTTGCGACGGGGAATAAAACCGGGTGCCAGTGGCCAGGTCGTGCTTGGGGCTCAAGCTTGGTGCTCCGGCGGCCGGTAGATGACCAGCCGGCCTGCCAGGCGGGGTGCCAGTTCTGGCGGCAGGGGGCGGTGGCTGATCCACAGCACGGCGGCGACGGCGTCCAGGTCCACCTCTTCCAGGCGGCTGAACTGCTTGATGTTGGCGGGCACCGGGCCGCTGCGGCCGTTGGCGTGGCGCGGCCACCAGTCGGGGCTGCCGGCTTCCTGCACCAGGGCCACCGGCTCGTCGTTCACCACGGCGGCGCTGGCTTTGACCACTTCGTCGTGGCTGGCCTCGAAGGTCCAGCCCAGTTCCCGGCCCAAGAGATCCACCGCCAGGGTCTGGCGGGAGTCGGAGGCGGTGGTGAGCACCGGGATGGCGCCCAGGCTGGCCGCCAGGATGCCGGCCAGGGCATTGGCGCCGCCCAGGTGGCCGGAGAGCATGGGAATGGCAAAGCGCCCGGCCTCGTCCACCACCACCACGCCCGGGTCCTGTTCCTTGTCCTTGAGGTGGGGGGCGATGAGGCGCACCAGGGCGCCCAGGGAGACGATGGCGACGATGCCGTCGAAGTTGGCGAAAAGGGCGGGAATCTGGTCGCCGGTCTTGCCGCTGTAGCAAGCAGCCTGACCCGGTGCAGCGGCCTCCGCTTCGGCCCGGAATTTCTCCGGGGCGAACAGGCGGGCGCCCGGCAGGGCCGCCACCACCTTCCCTGCCAGGGCAATGCCGTGGCGGGTGATGGAGACGACGGCGATTCTCTCGTTGGGGAAAGGGAGGTGTTGGGTCATTTTATGTTTTTGCGGTGGCAAAACTTTGGGGCAGCAGGCTCAGGCCGTGACTGCTTCGCTGGCCGCCTTGCGCTTGCGGCAGCCCCGGCGCAGTTCGCCGCGCTGCCGCTTGGGGTTCTGCACCAGCATGAGGGAGAGGTAATTCACCTGCTCGCCCTTCAAGGAAGCCACGTCGCGCACGATGCGCTCGTCCGGGGCGCCCACCTTCTCGATGAAGCAGCTGGTGGAAAGCAGCTCGCGCCGTTCCAGGAGTTCCAGCACTTCATCCACCAGGGGCTTCACCTTGAGCAGCACCAGGGTGTCGAACTCGTCCAGCAGGTGGTCGATGACCTCCACGCCGTAGGCGGCGGGGATCACCGCCAGGGTTTCGTCTTCCTCGGCCAGGGGGGTGCCGGTGGTGGCGGCCGCGGCGGCAAAGGAAGTGACGCCGGGGATGGTTTCCACCTCGACTTCCGGCACCAGTTCCCGCACCACCCGGGCCAGGTGGCCGAAGGTGGCGAAGGTGGAGGCATCGCCTTCCACCAGGAACACCAGGTCCCGGCCCTCGGCCAAGAGTTCCACGGTGCGGGCGGCGGCCCGGGCCCAGGCCTTGGTGAGAATCTCGGCGTTCCGGGTCATGGGGAACACCAGTGCCTCGGCGTCGGCAGGCACGTTGAGGCCGCCCCGGGTGACGATGGAAAGGGCGTAGGAGCTTTCCTCCGCCTTTTTTACCGGATAGAGCCAGCGGGCGTTGCCGTTGAGCACGGCCCAGGCGCGACGGGTGATCAGTTCGGGGTCGCCGGGACCCAGGGAGGCGCCGATCAGGCGGCCGTATTTCTTGTCGGTCATGGTTTAGCTTTTCTTTGCGGAGACTATCCAGATGGGGTTCTGGGCGGCCATGCGGTGCATGTCCAGGATGGGCTGGCTGCGGCTGGCCTGGAGCTGGGTAAGGTCCCAGGCGATGCCGAATTTCTCCTCGGCGGTGGTGAGGGCTGTAGTGGCCGTGGCCAGGTTTTCCAGGGTGACGAAGTTCATCACCAGGCGGCCATTGGGTTTCAAGCGGGTGAGGATCAGCTCGATCAAGGCTGCCAGTTCGCCGCCGGAGCCGCCGACGAAGACCGCGTCCGGGTCGGGCCAGGTTTCCAGCCCTTCCGGGGCCTTGCCATGACGCAGGGTGTAGTTGGTGGCCTGGAAACGCCGGGCGTTTTCCCGGGCGTTGGCAGCGTCGCCCTCGTTTTTTTCGATGGCATAGACGTGGCCATGGCGGCACAGGCGGCTGGCCTCCAGGCCGACGGAGCCGGAACCGGCGCCGATGTCCCAGACCACGCTGTCGGGCTTGAGGCCCAGCTTCGCCAGGGATAAAGCCCGGGCTTCCAGCTTGGTGATGAGCCCTTTTTCTGGTTGGCGTTGCACAAAGTCCAGGTCGTCGAAGCCGAAGATGGGGCGCGGGTCGGACAAGCGGCGTTCCACCAACACCACATTGGGGTCGGGAAAGCGCATGGCCGCAGCCTGTTCCAGGGAGAGGTCGGGGAACAGTTGCTCGTCCGGCAGGGCCAGCTTGGCGGCCACCGACAGGCGCACCTCTTCACCGTAGCCTGCGGCCAGCAGCGCCCGGGCCAGGCGGGCCGGGTTGTTGTCCGGGCTGGTGAAGGCAGCCACTTTCGGATACTCGGCGATGGCCCGGATCAGCTTGTAGAGGCCGTTGTCCGGGGGGGTGCCGAACTGCCATTCGCCCGCATCGGCGGTGTGGCAGGTGGAAATGCGGTAGTCCTGCCAGGGGCGCCGGAAGCGGGCAAAGGCCAGTTGCAGGGTGGAAGGAGCGGGCAGCACGGTGATTGCTGCGGTGCCCAGCTTGCCCGCCAGATAGCTGGCCACGCCGTGGCAGAGGGGATCGCCGGTGGCGAGAACCACGGTATGCAGACCGTCAGCCGCGGCGGCTTCAATCCAGCCGGGCACCTCCCCCAGCTTGCCGTCCATGTCCTTCAGGCTCACACCGGAGGCCAGATGGGGCTGCACCAGGGCCAGGGTACGGCCGGCCCCGACGATGAGGCCGGCGGATTGCAGGCACTGGCGGCCGGCATCGGGCAGGCCGCCCCAGCCATCGTCCAGGATGCCGAGGATGGTGCAGTAGGGTTGTTTAGACACTTTCGCCCTCTTCGACGCGACAGATGAACTGGCCTTCGAAATCGCAGACCAGCACGGTCAGTTGGTAAGGGCCCGGGTGGCAGGCCCGCAGACTCTGCATGGCGTGAATGGCCAGGGCCCGGTGGAAGGGCACGGTGAGGTTGAGAAGGGCCAGGCGCTCGGCGGCGAAGCGGGCCGTCTCGGCCTGGCGGATTTCCTCCACCAAGTCGGCGGGGGCACCCACCTCGGTGGCGCAGGCGGCCAGCAGGTCCCGGTCGATTTCCTGCTTCCAGGCGTGGGTCACGGCCAGGCCTTGGCCCATCTTGGTCAGCTTGCCTACCATGGCACCGATGTAGATATGCCGCATCTTGTGCTTGATGGCGCTCTGGAAGGCGGCCTTGACGAAGTCCCCCATCTGCACGAAGCAGGCTTCCTCCAGCTCTGGCAACTGTTTCATGGCGAATTTTTCGGTGCGGCCGCCGGTGGTGAATACCACGCTGGTCTGGCCCTGGCGCGCCGCTACACCCACCGCCTGGATCACGCTGGCGCGGAAGGCGGCGGTGGAATAGGGGCGCACGATGCCGGTGGTCCCGAGGATGGAAATGCCACCCAGGATGCCGAGGCGGGCGTTCAGCGTCTTTTTCGCCATCTCCTCGCCGCCGGGCACGGAGATGGTTACTTCCAGGCTGTCGCCGACGGCCAGGATGGCAGCGCCGGCCCGGGCCACGTTGTCGCAGATGTTACGCCGGGGCACCGGGTTGATGGCCGGCCCCCCCACTTCCAGGCCCAGCCCTTCCTTGGTGACGATGCCGACGCCCGGGCCGCCCTTGAGGATGACCCGGCCGCCGCCACCGGGAATGCGCACCACGTCGGCGGTCATGTGGGCACCGTGGGTGGCGTCCGGATCATCGCCCGCATCCTTGATGCTGACGGCGTGGGCCCGCAGGGCCATGCCTTCGCCCTCGACACGGCCGTCGGTGATCTGGAAGGGCACTTCCTGGCCGTTGGGCAGGCGGCAGAAAATCCGGGCCGGCACCTGACCCTCGACCAGGCCCAGGGTGGCGGCCGTGGCCGCTGCCGCCGAGTTGGCGCCGGTGGTGAAACCGGTGCGGCTGCCCCGTTCCCGCTTGGCCGTGCCCTTGCGGATCTTCCCGGCCGGTGGCGGCGCTGCGCTGTTTACGGGAGCGCTGTTGGCGGCTTCAGGCAGCATTGCGCTGGCGGGCTTCGGCAATGCCAAGGAGCGCGTGGATGGCCGCCACCACCAGGGTGGAGCCGCCCTTGCGGCCGCGGATGACGATCCAGGGCACGTCCTGCACCTCGGCCATCAGGTCCTTGGATTCGGCGGCGGAGACGAAGCCTACGGGCATGCCGATGACCAGGGCCGGGCGGGCGCCTGCTTCCTTGATCAGGCGCACCACTTCGATGAGGGCCGTGGGGGCGTTGCCGATGCCGACGATGGCCCCGTCCAGCAGGCCCTGGCGATGGGCCTTGCGCATGGCCTGCACGGCCCGGGTGGTGTCCTCGGCCTGGGCCCGGGCGATGACGTCGGCGTCGGAAATGAAGTGGTGGGGGGTGATGCCGAAATGCTTCAAGCGGCTGGCGGAGAGGCCGACACAGATCATTTCCACGTCCGCCACGATGGGGGTGCCGCCCTTGAGGATGGCGGCCAGGCCCGCTTCCACCGCCTGCGGGTGAAAGTCAGTGAGGCCGTTGAATTCGAAGTCGGCATTGGCGTGGATCATGCGCCGCACGACCGGCCACTGGTCGGTGCTGTAGGCGTGGGGGCCGGCTTCGGCATCGATGATGGCGAAGGAGTCGTGCTCGATGGCGCGGCCGGCGGCGGTGAGCTGTTCGGTGACGACGTTGGCGTTGTGGTTCATGACTTACCCGTGGGAGTGATGATCGTGGGAGTGATTGTGCCCATGGAAATGGCCGTGACCATGATCGTGATCATGTTTGCCCCCATGTTGGTGGCCGCAGCCGCTGTGGCCATGCTCATGCCCGTGGGTGGCGGTGTGGCTGTGGTCGTGCCGGTGCTCGTCCTCGGCGGCCAGGCGGTACTTGCAGCCGTCGCACTCGAGCAGGCTGCCCTCCCCCGGCTCCTGCCCTGCCACCCGGGCGTCCAGGAGGTCGAAGATCAGGGGATCGAAGCCGAAATGCCCGGCCTGGGCGAAGGCCACCTGGGGATACTGGCGTTGCAGCCGCTCCACCTGGGCCTTGATGCGATCCATGAGCACCCCGGTAAACAGATACACGGGGATGATGCAGATCTGCATCATGCCCAGCTTCACCTGGCGTTGTACCACGGTCTCCAGGCGTGGCCAGGTGATGCCGGTGAAGGCGATGTCCACCAACTCGTGCTCATGGGCCTCGAAGATCCAGCGGGCCATGCGGGCCAACTCCCCGTTGGCGCCGGCGTCCGAGGAACCCCGACCGAGCAGGATCACCCCGGTGTTTTCCGGTGCCGGCACGGCCAGCGACTTCATCAAGCGGTCGAGCTGGCTCTGTAGCACGGCGAAGATCTCCCGCCCCATGCCCAAGTGCCGGGTCACGTGGAACTGCACTTTGGGGTGGCGTTCCCGGGCGCGGCCGAGGGCTGCAGGCAGCTCCATCTTCACGTGCCCGGCGGCATTCAGGATGAGGGGAATGGTCAGCACCCGGGAGGCGCCCCGGGCCGCCCGGTCCAGGCCCTCGTCCAGGAGCACTTCCGCATGTTCGATGAAGCACACCTCGATGCGCCACTCGGGATGGCGCTCCCGCCACTGGGCAGCGAAGCGGAGGATCTCCTGGTTGCCTTCCCGGTTGCGGGAACCGTGACCGACGAGCAGCAAGGTGGTGTTGGGGTCCATGGTTTTACTCCGATGCCCGCCGGAAGCGGTGCGAAAAGGATGGGTCGTAGAGTTTGGAGCGGGCCAGCTCCGGCCAGTCGGCGGCCCCCAGGGCGGGGCTGGCGATGATCATGGCCTGGGTGGCAATCTTCGCCGCCTGGCACTTCTGTTTGATGTCCGCGATGGTGCCGCGCACGATCTTCTCCTCCCCGGGCCAGGAGGCCTTCTGCACCACCAGGATGGGGGCATCCTCGGCCCAACCGGCGGCCCGCAGGGCGCGCTGCACCTCATGCAGCAGGGTGATGGAAAGGAAGATGCAAAGTGTCGTGCGGTGCGCCGCGAGCGCTTCCAGCTCCTCGCCGGGCGGCATGGGGGTGCGGCCGGCCACCCGGGTGAGGATCACCGTTTGCGTCACCTCCGGCAGGGTCAGGGTCTCGCCGGCGGCGGCTGCCGAGGCGAGCGCCGAGGAAACCCCGGGCACCACCGCCCACTCGACGCCGGCGGCGGTGAGCGGGCGGGTCATCTCGATCAGGGCGCCGTAGAGGCCCGGGTCGCCGGTCTGCAGGCGCACCACGGTGGCGTGGCGGGCGGCAGCGTCCAGCAGCCAGGCGGTGATTTCCTCCAGGGTCATGTCCTTGGAGTCGCGGATCTCGCAGCCTGCCGGGGCGTAAAGCGTGGCGGCCTGGTCCACCAGGGAACCGGCGAACAGGATGGCGCCGGCCGCTTCCAGCAGGCGGCGGCCTTTCACGGTGATGAGTTCCGGGTCGCCGGGACCGGCGCCCACGAACCAGATTTTTCCGGTCATGCAGGATTCCTTTTCAGATCGGGGGCCGCCCCATCCAGGGCCGCCAGCAGGGCGTCCAGGCTGCGGGGCGGTTCGGCGGGCAGGAGGCCCAGGTCCGCCAGGCGCCGGTGCAGGCCCAGCACGGCAGGCAGGGCCTGCCCGGCTGCGGCCAGGAGAGCTTGTTGCCGGGGCAGCTCCCGGGCCGGGAAGGAGGCCAGGCAGCGGCCTTCAGACAGCAGATGCAGCTCGTCGGCCCAGCGGTAGGCAAAATCCACGTCGTGGGTGCTGAGCAGAATGGTGATGCCCTGTCCGGCCAGTTGCTCCAGGAGGGCCTCGAACTCCCGCTGCATGGGGCCATCCAGGCCCGCCAGGGGTTCATCCAGAAGCAGCAGCTCGGGCTCCATGGCCAGCACCCCGGCGATGCAGACCCGCTTCTTCTGGCCGAAGCTGAGCTGATGCACGGCCCGCTCCCGGCAGTCGGTGAGGCCCACCGCCGCCAGGGCCGCCTCCACCCGCTGCCGCACCCGGGCTTCGGGCAGGCCCAGGTTGAGGGGGCCGAAGGAGACATCCTCGTAGACGCTGGCGGACAGGAGCTGCCGCTCCGGGTTCTGGAACACCAGGCCCACCCGCTGGCGCAGCTGGCGCAGGCCGGCCCGGCTGTAATCCAGGGGGCGCCCCTGGAACTCCACCTGCCCCCGGGTTGGACGCAACAGGCCGACCCCATGCAGCAGCAGAGTGGTCTTGCCGGCCCCGTTGCGCCCCAGCAGGGCATTGCGGCTGCCCGGGCGGATGCTCAGGCTGCACCCCTCCAGCCCCCGGCTGCCATCCTCGTAACGCTGGCAGACAGCGGCGAAACCCAGCAAGGCCTCGCCGCTCACGCCAGTGCTCCCAGCCCCAGCAGCAAGCCCAGGCTGGTGGCGGCCGCCCAGGCCAGCTCCTGCCGGGCCCGGGGAAAGTTCGGGGCGAGAAACCGCAGAGGGCCATCCCCCAGGCGCAGCTGGGCCGCCTGGTGCAGTTCCAAGGCCCGCAGCCAGACCTGGGGCAGCAGCCCCGCCGCCAGCAGGCCCAGGGAACGCAGGCTGCGCCAGGCCCCCGCGTGGCCGAGCCGGGCCGCCTGGGCGGTGCGCCCATCCCGGAACACGCAGGCAAAGACAAACAGCATCCGGTAGCAGAGCGCCATCAGGTCGAGCAGCACTTCCGGGCAACGCAGCTGCCGCAGCAGGGCGATCAGATGCGGCAGGGGAGTGCTCAGCACCAGGAACAGCAGGGCCGCCAGGGCGGCCAGGGAACGGGCCCCGAGCCGGACCGCCGGGTCCAGGGCCTCGGGTAGCAAGCGGGGCGAGAAGCCCTCTGGCCCGCCCAGGGAAAACAGCAGGGAGGCGCAGCCCAGGGCCAGGAATCCCAGGGCCGGTGCCGCTGCACGCAGGTAATCGGGCAGAGGCACCCGGGCCCCGGCCAGGGTCAGGAGCGCCAGCCCTGAGGCCAGTCCCAGGGCCAGCCCGGGGCTCGGCGCCAGATAGGCGCCGAGCAGGGCTGCCAGGGCGAACAGCCCCTTGGCGGCCGGACTGATCCGGCGCCAGGGGCTGGCGTGGGCGCAGCGATCAATCAGCATCGCCGCCCGGCCCCTCCCTGGAGGCGGACTGCCGCTCCCGGCGCTGTTTTTCCCGGGTCACGGAAACCCCCAGCCAGTAACCGATGACCCCGGCCCCCAGGGCGGCCTGGAGGGCGAACAGCAGGGATTCCACCTCGCCCCCGGCCGGCTCCAGCAGGGGCGAGAACCAGGGGGTGTAATCCGGCGCAATGTCGGTGATGGCGGATTCGGCCTTGCCATCGGCGCCGGAGAAGGCCTCCTCCCCTTCCGGGGGGGGCGGCACCAGCCACAGGGTCAGGGCCACGCACAGGAAGATCACCGGGAAAATCCAGAATGTGCGCTTCATGCCCGGGCCTCCTGGCCGGGCAGCAGCTTCAGGCGGCGCAATTCCTCGCCGTTGAAGCGGGCCAGACCGTTGAAGATGGCCACGGTGAGCAACCCTTCGACGATGGCCAGGGGCACCTGGGTCAGGGCGAAGATGCCGGCGAACTTGGCGAAGGAGGCGGCAAAGCCCCCCACCGGATCGGGGAAGGCCCAGGCCAGCTGCACGGAAGTGGTGAGGTAGGTGGCCAGGTCCCCCAGGGCGGCGGCCAGGAACACGCCCAGCGTCAGGGAAGCCCCCAGCCCCCGCAGGGCCCGGAACACCCCGGCGGCCACGAAAGGCCCGACGATGCCCAGGGAAAACAGGTTGGCGCCCAGGGTGGTCAGTCCTCCGTGGGCGAGCAACAGGGCCTGGAACAGCAGGATCACGAAGCTCACGGGCAGCATGGCCAGGGGGCCGAACAGGATCGCCCCCAGTCCTAGTCCGGTGGGGTGGGAGCTGCTCCCGGTCACCGAAGGCAGCTTCAGGGCGGACAGGATGAAGGCAAAGGCGGCGGCCACCCCGAGCAGCATGCGCTGCTCCGGTTGTTCCCGCAGCCGGCGGCGCAGAGAAATGAGGCCCCAGGCCAGAAATGGCGCAGAGGCCAGGGTCCACCCGGCGGCATGGGGCACGGGCAGAAAACCTTCCATGATGTGCATTGACGTCCCCTCGACGAACAGTTGGAAGACACCAGGCGGGGAAGAGGAAAGTTGCTCAGGACGGGGGCGGAATGCAGGTAGGTAGGCCGCAGGCCGTCACAAGCCGTCCCTCACCCCGGGGAGTGGCGTCAGTCGCTTTCGGGCCGGTCTTCTGGCTCGTCCTCAACCTTTCCCGCCGGCCTTCCCGTGCAAAGCACAGTGGCGTGATGGCGGGGTCGTCAGACTTACAGCAGCGGGGGCTGCGCCGGAATGGCTGGATATGGCATCCAGGGGCACCGGACTTCCCGTTTCACCTGCAGGCCATGAACTGGCCCCAGGCACCCGAAGCGGGACATCCTATCCCAGCCCATGTCCTTCATGCAAGCCGCAAAAAAGGATGTGTAGCAGGCCGTTGAAAAGGAGTGCCATGGGCGATCTGCGGCGCTGCGTGGTGCTCGCCTGCCTCGTTGATATGCCCTTGTCGCTGCGCTCCGTGCGCCTTGCAACGGGCTGTTCTTGCGACGTGATTCAGCGGTCGGTTCAAACGTTCTCGGCATCCTGGGCGGAGATGCCGTACTTGCGCGCCACCTGGTTGTAGATGTCGCGGGCGGCAAGCACCCTGGGATTGCGGGGGGCCTTGGCCTGGGCCCGTTTCAGGTAGTCCGTGGCCCGGGCGGCCAGATCCACGTTCCAGCCCTGCTGATCCATCAGGGTGGAGATGGCGCGGGCGGCATTGACCAGGAACTGCACGTTGGGCACCCGGTCAGCGGCGCTCATCAGCATGTCCACCGATGCCTTGATGTCACCGTCCCGGGCCGCCAGGACGCCCTGGTTGTTGAGGTGGATGATCTCGGCCCCCACTTCCTCCAGCATGGCCCGGCCCACCTCGGACTGGCCAGTCTTCTCGAACACCCCTTCGATGTGGGAAATGACCCGGAAATCATCGTGATGTTCGGTGGCCACCTGGCGCAGTAGCTGATGGGCCTCTTCATCCTTGCCGGTTTCCATGCAGGCATGGGCCAGGTCTACGGCCAGGCGCTTGGAGCCGGGGAGAAGGGTGTCCTGTTCCGCCGCCAGTTCCTGGTGCAGCTTGAGGGCCTGTTCCACGGCCTGGCCGGCCCGCTCCTTGTCTCCTTCCTTCTGGAAGGCCAGGCTTTCCATGACCAGGGCGGCCAGTTCTCCCTGCTTCTCGCCGCGCCAGTCCCGGCGCAGGTTGCGGATCACTTCCCGGGCGGCGTTGATGTTGCCCTTTTCCAGCTGCACCTTGGAGAGACTGGTGTAGTCATCCACGGAACGCAGGCTGGAGCCCCGGTGCCGTTCCAGCACCTTGCTGAAGGCCCGTTCGGCCACGTCCAGTTCGTTGTTCTGCAGGGCGAGATCGCCCACCAGGCGCTGGCGCAGGGTGTTGTGGGGCGCCCGCAGGGCGGCCTCCTGCAGGGCCTGCTGGGCTTCCACCAGATGGCCCTGGGATTCCCGTACCAGGGAAAGGAAATCGTAGGCGGAGAGGAAGTCGGGATTTTCCTCGATCAATTCCTGGGCCAGCCGTTCCGCTTCTTCGAGCCGGCCCTGGCTGCGGGCCACCATGGCCAGGCCCATCTTGGCCCAGGGAATGGCCTTGAGGCTGAGCAGTCCCTGATAAAGTCCCTCGGCCTCGTCCAGGCGTCCCAGGGCCTGGAGCAGCTCTCCCTTGAAGCGCTGGGCGTCCAGCTGGAAGACCGGATATTCGAGCACCACCTGGTCGCAGGCCTGGATGGCTGGCTCCAAGGCGCCCCGGGCCATGTGGGTGTAGATGGGCTTGAGGATGTGCTTCTTGTAGAGGGCCTTGGCCAGCCGGGTCTGCAGCAGGTCGGCGGTGAAGGGCTTGATCAGGTAATCGTCCGGGGTCAGTTCGGCCAGGGAGACCACGTTGTGGTAGCTGCGCTCGCTGGTGACGATCATGTACACCGAGGAGAGGGGCAGCAGGTGGTTGTGGCGCAGTTCCTCCAGCAGTTGCTGGCCGTCCCGGCCGTCTTCGAGGAGGTAGTCCGAGAGCACGATGTCGAAGCGGTGGTTCCTGACCTGGCGCAGGACCTCGGCGGAGGAGCCGGCGCCATGGACCTGGGTGATGCCCAGGTTGGCGAGCATGAGGCGCAGGGATTCCCGGGCAGGGGGGTGGCGGTCGATGATCAGGACCCTTTGCTTCTGCAGATCAGCCTGCATGGCCATGAGCAGGTCGGCGGTGTTGGCGGAGGAATCCATGGAGGCGGCAGGTGAAGCGGATGGGGTGCGAAGCTACGCCAGTTCCCTGCTGCCAGCAAGGGGATTGCGGGGCCGGCACCCTGCAGGCGGCGCGCAGGGCCGCAAAAACTGTGTTTTTTCAGCACTCTGACGTAAAATCGCCGTCCCTCGGCCTTCGCCCCAGCCCTGTACCGGGTACGTTTCCTGCTCATGATTTTCCCCACCCGATTCGATGTCATCGTTGTCGGCGGCGGCCACGCCGGGACCGAGGCTGCGCTGGCGGCGGCCCGGGCAGGCGCCCGCACCCTGCTGCTGACCCATAACCTCGAAACCCTCGGGGCCATGAGCTGCAACCCTTCCATCGGTGGCATCGGCAAGGGGCATCTGGTGAAGGAGGTGGATGCCCTGGGCGGCGCCATGGCGGCGGCCACCGACGAGGCCGGCATCCAGTTCCGCATCCTCAATGCCTCCAAGGGGCCGGCGGTGCGCGCCACCCGGGCCCAGGCGGACCGGGTGCTGTACCGCCAGGCCATCCGCAAGCGCCTGGAGAACCAGCCCAACCTGACCCTGTTCGCCCAGGCCTGCGATGACCTGATCGTCAAGGGCGACCGGGTGGTCGGGGCCGTGACTCAACTGGGCATCCGCTTCGAGGCGTCGGCCGTGGTGCTCACCGCCGGCACCTTCCTGAACGGTCTCATCCACGTGGGGCTCTCGAATTACACCGGCGGTCGCATGGGCGACCCTCCCAGCATTTCCCTGGCGGCGCGGCTGAAGGAACTGAAGCTGCCCCAGGGGCGCCTCAAGACCGGCACGCCGCCCCGGCTGGACGGCAAGACCATCGATTTTTCGGTGATGGAAGCGCAGTACTCGGACGATCCCCTGCCCGTGTTCTCCTTCCTCGGCCGGGCTGACCAGCATCCGCGCCAGTTGCCCTGCTGGATCACCAGCACGAATTCCCGCACCCACGACATCATCCGCGCCAACCTGGACCGTTCGCCGATGTACACCGGGGTGATCGAGGGCGTGGGACCGCGCTACTGCCCCTCCATCGAGGACAAGATCCACCGCTTCGCCGATAAGGACAGCCACCACGTCTTCCTCGAGCCGGAGGGCCTGGACACCCACGAGATCTACCCCAACGGCATCTCCACCAGCCTGCCCTTCGACGTGCAGCTCGAGATCGTGCGTTCCATCCGCGGCATGGAGAACTGCCACATCCTGCGTCCCGGCTACGCCATCGAGTACGACTACTACGATCCCCGGGGGCTGAAGTCCTCCCTGGAGAGCAAGGCCATCCGGGGCCTCTTCTTCGCCGGCCAGATCAACGGCACCACCGGTTATGAGGAAGCGGCGGCCCAGGGGCTGCTGGCCGGGGTCAACGCCGCCCTGCAGGTGCAGGAGAAGGAGGCCTGGTGCCCGCGCCGGGACGAGGCCTACCTGGGTGTCCTGGTGGATGACCTGATCACCCGGGGCGTCTCCGAACCCTACCGCATGTTCACCAGCCGGGCCGAGTACCGCCTGCAGCTGCGGGAAGACAATGCCGACCTGCGCCTCACCGAAAAAGGCCGCGAATTGGGCCTGGTGGACGATGCCCGCTGGGATGCCTTCTGCCGCAAGCGGGACGCCATCGCCGCCGAAGCCGAGCGCCTCAAGCGCACCTGGGTGCGACCCCAGACCCTGCCCGAGGCCGAGGCGGTACGGGTGCTGGGCAAGGCCATCGAGCGGGAATACACCCTGTTCGACCTGTTGCGTCGGCCCGAGGTCGCTTACGCAAGCCTGATGACCCTGCCCGGGGCCGGAGCCGGGGTGGACGACCCCCTGGTGGTCGAGCAGCTCGAGATCCAGGCCAAATACCAGGGCTACATCGACCGGCAGCAGGAGGAAGTGGCCCGGCTGGCGGTCTACGAGGCAACCCCCCTGCCTGCCGACCTGGACTTCAGCCAGGTTCCCGGCCTGTCCCGGGAGGTGCAGCAGAAGCTGGCCCAGCACAAGCCCGAGACCCTGGGCCAGGCCAGCCGCATCCAGGGCATCACCCCGGCGGCCATCTCCCTGTTGCTGATCCAGTTGAAGCGCCAAGGGCGCCTCCTTGCGCCATGAGCGACCGGGAACGGCTGCTGCTGGGTATCCAGGCCCTCGGCCTCGATCTGCCCGCCAAAGCGGTGGACCAATTGCTGGCCTACCGGGATCTGATGCTGAAATGGAACCGGACTTACAATCTCACCGCCCTGAAGGACCCGGCCCGGATGGTGTCGCACCATTTGCTCGATTCCCTCGCCATCCTGCCCTGGATTGCCGGTCCGGAATTGCTGGATGTGGGCAGCGGTGCCGGCCTGCCGGGCATTCCCCTGGCCATTGCCCGGCCCGACCTGCGGGTGACTCTGGTGGATGCGGTGCAGAAGAAGGCTGCCTTTCAGCGCCAGGCCGCCATCGAGCTGGGCCTGGCCAATGTTCAGGCCCTCCATGGCCGGGTGGAGGAACTGCAGGGCCGGTATGGCATGATTACCTCCCGGGCCTTTGCCGACCTGGCGGATTTCGTCCGCCTCACCCGGTCTCTGCTGGCCCCCGGTGGCCGCTGGCTGGCCATGAAAGGGCTGGCCCCGGAACAGGAACTGGCCGCCCTGCCAGCCGGCGTGCAGGTGGCGGGCCTGCATCCCCTGCAGGTACCGGGGCTCGATGCCGCCCGGCATCTGGTCATCCTGCAGGCCTCATGAATCCAGGGCGTGGAGAGTTAACGACCATGAAAGTGTTAGCCATCACCAATCAGAAAGGCGGCGTCGGCAAGACCACCACGGCGGTGAACCTGGCCGCCAGCCTGGCCCATGAAGGATGCCGGGTGCTCCTCATCGATCTGGACCCCCAGGGCAATGCCACCACCGGCGCCGGCATCACCAAGCGCGAAGCCCTGCCCACCGTGTATCAGGTCCTGCTCGGCCAGGTGGGTCTGGCTGAGGCGGCCCTGGCCACCGAATTCGGTTTTGCCGTACTGCCCGCCAACCGGGAGCTGGCCGGAGCCGAGGTGGAGATCATCGACCTGGAGCGGCGCGAATTCCGCCTGCGCGATGCCCTCAAGGATGCCCCCTACGACTTCGTCCTGATCGACTGTCCCCCTGCCCTCAACATGCTCACCGTCAACGGCCTGGTGGCTGCCGACTCGGTCGTGATCCCCATGCAGTGCGAGTACTACGCCCTGGAGGGGCTTTCCGATCTGGTGGAAACCCTGAAAAAAGTCCGGGCCCACCTGAATCCCCGCCTGGAAATCGAAGGACTGCTGCGCACCATGTACAACCCCCAGAGCACCCTGACCCAGCAGGTCTCCGGCGAACTCGAGCGCCATTTTGGCCGCAAGGTGTACAGCACCATCGTGCCCCGCAACGTGCGGCTGGCCGAGGCGCCCTCGTATGGCAAGCCGGTGCTGGCCTTCGATCGCAGCTCCAAGGGCGCCCAGGCCTATCTGGCCCTGGCCCAGGAAATGCTGAACCGCCTCTCTCCCGGGGAGGTGGCCGCATGAAGCTGAAGGGACTGGGCCGGGGCCTCGATGCCCTGCTCTCGGCCGGCGGCGAGCCGCGGGTCGACGAACAGCGGGAGCTGCCCATCGACCGGCTGCGGCCAGGCAAGTACCAGCCGCGTACCCGCATGGATGAGGCCTCCCTGGCCGAACTGGCGGCCTCCATCCAGGCCCAGGGCATCATGCAGCCGATTCTGGTACGCGCCGTCGATGCCACGCCCGGGGCCGAACGCTACGAGATCGTCGCCGGGGAGCGGCGCTGGCGGGCCGCCCGGATGGCCGGCCTGACCCAGGTGCCGGTGCTGGTGCGGGCCATTCCCGACGAGCAGGCTTTGGCCATGGCCCTGATCGAGAACATCCAGCGCGAAGACCTCAATCCCCTGGAGGAGGCCCAGGGTTTGCAACGCCTGGTGGACGAGTTCCGGCTTACCCACCAGCAGGCTGCGGAAGCCGTGGGCCGCTCCCGTTCCGCCGCCACCAATCTGTTGCGCCTGCTGCAGCTATGCGAGCCCGTCCAGGCCCTGCTCATGGAAAACCGGCTGGACATGGGTCATGCCCGGGCCCTGCTGCCCCTGCCGGCCGCCGAGCAGGTGCGCCTGGCCCAGCAAATCGTGCAGCAGGGCCTGTCCGTGCGCGAGGTCGAACGACTGGTGCAGCGGCGCCTGCAGCCGCCGGCGCGGTCTCCGGAACGTCAGCCGGATCGGGATCTGCTGCGCCTGGAGGAGGAGCTGTCCGATTCCTTGGGAGCCACCGTGCGCATCCGCGCCAACAAGAAGGGGGCCGGCAAGGTCGTCATCGAATTCGGCGGCCTCGACCAGCTCGAGGGCCTGCTGGGCCGTTTGCGCTGATAACAAAGGGGATTTTTTGTTGCGGCGCAATGAAGCTTACGTCAGGCTGACGATTTGTTTGACGTGCGTGGCCTTAAGTCTTATATTATTTAGGTTTTGTATGCGGCGGCCGGCATGAACCGCACAGCGCCATGATCAAAGCAATTTATCTGCAACTTGGCGCCACGATGCTCGCGGTGGTGATTGCCGGTTTACTCGTCGGAACGCGGGGGGCGATTTCGGCGGGCCTGGCTGGACTGGCCTGTGTCCTGCCCAGTGCCTGGTTTGCCCTGCGTCTGAAAGCGGTGTCGAAGCGCCCGGGGGCTTCCTTCCCGGCCCAGTTCTTCATCGGCGAGTTCATCAAGGTCGCGGCAACCATAGGATTGTTGGCAATCGCCGTGAAAGCATATCCGGACATGCACTGGCCCAGCTTGCTGATCGGAATGGCGGTTGTGTTACAAGCGAGTTTTTTTGCTTTTTGGAAGAAATCCTGACATGGCTACTGAAGCAGCTGCAGCACACGGTCCCACCGCGGGCGAGTACATCGTCCACCACCTGACCCACCTGAACAATACGGGGCACGCCCAGACCGCCATCGTGGACTGGAGCGTCATCAACCTCGACACCTTGTTCTTCTCCGTTTCCCTGGGCTTGCTCACCGTGCTCATGCTGGCCAAGGCCGCGCGCCATGCCACTTCCGGTGTTCCCGGCCGTTTCCAGGCCGCCGTTGAGATTCTGGTGGAGATGGTGGCCAACCAGGCCAAGGGCATCGTGCATCACGAGGAGTCCCGCCGTTTCGTGGCGCCCTTGGCCTTGACCGTGTTTGTCTGGATTTTCCTGATGAATGCCATGGACCTCGTGCCTGTCGATCTGATTCCCCGCATCTGGGAAGGCATCTATGCCGCCAACGGTGGCGATCCTCACCATGCCTACATGCGCGTCGTGGCCACCGCAGACCTGAATGGCGCTCTGGGCATGTCCCTTGGCGTGCTGCTGATCTGCATCTGGTACAACATCAAGATCAAGGGTTTCGGCGGTTGGGTGCATGAGCTGTTTGCCGCTCCCTTCGGCAACCACCCCCTGCTGGCCCCCGTCAACTTCCTGATGCAGATGATCGAATTCGCCGCCAAGACCATCTCCCACGGCATGCGGCTGTTCGGCAACATGTACGCCGGCGAACTGGTGTTCATGCTGATCGCGCTGATGGGCGGTGCCATGGTGGCCGGCTCCGGCCTCACCGGTCCCCTGCTGTGGATCGGTCATGTGATTGCCGGTTCCATCTGGGCCATTTTCCACATCCTGATCATCACCCTGCAGGCCTTCATCTTCATGATGCTGACCCTGGTGTATATCGGCCAGGCTCACGAGTCGCACTGAGGTTTTGTAGTTCCACGTTTTTTTAACTTTGTTTTACTTTTAACTTAGCAAGGAGTTGTCATGGAACAAGTTTTGGGTTTTGTCGCGCTGGCTGCCGGTCTGATCATCGGTCTGGGTGCTATCGGTGCTTGTATCGGCATCGGCCTGATGGGTGGCAAGTACATTGAAGCCTCTGCCCGTCAGCCTGAGCTGATGAACGAACTGCAGACCAAGATGTTCCTGCTGGCCGGTCTGATCGACGCCGCCTTCCTGATCGGCGTGGGTATCGCGATGATGTTCGCCTTCGCCAACCCCTTCAAGCTTTAATCGGCTCCCCATCAACTCTTTAAAAGGGGACTGATACCGTGAATCTGAACGCAACGCTGTTCGCCCAGCTCGTTGTGTTCTTCATTCTGGCGTGGTTCACGATGAAATTCGTGTGGCCACCCATTGTGAAGGCACTCGACGAGCGTGCGAAAAAGATCGCGGATGGTCTGGCTGCTGCCGAACGCGGCAAACATGATCTCGAACTGGCGACCAAGCGCTCCGCAGAAGCCCTGCGCGAAGGCAAGGAAAAGGCTGCCGAACTGATTGCCCAGGCTGAGAAGCGTGCGGCCCAGATCATCGACGAAGCCAAGGCCCAGGCGAAGATCGAGGCCGACCGCATCGTGGCTGCCGGCAAGGCCGACGCAGAACAGGAAGTGGTGCGCGCCAAAGAACAGCTGCGGGAATCCGTTGCTGCCCTGGCCGTGGCCGGCGCCGAGAAGATCCTGCGCCGTGAGATCGATGCCAAGGCCCACGCTGAATTGCTGTCCGCCATCAAACAGGATCTGTAACGCTTATGGCTGAAACTGTCACCATCGCCCGCCCCTATGCCGAGGCCGTGTTCCGCACCGCCAAGGAAGCGGGGGCACTGGGTGCCTGGTCCGGACGCCTCAAGCGTCTGGCCCTGATTGCCCAGGACCCGGAGATGGCCGAGGTGATCGGCAATCCCAAACTGTCCGCCGAGCAGGTCGCCCAGCTGGTCGTTTCGCTGGCTGAAGACAAGGATGCCGTGCTCGGCAATTTCATTCGCGTCCTCGCGGACAATGAGCGCCTGTCGCTGCTGCCGGAAATTTCTTCCCTCTTCGAGGCCCTGAAGGCGGCTGAAGAAGGCGTCAAGGAGGCTGTGGTCCAGACCGCATTCCCTCTGGCCGACGCCGACATCGCTGCCTTGATGCCTCAGTTGGAAGCGCATTTCAAGACCAAGCTCAACCCCACCGTGGTGGTGGATTCCGAGCTGATCGGTGGCGTGCGGGTGGCGGTGGGTGACCAGGTTCTGGATGCTTCCGTGCGCGGCAAGCTCGAAGCCATGGCCATCGCGCTCAAGAATTAGGAGATTTAAATGCAGTTGAATCCGTCCGAGATCAGCGAACTGATCAAAAGCAAGATTCAAAACCTGCAGGTGGGCGCTGAAACCCGCACGCAGGGTACCGTTGTTTCCGTGACCGACGGCATCTGCCGCATTCATGGCCTGCAGGACGTCATGCAGGGCGAAATGCTGGAGTTCCCCGGCAACACCTTCGGCATGGCCCTGAACCTGGAGCGCGACTCCGTGGGCGCCGTGGTCCTGGGTGAGTACGAGCACATTTCCGAAGGTGACACCGTCAAGTGTACCGGCCGCATCCTGGAGGTTCCCGTGGGTCCCGAGCTGCTGGGCCGCGTGGTGAACTCCCTGGGCCAGCCCATCGACGGCAAGGGCCCCCTGAACAACAAGCTGACCGACAAGATCGAGAAGGTCGCTCCCGGCGTGATCTGGCGTAAGTCCGTGTCCCAGCCGGTGCAGACCGGCCTGAAGGCCATCGACTCCATGGTGCCCGTTGGCCGCGGCCAGCGCGAGCTGATCATCGGCGACCGCCAGACCGGCAAGACCGCCGTTGCTGTCGATGCCATCATCAATCAGAAGGGCACTGGCGTTAAGTGTATTTACGTTGCCGTGGGCCAGAAGGCTTCCACCATCGCCAACGTGGTGCGCAAGCTGGAAGAGCATGGCGCCCTGGAATACACCATCGTCGTCGCTGCCTCCGCCTCCGAGACCGCTGCGCTGCAGTTCATCGCCCCCTATGCCGGTTGCACCATGGGCGAGTACTTCCGCGATCGTGGCGAAGATGCCCTGATCATTTACGACGATCTGACCAAGCAAGCCTGGGCCTACCGTCAGGTTTCCCTGCTGCTGCGCCGTCCGCCCGGTCGTGAAGCCTACCCTGGCGATGTGTTCTATCTGCACTCCCGCCTGCTGGAGCGCGCCGCCCGCGTGTCCGAAGAATGGGTCGAGAAATTCACCAACGGTGAGGTCAAGGGTAAGACCGGTTCCCTGACTGCCCTGCCCGTGATCGAAACCCAGGCCGGCGACGTGTCCGCCTTCGTGCCGACCAACGTGATCTCCATTACCGACGGGCAGATCTTCCTGGAAACCGACCTGTTCAACGCCGGTATCCGTCCCGCCATCAACGCTGGTATCTCCGTGTCCCGCGTGGGTGGTGCTGCTCAGACCAAGATCATCAAGAAGCTGGGCGGTGGTGTGCGTCTGGCGCTGGCCCAGTATCGGGAACTTGCCGCCTTCGCTCAGTTCGCTTCCGACCTGGACGAAGCCACCCGCAAGCAGCTGGAACGTGGCCGCATGGTGACCGAGCTGATGAAGCAGCCCCAGTATTCCCCCATGAGCGTCTCCGAGATGGCCGTGACCCTGTATGCGGCCGACAAGGGTTACTACGACGACGTGGACGTCAAGCGCGCGCTGGAATTCGAGAAGGCCCTGCTGGCCTACCTGAAGCAGAACGCTGCCGACGTGATGAACAAGATGGAAACGACCAAGGAACTGGACGGCGAGACCGAGAAGCAGCTGGCTGCCGCCATCACCGCCTTCAAGGGCACCTGGGTCTAATCCAACGGGGAGAGTGCCATGCCTAGCGGCAAGGAAATTCGCAACAAGATCAAGAGCGTGGAAAACACGCGCAAGATCACCAAGGCCATGGAGATGGTGGCCGCATCCAAGATGCGCAAGGCGCAGGACCGGATGCGGGCTGCCCGCCCCTATGGCGAGAAGATCCGGCGTGTGGCGGGCAATCTGTCCCATGCGCTTACCGAGTACAAGCACCCCTTCCTGATGCGGCGTGAGATCAAGAATGTCGGCCTCATCGTCATCACCTCCGACAAGGGCCTGTGTGGCGGCCTGAACAGCAACGTGCTGCGCCTGGTCCTGAGCCGGATGAAGGAATGGGATGCTGCCGGCGTCAATCTGCGCGCCACCTGCATCGGCAACAAGGGCTTCGGCTTCATGCAGCGCGCCGGTGTGAGCATCGCTTCCCACGTGGTGGGCCTGGGCGACACGCCGCACCTGGAAAAGCTGATCGGGCCCATCAAGGTCCTGCTGGATGCCTTCGTTGCCGGCGAGATCGACGCGGTTTACGTCGCTTCCACCCGCTTCATCAACACCATGAAGCAGGAACCGGTCATCGAGCAGCTGCTGCCCCTGTCTGGCGAAGCCGTGGGCTCCAACCAGACCAAGTGGGACTACGTTTACGAGCCCGATGCCCAGGCCGTGATCGACGATCTGCTGGTGCGTTACGTGGAAGCGCTGATCTATCAGGCGGTTGCTGAAAACATGGCCTCCGAGCAGTCTGCCCGGATGGTGGCCATGAAGTCGGCCTCCGACAATGCCAAGAACGTGATTGGCGAACTGAAGCTGGTCTACAACAAGGCCCGCCAGGCAGCCATCACCAAGGAACTGTCCGAGATCGTCAGCGGCGCGGCAGCGGTTTAAGCTTTTTGATATTGGGGATTTAATATGAGTCAAGGTTCAATCGTGCAGTGCATCGGCGCCGTGGTGGACATCCAGTTCCCCCGCGATGCCATGCCCAAGGTTTATGATGCCCTGATGCTCGACGCTTCCTGCGAACACGAGAACGTCGAGAAGGGTCTGACCTTCGAAGTGCAACAACAGCTGGGTGACGGCATCGTCCGCACCATCGCCATGGGCTCCTCCGACGGCCTGCGCCGCGGCATGAAGGTGAACAACACCGGTGCTCCCATCTCCGTACCCGTGGGTCACGCTACCCTGGGTCGCATCATGGACGTGCTGGGCCGCCCCATCGACGAGGCCGGCCCCATCGCCACCGATGAAAAGCGTTCCATTCACCAGGCAGCCCCCAAGTTCGACGAACTGTCTCCCTCCGTGGAGCTGCTCGAAACCGGCATCAAGGTGATCGACCTGATCTGCCCGTTCGCCAAGGGCGGCAAGGTGGGTCTGTTCGGCGGCGCCGGCGTGGGCAAGACCGTGAACATGATGGAACTCATCAACAACATCGCCAAACAGCACTCGGGCCTGTCCGTGTTTGCCGGCGTGGGTGAGCGTACCCGTGAAGGGAACGACTTCTATCACGAAATGAAGGACTCCAACGTGCTGGACAAGGTGTCCATGGTGTTCGGTCAGATGAACGAACCCCCCGGCAACCGTCTGCGCGTGGCGCTGACCGGCCTGACCATGGCCGAGCGTTTCCGTGACGAAGGCCGTGACATCCTGTTCTTCGTGGACAACATCTACCGTTACACCCTGGCCGGTACCGAAGTGTCCGCCCTGCTGGGCCGCATGCCTTCCGCCGTGGGCTACCAGCCCACCCTGGCCGAGGAAATGGGCCGCCTGCAGGAACGGATCACCTCCACCAAGGTGGGTTCCATCACCTCCATCCAGGCCGTGTATGTGCCCGCGGACGACTTGACCGACCCGTCTCCTGCCACCACCTTCCTGCACCTGGACTCCACCGTCGTGCTGTCCCGGGACATCGCCGCGCTGGGTATCTATCCCGCCGTGGATCCCCTGGACTCCACCTCCCGCCAGCTGGATCCCCAGGTCGTGGGCGAAGAGCACTATCAAGTTGCTCGTGCCGTGCAGATGACCCTGCAGCGCTACAAGGAACTGCGGGACATCATCGCCATTCTGGGTATGGACGAACTGTCTCCCGAGGACAAGCTGGCCGTGGCCCGCGCCCGGAAGATCCAGCGCTTCCTGTCCCAGCCCTTCCACGTGGCCGAAGTGTTCACCGGTTCTCCCGGCAAGTATGTGCCGCTCAAGGAAACCATCAAGGGCTTCAAGGGCATCGTCAATGGCGAATACGACCATCTGCCCGAGCAGGCCTTCTACATGGTCGGCACCATCGAGGAAGCGGTCGAAAAGGCCAAGACGCTGCAGTGATGCAGCCCTTTAAGGAAGGGAGCCTGTTATGGCAATGACTGTACATGTGGACGTGGTGAGCGCCGAAGAAGAAATCTTCTCCGGCCTCGTCGAGTTCGCAGTATTCCCCGGCGAATCCGGCGAACTGGGCATCATGCCGCGGCACACGCCGCTCCTGACCCGGATCAAGCCCGGTACCGTCCGCCTGAAGGTGCCTGACGAGGATCGTTTCGAGATGGTGTATGTCTCGGGGGGCATGCTGGAGGTTCAGCCGCACATGATCACCGTGCTGGCCGACACCGCCATCCGTGCCGCCGATCTGGACGAAGCCAAGGCCCTGGAAGCCAAGAAGCGCGCAGAAGAAGCCCTGGCCAACCGGAAGGGCGAGATGGACTTCGCTTCCGCCGAAGCGGAGCTGGCCCAGGCCATCGCTCAGCTGCAGGCCATCAAGAAGATGAAGAACGCCATCCACTAAGCGTTCGGTAAGCCGCAAAGCAAAATGGCAGCCTTCGGGCTGCCATTTTTTCTGGGGCTGATCCTGCGGCCGCATGACGCGGCTCTGTCTGCTGGCCGGAGGCGGGCGGGTCAGCCTCGTTCGAGCTGCTGCACCCGCTTCTCCAGGCGGGCCAGGTCGTCACGCAGTTGCAGCAGTTCCGCGGCAAGGCCCTGCAGCCGGTCGGTCGGGGTGAGCAGCTGGGCTTCATCGCGCAGGTACTCGGCGAACTGGTCGGAGAGGCGGCGACCGTTGTCCTGTAGCCGCCGCTTCAGGGCCTGGCCGCCCTGGACCAGCCGGTGGGCGAGGATGTCCCCGACCCAGGGCGCCAGCTCCGCCTCCACATCCCAGTCCAGGTTGCGGAAGACGAAGTTCAGGGTTTCCGCGAAGTCGGCATTGCCGCTGACCCGGGCCTGCTGCAGCAGGCTTTCCGGCCCCTGGAGCAGGTCGAGGGGGCTGGCGGCGAGGCTGATGCAGACCTGGGGCGTGGTGCCCGCCGCGGCCGGGGAGAAACCGCCTTCGGCGGTCACCGTGAAATCGAGCCGCACCGGACCGAGTTCAAGCCTGAGGGACTGGCCGGCAAACGGGTGCAGGCGCAGCCGGGCCCACCCGGCACCGTCGAGCAGATGGTTGAGGACCCGGCTGAGGAGGGCGGTGCTGATCATGCTTCGGCTACCCGCGTCAGAACTTAGAACTTGTAACCCCGATGCAGGGCCACGATGCCCAGGCTGAGGTTGAAATATTCCACCCGTTCCAGACCCGAGGCCTCCATCATCTGCTTCAGGGTTTCCTGGTCCGGATGCATGCGGATGGACTCGGCCAGGTACTGGTAGCTGGCCGAGTCCTGGGCGACCAGCTGGCCCACCCGGGGGATGACGTTGAAGGAATAGAAGTCGTACAGGGGCGCCAGGGGCTTCCAGATCCGGGAGAACTCCAGCACCAGCAGCCGCCCGCCGGGCTTGAGCACGCGCCGCATCTCGGCCAGCGCCTGCTCCTTGTGGGTCATGTTGCGCAGGCCGAAGGCGACGCTGACGCAGTCGAAGGAATCGTCCGGGAAGGGAATGAATTCCGCATCGCACTGGACGGCCGGGGTGGGATGGCCCTTGTCCAGCAGCCGGTCGCGCCCCCGGGTCAGCATGGCGTTGTTGATGTCCGTATGCACCACGAGACCGCCGGGGCCTACCTTTTTGACGAAAGCGAGGGAAAGGTCGCCGGTGCCGCCGGCGATGTCCAGCACCCGGGAGCCTTGCCGCACGCCGCTCTGGGCGATGGTGAAGGCCTTCCAGACCCGGTGCAGGCCGGCTGACATGAGATCGTTCATCACGTCATAGCGGCTGGCGACGGAATCGAACACATCGGCCACCTTGCGGGCCTTTTCGCTCTCGGGGACCTTCTGAAAACCGAAATGGGTGGTGTTGTCAGACATGGATCAGTGTTTTCCGCAGGGGGTGGCAGGGCGGGGAGTTGTGGGTGCCGTTTCCCGGGACAGTCCCTGGCGTTCAAGCTGACGCAGGTATTCCTGCCACAGCTCGTCCCGGTGCCGGCCCAGGTTGTAGAGCAGGTCCCAGGAATAGAGGCCCGAGTCGTGCCCGTCCGAGAAGACGAAGCGCAGGGCGTAGTTGCCTACCGGTTCGATGCGCAGGATGTCCACATCCTTCTTGCCGGCCTGGAGTTTTTCCTGGCCGGGGCCGTGGCCGCGGGCCTCGGCGGAAGGGGTGAATACCCGCAGGAACTCGCAGCTCAACTGGTGGCGTTCTCCGCCGGGATAGACGAGTTCAAGGATGCGGGATTGCTGGTGCAGCAGGATATCGGATGGGATGGGGGTGGCGTCATCGAGACCAGCCATGGGGGGCTCCTTCGCAGGGTTTGATAGTTTAACTCAGTTGCCCGGCCTCTTGCGGGCTGTCATCATGCGGTAATCTTGCCTTCATAGACTTCTCTCGGAAACGAAATATCCGAGGAGTTCCATCACCATGCCTGCCAGTATTCTCGTGGTCGAAGACGAACCGGCGATTCAGGAACTGATTGCCGCCAATCTGCAGATGGCCGGGCACCGGGTGTTGCGGGCCGACGATGGGGAGCAGGCTCTGCTGCGGGTGCGCGACCAGGTGCCGGATGTGATCCTGCTCGACTGGATGCTGCCCGGTGTGTCGGGCATCCAGCTGGCGCGCCGTTTCCGTGCCGACGAGCGCACCCGGGAGGTGCCCATCATCATGCTTACCGCCCGTTCCGAAGAGGTGGACAAGGTGGCGGGCCTGGAGGCCGGTGCCGACGACTACGTGACCAAGCCCTTCTCGCCCAAGGAGCTGATGGCCCGCATCAAGGCCGTGCTGCGCCGCCGGGCGCCCCAGATGACCGAGGACAGGGTGGAAGTTGCCGGGCTGGTACTGGACCCCCTCACCCACCGGGTCAGCGGCAATGGCCAGAGCATCGTGCTCGGGCCCACGGAATTCCGCCTGCTGCATTTCTTCATGACCCACCCGGAACGGGTACACAGCCGCACTCAGTTGCTCGACCAGGTCTGGGGCGACCATGTGTTTGTGGAGGAGCGTACCGTGGATGTGCATATCCGCCGCCTGCGCGGTGCCCTGGAGGCCACCGGGCACGACCGGCTGGTGCAGACGGTGCGAGGCAGTGGCTACCGCTTCTCTGCGCATCCGGACTGATACGGACGCCCCTTGGCCGCGCTCTGGTTCCATGCCCTGTCCGCTTTGGCCCTGCTGGGCCTGTTCGTGGTCCTGCCTGCCTGGATCATGGCTGGTGAATTCTGGGGCATGGCGGCTCTGGCCGGTGGTCTGCTCTTGATCAGCCTCTTTCACTTCATCTACCTGCTGCGCCTGCACCGCTGGCTCGAGGGGGGGGCGGACCAGCCGGTGCCCGAGGGGCGGGGCCTGTGGAACCAGATCTTTGCCAGCCTGCACCGCCGCGCTCGGCAGCGCTCCGAACAGCAGCGCCTGCTGTCCGATGCCCTGGAGCGTTTCCGCCGCGCCGTGCAGGCCTTTCCCGACGGCATCGTCATCTTCAACCAGCACCACCAGATCGAATGGGTCAATACCAGGGCCGCCAGTCACTTCCGGCTCGATCCCCAGATCGACCGGGGCCAGCCGCTCACCAACCTGATCCGCCAGCCTGATTTCGTCGATTACCTGGAGCGGGGCGACTACAACGCCCCCGTGGTCTTCGCCAATCCCCGCTGTCCGGGCCAGACCCTGCTGGTTCAGGTGGTCTGCTACGCCCTCGGGGAAAACCTGCTGCTGTCCCGGGATGTGAGCGACCAGGAACGCCTGGACGTGATGCGCCGGGATTTCGTGGCCAATGTCTCCCATGAGTTGAAAACCCCGCTGACCGTGGTGGCCGGTTTTGCGGAAATGCTGGCTGATCCGGACCTGGAACCGGATCCCGCCCAGGTGCGGCACTACATGGGCCTGATCGCCGAACAGACACACCGGATGCAGCGCCTGATCGAGGATCTGCTCACCCTCTCGATGCTGGAGTCCACCGCCGTGGCCCAGCGTGAGGAGGTGGTGGACCTGGAGGCTCTTTGTCAGACCCTGGTGCGGGATGCGGAAGTGCTGTCTGCGGGGCGACACCGCATCAGCCTCCGCATGGAAGGCTACATCCAGCTGCTGGCCAACCCCCAGGAACTGCGCAGCGCTTTTGGCAATCTCATCACCAACGCGATCCGGTACACCCCGGCCGGTGGCGAGATCCGCATCCACTGGCAGGGGGTGGCAACGGGGGGGGCCTTTACCGTTACCGACACCGGGATCGGCATTGCGGCGGAACACATTCCGCGGCTCACCGAACGCTTCTACCGGGTGGACCGGGGGCGCTCCCGCGAGACGGGAGGAACGGGGCTGGGGCTGGCCATTGTCAAGCATGTACTCAGTCACCACCAGGCCACCCTGGAGGTGGAGAGCCAGCCCGGCAGGGGCAGCCGTTTCACGGCACGCTTCCCTGCCAGCCGTCTGCGCCATCCCCAGGAGGCGGCGCCGGGCTGGCCAGGTGTCGGGGTCTAGCGCCTGAGTTCGTAGCTGACCCGGTCGAAATCCGGGCCACGCTCCAGCAGATGCTTGAGGACTACTGGCTGGATGGCTTCTTCGGTAGCCAGGGAGGCCGGGCGTTCGGCCCGGTAGATGCCGGTGGGGATGACCAGGGAGGGCGGTGCGTTGATGGCTTCGACCCCGGGCAGGAGGAAGGCGCGCACATAGGGTTCGCCATTGCCTCGGGCTCCCTCGTCGGGTCGCAGGGCCACGGCCTGGGGTATGCCCGGCAGCACCGACACCCCGAGGTATGCCCGGCAGCACCGACACCCCGAGGATCAGGTTGCCTTCGCTGGTTTCCTGCATCAGCCAGCTGGCCACGCCCAGCAGGTAACGTTCCCCGTCGTGCGGGCAGAGGGCCAGGATCTGGCCGTGGATCAGCTTCTGGCCGGCCATGGAGCGGCCCAGGCGGAAGCCGTTGGCCGAGTGGTTGATCACCTCCCACTGGTCCACGGGGAAATCCAGCTTGCACTGGCGGATGTGCAGTGTCTTTTCCGGTTCCAGCATGTGGCGGAAGGTGGCCATGTCCTCGAATTCCTTGCGGGAATAGGTGCGGGCCGCCTCCGGCTGGACGAATTCCTTGCCGGAAATGGCCAGATGCATGGATTCGAAGCCGCTGCACAGCTTCACGTGGCCGCTGGCGGCATAGCGGCGGAAGCGGCGGGGGATGGCGTGCTGGGTCCAGGGACCCACCAGCCGGGCAAGGAGCTTGCGCGCATGGTTGTTGGTTTCCTCACCCAGCCCGAGCTGGGAAGGCAACATGCGCTGCTGCAACTGGTTCTGGATGTTGGCGATCTGTACCGCCAGCCGGGTCGTGTCCAGACGCCGGGCCGAGCTTCCCACCATGCAGTTGCTGGCCGGCTGCAGGGCTTTGTCCTGCATCAGGTCTACCACGAACGGGGGGATTTCCAGGTCCGAATCCACCGGCTGGATGGCCACCAGGGGGGCCCAGAGGTAGGCCCAGCGGCGGATCAGGTTCAGGTCTCGGACGCTGTGGCTGTAGGGACTGGCGTTGTCGATCAGGAGCAGGGTGATGTAGGTGGCGGCGCAGTGGGTGGTGTGCTGCTCGCCCTCCAGGGGGTCCAACACCGGCTCCGTGGCCACGCCCCATTCCTCGGCGGTTTCGTAGTAGCCGTGCAGATCCAGCCAGATGCCCCGGGGCAGTTCCTGACGCGCCTGGTAGTGTTCGAGGATGATGGCGCCGGTGTAATAGAGGTTGCGGTGCAGGATGCCGGCCATGTAGGGGGCAAAGTGTGGGTCGTGGGGGTCGGCGTGCACCCCCTGGGCGCAGTGGTTGTAGGCCCGGCTCATCTTGCGGAAGGTATCCACCACCATCAGGAAGCGGGTTTCTTCGAGCTCCCCCAGGGGCAGCGGCTTGTTGTGGTAGTGGCGGGCGGTTTCCTCGGCCACGAAGCACAGGGGCACCCGGATCTGTTCCAGGACTGCCAGATAGATGTCGGCACCCGGCGGGTTGGCCTTGAGGCCATCCAGTATCTGGTTGATCTGTTCGAGGGCCACCGGGGGATTGGCCAGGGGTAACTGGGCGATCAGTCCGACACCGGTTTCCAGGTCGGGTATCAGGGGGGGAGAGGTCATAACGCGTGCTCCGGGCGCAAACGGCGGTACAACTGCACAGCCCCCAGTTTATCAGCCTTGCCCGGTGCTGGCATGAAAAGGGGCCGGCATCGGCCGGCCCCTTTTCATGCCGCGTCGGCACGGCCTCAGAGCAGGACCCGTTCGATGCCACCGTTATTGGCCTTGCGCACATAGTCGGCCATCCAGTTCTCGCCCAGCAGGTAGCGGGCCATTTCCACCACGATGTATTCAGCCTGGACCTCGGCATCGTCCTGATAGCGGGACAGCCCCTGGAGGCAGGAGGGGCAGGAAGTGAGGATCTTCACCTGACCGTCGAACGAGTCCCGGCGCAATCTGGCCGCACCCTGCTCGATTTCCTGTTGCTTGCGGAAGCGCACCTGGGTGGAGATGTCGGGCCGGGTCACGGCCAGGGTGCCGGACTCGCCGCAGCAGCGGTCGGACAGTTCCACCGGCTGGCCCATCAGTTCATTGACCACCTTGATGCCCGAATGGATCTTCATGGGGGTGTGGCAGGGGTCGTGGTACATGTAGCGGCTGCCCTGCACGCCGTCGAGCTTGAGGCCCTTCTCCATCAGGTATTCGTGGATGTCCATGAGCCGGCAGCCGGGGAAGATCTTCTCGAATTCGTACTTGAGCAGCTGGTCCATGCAGGTACCACAGGAGACCACCACGGTCCTGATGTCCAGGTAGTTGAGGGTGTTGGCGACCCGGTGGAACAGCACCCGGTTGTCGGTGGTGATCTTCTGGCCCTTGTCCTCCTCGCCGGCCGAGGTCTGGGGGTAGCCGCAGCACAGGTAGCCTGGGGGCAGCACGGTGATGGCGCCCACTTCGTAGAGCATGGCCTGGGTGGCCAGGCCCACCTGGCTGAACAGGCGCTCGGAGCCGCAACCGGGGAAGTAGAACACCGCATCCGATTCCTCGCTGGTCTTCGCCGGGTTGCGGATCACCGGAATCACGCTGTCATCCTCGATGTCGAGCAGGGCCCGGGAGGTGCGCTTGGGGAGACCGCCGGGCATGGGCTTGTTGATGAAGTGGATGATCTGGGCCTTGACCTCGGGGCGGCCCAGGGTGGCGGGCGGGTGCTTTACCTGACCCTGGATCAGCCCCAGGGATTTGCCGATCTTGTGCCCCAGGCGCTGGGCCTTGTAACCCCAGTCGATCATCACCTTCCTGACCAGCTTGATGGTGGCCGGGTCCCTCATGGTGAGAAAGGCCATGGCCGCAGCGGTGCCGGGCACGAACTTCTTCTTGCCCTGCTTCCTGAGGAAATTGCGCATGGCGATGGTGACGTCGCCGAAGTCGATGTCCACCGGGCAGGGGTTGAAGCACTTGTGGCAGACCGTGCAGTGATCGGCCACGTCGTTGAACTCGTCGAAGTGTTGCAGGCTGATGCCGCGCCGGGTCTGCTCCTCGTACAGGAAGGCTTCGATCAGCAGGCTGGTGGCGAGGATCTTGTTGCGCGGGCTGTAGAGCAGGTTGGCCCGGGGCACGTGGGTGGAGCAGACCGGTTTGCATTTGCCGCAGCGCAGACAGTCCTTGATCATGTGGGAGATGCGGCCCACTTCGGACTGCTCCATGATCAGGGATTCGGTGCCCAACAGGCTGAACGAGGGGGTGTAGGCATTGGACAGGTCGCCGCCGGGCATCAGCTTGCCCTTGTTGAAGCGGCCTTCCGGGTCCACCTTGGCCTTGTACTCGCGGAAGGGGCGAATCTCGTCTTCGGTGAGGAATTCCAGCTTGGTGATGCCGATACCGTGCTCGCCGGAGATCACCCCGTCGAGGCTGCGGGCCAGCTTCATGATGCGTTCCACCGCCCGGTTGGCGGTCTGCAGCATCTCGTAGTTGTCGGAATTGACCGGGATGTTGGTATGCACGTTGCCGTCGCCGGCATGCATGTGCAGGGCCACGAACACCCGGCCGCGCAGCACCTCCTTCTGGACGCTGTCCATCTTCTCCGACAGGGGCCGGAACACCGGGCCGTCGAAGATGAAGTCCAGGGGTTCCTTCAGCTCCTTCTTCCAGGAGGCTCGTACCGAGTAATCCTGCAGGCGGTGGAACAAGGTGGGCTGCGCCGCCTTGTTGGTGAGCTCTCCGGCGACGATACCGAACTCGGCAAAGCGGGCTTCGGCCTGGGCCAGGGGCAGGTCCAGGTTGTCCAGCATCCACTGCCAGCGGGCCCGTACGGTGGCTACGTGCTCCAGGGCCTGATCGCGCCGGTCGCCGATCAGTTCGGTCTTGTCCAGTTTCGAATCGCCGACCTTCACCGGCAGGTCGCCCTGGAAGAATTCCTTCAGGGCATCGCACAGGGCCAGCTTGTTCTGCAAGGAAAGCTCGATGTTGATGCGCTCGATGCCGTCGCAGTACTCGCCCATGCGCGGCAGGGGAATCACCACATCTTCATTGACCTTGAAGGCGTTGGTGTGGCGCGAGATGGCGGCGGTGCGGGAGCGGTCGAGCCAGAACTTCTTGCGGGTTTCCGGGGTCACGGCGATGAAGCCCTCGGCACCGCGGCTGTTGGTCATGCGCACCACTTCCGAGGCGGCGTTCATCACCGCGTTCTCGTCGTGGCCGACGATGTCGCCGATCAGTACCATCTTTGGCCGTCCGTGGCGCTTGGCCTTGGTGGCGTAGCCGACTGCCTTGACGTAGCGCTCGTCCAGGTGTTCCAGGCCAGCGAGCTGCACGCCCGCCGCGTGGCCGGCACCGCCCGGCTTGAAGTAATCGGTGATTTCGACGATGGAAGGTACGGCCTCGCGCACCTGGCCGAAGAATTCCAGGCAGACGGTGCGGGTGACGGGGGGCATCTTGTGCAGCACCCAGCGGGCGGCGACGATGATGCCGTCGGTGCCTTCCTTTTGCACCCCGGGCACGCCGCCCAGGAACTTGTCGGTCACATCCTTGCCCAGGCCGGTCTTGCGGCAGCGGGCGCCGGGCATTTCCAGGATTTCCTCGCCGAGCAGCTTCTTGCCCTCGGCGTCGAAGCGCCGGAGGCGGAACTGCACCTTTTCCTGTTCGTGGATCTTGCCGAAGTTGTGGTTCAGGCGCTCCACTTCCAGCCAGTTGCCGTCCGGCGTCACCATCTTCCACCACGCCAGGTTGTCGAGTGCCGTGCCCCAGAGCACGGCCTTCTTGCCGCCGGCGTTCATGGCGATGTTGCCGCCGATGCAGGAGGCGGAAGCCGAGGTGGGGTCCACGGCGAATACCCGGCCGGCCTTGCCGGCAGCATCGGAAACCCGGTCCGTGACGACACCGGCGCCGGTGCGGATCGTGGCATAAGGTTCGGTATGCCCGGGCAGGACGATTTCCTCGACCGGGCCCAGGTCGATCAGCTTTTCGGTGTTGATGACCGCCGAGTAGCGGGTGAGCGGTACGGCCCCGCCCGTGTAGCCAGTGCCGCCGCCCCGGGGGATGATGGTCAGGCCGGCTTCGATGCAACCACGCACCAAGGGAGCAACTTCCTCCTCCGTGTCGGGATAGAGCACCACGAAGGGATATTCGACCCGCCAATCGGTGGCATCCGTGACGTGCGCAACCCGGGCCAAGCCATCGAAAGCGATATTGTCCTTGCGGGTATGGCGGCCCAGAATCTTCTGTACCTTCTTGCGCAACTGGGCGGTTTCCAGGAACCACTGTTCGAAGCGGCCCACGGCTTCCCGGGCGGCCAGCACCAGGCGGGCCACCTTGGCACTGCGCTCCGGGTCCTCGTCGCGGGTCGCCTCCCGGCGCTTTTCGACCTCGGCCAGGCGGTGGTGCAAGGCGTCGATGAGGGCGTGTCGCCGCTCGCGGTTGGCGAGCAGGTCGTCTTCCAGGTAGGGGTTGCGCTGCACCACCCAGATGTCGCCGAGTACCTCATACAGCATCCGGGCGGAGCGGCCGGTCACCCGTTCGCTGCGCAGTTCGTCCAGGACCTGCCAGTTTTCCTCGCCCAGCAGGCGGATGATGATTTCCCGGTCGGAAAAGGAGGTGTAGTTGTAGGGAATCTCTCGGAGGCGTGCGGTCATCGTGGTTGGCGGCGGAGCCGTTCCTGCAAAAAAAGAATTCTAACTTACCGGCCCCGGGGCTGGGGCGCGGGGCCGGCAGTGCGATGCGTGGGTTGGACAGCGTCCGGATACGTTTGGTTTAGCAGGCCGTTGAAAAACTACTGCGGTGGGCCATCTGCGGTCTTGCGCGGTGCTCGCTTTCTCGCCTATCTACTTGATAGGCTGCGGTCGCTGCGCTCCGTGTGCCTTGCATCTGGCCATCCTCGCTACGCTTTTCAAGGGCCTGTTAGAGGGTGTTTACAAAATA
>DDKS01000035.1 GCA_002340095.1 Betaproteobacteria bacterium UBA2592
CGCCCCGGAGCCGGCTGCACCGCCTCCGGCGGCGCCGGAGCCCTCCCCCCTCCCTGCCGCCCCACCTGAGCCTGAGCCTGAGCCTGAGCCTGAGCCTGAGCCTGAGCCTTAGCCTGAGCCTGAGCCTGAGCCTGAACCGGATACCGCCGGAGCCCCGGCAGAGGCGCCCCTGCCACCGCTGCTCACGCCGGAATCCCTGGCCCCGGCCCGGGACCCCATCGACGCCGCCCTGGAAGACCGGGGGGAAGCTCCCTCCCCCGAACAGATCAAGCAGCAAGGGCTGCAAAGCGGTCTGCTGGCAGCCCGGGATCTGACCGAAGTGCCCGGCTTCTCCCGCTGGTCCGCCCCGCCCCTTGAAGGCCTCGCCCCCCTGCCCGCTCCCCGGGCCCGCTGGCCCTTCGTGCTCGCCAGCCTGTTGCTGCTCCTGGTCCTCTTACTCCAGGGGGTCTACCACTTCCGGGGCGAACTGAGCCGCCAATTCCCTGCCCTGGCTGCCGCCTTCGCCCGGCTGAACATCCCGGTGCCCCTGGCCCAGCAATCCGACTGGATCAGCATCGAAGCCTCGGACCTGCAGGCCGAAAGCGACCCCGGCCACCTGATCCTGCTGGCCACCCTGCGCAACCGGGCCCCCTATCCCCAGGCATGGCCAGCCCTGGAACTGTCCCTCACCGACACCTACGATGCGGTACTGATCCGCAAGGTCTTCGCCCCCCGGGATTACCTGCCCGTCGATGCCCCGGCCGCCTTCCCGGCAGGAGACACGGCAATCCGCCTGCGCCTCGATGCAGATGGCCTGCGCCCCGCCGGCTACCGGCTCTATCTTTTCTACCCCTGATCTTTCTGGAACCCTGCCATGCACGCCCTGATCTGCGGCTCCATTGCCTACGACAACATCATGGTCTTCCCGGGCCGCTTCAAGCATCACATCCTGCCCGAGCAGATTCACATCCTCAACGTGGCTTTCCTGGTGCCGGAAATGCGGCGGGAATTCGGGGGCTGCGCCGGCAACATCGCCTACAACCTCAAGCTGCTGGGCGGCAGCCCGCTGATCATGGCCACCGTCGGTGACGATGCCGGTCCCTACCTGGAACGCCTAGATCGCCTGGGACTCTCCCGCGCGCACGTGCGCCAGATACCTGGCAGCTTTACCGCCCAAGCCTTCATCACCACCGACCTGGACGACAACCAGATCACCGCCTTCCACCCCGGTGCCATGAGCTTTTCCCATCTCAACAAGGTGACCCAGGCCAGCGGCGTGAGCCTGGGCATCGTTGCCCCGGACGGCCGGGAAGGCATGTTGCAGCACGCCCGGGATTTTGCCGCCCAAGGCATTCCCTTCATTTTCGATCCCGGCCAGGGTCTGCCCATGTTCAGTGGTGACGAATTGCTGGATTTCCTCGATCTGGCCGAATACGCCTGCTTCAACGATTACGAGGCCCGGCTGGCCTGCGAACGCACCGGGCGCAGCATCGAGCAACTGGCGGAACGAGTGCAGGCCCTGATTGTCACAAAAGGCGGCGCCGGTTCGGAAATTCACCATCGGGGACAGTGCACTCACATCCCCTGCATCGCTGCCGAAGCCATCGTAGACCCCACCGGCTGCGGCGATGCCTACCGGGCCGGCCTGCTGTACGGCATCATGAACGGCTGGGACTGGACCCGCACCGGCCGGCTTGCCGCCCTGATGGGCAGTTACAAGATCGCCTCCCGGGGGCCCCAGAACCATGCTCCCGGCCGGGAAGAGATCGGCGAACGCTACTTCCGGGAGTTCAACGAAAGAATCTGGTAAGCCAAGGAGGATTCCCCCATGCGCAAGACTTCCAGCATCCTGCTCCTCACCGCCGCCCTGATCTTGGGCGGCTGCGCCAACACCTCTGGCGATGTCTATCGCCGGGATCAGGCCATGCGTGAAAGAACCGTGCAGCCAGGGGTGGTGGAAAGCGTCCGGGACGTGACCCTGGAAGGCAGCCGCTCCGGGGTCGGTACCGTGGCCGGCGGCGCCCTCGGCGGCCTGGCGGGCAGCAACATCGGCCATGGGCGTGGCTCCGTGGCCGGAGCCATCGTCGGCGCCGTGGTCGGCGGCATCGCCGGCCATGCCCTGGAAGAAAAAGTCACCCGGGAAACCGGCCAGGAGATCACCGTGAAGCTGGACAACGGCCGCACCATCAGCGTCGTCCAGGGCGGCCCGGAGCGCTTCCACCCGGGAGAGCGGGTACGGGTTCTGAGCGGCCAGGGCGAAACCCGGGTGAGCCGTTGAGTTGTCCTGCTCCCACCGCCCTTCGGGGCGGTTTTCATTTCTGCATCACGAAGCCGCAACACCCCTGCAATACGGGCTCCCTAAAGTTCATTCCACACAACAGGAGAAAAGGAATGAACATGGACGCCCTCAACCGCCAATTGCAGCAGGCCATCAAGCCTGCCCGGCCCAAGCTTTCCGTCGGCCTCGCCACGCACCCGGATGACATTATCGAAGCCCAGCGCCTGCGCTACCGGGTCTTTGCCGGCGAAATGGGTGCCAAGCTGCCCACCCGCATCCCCGGGGTCGATGAGGACATCTTCGACCGCTGGTGCGAGCATCTGGTGGTGCGGGACGACAACAGCGGCGAGGTAGTGGGCACCTACCGCATCCTTTCTCCGGTCAATGCCCGCCGGGTGGGCTATTACTCGGAAGGGGAATTCGACCTGACCCGCCTGCAGCACCTGCGCCCCCGCCTGGTGGAAATCGGCCGCTCCTGCGTCCACCCCGACTACCGTACCGGCGCCACCATCGCCCTGCTCTGGAGCGGCCTGTCCCACTACATGCAGCGCAATGGCTACGACTACCTGATGGGCTGCGCCTCGATCAGCATGGCCGACGGAGGCCATGGGGCCGCCAGCCTCTACCATCGACTCTCCCGGGGCAAAGCATCTCATCTCAGTCCCCTCGAATACCGGGTCTTTCCCCGCTGCCCCCTGCCCCTGGCGGCCCTGCGCCAGGATGCACCGGCCGAGCTGCCGCCCCTGATCAAGGGCTACCTGCGCGCCGGCGCCTGGATCTGCGGCGAACCTGCCTGGGACCCCGACTTCAACACCGCCGACCTGCCCATCCTGATGCCCATGGCCCGGGTCGCCGGCCGTTACGCCAGACATTTCCAGGTATCGCAAAACTGAAGTCCCAGCCCCCTTCTCCCACCCCCCACCTCCTGCGCGGGCTGCGCCTGCTGCGGCTCGCCAGCTTGTTCCTGCGCGGCGCCCTGACGGTGCTGCTGATCTATCCCTGGAGCCCCGACCGGCGCCGCATGGCCCTGAAGCAGCGCTGGTCGGCGGATATCCTGAAGGCGCTCAACATCCGTCTGGAAGCGGACCTGGCAGCTCTGCCTCCGGCCAGTCTGGTGGTAGCCAACCACATTTCCTGGCTCGACATCTTCGTCATCAACGCCGCCTTCCCGGCCGCCTTCGTCTCCAAGGCCGAAGTGCGCCAGTGGCCCCTGATCGGCTGGCTCGCCGCCGTCAACGACACGGTCTTCCTGCGCCGGGGCAGCCGCGGCCATGCCCGGCTCGTCAATACGGAAATCGGGGAAAAACTGGCAGCCGGCAAGGAGGTGGTGATTTTTCCGGAAGGCACGACCACGGACGGCACCCAGGTCCTGCACTTTCACGGCGCCCTGCTGCAACCCGCCCTGGAGGCGGGCAGGCCGGTGACCCCCCTGGCCCTCGGCTACCACAGCCCGACGGGAGAGCGCAGCCTGGCGCCCCGCTACGACGGAGACATGAGCCTCGCCGCCTGCCTCGGCAACATCCTTGCCTGTCGGCACCTGGTGGCCCGGCTCGAAGCCTGCCCCGCCCTGGCGCCCGACCCGGCCTGCCGCAAGGAAATGGCCCGGGCCGCCCGGGCCGCCATCATCGCCCGGCTGGGGCTGGAGTCAAACGTCAGCCCGCCTTGAGAGAACGCCCCTCACCGGCGCAGCAATCCACCTGGAACACCTGCCGGTCCTCCAGGCGCACGGCGGAAAGATGACCTCCCCAGAGGCAGCCCGAATCCAGGGTGAGCAGATTCGGCAGCACCCGAAGGCCCAGGGCCGACCAGTGCCCCGTCACCAGCACCTGATTGGCGCTCTTGCGCCCGGGCAGGTCGAACCAGGGCACGCAGCCTTTGGGCGCATTTTCCACCTTGCCCTTGGCCTCGAAATTCATCTCCCCCGCCAAGGTGCAAAAACGCATCCGGGTCATGGCGTTGACGATGACTCGCAGTCGGTCGGCCCCCTTGAGCTTGCCGGACCAGGCAGTCGGCTTGCTGCCCCAGAGGCTGCCCAGAAAGCGGCGGTAGCCAGGGCCCTGCAGTTCCGCCTCCACCTCCGCCGCCAGGGCCCTGGCCTGGGCCACCGACCATTGGGGCAACAAACCTGCATGCACCAGGCAGTGGCCATGCTCCACATGGCAAAGCGGCAGGGTGCGCAGCCAGGCCAGCAATTCCTCCCGGTCCGGTGCGTCGAGGATGGGCTGCAAGGTGTCGTCCTTGCCCCGCTTCTCCACCTTGCCCTCCGCCACCATCAGCAGATACAGGTCGTGGTTGCCCAGCACGGTCACCGCCGCCGGGCCCAGGGACTTCACGTAGCGCAGGGTTTCCAGGGAATGGGGGCCGCGATTGACCAGGTCGCCGACCAGCCACAGGCGGTCCCGGGCCGGGTCGAACCGGCAGAGGTCGAGCAGGCGGCGCAGGGAGTCATAGCAGCCCTGGATGTCGCCGATGGCGTAAGTGCTCATGGAAAAACCTCGGCTTGATCGAGGCCGGGAGCCTGCCGGTCCTTGGCCGAAAGCAGGGGCTCGCCTTCCAGGGGCCAGCGGATGCCCACCTGCGGGTCGTTCCAGGCCAGGCTGCGCTCATGCTCGGGGGCGTAGTAATCGGTGGTCTTGTAGAGAAATTCCGCCGTGTCGCTCAGGGTCAGGAAGCCATGGGCAAACCCGGGGGGAATCCAGAGCTGGCGCTTGTTCAGGGCCGACAGGACAAGCCCATGCCAGCGGCCGAAGGTGGGTGAGGCGCGGCGCAGGTCCACCACCACATCGAACACCTCCCCCTGCGCCACCCGCACCAGCTTGCCCTGGGGCTGGCGGATCTGGTAGTGCAGGCCGCGCAGCACGCCCCTGGCGCTCTTGGAGTGATTGTCCTGCACGAAATCCACCTCCAGGCCGGTGGCCTCCCGGAAGGCGCGACGGTTGTAGCTCTCGAAGAAAAAGCCGCGATCGTCGCCGAAAACCCGGGGTTCGATGAGTATCAGGCCGGGAAGATCCAGCTGTGTGATCTGCATCCTCAAGCCCTCCCGTCCTGCAGGAGGCGCAACAGGTACTGGCCGTAGGCGTTCTTCGCCAGGGGCTGGGCCAGCGCCTCCAGGGCGGCGGCATCGATCCAGCCCTGGCGCCAGGCCAGCTCCTCCGGCGCCGCCACCTTGAGCCCCTGGCGCCGCTCGATGGTGGCGATGAACTGGCTGGCATCGAGCATGGACTCATGGGTGCCCGTATCCAGCCAGGCATAGCCGCGGCCCATGATCTCCACCGCAAGTTCGCCGCGCTCCAGGTAATGGCGGTTCACATCGGTGATCTCCAGTTCGCCCCGGGACGAGGGCCTGATATGGCGGGCGATGTCCACCACCTGGTTATCGTAGAAGTAAAGCCCGGTCACCGCGTAGTTGGATTTGGGCTGCCGGGGCTTTTCCTCGATGCTGGTGGCCCGGCCGGCCTCGTCGAAGGCCACCACCCCGTACCGTTCCGGGTCCTGCACATGGTAGGCGAACACGGTACCGCCCATGGTCTTCTGGTCGGCGCTGGCCAGCAGCTTGTGAAATTCGTGGCCGTAGAAGATGTTGTCCCCGAGCACCAGGGCGGAAGGATCGTTGCCGATGAAGTCGGCGCCGATGAGGAAGGCCTGGGCCAGACCGTCCGGACTGGGCTGCACGGCGTAGGACAGATTGATGCCCCACTGGCGGCCATCCCCGAGCAACTGCTCGAAACGGGGCGTGTCCTGGGGCGTGGAGATGATGAGAATGTCCCGGATTCCCGCCAGCATCAAGGTGCACAGGGGGTAGTAGATCATCGGCTTGTCGAAGATCGGCAACAACTGCTTCGACACGGCCAGGGTGGCGGGGTAGAGCCGGGTGCCGGAACCGCCGGCGAGGATGATGCCTTTGCGCATGGATTCGTCTCACAAGATGAGTTGCAGCACATGGTCCAGACCCTGGCGCCAGTCCGGCAGCTCCAGGCCGAAGGTTTCCCGGAGGCGCCGGGTGTCGAGCCGGGAATTGGCGGGCCGGGGCGCCGGGGTCGGGTAATCCCGGCCGGGAATGGGCAGGAGTCCGTCTGCCGCCAGCTTCAGGGGTCTGCCCGCCCGCCGGGCGGCGGCGATCACCGTGGCGGCGTATTCATGCCAGTTAGTCTCGCCGGCCGCCGCCAGATGGTAAAGGCCCAGGGGAAATCCCTCAGGGCTGCCGCAGCGCAGATATTGCCCGAGGATCTGCGCCGTCACGTCGGCAATCAGGGCTGCCGAGGTCGGGGCGCCGAACTGGTCGGCCACCACCTTCAGTTGCTCCCGCTCCGCTGCCAGACGCAGCATGGTCTTGGCGAAATTGCCGCCGAACGCCCCGAAAACCCAGGAGGTGCGCAGGATCAGGTGCCGGGCGCCGCTGGCCTGCAAGGCCAGTTCGCCCGCCAGCTTGCTGCGCCCATAGACGCTCAGGGGCTTGGGCTGGTCGGTTTCCACATAAGGCCGGGTGCCGCCGCCGTCGAAGACGTAGTCGGTAGAGTAATGCACCACCAGGGCGCCCAGTTCGGCAGCCGCCTGACCAAGCAGGCCCGGGGCCACGGCGTTGATGGCCATGGCCAGGTCCGGCTCGGATTCGGCCCGGTCCACCGCCGTGTAGGCCGCCGGATTGACGATGATGGCAGGCCGCAGTTCCCGCACCTTCTGCAGCAGGGCTTCGCCGTTGCCGAGGTCGCAGCTTTGCCGGTCCAGGGCGGCTACCGGCCCCAGGGGAGCCAGGGCCCGTTGCAGCTCGAAACCAACCTGGCCGGTGACGCCGGTAAGCAGGATGAGCCCGTTCATCGCTGGGCGTAATGGGTCTGCAGCCAGTCCCGGTAGGCGCCGCTCTGCACCCGGGCCACCCAGTCCGGATGCTCCAGATACCACTGCACGGTCTTGCGGATACCGCTGGCAAAGGTTTCGGCGGGGCGCCAGCCCAGTTCCCGCTCGATCTTGCGGGCATCGATGGCATAGCGCCGGTCGTGGCCCGGCCGGTCGGCGACGAAGGTCATCTGGCGGGCATAAGGCACCCCGTCGGCCCGGGGCCGCAATTCGTCGAGCAGGGCGCAAACCTGATGCACGATCTCCAGATTGGTCATCTCGTTCCAGCCGCCCACGTTGTAGGTCTCCCCGAGCCGGCCGGCCTCCAGGATGCGCCTGATGGCGGCGCAGTGGTCGCCCACGTAGAGCCAGTCCCGCACCTGCTGGCCATCACCATAAATAGGCAGGGGCTTGCCGGACAGGGCATTGACGATCACCAGGGGTATCAGCTTTTCCGGGAAGTGGTAGGGACCATAGTTATTGGAGCAGTTGCTGGTCAGCACCGGCAGTCCGTAAGTGTGGTGCCAGGCCCGTACCAGATGGTCGGAAGCCGCCTTGCTGGCCGAGTAGGGGCTGTTGGGCTCGTAGGGATGAGACTCGGTGAAGGGCGCCGCCCCGGGGGCAAGACTGCCATAGACCTCGTCGGTGCTGACGTGGTGGAAGCGAAAGGCCGCCCGCTCCGCCCCTTCCAGACCGGACCAGTAGACCCGGGCCGCCTCCAGCAGGGTGAAGGTCCCCTCCACATTGGTGCGGATGAACTCCCCGGGACCGTGAATCGAGCGGTCCACATGGCTCTCGGCGGCGAAATGGACGATGGCCCGGGGCCGGTACTGCCGCAGCAGCCCCTCCACCAGCGCCCGGTCGCAGATGTCGCCCTGGACGAACACATGCCGGGCATCGCCCTCCAGGCTCGCCAGGTTCTCCAGATTGCCCGCGTAGGTGAGCTTGTCCAGGTTGAGCACGGGCTCGTCCGTCCCCTGCAGCCAGTCGAGTACGAAATTGGCGCCGATGAAACCGGCGCCACCAGTCACGAGAATCAAGGCTTACCCCCCCAGATGAAGGCGCCATTCTAAGCCAGGACCGGGCAAATCCGGCAGCCGGGCGCGCGGGCTGGCCAGTGACCGGCAAAGCCCTTATCATTAGAGTTTTCTAATAAACCAGAGGAGTTCTTCATGAGCAGCAAATCCTTCACCACCATCACCACCGACATTTCCAGGGCCCTGGAAACCTTCCGCAAGGAAGCCCCGGAGACGATGCAGGGGTTCTACAGCCTCTCCAAGGCCGCCATGAAAGGAGGGGCCCTCTCCGAACTCGACAAGGAGCTGATCGCCCTGGCCATCGGCGTGACCTCGCGTTGCGACGGCTGCATCGGCTTTCACGTCAAGGCCCTGGTGCGCCTGGGCGTGACCCGGGAGCAGCTGATGGAAACCCTGGCCATCTGCACCTACATGGGCGGCGGCCCCGCCCTGATGTATGCCGCCGAGGCCATCCGCGCCTACGAGGAGTTCAGCGCCGGCAAGTCTGCCAGCTGACGTAAAGCTGCTTTCCACTTCCCCCTCCAGGCGGCAAGCCGATTTTCAGGGCGCCCGATCAGGCGCCCACCCCCTTCCAAAAAATCCCTTATCCTTCAGACACCTGGAGCGTCGCCCCAGGATGGCACGCCGGTTGCTGTAGCCCGGTATCGTCCGCCCTTGCCCGGGCGGCACGCATCCGAGGATCCGACCATGACCGAAACCTTCTACGACGTACTGCGCCGCCAGGGTATCACCCGGCGCAGCTTCCTGAAATTCTGCAGCCTCACCGCCACTTCCCTGGGACTGGGTTCCGCCGCCGCACCGAGGATCGCCCACGCCCTGGAAACCAAGCCCCGCACTCCGGTACTCTGGCTGCACGGTCTGGAATGCACCTGCTGCTCCGAATCCTTCATCCGTTCGGCTCACCCGCTCACCAAGGACGTGGTGCTGTCGATGCTCTCGCTCGATTATGACGACACCCTGATGGCCGCCGCCGGCCACCAGGCAGAAGCCATCATCGAAGAGGTGAAGAAAAAGTACAAGGGTCAATACATCGTCGCCGTGGAAGGCAACCCGCCGCTCAACGAGGACGGCATGTTCTGCATCCAGGGTGGCCGCCCCTTCATCGACAAGCTGAAGGAAACCTGCGCCGACGCCAAGGCCATCATCTCCTGGGGCTCCTGCGCCTCCTACGGCTGCGTCCAGGCTGCCAAGCCCAATCCGACCCGGGCCACGCCGGTGCACAAGGTCATTTCCGGCAAGCCCATCATCAACGTGCCCGGCTGCCCGCCGATCGCCGAGGTGATGACCGGCGTCGTCACCTACATGCTCACCTTCGACCGCGTTCCGGAACTGGACCGCCAGGGAAGGCCCAAGATGTTCTACGGCCAGCGCATCCACGACAAGTGCTACCGGCGCGGCCACTTCGACGCCGGCCAGTTCGCCGAGGCCTGGGATGACGAGGGCGCGCGCAAGGGCTATTGCCTGTACAAGATGGGCTGCAAGGGGCCGACGACCTACAACGCCTGTTCGTCCATGCGCTGGAACGGCGGCGTCAGCTGGCCGGTGCAGTCCGGCCACGGCTGCATCGGCTGTTCCGAGGACGGCTTCTGGGACAAGGGCAGCTTCTACGACCGGGTCACCGACATCAAGCAGTTCGGTGTGGAATCCAACGCCGACAAGGTGGGCGGCACCGTGGCCGCCGTCACCGGCGCGGCCATCGCCGCCCACGCCGCCGTGACCGCCCTGGCCCGGGCCCGCAGCAAGAACGAAACGAACGGAGAATAAGCAGATGAGCGCCTACGAAACCCAGGGCTTCAAGCTCGACAATTCCGGCAAGCGCGTGGTGGTGGACCCGGTCTGCCGCATCGAGGGCCACCTGCGGGTGGAGGTGAACCTGGACGAAAACAACGTGATCCAGAACGCCGTCTCCACCGGCACCATGTGGCGCGGCCTCGAAGTCATCCTCAAGGGCCGCGACCCCCGCGACGCCTGGGCCTTCACCGAGCGCATCTGCGGCGTGTGCACCGGCACCCACGCCTTGACCTCGGTGCGCGCCGTGGAAGACGCCCTCAATATCCAGATTCCCGAGAACGCCCACCTGATCCGCAACATCATGCAGTTGAACCTGTATGTGCACGATCACCTGGTGCATTTCTACCACCTGCACGCCCTGGACTGGGTGGACGTGGTCTCCGCCCTCAAGGCCGACCCGAAGAAGACCTCGGAACTGGCCCAGAGCATTTCTTCCTGGCCCCTGTCCTCCCCCGGCTACTTCCGCGACATCCAGAACCGCCTGAAGAAGTTCGTCGAAAGCGGCCAGCTCGGTCCCTTCATGAACGGCTACTGGGGCAGCCCGGCCTACAAGCTGCCGCCCGAGGCCAACCTGATGGCCGTCACCCACTACCTGGAAGCCCTGGATTTCCAGAAGGAAATCGTCAAGGTGCACACCATCTTCGGCGGCAAGAACCCCCATCCCAACTGGCTGGTGGGCGGCGTGCCCTGCGCCATCAACCTGGAAGGCACGGGCGCCGTGGGCGCGGTGAACATGGAGCGCCTCAACCTGGTCAAGCACGTGATCGACCAGGCCGCCGAGTTCGTGGAGAAGGTCTATCTGCCCGACCTGCTCGCCATCGCCTCCTTCTACAAGGGCTGGGGCTACGGCGGCGGCCTCTCTTCCCAGGCCATGCTCTCCTACGGCGACATCCCGGACAAGGCCAACGACTACTCGGCCGGCAACCTGCTGCTGCCCCGGGGCGCCATCATCAACGGCAAGCTCGACGAGATCCACCCGGTGGACCTCAAGGACCCGGAGCAGATCCAGGAATTCGTCACCCACTCCTGGTACAAGTACCCGGACGAAAGCAAGGGGTTGCACCCCTTCGACGGCATCACCGAGCCCAACTTCGTGCTGGGCAAGAACACCCGGGGCAGCAAGACCCGGATCGAGGCCTTCGACGAGGGCGGCAAGTACTCCTGGCTCAAGGCGCCCCGCTGGCGCGGCCACGCCATGGAAGTGGGCTGCCTGCCGCGCATGGTCATGGCCTACCTGCAGCCGCAGCGCTACCCGATGATCAAGGACACCATCGACCGGGCCCTCAAACAGCTGGATCTGCCGCTCACCGCCTTGTTCTCCACCCTCGGCCGCACTGCCGCCCGGGGCATCGAGACCCTCTACTGCGCCAGGCTGCAACAAGACATGTTCGGCCGCCTGATGGCCAACCTCAAGGCCGGCGACCTCAACACCGCCAACATCGAGAAGTGGGAACCCTCCACCTGGCCCAAGGAAGCCCGGGGGGTCGGCTTCACCGAAGCGCCGCGGGGCGCGCTGGGCCACTGGATCAAGATCAAGGACAGCAAGATCGACAACTACCAGTGCGTCGTCCCCACTACCTGGAACGGTTCGCCCCGGGACCCCAAGGGCCAGATCGGCGCCTTCGAGGCCAGCCTGCTGGGCACCCCCCTGGCCAAGGCGGACGAGCCCCTGGAAATCCTGCGCACCCTGCATTCCTTCGATCCCTGCCTGGCCTGCTCCACCCACGTGATGAGCCCGGATGGCCAGGAAATGACCTCGGTCAAGGTCCGCTAACCCCCCGCGAAGGAGAAAGCCATGCTATCCCAACAGGACATGCTGGAGGCCGAACGGCACGGCAGGCAGGTACGCTCCATCTACGTGTATGAGGCGCCGGTACGCCTCTGGCACTGGATCAACGCCGCCGCCATGGTGGTGCTGGCCGTCACCGGCTACTTCATCGGCCTGCCGCCGCCTTCGGTGCCGGGCGAGGCCGTCGACAACTTCCTGCTCGGCTACATCCGCTTCGCCCATTTCGCTGCCGGCTACGTCTTCGCCATCGGCCTGCTGGCGCGGGTGTACTGGGCCTGCGTCGGCAACCACCATGCCCGGCAGATCTTCATGCTGCCCGTCACCAACCGGGCCTGGTGGAGTGAAGTGTTGTTCGAGCTGCGCTGGTACCTGTTTCTGGAAAAGCACCCGAAGAAATACGTGGGTCACAACCCCATGGCCCAGCTGATGATGTTCTTCTTTTTCACCCTCCTAGCCTTTGGCATGGTCATCACCGGCTTCGCGCTCTATTCCGAAGGCGCCGGCCAGGGCAGCTGGAGCGACACCCTGTTCGGCTGGGTCCTGCCCCTGCTGGGTGGCTCCATGCAAACCCACAGCTGGCACCGGCTGGGCATGTGGATCATGATGAGCTTCGTGCTGGTGCACGTCTATGCGGCCATCCGCGAGGACATCATGAGCCGCCAGTCGCTGATTTCCACCATGGTCTCCGGCTGGCGCATGTTCAAGGACTGATGCCGCCCGGCCCCATGTCCGATCCTCTGCTGCATCATCTCCTGGCCCCGGGGCGCACACCGATGCACCCGGGGCGTTTTCTTCAGACCCGCTTCCTCGCCCCCCTGGGCGTCTCCCAGGAAGCCCTGGCCCGCACCCTGGCCATCTCCCGCCGCCGGGTGAACGAACTGGTGCGCGGCAAGCGGGGCCTCACCCCGGACACCGCCTTGCGCCTGTCGCTCCGCTTCGGCCTCGCGGCCGAATTCTGGCTCGGCCTGCAAACCGCCTGGGACCTGCACCAGGCCCGGCTGAGCCTGCACCCCACCGGAAAAGCTCGCCTCCAGGGCGGTAAGCGCGTCAGTTGACGGCCCTGGGCGTGGGCCTGCACCTCGCTCCCGCCGCCCCTGGACCGGCAACCACCGAACCACCAGCAGGGACCAAGCGGAAAGCGTATTTCCACCGGCGCCACTGCCACCGCCGCCCCACCCCCCCGCGCCGGGCGGAAACCGCCGGGCAGCGCGTCATATTCCGTTCCTGGCATGGCTCTTGTATGTGTAACGGACTCCGTTACACAGGTATGCCATGTCCACCGCACACCACCCCGCCGCGCCGAAGATCCTGGTCCTGGGCATCGGCAACCTGCTCTGGGCCGACGAGGGCTTTGGCGTCCGCTGCGTCGAGACCCTGCACCGGGACTGGCAGCTGCCACCCCAGGTGACTCTGATGGATGGCGGCACCCAGGGCCTCTACCTGCTGCCCTACGTGCAGGAAGCCGACTGCCTGCTGGTGTTCGACGCCGTGGATTACGGCGACCCGCCCGGCACCCTGCGCGAGGTGGTGGGCGACCAGGTGCCGCGCTTCATGGGCGCCAAGAAAATGAGCCTGCACCAGACCGGCTTTCAGGAAGTGATCGCCGCCGCCGCCTTCACCGGGCAACTGCCCCGGGAACTGGTGCTGATCGGCGTCCAGCCCGAGGAGCTGGAGGACTATGGCGGCAGCCTGCGCCCCCTGGTCAAGGCGCGTATTCCCGCCGCCCTGGAGCTGGCCCTGAAGTGGCTGCGGCACTGGGGCGTCACGCCGCAGCCCCGGGCCGCAGGCGAAGCCGCCGAGGGCGCCGCCGCCCCCTGCCTGGGTGATGCGGCCCTGGCCATCGACAGCTACGAAGCCCAACGCCCCGACGCCCTGGCCGCCTGGCGCATCGGCGACCCGCGCTTCCTCAACATCCGCGACCAGGCGGGGGAGCCCTAAAGATGTGCCTCGGCATCCCCATGCAGATCATCGCCGCCGGCGAATTCCAGGCCCGCTGCCGGGGCCGCAACGGCGAAGCCTGGATCGACATGCGCCTGGTCGGCGCCCAGCCGCAGGGCACCTGGGTGCTGACCTTCCTCGACGCGGCCCGGGAAGTCCTCGACCCCGAGCGGGCCGCTGCCATCGATGCGGCCCTGGACGCCCTGGAGCGGCTGCAGCACGGCGCCCCCCTGTCCCCCGGCGAGCTGGATGCCTGCTTCGCCGACCTCACCCAACGGGAACCCCGGTTGCCCGACTTTCTTCGCAAGGATGCCGAATGAGCGACATCACCGAATTCACCCTGGCTCCCGCGCCTACCGGCCTGGAGCGGCTGGAGCAGGCCATCCGCCGCCTGGAGGCGCGGCACGGCTTCCAGCGCTGCCGGGCAGCCGGCGACCTGCCCGCCGCAGGCCCGGCACTGCTGCTCCTGACCGGCGATCCCCAGCGCTTCCCCGAAGTGCTCGATGCCGCCGTGATCCTGCCCGAAGCCTTGCAGGGCCAGACTCCGGCGCCCCGCTGCCTGGTCGCCGACCCCGATGCCAGCGCCCTGATGGCCCCCGCCTGGGGCGCCCCCCGGGTCCCGGCCGTGGTCTTCCTGCGCGACGGCCAGTACCTGGGCTGCCTGAGCGGCATCCGCGACTGGAGCGAATACCAGGCCGAGGTGAGGCACCTGCTGCACGGTCCGGTCCAGCCCCGGCCCATCTCCATTCCCGTCATCCGCCAGGGAGCCTGTGCATGAGCCTGCCTTCCGACCACCCCTTCGCCCGGGGCTTCCCGATTCCCGTCGTGGCCATGGGCCCCGGCAGCCAGGGCGAGGACGCCCCCGGCTACCTGCCCATGCCCCAGGGCATGGACACCTTCACCCCGCCGCGCCTGCCCGACGAGGCCGATCCCCGGGTGCTGGCCGCCGTCACCGGCCGCCTGCATGCCCTGCTCGACCGCATGGCCGCCGCCGGCTTCGCCCGGGCCGACACCGTCGTCGAGGACCTGCTCGCCCTGCCCGCGGCCGAACGGGAAGCCCTCGGCCAGCTACTGGGCTTCGGCGAAGTGAGCGCCTACACCGTCGCCCCCGGCCACTGGCGCCTGCAGGAAACCGCCTTCGCCGGCCTGTGGCGGGTGCTGCGCCTGGACGACCGGGAACGCATCGTCGAAGACCGCTTGCAAGCCGGTTCCATGCCGCCGGTGCTGGAAGAAGCCATGCGCGCCACCAGCCGCCGGGAACTGGCGCCGCCCACCTATCCCGAGGGCATCATGAATGCCCCGGCCCTGGTGGAGGAACTGCGCCGCCACGCGGCCGACTATCAGCCCGGCCAGCCGGCCCACGTGATCAACCTGACCCTGCTGCCGGTGAGCGAGGCGGACCTGGACACCCTGTACGGCTGGCTCGGCCACCGGGAGGTCTCCATCCTGTCCCGGGGCTACGGCAACTGCCGCATCACCAGCACCCGACTCAGCAACGTCTGGTGGGTTCAATACTTCAACACCCTGGACACCCTGATCCTCAACACCCTCGAAGTGGTGGACATGCCCGAGGTGGCCCTGGCCGCCGCCGAGGATTTCGAGGACACCCTGGAACGGCTGCGGGAATACCTGGCCATGCTGGAGCAGGCATGAGCGGTTTCGGCCATGGTTTCGAAGGCTCCTACGCCGGCAACGCTGCCCGGCTGGCCCCGGACGACCGCCTCGAATGCGGCATCTGCTGGTGGATCTACGATCCGGCCGAGGGCGACGAACTGGGCGGCATCGCCCCCGGCACCCCCTTCGCCCACCTGCCGGCACACTGGGTCTGCCCCCAGTGCGAAGCGCCCCGGCACAAATTCATGGTGCTTCGGGACGACTGAACATGGCCCGCATCCCCCCCATCTGGAACAACAACCCGGCCCCGGCCCTGGAAGCGGCCTTCCGCCACATCGCCGCCACGCGCATGGCCGGCCTGCCCATCGCCAACCCCATGCTGGCAGTGGAGGCGGTCGCCTTCCGCCGCTACGAAAAGAGCGGCCACTGGCTCGGCGTGCTGATCACCCCCTGGGCCATCAACCTGCTGCTCCTGCCCGCCCCCGGCGCCCCCTGGCCGGCGGCAGGCCCGGGCGGCAAGCACACCTGGCACTTTCCCTCCGGCGACTACGAATTCACCATCGCCGGGGAAGAGGCCCTGGGCACCTACCACCTCTGCTCCCTGTTCTCACCGCCGGCGGAATTCCATTCCCAGGAAGAGGCCCGGCAGACCGCCTACGCCGTGCTCGCCGCCCTGATGCTCGAAGGCGGGGACGCGGCTCCATCCCCCGCCAGCGGCGTCTCCGGCCGGCGCGCCTTCCTGGGACTGGGGCGGTGAGCGGCGGCGCCCTGCGCATCCGGGCCCGCTGGCGGTCCGGCCGCATCGACGCACTGCAGGTGCAGCTCGAACGCCCGCCGGTCGCCCGGCTGCTCCCGGGCCGGACGCCGCGCGAAGTCCTGGCCGCCGTGCCCCTGCTCCACGCCCTGTGCCGCGAAGCCCAGGGCGCGGCCGCCGCCGCCGCCCTGGCTGCCGCCAGCGGCCAGCCCGCCCCCGTACCGCGACACCGGGCCCTGTGGCAGGAAATCCTGCACGAACACCTGTGGCGCCTGCTGCTCGACTGGCCCCCGGCCCTCGGCCTGGAAGCCCCCCGGGACGCCTTCGCCCGGTGGCACAGACGGCATCAGGCAGCGTCGGACCTGGGCGCCGCCGCCCGGGAGCTGTTCGAAACCGGCCTGGGCCTCGACCCGGAGCACGGGCAGCTGCACCCCGACGGCCTCACGGCCCGCTGCCTGGCGGCCCTGGGCCAGGCCCCGGAAATGCCCGGTTCCGGGGATGCCTCCCTGCCCGACCCGGCCGCCTGGCTGAGCGGCAGCCCGGACCCCGCCTCCTTCCTGGACGAGGGGTCAGCCGACGACGGTGCGATTGCCACGCCCCCCGGCCCGGGGTTAGCCTATGCCCGGCGCCTCGCCGGAGCCTGGCTGGCCTGGAAGGCCCTGGCCGCCGACCGGCCCTATCCGGTCCGGGCCGCCGGCCGCGACGGCCGGGGCCTGGGCCTCGCCTGGACGGCCCGGGGCCTGCTGCTGCACGATGTGCGCCTGGAGGCCGACGGCCGCGTGGCCGACTACCGCATCCAGGCCCCGACGGACCGGCTGTTCGCCACGGCCGCCCCCCTGGCCCGGCAGCTGCAAGCCCAGCCCAGCGCCGATGCGGCCGGGGCTCGGCGCAGCCTGGAACGGGCCGTCCTGGCCCTGGACCCCTGCGTCCCCTGGCAGATCGACTGGACGGAGAACTGAATGCACGAAATGTCCCTGGCCGAAGGGGTGCTGCAACTGGTGGAAGACACGGCCCGGCGCGAGGGCGCCCGGCGGGTCAAGACGGTCGTGCTGGAAATCGGCACCCTGGCCAGCGTCGAGGTGGAGGCCCTGCGCTTCTGCTTCGACGCGGTGACCCGGACCAGCCTGGCCGCAGGCGCCGCCCTGGAGATCCGCACGGTGCCCGGCGCCGGCTGGTGCCTGCCCTGCGGCGCAACCGTGCCCATGGTCGAGCTGTACGGCGCCTGCCCCCGCTGCGGCAGCTACCAGGTACAACCCACGGCCGGCACCGAGATGCGGGTCAAGGAAATCGAGATCGAATGAGCTGCCCCTCGGGCAGACCAAGCTGAGAGGAAAACCCGATGTGTACGACTTGCGGCTGCGCCAGCGGCGAAACCCGGATCGAAGGTCAGGCGGTGGCGCACGACCCGCTCCACCACCATGAGCACACCCACGGGGATGGCACCCGGCACAGCCACCCCCACGACCACCGGCACGAGCACGGCCACGGGGCCGGGCACGAGCATCACCACCATGGCCACGACCCCGGTCACAGCCATGGCGCGGCAGACGAGCACTGGCACCAGCACGAGGATGGCACCTGGCACAGCCACAGTCATGACGATCACGCCCATGCCCACCACGACGAAGCGCCGGGGGGCCGGGCCGACCTGGATTACGGTGCCGGCGCCGCCCGCGCCCACGCCCCCGGCATGACTCAGGCGCGCATGGTGCAGATCGAGCAGGACATCCTGGCCCGGAACAACCAGTACGCCGCCCAAAACCGCCAGCGCCTCTTTGATGCGGCGATCCTGGCCCTCAACCTGGTCTCCAGCCCCGGCTCCGGCAAGACCACCCTGCTCACCCGCACCCTGGAGGCCCTCAAGGCCGAGCTGCCCCTGGCGGTGATCGAGGGGGACCAGGAAACCGCCTTCGACGCCGAACGCATCCGCGCCACCGGCGTCCCTGCCCTGCAGATCAACACCGGCAAGGGCTGCCACCTGGACGCCCACATGGTGGGCCACGCCCTGGAAAAACTGCCCCTGCCCGAAGGCGGGGTGCTGTTCATCGAAAACGTGGGAAACCTGGTCTGCCCGGCCGCCTTCGACCTGGGCGAAGCGGCCAAGGTGGCGATTCTCTCGGTCACCGAGGGGGCCGACAAGCCCCTCAAGTATCCGGACATGTTCCACGCCGCCCGGCTACTGCTGATCAACAAGAGCGACCTGCTGCCCTATGTGCAGTTCGACGTGGACCAGGCCATCGCCTACGCCCGCCGGGTCAATCCCCGCCTGGAGGTGCTCACCCTGTCCGCCACCACGGGGGAGGGCTTCGACGCCTGGCTGGACTGGCTGCGCCAGCGCCTGGCCGAAGTGAAGGGCGCCCGCATCCGCCAGCTGGAAGCGGAACTGGCAAAGCTGAAAGGCGCCTGAGTTGCAAGAAGCGCGGCGCTTCCTGGTCACGGGTCTGGTCCAGGGGGTGGGGTTCCGCCCCGCCGTCTGGCACCTGGCCCGGGACCTGGGGCTCACCGGCTGGGTGAGCAACGGCCCGGCCGGAGTGGACATCCACCTGGAAGGCCCGGCCACAGTGCTGGACGACTTCGCCGCCCGCCTGCCCGGCGCCGCCCCGGCCCTGGCCCGCATCGAGAGCCTGAGCGCGACCGCCGCCGCCTTGGCGCTGCACCGGGACTTCCGCATCCTGGAAACCGCCGCCACCGGGGCAAGCCCCGGCAGCGCCCCGGTCAGCACCGCCATCGGCCCGGACCTGGGCGTCTGCCCCGACTGCCTCACCGAACTCTTCGACCCCGCCAGCCGCCGTTACCGCTACCCGCTCCTGGCCTGCACCCGCTGCGGCCCCCGCTACACGGTGACCCGGCAGCTGCCCTACCACCGCGCCGCCACCAGCCTCGCCCCCTTTCCCCTCTGCCCGGCCTGCGAGCGGGAATACACGGACCCGGCCGACCGGCGCTTTCATGCCGAAGCCACCGCCTGCCCGGTCTGCGGCCCGGGCCACCGGCTCCTGGATGCCGACGGCCAGCCCCGGCCCGGAGACCCGGTGGCTGGCGCCCTGACTCTGCTGCGCCAGGGCGGCATCCTCGCCCTGAAGGGCCTGGGCGGTTTCCACCTGGCCTGCGACGCCAGGAACCCGGCCGCCGTGGCCCGCCTGCGGCAACGGAAGAACCGGGAAGCGAAGCCCTTCGCCCTGCTGGCCGCCAACCTCGCCTCCCTGGCGGGCTGGGCCGACTGCGATGAACAGGCCGCCCGGCTGCTGCAAAGCCCGGCCCGGCCCATCGTGCTGCTGCCCGCCCAGGGCGAGCCGGAGGCCCTGTTCCCCGGTGTGGCCCCGGGCCTCGCCCACCTGGGTGTGATGCTGCCCGCCACCCCCATGCAGTGGCTGCTCTTCCACGAAGCCGCCGGCCGGCCCGCCGGCAGCGGCTGGACCAGCGCCCCCCAGGAACTGCTGCTGGTGATGACCAGCGCCAACCCGGGCGGCGAACCTCTCGTCACCGGCAACACCGAGGCCCTGGAACGGCTGGCCGGCATCGCCGATGCCTACTGGCTGCACGACCGGGACATCGTGGTGCGCAGCGACGACAGCCTGATCGCCGCCCACGGCCCCTTCATCCGCCGGGCCCGGGGCTACACGCCCGAGGCCATTCCCCTGACCGGGGACGGGCCGGACGTGCTGGCCCTGGGGGCCTGGCTGAAGAATGCCATCTGCCTGACCCGGGGCCGCCAGGCCTTCCTCTCCCAGCATGTCGGCAGCCTCGATAACGCCGCCACCTACGCCTTCCTCGAAGAGACGGTGGCGCATCTGCTCGCCACCCTGGAAGTGCGGCCCGCCGCCATCGCCCACGACCTGCACCCGGACTTCCCCTCCACCCGCCTGGCCCTGGAACTGGCCGAGCGCCTGGGGGTGCCCGCCTGCGGCATCGCCCACCACCATGCCCATATCGCCGCCGTCTGCTGCGAGCACGGCGTCACCGGGCCGGTCCTGGGCCTGGCCCTGGACGGGGTGGGCCTGGGGCCCGATGGGGGACTCTGGGGCGGCGAACTGCTGCGGGTACATGGCAGCGACTGCCAGCGCCTCGGCCACCTGCTCCCCCTGGCCCTGCCCGGTGGCGACAAGGCCGCCCGGGAACCCTGGCGCCTGGCCGTGGCGCTCCTGCACCGGGCCGGCGCCGCCGACCGGGTGCCCGGCTGGCTGGCCCGGCGCTTTCCCGGCCGGGACCTGGGGCCGCTCCTTCCCATGCTGGACAGGGGACTCAATTGCCCGCCCACCTCCAGCCTGGGCCGGGTCTTCGACGCCGCCGCCGCCCTCCTGGGCCTGCGCGACGTGAATGGCTACGAGGCCCAGGCTGCCATGGAGCTGGAAGCCCTGGCCTGGCGTCACGGCCCGGCAACCCCGGATGCCAATGGCTTTAGCATCCAGGAGGGTCGCCTCGACCTGACGCCCCTGCTGCTCGACCTCGCCGAGGAGGCCGATCCGGCCCGGGGGGCCGCCCGCTTCCATGCCACCCTGGCCCTGGCCCTGGCCGAATGGGCCGCCCAGGCGGCGGCAAGGACCGGGCTGGACACCCTGGCCCTGGGCGGCGGCTGCCTGCAGAATGGCCGGCTCACCCGGCAACTCGGCGAACACCTGGCCCGGCACGGCCTCAAGGCCCTGCTGCCCCGCCGGGCCCCGGCCGGCGACGGGGGGCTGGCCCTGGGCCAGGCCTGGATCGCCCGACTGATGTACCCCAAACCGCACACAATGGAGACACCCTCATGTGCCTAGCCATACCTGCCCGCGTGGTCGAACTGCGGGACCCCGACCTGGCCGTCGTGGACCTGTCCGGCGTGCAGAAGGAAATCTCCCTGGCCCTGGTGGACGACGTGGCCGTGGGCGATTACGTGATCGTGCACGTGGGCTACGCCCTCAACAAGCTGGACCCGGAAGAGGCCGCCAAGACCCTGGCCCTGTTCGCCGAGCTGGGGGAATTCAACCAGACCGGAATCAGCCATGAACCTTAAAAACTCACCACAGAGACACGAAGACACAGAGAAACTCGTGCGAAAACACGCTCATAAGCTTGGCAATCCCCGACAACGCTTTGCTTTTCCTCCGAGCCTCCGTGTCTTTGTGGTTCAACCAGGGTTTCAAGCATGAAATACATTGACGAATTCCGGGACGGGGACCTGGCCCGTAACATCGCCCGCAGCATCGCCACCGAGGCCGACCCGGCCCGGGAATACCGCTTCATGGAATTCTGCGGTGGCCACACCCATGCCATCTCCCGCTACGGTCTGACGGATCTGCTGCCTGCCAACGTACGCATGATCCACGGCCCCGGCTGCCCGGTCTGCGTGCTGCCCATCGGCCGGGTGGACCAGGCGATCCGCATGGCCCTCGAACACGAGGTGATCCTCTGCACCTACGGGGACTGCCTGCGGGTGCCCGCCTCCGACGGTCTCTCGCTCCTCAAGGCCCGGGCCCGGGGCGCCGAGGTGCGCATGGTCTATTCCACCCAGGACGCCCTGGCCCTGGCGCAAAAACACCCGGAGCGGCAGGTGGTGTTCTTCGCCATCGGTTTCGAGACCACCACGCCGCCCACGGCCGTGGCCATCGAACAGGCCCGGGCCCTGGGCCTCGCCAACTTCTCGGTGCTGTGCTGCCACGTGCTCACCCCGGCGGCCATCATCGGCATCCTCGAATCGCCGGAAGCCAAGGCCGGCGGCGTGGCCCTGGACGGCATGGTGGGCCCAGCCCACGTATCCACGGTGATCGGCAGCGCCCCCTACGAGTTCGTGCCGGAGCGCTACGGCAAGCCGGTGGTGATCGCCGGCTTCGAGCCCCTGGACGTGATGCAGGCGATCCTGATGCTGGTGCGCCAGGTAAACGAAGGCCGGGCCGAGGTGGAAAACGAATTCACCCGGGCCGTGAGCCGGGAGGGCAATAAAAAAGCCCAGGCCCTGGTGGCAAAAATCTTCGAACTGCGCCCCGAGTTCGAATGGCGGGGCCTGGGCACCGTGCCCGACAGCGCCTTGAAGCTGCGCCCCGAATACGCGGCCTTCGATGCGGAACTGCGCTTTCCCCTGCCCTACACCCCGGTACCCGATCACAAGGCCTGCGAGTGCGGCGCCATCCTGCGCGGCGTCAAGGAACCCCGGGACTGCAAGGTGTTCGGCACCGTCTGCACCCCGGAAACCCCCCTGGGCTCCTGCATGGTCTCCTCCGAAGGGGCCTGCGCCGCCCATTACACCTACGGCCGCCACCTGCAGCACCCGCAGGAATGCCCCGGGTGAACGGACCGGACACCGGCGGGCCGTCCTGCCGCAGCGGCTACCATGAGCGCTGGCGCAAGCCGGCGCTGGCCGGGCTCGCCCTGCTGCTGTGGCTGGTCATGCTCCTGCCGGGCTGGGCCGGCAGCGCCACGGCGCCCGAGCAGCCCGGGCAGGGCTCCCCCGTCTATCCTGCCCTGGCGGTGCTCGCCGACCCGGAAGGCCGCCTGAACCTGGAAGAGGTGCGTGCCGCCGATGCCGCCGGCCGCTTCCAGCCGGCTTCCAACGCCTTTGCCGGTGGCTACACGCGCCAGGTGCACTGGTTCCGCTTCCGGCTCGACGCTCCCGCTCCCCTGTCCCATGCCGCGCCGCACCGACGCCTGCTGCTGGAGGTGCTGCCTCCCTATCTGGACGACATCCGCCTCTACCTGCCGCGCCCGGGAGCAAACGGCGCCTTTGAGGAAAAGGTGGCCGGCGACCTGCACCCCTTCGGCCGCCGGGAGCTACCCGGGCGCAACTTCGTTTTCTACGTGCCCTTCCCCGACGACCAGCCCCAGACCCTGTACCTGCGCCTGCAGACCAGCAGCAGTTCCTTCCTGCTCCTGCGGGCCTGGAACCCGCCCGATTTCCTCCATAATCACGCCCGGGAATACGCCCTGTTCGGCCTTTATTACGGACTGATGCTGGCCCTGCTGGTATTCAACCTCTGGCACGGCCAGTGGCGCCAGGAACCGGCCTACCCCCCCTTCATCGCCCACCTCGGTTCCCTCCTCCTGCTGCTGCCGGCCATGAACGGCCTGGTAAGCGAATACCTGTTGCCCGACCACCCCCGCATCGCCAATGCCTGGGTTTCGTACATGGTGCTCGTCACTGTCGGTCTGACCGCCCACTTCCACCGCACCATCCTCGAGATCGACCGGCGGCAGCCCTGGCTCAATGCCTACTTCCTCGGCATCACCTGGCTGCCCCTGGCCGCCACCCTGACCGTTCCCCTGAGCCTCTTCACCGAAACGGCCCGGGTGGTACTGTTTCTCTCCATGTTCTCGCCCCTGGCCGGCCTGTTCCGGGCCGCCCAGCTCTTGCGCCAGCGCCGGGAAGGGAGCTGCTTCCTGGTCCTGGCCCAGCTGTTTTCCCTGGCGGGTTATGGCTATTCCCTGAGCGCCCTGCTCGGCCTGACCGAAGGCCAGCAGGAGCAGCTCTATGCCATCCAGCTCTGCGCCCTGCTCTCCCTGCTTGCCTTCAACGCCGTGCTCATGAGCCGGCTGCGCCAGCGGCATCTGTACCACGAGGAAGCCCAGAAGGCCGCGGAACAGGCCCAGTCGGCGCATCTGGCAACCCAGCTGGCCCAGCAACGCCAGGAGGCCTTGCTGAGCATGCTCACCCACGAACTGAAGACCCCCCTGGGAGTGCTCCGCCTGGCCCTGGACCGCCTCAGCGGCGACGCCACGGTCCTGCGCCACGCCCGCACGGCCGTGCGCGACATCAGTGACGTGGTGGACCGCTGCATGCAGGTCGACCTGCTGGACAAGGGGGACATCTCCCTGCAGACCGCTCCCTGCGACCTGGCGGCGCTACTGACAGAACTGCGGGAGATGACCCGGGACCCCGGCCGGGTGGTGCTGCAACTGGCCACCCCGCTACCGCCTCTGGTGAGCGACCCCCTGCTATTGCGCACCATCCTCGCCAACCTGCTCGACAACGCCCTCAAGTACAGCCCCACCGGCAGTCCGGTGAGCGTCTCGGCCGCCCCGGAAACCCGGGAAGGATGCCCGGGCCTGCAAGTGGTGGTGGAAAACCTGCCGGGCAGCGCCGGCCACCCGGATCCGGAACGGATCTACGAGCGCTATTACCGCAGCCCCACCGCCTACGCCCGTACCGGCTCGGGCCTCGGCCTGTTCATCGCCCGGCAGCTGGCAGAGCGCCTGGGCATCCAGTTGCGTTATATTCCGGGCCTGGAATACGAACCCGTGCGTTTCAGCTGCTGGATTCCCTGCCCGTCATGACCATCAGACCCTGCCACATCGCCGTCGTGGAAGACCACGAAGCCCTGCGGGAAATGACCATGGCCACCCTGGCCGACCCTCCGGCCTGGCTGGTGCGCGGCTATGGCAGTGCCGAGGCGCTGCTGGGGGAGCTGGAACGCCACCCGCTGGACATCGTCATCCTGGACGTGAACCTGCCCGGTGCCAGCGGTTTCAGTCTGGCCCGGACCCTGCGCCAGGTAGCCCCCGACGTGGGCATCCTCATGCTCACCGTGCGCGGCAAGGTGGAAGACAAGCTGCTCGGTTACGACAGCGGCGCCGACCTTTACCTGCCCAAACCCGTCGATGGCAACGAACTGCGCGCGGCGGTGCGGGCCCTGGCCCGGCGTCTGCAGCGGCAGGATGCCCCCCCGGCGCCGGAAGCGGCGGCACCGGCCTGGGGTCTGTCCGCCGACGGCTGGACCTTCATGGATGGCCAGGGAAAGCCACTCCCGCTCACCGCCCAGGAGCGCACCTTCTTACAGTACCTCACAGCCCGCCTGGGGGAGGCGGTCTCCCGCGAAAGCATCGCCGTCGCCCTGGGAGAAGACCCCTACGAGTACGACTACCACCGCCTCGAAGTACTGGTGAGCCGCCTGCGTCGCAAGGCCCTGGAACAGGGCGTGGACCTGCCCCTGCGGGCCGTGCGCGGCGTGGGCTACGTCATGCCCGGCTAACACCGGTTCCGGCGCCGTCCCTCACGGGAAGTGAGAGTGTTTGTGCGTGACCGGCGCCCCCCGTGCCGAGAGAATCGCCCCCCCATTGTCCTGAAACATTTGGCAGCCCCCTGACTCCCGTGCCCCCCCTCCTGCCCAAACGCATCCTGTGGGCCCTGCCCCTCGCCCTCCATGCCGCCTTCCTGAACGCCAGCCCGGACCAGCCCGGCACGGCAGCGCCAGTCGATACCCCCCAGGAACGCCCACCCCAGATCCGGCAGCAGCAGCTCGACTTCAAGACCCTGGGCGCGCATCAGGTCCTGGAACTACGCGGCATCGACGGCAACGCGCACCTGCCGGTCAATATCCGTCTCGATGAAGTCGTCACCGGCGCCCGGCTGAAGCTGCACTACACCCTCTCCCCCTCCCTGCTGCCCCACCTCTCCCACCTCAAGGTCTACATCAACGACGAGGTGCAGGCGGTGATCACGGTATCCAGGGAAAGGCTGGGCACACGGCAGACGCTGGAACTGCCCCTCGACCCGCGCTTCTTCACCGACTACAACCGCCTGCGCCTGCAGCTCATCGGCCATTACACGGAAGAGTGCGAATTCCCCTTCCACAGCAGCCTCTGGGCCCACATCGGCAGCGATTCCACCCTGGAACTGAGCCTGCAGCCCCTGGAACTGCAAAATGACCTGGCCATCCTGCCGGCCCCCTTCTTCGACGAGCGGGACAACCGCCCCCTCAGGCTGCCTTTCGTCTTCGCTCCGGGGCCGGATCTGGAAACCCTGCGGGCCGCCGGCAGCCTCGCCTCCTGGTTCGGCATGCTGGCCGCCTACCGGGGCAACCACTTCCCCGTACACCTGGACCAGCTGCCCGGCGGCCATGCCGTGGTGCTGGCCACCCCGGACAAGATGCCGGCCGGCCTCAAGCTGGGGGAAATCACCGGCCCGGGCATTGCCATCATCGACCATCCCCGCACCCGGGGCGCCAAGCTGCTGCTCATCCTGGGCCGCAACGGGGCCGACCTGAAACTGGCCGCCGACGCCCTGGCCCTGGGCAAGGCCGCCCTCTCCGGCAGCCGGGTGCAGGTGCAGAAACTGGATTACCCGCCCCGCCGCGCTGCCTACGACGCGCCCCTGTGGCTGCCCGTGGGCCGGCCGGTACGCTTCGGCGAACTGGTGCGTTTCCCCTCCGATCTGGAAACCCGGGGAAGCCAGTTGGCCCCCCTGCGCATCAACGCCCGTCTGCCCCCCGATCTGTTCACCTGGCAGAGCCGGGGCATCCCCATCGACCTCCGCTACCGCTACACGCCACTGCACAACAGCCCGGATGCGCATCTGAGCGTCAGCATCAACGAGCAGTTCATCCAGGCCTTGCACCTGCCCGGCAGCGGCAAGTCCGGCACGGCGGACCGGCTCGTGCTGCCCCTGCTGGAGGACGAGGACACCCAGGCCCGCAGCGACCTGCGCATTCCCGCGTTTCAGGTGGGCAGCAACAACCAGCTGCAATTCCACTTCCACCTGCCACCGGGGGATTCAGGCAAGTGCCAGACCCATCGAATCACCGATCTGCAGGCCGCCATCGACCCGGACTCCACCCTCGACCTGAGCCAGTTCCACCACTACGCCGCCCTGCCCAACCTGGCCCTGTTCGCCAACAGCGGTTTTCCCTTCACCAAGTACGCCGACCTGGCCGAAACCACGGTGGTGCTGCCCGACACCCCCCGCCCTGGGGAAATCCAGCTCATGCTCGACACCCTGGGCCGGCTCGGCGCCCACACCGGCACCCCGGGCCTGCGCTTTGGCCTGCTCCCGGTCAGCCGCATCCAGGAAGCGGCGGACCGGGACCTGCTCCTCATCGCCAGTGGCGACCTGGATCCGGCCCAGCAACAGATCCTGCAGACCTGGGGTCAGGACCTGCCTGCCCTGCTGCGGCAGGGGGAGCGCAGCTTCGCCCCCCTGACCCGGGTCCAGAACGCCCTGTACGACTGGTTCGGCTGGCAGGAAAGCCCGCCCCGGCCCGAGGCCGGCCGGGCCATCCTGAGCGGTGGCGGCACCCTGGCCAGCATCGCCGGGCTCGAATCGCCGCTCCAGGCCGGCCGTAGCCTCGTCATCCTCAACGGCACCCAGCCCGAGGCCCTGGAACTGATCGGCACCGCCCTCAACGACAGCAGCCGGCCCACCCGCATCCGGGGTGACCTCACCTTCCTGCGCGGCGACCAGGTGGAAAGCTTCCGGGTGCAAGAACCCTACTACGTCGGTAAACTGCCCTGGTGGAACTGGCTCTGGTTCCACCTGCACCGGCACCCGCTGCTCCTGGCCCTGGCCGGGATCAGCCTGGGCCTCATCCTGACCCTGATGGCCTTCGCCGCCCTGAAACGCATCACCCAGCGCCGCCTTGGACAGCATGACTGAGTTGCCGCCCCAGCCCCCGAGAAGCAGCCGGCGCCGCTTCCTGCGCCGGCTCGGCGCCGCCGTCGGCGCGCTGGGCGGCGCCGCCCTGGCACCGGCCCTGGCCGCCCCGCCCGGCCACAAGCCCGCCTGCCCCTGGCCCGCATGGCAGGCCTTCAAACAGCAGTTCCTGAGCGAAGGCGGCCGGGTGGTGGACCCGGGCTCGGAGCGCAAGCAGACCTTCTCCGAAGGCCAGGCCTACGCCCTGTTCTTCGCCCTGGTGGCCGGCGACCGGCCCACCTTCGAACGGATCCTCCAATGGACCGAGAACAACCTGGCCGACGGCGACCTCACCGCCCGCCTGCCCGCCTGGCTGTGGGGCCGACGCGATGACGACAGCTGGGGCGTGCTCGACAACAACCCCGCCTCGGACGCCGACCTGTGGATCGCCTACGCCCTGGGAGAAGCCGGCCGTCTCTGGCAGGAGCGGCGCTACGTGGCCCTCTCCTCGCTCATTGCCGCCCGGGTGCTGCGCGAGGAAACAGCGGACATCCCGGGCCTCGGCCTCACCCTGCTGCCCGGGCCCCGGGGCTTTCAACCGACCCCCCGACGCTGGCGCCTCAATCCCAGCTACGTACCCTTGCAGCTCATGGCCTGGTTCGCCTCGCGCAGCGGTGCCCCCGCCTGGCAGGCCCTGGAAGCCAGTTCGCGGCGCATGATCCTCGAAGCCAGCCCCCGAGGCTTCACCCCGGACTGGATTCTGTTCGAGGCTGGACAGGGCTTCCTGCCCGACCTGGACGGCCCGGACAAGGCCGACGGCGCCTACAACGCCATCCGCGTCTACCTCTGGGCCGGCACCCTGGCCCCGGATGCCCCCGGGCGCCGGCAACTGCTCGACCAGCTCACCCCCATGGCCGATTATGTGGCCCGCCACGGCCACCCCCCGGAACGGGTGGACAGCCGCACCGGCCAGGGCGACAAAGCTGGCCCCCCGGGCTTTTCCGCCGCCCTGCTGCCTTTCCTCCAGGCCGTAGACGCCCGGCAGGCCCTGCAGGAACAGCAACAGCGCCTGGAAGCCCGGCCCCTGCGCCCCGACGCCTACTACGAACAGGCCCTGGCCCTGTTCGCCCTGGGCTGGATGCAGGGCCGCTACCGCTACGCCCGGGATGGTAGCCTGCTGCTGCCCGCCCCTGAAGCAGGCCGTAGCCCATGCGCCTGACACTGCGCCGTCCGCTCCTCGGGCTGGCCATCAGCCTGGCCCTGGGCCTGCCGCCTGCCAGTCCGGCCTGGTGCGCCCCGGAGGGCGCCGACACCCTGCTCCAGGCCGCCCGCATGTGGGACAGCAAGCAGCGGGGCGACCTGGCCCGGCAGATGCTCGAAAAATACCTGCTGGCCCGGCCCGACTCGGCGCCAGCCCTGTTCATGCTCGGCGAACTGGAACTGCGCTCGAACCAGCCGGCCCGGGCCGAAGCCCTGTTCCGGCGCCTGCAACAGCACCACCCCCAGGCCCAGGAGACCCGGGACCTGGCCCTGCTGCTGCGCCTTTTCAGCCATGACCGTCAGGCTCTGGCCCAGGCCCGGCTGCTGGCCCGGGCCGGCCAGTACGAAGCCGCCCTGACCGAATTGCGCCGCCTCTTGCCGGACGGCCCGCCGCCCGGAGAACTAGCGCTGGAATACTACCGGGTCCTGGCCCAGACTCCCGGAGGCGAAACCCAAGCCCGCCAGGGACTGGAGCGCCTGCGCCTGCGCCACCCCGGCGACGTGCGCTACGAACTCGCCCTGACCCGCCTCCTGGGCAACACGGCGGCGGGCCGCACCCGGGCGCTGCAAACCTTCGCCCGGCTGGCCCGCCAGGGCGACGCGCCGCGCAATGCCCTGCTCGAAGCCTGGCGCAGCATACTCTACCGACTACCCGAAGATGGCAGCGCCATTCCCCACCTGCAGGCCTTCCTGGCCTATGCCCCAGAAGAAAGCGCCATGGCGGACCGGTTGCGCAACGCCCAGCTCGCCCATGCCGCCCACCTGCGCCTGCTGGCCGACCCGGCCTATCAGGCCCGGCTGCGGGCGCTGAAGGAACTGGACCGGGACGGAGCCGACCTGGAGCAGGCCGAGGCCGACCTGCGCCTGGCCCTGGCCCGGCGTCCCCGGGACCCGGAAGTGCTGGGCGGACTGGGACTCGTGCAGCTGCGCCGGGGTCAGCACGAAGCCGCCCGGGAATGGTTCCTCAAGGCCGCCCGCCAGGACCCGGAAAGCAGCCGCTGGGGGCAGTTGGCCGCCACCGCCCGCTTTTGGGGCCTGCTGCGTCAGGCCGACGGCCAACTCGAAGCCGGTCAGTTGCCCGAGGCGGAAGCCTCGGTGCGCACCGCCCTGGCCATGGAACCGGACAACCCGGAAGCCCAGGCCGCCCTGGCCGCAGTGCAGTTCGCGGCCGGCCACATCCAGGCAGCAGAACAGGGCTACCGCCGCATCCTGGCGGACCACCCGACCCAGCCCAGCGCCGTGCGCGGCCTCGTCCGCCTGCTGGTGCGCGGTCAGCGCCAGGCCGAAGCCCTGGCGCTGCTGGCCCGGCAGCGCACCCTGCTCGAAGCCGGGGAACGCGACCGCTACGCCGATCTGGAAGCCAGCCTGCTGCGCGACGAAGCCGACGCCCACCTGGCCGCGCGCCGCCCCAGCCGCGCCCTGGAAAGCCTCGAGCACGCCCTGCTGCTGGCCCCGGCCGACCCCTGGGTACGCTACGACCTGGCCCGGCTCTACAGCCGCCTGGGCCTGCCCCAGCTGGGCCGGCGCCTGATGCTGGAAGACGGGGTTCCGGACGACCCGGCCCGGGCCCACACCCTGGCCTATGCCCAGGCCCTCTACCTGAACGGCGAGGATGATCCGGAAGCCGCCCTCGCCGCCCTGGCCCGCATCCCCCGGGAAGCGCGCACGCCGGCCATGCAGGAACTGGAGCGGCAGGCCAGCCTCGAACACAATCTGGCCCAGGCCGCCCGCCTCCACGCCCGGGGCGAGACGGAAACCGCCCTGCGCCTGATGCAGCTGGCCGAGCGCCAGGCCTGGCAGGACCCGGCGAACGTGCACCGCGTCGCTCACGCCTGGGTGAACCTGGGCGAAACCGCCCAAGCCCGGGCCCTGATGCAGGAACTGCTGCGCCAGCGGCCCGACGACCCGGCACACCTGCTCGACCAGGCCGCCATCCTCAACCGCAGCAAGGCGGACGCGGAACTGGCGGCCCTGCTGCCCCGCCTGCAGGAGCGGGGCGACTGGAGCGCTGCCCAGGTGGAGCGCCTCCTCGATCTGGAAACCGACCTGCTCGCCCGCCAGATCGATGAGGCCCTGCAGGCGGGTCGGCCGGCCCTGGCCCGGGCCCGGGCCGACACACCGCTCGCAGCCCGGGGTGACCCCTTGCAGTTGCAGAAGGCCCGGGCCCGGCTGCTGCTCGAAGCCCGGGACTACCTGGCCGCCCTGCCCCTGCTGCAGGCCCTGCGCCACCAGCAGCCCGAGGACGCCGCGCTGGGCCTCGATCTGGCTAGGGCCCAGGCCGAAAGCGGCGACGCCCCGGCCGCCCTGGCCACCCTGGAAGCCCTGCAGAGCCAGCTCGGCCCCGAACGGCTCGACCTGCAACTGGCCCTGGTGCGCCAGCTCGTCCGCATGAACCGTCTGGACGAAGCCCGGACCCGGACCGCCGAACTGCGGGAACGGCATCCGGACAATGCCGAGGTGCTGCTTGCCTCGGGCCGGGTGGAGCGGGCCGCCCGCCGTTACGAAGCCGCCCTGGCCTACTTCCGGGAGGCCCGCCAGGCCGAGGCCCGTCCCGTCGAAAGCGGGCCCCGGGGCCAGATCGTCCTGCTCGAAGCCCGGCTGCAGGAGCAGGCGGCCGCCCTGCCCCTGCAACTGGCCTACGACCTCTCCGCCGCCCCCCGCGCGGACATCGGCCCCGGCCTGCTCGAACCAGCCGCAGCACCGGAGCCCGCCCCGCGCCTCGCCCTGGAACTGCAGCGCCAGCCCCTGGGCGGCCCCGCCAGCCCGCCCCTGCTGCTGGCCCGGCAAGATGGGCGCGAGGCGGCGGCCCCCCGCCTGCCCTCCATCGCCGCAGCGGAAATCCGGGACATCGAAGCCCGGCGCCAGACCCGGGTGGAACTGGGTTATGACCAGTACCGCAAGCATTCCTCCCCCGGCACTTCCACTTTCAAGGGCGAGGAAATCCCCCTGGTGGGCTGGCTCGCCCTCGATTACGACGGGCACCTGTTCGTCCAGACCGACCGGGTGGAAGTGGATGCCGAGGCCCTGCCCGCCGCCTATGACGAGGCCGCCCTGTTCGGTCAGATCCAGGCCCATGGCCACCGCCCCGGCCGCCCCCTGCCCCAGCAGGCCAGTGGCCAGCACCTGGCCGTCGGCTACCAGTCGGACACCCTGAAGCTGGACCTGGGCATGACCGGGCAGAATTTCCCGGTCCGGAACGTGGTGGGCGGCATTTCCTACCGCTGGGAGCTGGGCGACAGGTTCAACAGCAGCGCCACCCTGGAATTCTCCCGCCGCCCGGTCACCAGCAGCCTCACCTCCTACGCCGGGAGCCGCGACCCGGTCACCGGCGAGATCTGGGGCGGGGTGGTGGCCACCGGCATCGGCGGCCGCATCGCCGCCGACTTCGGGCCCTACTATGGTTTTGCCAGCCTCTCCCTGGCCAAGCTCACCGGCAAGAATGTGCTCGACAACCAGCGGCTGATCCTGCGCACCGGCATCGACCGGGACGTGCTGCGCACCCCGGACATGCGGGTGAACCTGGGGCTGGTGCTGTCCTGGTGGAAATACGCGGAAAACCAGGCCCACTACACCTTCGGCCACGGCGGCTACTACAGCCCGCAGAACTACGTGGCCCTGTCCGTCCCGGTGGACTGGGCCGGCCGCCACGGCCGCCTGTCCTGGCAACTGCGCGCCAGCGTCTCGCTCTCCAGCAGCCAGGAAAAGGACGTGGATTTCTACCCCACCCGGCCGGACCTGCAAGCCCTGGCCCAGACCGCCCCCCTGCCCGCCGGCTATGCGGCGCCCCGCCACGAGGGCGGCAACGGCGGCGGCTTCGGCCACTCCCTGCTGGCCGCCGCCGAATACCGGCTCACGCCCCACCTGGCCGTGGGCGGCCGCTTCAGCGTGGACCGCTCCGACTACTACAACCCCAACTCCCTGCTCGTCTACCTGCGCTACTTCCTCGAACCCCGCACCGAACCCGTGCGCTTCCCGCCCACGCCGGTCAAGCCCTACTCCCAGTTCTGAGCCGGGCAAGGAGGCCGGGGACAGAGGCCCCCACCCGCCTCACTCCCGGTACGGCATCCATACCCCGTCGGCGCTGCGCACCCAGTCCCCCTCGCCCAGGCGCATCAGCACCAGGGCGTCGTTTTCGGAAACGTGCGCGGTTTCCGGCAGGCGCGCCGCCAGCTGCTCCCGGTCGGTCTCGCCGTTCAGCAACTGGGCCACCACGGCGGTCAGGGCCAGATAGCTGCTGGGCTGCTCGATGCGCTGGGGCGCCCCCCTCATGCCGGGCATGTTCACCAGCTTCACCGCAGCGGGCACCAAAGTGATGCGCGGGCTGGGAATTTCACGCAGGCCGGCGATCTGCAACCGGTCGCCGCGCAGGGCGGCGCCGTGCTCACCGAGGACCACCACCACCACCGGACGGCCCGAGGCCTCCAGTTCCTTGATGAAGCGGTCGAGATCCTCCAGGAGCTGGAGCAGCCGCGGCTTGTAGGTCTGCAGGCTGGAGGAGGATTTGTAGCCGGGCAGGCGGTTGCCGTCATGCAGGGTGATGGAGTTGTAGTAGAGGGCAGCCGGCCTGCCGCCGGCCTGGCTGCGGCCCTGCCACCAGCGGGACAGCACGGCCAGGTCGCTGAAGATGGGAGTCTCGTCGAAACTGCGCATGGCCACCGGGGCGTCCAGGGGGATGATGGGCTTGCCGGAGAAGCCGCCCTCGGTCTCCAGCAATCTGCCGAAGCTGTCGAAACGACCATCGTGGTTGAGCAGGGCCTGGGCTTCGAAACCGGCTGCCTCGAAGTTGCGGAACAGCTGGCACTGGGGATTCCGGTCGCTGTAGGTTTCCTTGTGGTCATGCTGGCCGCAGGAACTCTTGAGCAGGCGCACCGCCGCCGGGCCGCTGTAGCTGGCGGCGCTGTTGAACCGGCGGAAGAGGAAGTCGAAGTTCTGGAAGAAGGGATGGTCCTCGAGGCGCAGGAAGGCCATGTCGTCCCAGGACAGGGAACAGATGTGCAGGTAGATCACGTCGAAGGCGGGCGCTCCCGACTCCGGCGCCTGAAAGGGGAGCTGGCGCCGCTTCTGGGTCTGGTAGAAGGCCGCCAGCCGCGCCTCGGGGTCCTCCCCGCCGCCCGGGCCGGCCTTGTCCTGGGCCGCCAGGGTCGGGCTCAGGGCGCCGGACGGCAGGTAGGTGGCGGGGATGACGCTCAGGATGCCGAGGAAGACGAAGGAGGCCAGCCGCAGGTAGCGGCCCAGGAACCAGGCCAGAACCAGGGCGGCGAGCAGGCCAGCGACCAGGCCGGGATTGATGAAGCGGCCCAGCAGTTCGAGCAGGTATTCGAGGCCGAAGTCCGCCAGGGCGCCGGCCTGGCCGAGCAGGCGCTGAAAGGGCGGCAGCCAGGAATCGTGGTAGAGCAAGGCCAGGGCCACGGGCACGGCCACGGCGTGGCGCAGCCGGCGCCAGAGGGGACGCTGCAGGGGCCAGGCCAGGGCCGTGGCGAAAAGCAGGTTCTCCCAGACATGAAAGCCGCTGTAGCCGCCATAGAAAAGGCCCAGCTTGGCAAGGAAATAAAGACTCCACAGACCCATGCAGACCTTCCTGTCGCGATGCGTGCCGCCTGGTGCCTCAGGCCCCGGCCCGATCCCGGGCCGACGGCCCGGCCAGACGCTGCCAGCGTTCGCGGCAGCCCTCCTCCACATGTTTGGCCAGCTTCCAGTAGCCCTCCAGGCCAAGCGTGAAGATTTCCTTCATGCCCAGGAGCGGCCGGTCCGCATCCTGTTCGTTGCGCCAGGAACTCCAGATGTCGGCCCGGGCGAAGGTGCACTGCACCAGGGCCGCCTCCTGTTCCAGGGTCAGCGCCTCGAAGCAGACCCCGATGCGGCCGTCCCTGGCCACCACCACCCGGGCCGGGAACACCTGTTCCATGGTGCCGCGCCAGAGGGATACCTTGAGCACATCCCCGGGACGGATGCCGTCGCAGTCCAGCAGCAGCCCCAGGCCGTGCAGGGAGAAGTCCTCGGTGCAGCAATGGAGGGCGCGGCCATCCTGGAGGCGCAGCATGGCCGGGAGCCGCGCCGGCACCCGGTGCGACACCCGCACCTGGCGCTGCTCCGTCGCCACGCTCACGGCAGCCCCGAGCATGAGCAGGTTGTAGAAGGTCCACAACAGGTTGAGCAGTACCGTGCCCTGTTCGTGGGTGTTCCAGAAGAAGAGCCGCCCGAGGCCGATGCCGAAGCCGATCAGGTTCAGACCCACCAGGATGAGGTAGGGTCTGGAAATTACCCAGTCGAAATAGCTTTCCTCCACCAGGCCGCCCTTGGCGGTGACGTTGAACTTGCCCAGGCGGGGGTTGATGAAGGCAATGGTGGTGGGCAGGGTGATGTACCAGGCCAGCACCGATTCATAGACCTCGGCCCAGAAGGTGTGGCGGAAGGGCCCCTGGATGCGGGCATTGGCGATGTTGGAATGAACGATGTGGGGCAGCACGTACAGCGCGATCATCGAGGCCATGGCGTTGATGATGTGCAGTTCGAAGAACAGGAAGGCCAGGGGCGCGGTGAGGAAGACCAGGCGTGGAATGCCGTAGAAGAAGTGCAGCATGGCATTGCTGTAGCAGAGCCGCTGGAACAGGGTGAGACCCCGCCCCAGGAAGGGATTGTCGATGCGGAAGATCTGCGCCATGCCCCGGGCCCAGCGGATGCGCTGGCCCACGTGTCCGGACAGGCTTTCGGTGGCAAGGCCGGCGGCCTGGGTGATGTTGATGTAGGCAGTGGTGTAGCCGCGCCGGTGCAGTTTGAGGGCCGTGTGGGCGTCTTCCGTCACGGTTTCCACGGCGATGCCCCCCACTTCTTCGAGGGGCCCGCGGCGCAGGATGGCGCAGGAGCCGCAAAAAAAAGTGGCGTTCCAGAAATCGTTGCCGTCCTGGACCAGGCCGTAGAACAGGGCGCCCTCGTTGGGAATGCGGCGGAAGGTGCCGAGATTGCGTTCGAAGGGGTCGGCCGAGAAGAAATGGTGGGGCGTCTGCACCATGGCACAGCGGGAATCCTGGAGGAACCAGCCGATGGTGAGCTGCAGGAAGGAGCGGTTGGGGATGTGGTCGCAATCGAAAATGGCGATGAACTCCCCCCGGGTCAGGGGCAGGGCGTGGTTGAGGTTGCCCGCCTTGGCATGGGCGTTGTCGGGCCGGATCATGTATTCCACCCCGGCCTCGCTGGCAAACTTCCGGAACTCCTCGCGCCGCCCGTCGTCGAGCAGGTAGATGCGCAGCTTTTCCACCGGCCAGTCCAGGCCCTTGGCAGCCAGCACCGTCGGCCGCACGACGCTCAGGGGTTCGTTGTAAGTGGGGATGTAGATATCCACCGTCGGCCAGAGGTTCACATCGGCCGGCAGGGGCACGGGCTTGCGCTTCAGGGGCCAGGCGGTCTGGATGTAGCCCAGAAGCAGGATGCCCCAGGTATAGATTTCCGCCATCAACAGGCCCCAGCCCAGGAACTTTTCCAGATTCGACTCCAGCCCCAGGGTCTGGGTCGCCCGCCACCAGCCATAGCGCAGGGATACCAGGATGGAAAGGCCAATCAGGAACAGGGCCGGCAGGTTGCCCGGCATGCGCCGCACGTAGAGCGCCAGGGACAGGGTAAACAGGAAGAACAGCAACTGCTCGAACCAGGAAAAAGGCGTGGTCACCGCCAGCCACAGCACCAGGGCGGCGGCAGCGAAAATGGCGGCACGCAGCAGCGGCTGTTGGAGCCAGGGAGCCATGGCCAGACCCTCCAGGCGGGCGACCAGCCGCACCGGGTCGGGCACCAGGGCCTGGCCCAGACGTTCCAGGGGATGCCACAGGGGCGTCAGCCGCCGCCCCAGCCCCCGTGCAAGCGCGACGGCCAGCCGGCGCAGGAGGGTCAGGCCACGCGCCAGGGGCATGCTTCCCACCCTGGCCTGCCCCTGCACCGGCCGGGGCAGGACGAACAGGTGGTACAGCCAGACACCGGCCGTGGCTCCGGCTGGCACGCCCAGGTGGCGGCCCACCCAGGCCAGGCCGCGCGCCCAAAGGGAGGCGCCGTTCACGGCCGGGCCCCGGCCAGGGCGGGCTGGGCTTCGAGCCAGCCCGCCACCCCCGCCAGATCCCGGAGGGCTTGGGAATGGGGGTGTCCCTCGCAGAGGCTGACACAGCAGGCAAAGGCCAGGCGCACCGCCTCGTCCCGGTGCACCGGATAGGGGAGGAAACGTTCCCCCAGGCGCTGCTGCAAAACAGCGAGGAAATCCCGCTCCAGGGGCAGGCTGCTGTCGAGCCGGTTCACCAGGACGGCATGGGGCCGCCCCCGGGCCAGGGCATCGAGCCATGCCTGCAGGACCGGCAGTTGGACCAGGGAGCGACCGTCAGCCTCCAGCACCACCAGGACGAAGTCGGCCGCCCCCAGGGCCTGGCGGGCAAAGGGGGAAGGCAGGGCCGGCGTGTCGAGCAGCACCAGGGCATCGGCCAGGTCCGGCACGGCGGCGAGCTCATCGGCCAGCCAGCACGGCTCCCGGGCCAGGGTGGCCTCGAGGCCGGCCAGCGCCGCCGGGGCCAGGCTGCCGAAGGGCAGGAAGACGACGCCCTCGGAATTCTGCAAGGCCGCTCCGGTCCACGGCCGCCCCTCCTGCAGCAGGCTCGCCCAGCCCCGCTCCGGCGCCTGCTCGAGCCCCAGGTGCAGGCCGAGAAGGTTGGCCGGGTCGCACTCCAGCGCCAGCACCCGGCGGCCCCGTTCGACGAAGGCGCTGGCCAGATGGACCGCCAGGCTGGTGCGGCCGCAGCCGTCGAGGTTGGAAATCAGGGCCAGCCTAGGCATGGGGGTCCTCTTCTGTCGCTCCGCTCCCCTGCCCGCCAGGCCGTGCCCGGGGCCGGTAAGGACGCAAGTGACGGGGCCGGAAACCGGGCAAGCGACGCATCCAGGCCGCCCGGCGGCGCAGGCGCTGCAGCAGGTGCCAGGCCGGCCAGGCCAGCAGGACGCCCAGGCAGAAAAAGAGCAGCAGGCTCATGACGGCACCCCCCCGGGCTCCTGTTCCGGCCGCCATCCGGACAGGGAGAAGCGGTGCACCTGCCGCGCCGGGGGTCGGGCCGCACCAGGCAGGGAAGGTGCGCCGGCACTCCGGGCCAGCAGAAGGCGGGCCGGAGAGGCGGCCGGAATGCCCGGGTCTGCCACCCCGGGACGCTCCGGTGCGCCTCCGGCCGGCGGCAGCACGGCAGCCAGCAGGGCGGAATGGTCCGGCAGGGCACCATGCTCCGCCTCCCGCTCCAGGGCCGCCAGGGCGTGCAGGATCAGTTCGGAACCGGGGTGGATCCAGGTGGATTCGAACAGGGTGTCCACCGGCTCCCGGAAGATGTGGTTCACGCTCGCCTCCACATCCGGCTCCCGGCAGGCGAACAGAAAGAGATAGAGATGCTCCCGATCCGTGCTGACCAGATCTCCGGAACGGCCGATGCGGCAGTGCGCCAGGGCATCCAGATGCGTGACCCGACGGAGCAGGGAAAACCGGAGCAGGCAGTGTTCCACGCCCAGCAGGCTGGATTGCTCGACCATCCGGCGCACCAGTTGGCAGAAACGGGCCGGCGGCAGGTAGCCGGAAACCGGCAGCGGTTCGGCCGCCGCCAGCAGCCCCTCCAGGTCGGCGCAGGGCTCGCCGCTGTAGATCTGGTTGCTGTGGCCGTGCACCTGCTGGATGACCCGGGAGAATCCCAGTTCCCGGTAGATGACGCTGTTGATGCCGGCCTTGAGCAGGATGGCTTCGGCCCCGTAACGGAGCTTGGCCCCCATTTCCCGGACCAGGATCTTCAGGTAGCGGGGATGAGCCTGGCGCAGGCGGTGCACCAGATGCACAAGCTCGACGAAACCGGCCGGCCCCTCATAGGGCAGCAGCAGGGTGGAGGCTCCCAGGGTGGGCAGCTCCGCCTCCAGGGCTGCCCGATCGGGCAGCACCTGCCAGTGGGCTGGCACCCCCGCCTGCCCGGCCAGTGCGCCCTCCATGACCAGAACGCAACCCTGGCGAGGGGCGGCGCGCAGGCGCTGACTGTCCCCATCGAGGACGCCGCCTTCCATTTCCAGGCCGTGATCGGCCGGCTGCAGGCTGTAGCAGGTGTTCTGCAGCCCCCCCTGCCAGCGCAGGAGCTCCAGGGTCAGATGGCCCTGCACCCAGACCAGACGGCCTGCATTGGGGAAGGCCCAGTCCATGCCGGCCACGGCCAGGGCTTCACCGACCTGGCCGGCAAACAGGAACAAGGAGCCCGCAGGGCGCTGCCGCACCCACTGCTGCAGGGCGCGCAACTGCTGTTGCAGGGCCACCGGCTTGTCCCAGGCGAACAGGGCCTCCATGCCCAGGAAGACGAGACCGTCTTCCGGCGCCACCTGGAACAGGGGCAGCTCCCGCAGCAGGGCGGCCGGTGCCGGGGTTTCCCCGGGCCGGGGCTGCCACTCGAGCAGCTGCACCCGCCCCCCGGCCACGGCATCGGCCAGGCGGGCGGAACGGGCAAGACAGGCTTCCAACACATCCCCGGCGGCCGGGCCAAGCACCACGTGCAGGGGTAGTTCCCGGGCCAGGGCGGTTTCCGCCACCTGGCACAGCAGGTGGATGCGCGGCGCGACTTCGGGCACCAGCAGGACCTGGGACTGGCAGGGGGGAAAGTGCAGCAGGGAGGAGGGCAGCCCCTCGATGCCCAAGCCCAGCCCGCCTCCGGCCCCCGCCGCCCCGGAGCGCTGCCGGAAGCGCCGGCGGAACAGGGAAAACGGACCAGACATCAGCCCCCTTCCCCGGTCGCTACGGCCGGCGGGCTGTCGGCCATGCGGCGGGCCACCTCGCGGGCGAGCAGGGGCCAGGCCCCGTGGGCACGGCGGACTTCCTGCTCGAGCTGGCGGTCGAAATAGGCGAAGGCGGGCAGGCCATGTTCCTGGAGCAGCCGGCGCACATCGGCGGGCGTCTCCGCCTGAAGCCGCCGTCCTTTGGAAGAATCCCGATCCTGCATATCTACGTCTGTTATGTCTGACATCCTCGTTGCCGGCTTTGCGCCGGCTCAAACCCGCACACCCGGAACCCGGTCCGGGCCCTGCCCCTGCCATCGTCCCCGGAACGGGAGCGCTGCCCCCCACAGGGGCGGCGCCGGATTATCGGCCGTGGCAGGACGCGCGGCACTCACTTTTACTCACGAGGCCAGGGGCGGCTTCTGCCTGCTAAACTTTCCGCTTCTTCACCCAGATGCCCGGACCCTCCACCATGACCCGCTACCTCCGCCCCCTGAACCTGAAGCACGGCTGCGTGGAAATCGCCCACGGTGCCGGCGGCCGGGCCACGGCCCAGCTGGTTGCCGAACTGTTTGCCCGGCACCTGGGCAACGAATGGCTGGCCCAGGGTGATGACGGGGCGGTGCTGCCCGCGCCGGCCCCCGGCGAACGGCTGGTGATGGCCACCGACAGCCACGTGGTGTCCCCCCTGTTCTTTCCGGGCGGCGACATCGGCTGCCTGGCCGTGCATGGCACCATCAACGACGTGGCAGTGATGGGCGCACGGCCCTTGTGGCTGTCGGCCGCCTTCATCCTCGAAGAGGGCCTGGCCCTGGCCGACCTGGAACGCATCGTCGAGAGCATGGCCGCCGCCGCCCGGGAGGCCAGGGTGCCTGTCGTCACCGGCGACACCAAGGTGGTGGAGCGGGGCAAGGGCGACGGGGTGTTCATCACCACCACCGGGGTCGGGGCCTTGCCGGCCGGACGCCGGATCGGCGGGCAGCAGGCCCGGCCCGGAGACGCGGTGCTGGTGTCGGGCACCCTCGGCGATCACGGCATGGCGATCATGAGCGAACGGGAGGGGCTGGGCTTTGCCACCCCCATCGTCTCGGATACGGCGGCCCTGCACGGGCTGGTCGAGGCGGTGCTGGCCACCGGGGCGGACATCCGCGTGCTGCGCGATCCGACCCGGGGTGGACTGGGCACGACCTTGAACGAAATTGCCAGCCAGTCAGGCGTGGGCGTGCTGATCGAGGAGGCGGCCCTGCCCCTGAACCCGGCGGTGGCGGCAGCCTGCGAGTTCCTCGGGCTCGACCCGCTCTACGTGGCCAACGAGGGGAAGTTGGTGCTGATCTGCGCCGAAGCGGATGCGGAGCGGGTGCTGGCCGCCCTGCGCGCCCACCCCCTGGGCCGCCGGGCAGCCCGGATCGGGCAGGTGCTGGAGGACGAGCACCATTTCGTGCAGATGGCCACGACCATGGGGGGGCGGCGCATGGTGGACTGGCTCTGCGGCGACCAGCTGCCGCGCATCTGCTGATGCCATGACTTCAGTGGCGCGGAGTCACCACCACGCTGACCACGGCGAACAGCTGGTCGAGCACTACCCGGCGGGCCTCCTCGGCATCCCGGACGGCGGGGATCCGGTACAGCTCGCGGCGGCCGTCCTCCAGGCGCACGGCCGCGATGAACTCGCGGGGAGCCGGGTTGGGAAAGCGCCGGCGGCTGCGGGCCTGCTGGGTCATGGGGGTCTCCTCTCATCCCTTTCGAGTGCATGGTAATGCATCCGAAGGCCATGAAAAATCAGACAAAAGTCGTGTTTTATGCATTCCAGGAAGGAAACCCGGCAAAACCATGACAAAAGGCATAAAACCCCGCATTTCCTCCTGCAAAAAAGCCTTTTGTTCCGGTTTCGGACTTGTTATTCCATTTGGCCAAAGCCCTTATGCATTCAGGAAGCTCCATGAACAATGCCCATCTTCCCGGCATTCTGGTGGTGGATGACGAAATCCGCTCCCAGGAGGCCCTGGCCCGTACTCTGGAAGAGGATTTCCGCGTTTTCACCGCCGCCTCCGCCGCCGAAGCCATGCAGCGCCTGGAGCAGGAGGCCGGCATCCAGATCGTGCTGTGCGACCAGCGCATGCCGGGCACCACCGGGGTGCAGTTCCTGAGCCAGGTGCGGGAGCGCTGGCCCGAGGCGATCCGCATCATCCTCTCCGGCTACACGGACGCGGAGGACATCATCACCGGTATCAACGAGGCGGGCATCTGGCAGTATCTGATGAAGCCCTGGCAGCCGGAGCAGTTGCTGCACACCCTGAAGAATGCCGCCGAAGTCTGGCGTCTGCAGCGGGACAATCAGCGTCTCAGCCTGGAATTACGCACCGCCACGCCGGTGCTGCAGCGCCAGGTGGGCTCCAAGTACGACCGGGTCAAGCAGGCCTTCGGCCTCGATGGCCTGCTGCGGGCTCCGGGCAGCCCCCTGGAACGGGTGGCGGAGCTGATCCGCAAGGTCGCTCCCCACGACATCCCCGTGCTCATCAGCGGCGAGTCGGGCACCGGCAAGGAGATGGTCGCCCGGGCCATCCACTACGAGAGCCACCGGGCCAGCCAGCCCTTCGTAGTGGAAAACTGTGGCGCCCTGCCCGACAGCCTGCTCGAAGCCGAACTCTTCGGCCACAAGCGCGGCGCCTTCACCGGCGCCGTGGAGGACCGCATCGGCCTGTTCCAGCAGGCAGACGGCGGCACCTTGTTCCTCGACGAAATCGGCGACACCAGCCCCGCCTTCCAGGTCAAGCTGCTGCGTGTGCTGCAGGAAGGGGAGTTCCGCCCGGTGGGCAGCAGCCGCCCCCGCTCGGTGGATGTGCGGGTGATCGCCGCCACCAACCGGGATCTGGAGGAGGAGGTGCGGGCTGGCCGCTTCCGGGAGGACCTCTATTACCGGCTCGCCACGGTGAGCCTCACCGTGCCGCCCCTGCGGGAACGGCGGGAGGACATCCCCCTGCTCGCCCGGCGCCTGGTGGAAGCCAGCGCCCGGGCCCTGGGCAAGCCCGACGCCCGGCTCTCCCAGGCAACCCTGGACTGCCTGTGCGCCTGGCGCTGGCCCGGCAACGTGCGCGAGCTGCAAAACGAGATCCTGCGTCTGCTGGCCCTGTCGGATGCACCGGAGCTGGGGCCGGAACTGCTCTCGCCCCGGGTGCTGCGCGCCGCCGCCGAGGAGGAGGAAGCGGAACTGGCCTTCATCAGCGGTGGCCGGGGCGGCCTCAAGGAGCGCATGGAACGGCTGGAAGCCCGGGTGGTGCAAGAAACCCTGATCCGGCACGGCTGGAACATCTCCCGGGCGGCGGCGGAGCTGGAACTGTCCCGCGTCGGCCTGCGCAGCAAGATCCAGCGCTACGGCCTGGACCGCCCCGGGCGGTCCCCGGAGGGGGCGGAGGATGCCCCGGCATGAGCGCCCCCTTGCGTCTCCTCTGGCTACAGAGCGGCGGCTGCGGCGGCTGCACCCAGTCCCTGCTCTGCCACGAACGGCCCCTGTTCGCCGAACTGGCCGGGGTCGGCATCGAATTCCTCTGGCACCCGGGCCTGTCCCCGGCCAGCGGCCCCGAGGCCCTGCAGATCCTGGAGGATGCCGCCAGCGGCGCCACGCCCTTCGACATCCTCTGCCTCGAAGGCGCCCTGCTGCGGGGCCCGGCCGGCACCGGCCGCTTCCACCTGCTGGCCGGCAGCGGCAAACCCATGACCGAGTGGGTCGCCCGCCTTGCGCCCCGGGCCCGCTGGGTGGTGGCCGTGGGCTCCTGCACTGCCTACGGCGGCCTGTCCGCCTCCACCCCGGGCAACCCCCTGGAGGCCTGCGGCCTGCAATACGAGGGCCACATCCCGGGTGGCCTGCTGGGCCGGGAGTTCCGCTCCGGCGCCGGCCTGCCGGTGATCAACATCGCCGGTTGCCCGACCCATCCCGGCTGGGTGACGGATACCCTTGCCGCCCTGGCCCTGGAAGGCATGCAGCCGGACGATCTGGACGAACTGGGCCGGCCCCGTCTCTACGCCGACCAACTGGTACACCACGGCTGCCCCCGCAACGAGTTCTACGAATTCAAGGCCAGCGCCGAAAAACCCTCGGATCTGGGCTGCCTGATGGAGAATCTGGGCTGCAAGGGCACCCAGGCGCACGCAGACTGCAACACCCGGCCCTGGAACGGGGTGGGCTCCTGCCTCAAGGGCGGCTACCCCTGCATCGCCTGCACCGAGCCGGAGTTCGAGAACCCGGGCCACCCCTTTCTGGAAACCCCGAAGGTGGCGGGCATCCCCATCGGCCTGCCGACGGACATGCCCAAGGCCTGGTTCGTGGCCCTGGCCGCCCTGTCCAAGTCGGCCACGCCGCACCGGGTCCGGGAAAACGCCCGGGCCGACCATCCGCGGGTGCTGCCGGTGCAAAAGAAGACGGGGTTGAAATGAGCCGCCGCATCCTGGGCCCGTTCAACCGGGTGGAAGGGGATCTGGAGGTGATCCTGGACCTGGACGACGCGCAACGGGTCGCCGCCGCCCGGGTCAACTCCCCCCTGTTCCGGGGCTTCGAACAGGTGCTGCTGGGCCGCGATCCCCTCGACGCCCTGGCCATCGTGCCGCGCATCTGCGGCATCTGCTCGGTGTCCCAGTCGGTGGCCACCGCCTCCGCCCTGGCCGACGCCATGGGCATCCGCCCCACCGCCAACGGCATCAGGGCCACCAACCTGATCCTGGCGGCGGAGAACCTGGCCGACCACCTGAGCCACTTCTACCTGTTCTTCATGCCCGATTTCGCCCACCGGGCCTACGCCAGCCGGCCCTGGTTCGAGGCCACGGCGGCCCGCTTCGCGGCGCTCCAGGGCAGCGCCAGCGCCCAGGCCCTGCCGGCCCGGGCCGGGCTGTTGAAGCTGATGGGCTTTCTCGCCGGCAAGTGGCCCCACAGCCTGGGCCTGCAGCCCGGCGGCACCACCCGGGCCCCGGGCGCCTCGGAGAGAATCCGCATCCTCGCCCAGTTGCGCGAGTGCCGCGCCTTCCTCGAGCAGATCCTGTTCGGCGACCGGCTCGAAGCCGTGGCCGCCATCGATTCCCGCGCCGGCCTGGCGACCTGGGCCGAGGGCCGGGCCGGGGACTTCCCCGCCTTCCTGGCCCTGGCCGCCGATCTGGGCCTGGAGCACAGGGGCCGGGCCTACGACCGCTTCCTCAGCCACGGCGCCTATGCCGGCCAGACGGCTCCCCTGTTCCCCGCCGGCCTCTGGGAGCCCGGCACGGACCCCGCCCCCCTGGACCCGGCCCGGATCAGCGAGGACAGCCGCCACGCCTGGCTGGTGGACGAGGAAGGCCCGCTGCACCCGGCCCGGGGGCTGACCCGGGTCGAGGCCGGCAAGCCGGCCGCCTACACCTGGTGCAAGGCGCCCCGCTACGCCGGCCAGCCCTTTGAAGTGGGCGCCCTCGCCCGGCAACTGGTGGCCGGCCAGCCCCTGCTGCGGGACTGGGTGAATCGCCAGGGCGCCAGTGTTCCAGCGCGGATCACCGCCCGCATGCTCGAACTGGCCCGGGTGCTGCCGGCCATGGAGGATTGGGCGCGCAGCCTCGAACCCGGCCAGCCTTACTGCACCCCGGGCGAACTCCCCGCCGATGGCCATGGCGCCGGCCTCATCGAAGCGGCGCGGGGCAGCCTGGGCCACTGGCTGGAATTCCGCCGGGGCCGCATCAGCCGCTATCAGATTATCGCCCCCACCACCTGGAACTTCTCGCCCCGGGACAGCCAGGGGCAGCCCGGCCCCCTGGAGAAAGCCCTGGAAGGCCTGCCCGCCGGCCCCGAAGCCCCGCCCCTGGTCCAGCACGTGGTACGCTCCTTCGACCCCTGCATGGTGTGCACCGTGCATTGACCCGGATGAATTCCATGGAACGTTTCACCATTTCCCTCGATGAAAGCCTGGCCACCGAGTTCGACGCCCTGGTGGCGGAGCGGGGCTACCAGAACCGCTCCGAAGCGGTACGCGACCTGATCCGGGCGGCCATCGGTGCAGCCCGCTCCCGGGAGGCGGCGGCGGGGTATTGCGTCGCCAACCTGTCCTACGTCTACAACCACCACGAGCGGGCGCTGTCGGAGCGGCTCACGGAAATCTCCCATGCCCATCACGACCTGACCGTCGCAGCCCTGCACACCCACCTGGACCACGAGCACTGTCTCGAATCGGTGATCCTCAAGGGCCCCACCGCCCTGGTGCGCCGCTTTGCCGACAGCCTCACGGCGGAGCGGGGCGTGCGCCACGGCCAGCTCAACCTGATCCCCCTGGAGGCGGAACACCACCATGCCCACGACGGGCACGGGGAGGCCCATGTCCACTACAAGCCCAGCCTCTGAACCCGTGCCCGGCGCCCCCGGCAGCCTGGGGGAGCAGGCCTGGATCGAGGTGATCCAGAAGATGGACGAGGTCTATAACGACCTGCTCCAGTACGAGGTGGCCCTGGAAGAGAAGAACGCCGCCCTGGAGGAATCGCACCAGTTCATCGAGAGCATCATCGCCTCCATGTCCGACATCCTGGTGGTGTGCGACCGCAATGGCCGCATCCAGGAGGTGAACCCCGCCTTCCTGCGCTTTTCCGGCCAGGACGAGCAGGCCCTGAAGGACACTTCCCTGTTCGACCTGTTCGCCGACCCGGAAGAGCGGGCCCGGGCCCGGCACCTGTTCGCCGTGTTCGCTCAGGAGGGCGTGCACGACTGCGAACTGCACCTGCGCGGCGGCGACGGCAGCGTCATGCCCTTCTCCCTCAACTGCACGCCGCGCCTGTCCCCCACCGGCAAGCTGATGGGGCTGGTGCTCACCGGCCGGCCGGTGGGGGAGCTGCGCCGGGCCTACCAGCAGCTGCGCCAGGCCCACGAGGACCTGAAGCGCACCCAGGGCCAGCTGCTGCACGCGGAGAAGATGGCCTCCCTGGGCCGCCTGGTGGCCGGGGTGGCCCATGAACTGAACAACCCCATCTCCTTCGTGCTCGGCAACGTGCTCGCCCTGAAGCGCTACGCCCAGCGCCTCGGGCACTACCTGGATGCCGTGCACGCCGACCCGACCCGGGCTGCCGACCCCGGTCTCGCCGCCCGGCGGGAGGAACTGCGCATCGACCGCATCCTGCAGGACATGCCCCAGCTCATCGAAGGCATGATCGAGGGGGCCGAGCGGACCCGGGACATCGTGGACGCCCTCAAGCGCTTTTCCGCCGTGGATCGGATGCAGCCCGAGCCCGTCCAGCTCGCCCAGGTGGTGGAGCGGGCGGTGCGCTGGGTGGCCAAGAGCGCCCCGGCCCGCTTCGCCATCGCCCAGGAGGTACCCCCGGAACTGCGCTGCATGGGCTCCCCAGGCCAGCTACAGCAAGTGGTGATGAATCTGGTGCAGAACGCCTGCGACGCCGCCGCCCCCGCAGCCACCCCCTGGCTACGCATCAGCGGCCGCTGCGAAACCGGGCCCACCGGCCCCCTGGCGGTACTCGAATTCCAGGACAACGGCCCGGGCATCGCCCCCGAACTGCTGCCGCACCTGTTCGAACCCTTCTTCACCACCAAGCCCGTCGGCCAGGGCACCGGCCTCGGGCTTTCCATCAGCTACGGCATCGTCGAGCGGCACGGGGGCAGCCTGACGGCGGAGAACGCCCCGGAAGGCGGCGCCCGCTTCACCCTCCGCCTGCCCCTGGCAAACAACTAACCACTGCTTCGGTCCCGCCTGCAAGCGGGTTTACAGCCCCCCGAGGCCAGGCGCCCCATGCAGCGGGGGAAGCGCCCCTGGCATGATTTGTGTATGATGTTTTACAAAAATCTTCTTACACACATCATGCACGCCCGCTACCTGCCCCTTCTGCTCCTCCTCGGCGGCCCCGCCGCGCCGGCCCTGGCCCATGACCTCTGGCTGGAGGCCGGGCAGGGAGGCCACACCCTGTACCAGGGCCACCGCCACTCCAACCACGCCGGTGCCGATCTGGAACCCTACGATCCAGCCATCCTGCAAGCCGCCCGTTGCGGCAGCACCCCGGTCAGTCCGGTCAGCCGCGGCTATCCCCTGCGCTTTGCGGACTGTCCCCGGCTGACCCTCGATCTCTCCAGCGGCTACTGGACCAAGACCCCCTGGGAAACCCGCAACACACCCAAGACGGGCCTGAGCGGGGTCCTCAGAAGCTGGCGCTCGGAAGAGCGCCTGACCCGGCTGGAGCGCTGGGACCCGGCCCTGGCCCGGCCCTTGGGGGACGGTCTGGAAATTCTCCCGACCCACGACCCCTTCGTCCTGAAACCCGGGGACAAACTCCAGGTACGGGTATTCGAGGCGGGCCAGCCGGCCGCCGGTGTCCCCGTCGCCTACGGCGACAACACCCGGGGCCTCACCGGACCGGACGGCAGCATCAACCTGCGCCTGCGCCAGACCGGGCTGCAGCGCATTTCCACGACCCGGGAAACCCCCCTGCAGGACGGCAAGGCCGACCTGCTGCTGCGCACCAGCACCCTCCAGTTCGAACTGCCCCGATAACAGTCCATGCGCCTCCGCCTTGCCGCCTTCTTGCTGCTGACCGCGCTGTCCGGGCCGGTCCCGGCCCATGAACTGCAGCTCCAGGTCACGACCGCCCCGGCCGCCGTGATCCAGTTGCGCTATGCCGACGGCCAACCCTTCGCCTTCGAGGCCTACGAGCTCTATGCCGGCGGGGCGGAGATGCCGACCCAGGTGGGCCGCACCGACGCCCAGGGCCGGCTGGTATTCCTGCCCGAAGGCAATGGCGACTGGCGCATCAAGGCCTTCGCCGCTGACGGGCACGGCCTGGACCAGCGCCTCCAGGTGGCCCCGGCCGGCGGCGACGCCCTGCCGGCCGGCACGCCGGAGGCGGGCCTGGACCGCTTCGCCCGGGTGATCCTGGGCCTGTCCCTGATCCTGGGAGGCTTCGGCCTCTACCAACTTTTCACCTGCCGCAAAAGGAAAGCCCAACCATGAAATCCCGCCCCGTCCAGTGCCATGTCGGCCTTGCCACCGCCCTGCTCGGCACCCTGATCTGGAGCACCCCTGCCCTGGCCCACCACGGCGTGGCCGGCGTCGGCGCCGCCGCCCTGGAAGGCCCGGGCGCCCCCATCGAATCGGCCAGCTCCGCCACCCTGCCCGAGGGCCGCTGGCTGACCTATATGAAACTCGACCATGCCGAATACAAGAAATATGCTCCGGCCGAACCCGAAGCCGACTATGCCCGTTACTGGATGGCCGGCGTGGGCTACGGTTTCACGCCCTGGTTCTCCGGCTACCTGTTCGTTCCTTACCACGACAAGACCGACGAAGCCGGCGGCTATACCTCCCGGGGCTGGGCCGATCTCTCCCTGATGGGCCAGTTCGGCTTCAAGTACGACGCCCAGAGCGGCTGGCAGTTGAACCCGGCCCACGAGAGCCTGGACGATCTGGAGGACTGGCACTTCACCCTGTTTGGCGGCGCCACCCTGCCCACGGGCAACGCCAACGCCCGGGACAGCCTGGGCAACATCGACCCGGGCAAATCCCGCGGTTTTGGCAAAGCCTCCTTCACCCTGGGCGTCTCCGCCGCCAAAATGCTCACCCCCAAACTGACCCTGAACCTGGAAGCCTCGGCCATCCGCTTCCAGGAATACACCTACGCCGACGGCCAGCGGGTCAAGTTCGGGGATGAAAACCGTTTGAACGGCGCCCTCAGTTACCGGCTGCTGGCCGATGCGGACCGGAAATTCCGTCTCGACGGGGTACTGGAAGCCCAGTTCCTGCACCTGGGCCGGGACAAGGCCGACGGCGTGGGCGAATCCGGCACCGGCGGCCGCATGGTCTACCTGATGCCCGGGGTACGCGCCTACGTGGACCGGGTCTCCCTGGCCCTGGGCATCAAGAAGGCCGTCTGGACCCGCCTCAACGAATCCCACGAACAGCAGGGCGCCGAGGGCAAGGAAAAGTACCGGGTGATCTTCTCCGCCTCCTATCTGTTCTGATCCTCTGCCATGCACATTCCCGACGGCTTCCTCTCGCCCCAGACCTGGATACCCGCCTGGGGTCTGGCCGCTGGCGCCTGGGGCTGGGCGGCCCGGGACCTGCGCCAGCGCCTGGATGAAAACACCGTGCCGCGCCTGGCCATGCTCACCGCCCTGGCCTATGGCCTGGGCTTGATCATGGTGCCCCTGCCCGGGGGCAGCTCCGGCCACGCCCTGGGGGTGGCCCTGCTCACCCTGCTGTTCGGCCTCAAACCCGCCTTTCTCGCCTATTCCGGCGTGCTGCTGCTGCAGGCCCTGCTGTTCGGGGCCGGGGGCGTCACCGCCCTGGCAGTCAATGCCCTGGCCATGGGCCTGGCTGGCGGCGCCGTGGCCCTGCTGCTGTTCCGCCTGCTGCGGCCGTTCCAGGAAAGCCTGGCGGTGCTGCTGGCCGCCTGGGGCTCGGTCATGGCCGGCGCCCTGATCCTGGCCCTGGTGCTGCTGGCGGCACGAGGCGATGCCGGGACCCTGCTGCGCCGGAGCCTGGGGGCCATCCTGGTCTTCAACCTCTCGGTCAGCCTGGGCTACCTGCTGCTGCAGGCCTGGCAGGGAAAGCTGGACACGGGCACGGGCCACTACCTGCTGACCATGAACCTGCGAGTGCTGCTGATGGTGTTCCTGGGCTTCTGGCTGCTCACCCGGGTAAACCTGCTCCAGGCCCTCGCCCCCTGGCCGACTGCCACCTTGATCCTGACCCTGGCCCTGGGCCAGATCGAAACCTACCGGCGTCTGCTGGCCGATTTCCGCCTTGCCTTCCTGAGCCGCCACCCGGAACCCCCGCGCCTCCAGGCCCGGCTCCGGCACGGGGCCGGCCAGGCCGCCACCCTGCTCGACAAATCCCTGGCGGCCAGTACCGAGGCCAGCCAGGCCCTGCGCTCCCGAGGGGGGTTCGATGCCTGAAGCCTTGCTGGAGGTCCGCCACCTCGCCTACCGCTGCTGCGGCCCGATGGGCCGGGGACGACAGCTGTTTGCCGACCTTTCCTTCCGGCTGTTGCCGGGCGAGAAAGTCGTCCTGCTCGGCGCCAATGGTTGCGGAAAGTCCACCCTGCTCAAGCTCCTGAACGGCCTCCTGCCCGCCAGCCAGGGCAGCATTCACTGGCAGGGCGAACCCATCAGCCCGGAACGACTGCGCGACCGAAGCCTGGCCCGACGCTTCCGGCGCGACTGCGTGCTGCTGTTCCAGCACCCGGAAGCGATGCTGTTTAGCCCCAGTGTCGCAGAAGAAATCGCCTATACCCCGCAACGTCTGGGCCTCGACGACATCCCCGGGCGGGTAGCCCGCTGGGCCGAGCCCCTGGGCCTGAGCCCCTTGCTGGCAGAAGCGCCCTTCCTGCTTTCCGGCGGCGAGAAGCAAAAAGTCGCCCTGGCCTGCCTGCTGGCGCTCGAACCGGGGCTGCTGCTCCTGGATGAACCCACGGCCAGCCTCGACCCCCGCACCACCGGCTGGCTGGTGGACACCCTGCTCGATTCCCCCCAGACGGCGCTGATCAGCACCCACAACCTGAGCCTCGCCGCCGAACTCGGCAGCCGCGCCCTGGTGCTGGGGGAGGGGGGCGGCTGCTGTTCGACGGGCCGCTGGAAGCAGCCCTGGCCGACCTGGAACTGCTGGAACAGGCCGGCCTGGCCCACCGCCACCGGCACCGCCACGGCGGCCTGGCCCACAGCCATCTGCATCGCCACGACTGGGATGCCCCTTGAGTCCGGAGACGGGCCGGGCCGCGCTTCACTTGCCTGCGGGATTGCAGTATCTTTGCCGGTTTCCCACGCCCCCCGGCCCGGGAACCCAGAACAACGAGGAACAGCATGGAAAAGGATCTGCGCGACGCCGCGCTCGAATATCACCGCCTCCCCACCCCGGGCAAGGTTTCCGTCCGCCCCACCAAGGGCCTCACCAACCAGCGGGACCTGGCGCTCGCCTACTCCCCGGGCGTGGCCGCGCCCTGCGACGCCATCGTCGAGGATCCCAACAACGCCGCCCTGTATACCTCCCGCGCCAATCTGGTGGCCGTGGTGACCAACGGCACCGCCGTGCTGGGTCTGGGCAACATCGGCCCCCTGGCGGCCAAGCCGGTGATGGAGGGCAAGGGCTGCCTGTTCAAGAAGTTCGCCAACATCGACGTGTTCGACATCGAACTGGCGGAAAGCGACCCGGACAAGCTGATCGACATCATCGCTGCCATGGAGCCCACCCTGGGCGGCATCAACCTGGAGGACATCAAGGCGCCCGAGTGCTTCTACATCGAGGAGCAGCTCAAGCAGCGCATGAAGATTCCCGTCTTCCACGACGACCAGCACGGCACTGCCATCATCTCCGCCGCCGCGATGCTCAACGGCTTGAAGATCGTGGGCAAGAAGCCCGAAGACGTGAAAGTGGTCTGCTCCGGCGCCGGCGCCGCCGCCATCTCCTGCCTCAACCTGTGGTGCGACCTGGGCGTCAAAAAGGAAAACATCACTGTCTGCGACTCCAAGGGCGTCATCTACGTCGGCCGGGACGAGAAGATGGACCCCACCAAGGCCCGCTACGCCCAAGTGACAGAAGCCCGCACCCTGGGCGAGGCCATCCGGGGCGCCGACATCTTCCTCGGCCTGTCCACCGCCGGCGTGCTCAAGCCCGAAATGGTCGCCACCATGGCTGCCAATCCCCTGGTGTTCGCGCTCGCCAACCCCACTCCGGAAATCATGCCCGAGCTGGCCCGGGAAGTGCGCCCCGACGCCATCATCGCCACCGGCCGTTCCGACTACCCGAACCAGGTCAACAATGTCCTGTGCTTCCCCTTCATCTTCCGGGGAGCCCTGGATGTGGGCGCCACCTCCATCACCGAGGAAATGAAGCTGGCCTGCGTCAAGGCCATCGCCGAACTGGCCGAGGCCGAAGTGGCCGACGAGGTGGCCCTAGCCTTCGCCAACACTCCCCTGGAATTCGGCCGCGACTACCTGATTCCCAAGCCCTTCGACCCGCGCCTGATCGTCAAGATCGCCCCGGCGGTGGCCCAGGCCGCCATGGATTCCGGTGTCGCCACCCGGCCCATCACCGACATGGATGCCTACCGGCAGCGCCTGTCCGAGTTCATCTACCAGACCGGCGCCGGGATGCGCACCATCTTCCAGGCCGCGCGCCAGCTGCCCGCCAAGCGCGTGATCTACGCCGAAGGGGAGGATGAGCGGGTGCTGCGCGCCGTGCAGGTGGTGCTGGAGGAGCGTCTGGCCAAGCCCATCCTGATCGGCCGGCCCCAGGTCATCCAGATGCGCCTGGAAAAGGCCAAGCTCAAGATGCGCCCTGGCGTGGACTTCGAGATCGTCAACCCGGACGAGGACGAACGTTACCGGGAGTGCTGGAGCACTTATCACCAGATCATGAAGCGTCGCGGCGTCACCATCGACATCGCCAAGATGCGCACCCGCTCCGACGCCACCATCATCGGCGCCCTGCTCCTCAAGCTGGGATACGCCGACGGCCTGATCTGCGGCGTGTCCGGCCGCTTCGCGCACCACCTGCGCCAGGTGGAAGAGATCATCGGCAAAGCGCCCGGCCGCAACACCCTGGCTGCCATGAACCACCTGCTGCTGCCCGGCCGCGCCCTGTTCATCTGCGATACCCACGTGAACGAAAACCCCAGCGCCGAACAACTGGCGGAAATCACCCTGATGGCCGCCGAAAATGTGCGCCGCTTCGGTATTACCCCCAAGGTGGCCCTGCTTTCCCACTCCAATTTCGGCTCTTCCCAGTCCGCCTCGGCCCTGAAGATGCGTGACGCCCTGGAGCGGGTCCGGGCCCAGGCTCCCGATCTGGAAGTGGATGGTGAAATGCACGGTGACAGCGCCCTGTCCGAAGAGCTGCGCCAGTTCTCCGACCCGGACTCGCCGCTCAAGGGAGAAGCCAATGTCCTGGTGATGCCCAACCTGGACGCCGCGAACATCTCCTACAACCTGCTCAAGATGACCGGCGGCGATGGCGTCACCATCGGCCCCATCCTGATGGGAGCGGCCAAACCCGTGCATGTGCTCACTTCGTCCGCCTCCGTGCGCCGCCTGGTGAACCTCACCGCGCTGGTGGTCACGGAGAAGGTCGACCGCAGCTAGCCCCCGGGCCGCGCCCAAGGTGCGGCCTTTATGCTTTAATGGCACCCGCTAATGTTCGGAGGATGCACCATGAGCCAAGAAAAATTCCGCCTCGTCACCCGCAGCGACTTCGACGGTCTGGTCTGCGCCGTACTGCTGAACGAACTGGACCTGATCGACGACATCAAGTTCGTGCATCCGAAGGACATGCAGGATGGCAAGGTGGACATCACCCCCCGGGACATCACCACCAACCTGCCTTACGTCGCCGCTGCCCACCTGGCCTTCGACCATCACCTGTCCGAAACCCTCCGCAACACCGGCGAGCGCAAGAATCACATCATCGACCCCAAGGCGCCCTCCGCCGCCCGGGTGGTCTATGACTACTACGGCGGCAAGGCTCGCTTCCCCAACATTTCCGAAGAAATGATGGAAGCCGTGGACAAGGCCGACAGTGCCCAGTACGTGCGTGAGGAAATCCTCGATCCCAAGGGCTGGGTGCTGCTCAACTACCTGATGGACGCCCGCACCGGCCTGGGCCGCTTCCGGGAATTCCGCATCAGCAACTATGCGCTGATGATGGACCTGATCAAGTACTGCAAGAACCACACGATCGACGAAATCCTCGCTCTGCCGGACGTGAAGGAACGGGTGGACCTTTATTTCGACCACGCCGAAAAGGCCAAGGAGCAGTTGCTACGCTGCACCACCGTGCACAAGAACCTGGCCGTGCTCGACCTGCGTAACGAAGCGACCATCTACGCCACCAACCGCTTCATGATCTATGCCCTGTTCCCCCAGACCAACATCTCCATCCACGTGATGTGGGGCCTGCAAAAGCAGAACACGGTATTCGCCACCGGCAAATCCATTCTCGACCGCTCCAGCAAGACCAATGTGGGCGAGCTGATGCTCAAGTACGGCGGCGGCGGCCATCAGGCGGCCGGCACCTGCCAGGTTCCCAACGACCAGGCCGAAGTGGTGCTCAAGGAACTGATCGCCCGGATCAATGCCGACGGCTGACCGGATTGCACCCAGCCAAGGACCGGCCCCCGGGCCGGTTTTTTCTTGGGGTCTCCCACCATGCGCATCGAACACCTCCGCCACAAGCTGCAGGCCCTGGGCGCCAAGCCCGGCCACGTGGAACGCATCCTGCGCGCCTGGCTACAGGCCCGCCCCCTGGAGAGCGGCCCCCGGCACCAGCCCGCCGACCAGACCCTGCCGCTGGCGGTGCGCCGGTACCTGCCCGACCTGACCCGGGCCTTGCGGGAACTGGCCACCCTCCAGAGCGAACATCCAGGCCGGGATGGCTCGGCGCGACTGCTGGTGCGTCTGGCCGACGGCCAGCGCGTCGAAAGCGTGCTGCTGCCCAAAGACGGGGTGTGCGTCTCCACCCAGCTCGGCTGCGCCGTGGGCTGCACCTTCTGCATGACCGGCAAGAGCGGCCTGCTGCGCCAGCTAGGCAGCGCCGAGATCGCCGCCCAGGTGGTGCTGGCCCGCAGCCGGCGCCCGGTGAAACGGGTGGTATTCATGGGCATGGGCGAACCGGCCCACAACCTGGACAACGTGATGGAGGCCATCGAAGCCCTGGGCACCCTGGGCCATATCGGCCACAAGAACCTGGTGTTCTCCAGCGTCGGCGACCCACGCATCTTCGAACGCCTGCCCCGGGGCCCGGTGAAACCCGCCCTGGCCCTTTCGCTACACAGCACCCGGCCGGAGCTGCGCCAGCAACTGCTGCCCCGGGCCCCGCGGATGGACCCGGCAGAACTGGTGGAACTGGGCGAGGCTTACGCTCGCCAGACCGGCTATCCCATCCAGTACCAGTGGACCCTGCTGGCCGGCGTCAATGACACGGACGAGGAACTCGCCGGCATCGCCACCCTGCTCCGGGGCCGGTACGCGATGCTCAACCTGATTCCCTACAACAACAACGAGGGCCTCGGCTACCGTCGCCCGGACCTGGAACGGGTGGTGCAGATGACCCGCCACCTGAACCAGCGGGGCATCCTCACCCGCATCCGCAACTCCGCCGGCCAGGACGTGGAAGGCGGCTGTGGCCAGCTCCGGGCCCGGGCCCTGGCGGCCGAAAGCGGCGCCAGGGCCGTCACCGAAGTGGAAGCAGACTAACGGGTCTCGTCAATCATCAGCACCAGCTTTTCCCGGATTTCCGCCAGCAGGCTGGCCAGCTCGGCGGGTTGATCCGGCCCGCCGACCAGGGTTTCGTGATCCGCCAAGGCGATCCAGGTGGCGCCATCCCGGGTGAACACCGAGATGCGCCAGGGCAGCAGCAGGCCCAGGCGCATGTCCAGGCTCAGCAACCGTTCCATGTAGCGGTAATTGCAGAGTTCGAACACCTGGCAGTCTTCATCCAGGCCGATGCCCTTGCGCTGCAGGATCTCGCCCAGGTCGTGAATCTGCTGCACCTCGAAGCCCAGGCGCTGGATCACCGGCTTCAGGTCGAAGGTGGCTTCATAGAAGGACTTGCTGCTTTCGACGCAATAGAACATGGACACTCCTTGGCGCAGCCGGGCTCAGTCGGCCCGGGTCAGCACTTCCAGCAATTCGATGTCAAAGACCAGGTTGGAATGGGCTTGATCGAGGCCCCCACCTGCACGTCCTCCACCTGCAACTCCTTGTTCCTGCAAATTCAATCGGCTGTATCGAGGAGCCGCAAGGCCAGGCCCCCTTCCCGCTGCGCCTGGCGGACCAGGGCCTGTTGCAGCAGACCGGCCGGAGCAAACAGCTGTACCCGCCGCCGGGCCCGGGTAACGCCGGTATAGATCAGCTCCCGGGTCAGGAGCGGGCTATCCTGGGTCGGCAGCACCAGGGCCACCCCATCGAACTCGGACCCCTGGGACTTGTGCACCGTCAAGGCAAAGGCCCCCTCCCAGCGGGGCAGGCGGCTGGGGGCCAGGCGGCGGTAGCCCCCGGCGCCATCCGGGAAGAAAACCCCGAGTCCCTCCCCGTCCTCCAGGGCCAGGCCGATGTCCCCGTTGAAGAGCCGGGTGGCCGGATCGTTCTGCAGGATCATCAGGGGCTGGCCGGCAAAGGGCTGGTCGGGCCGGACGCTGCTGCCCAGGGGACGCAGGCGGGCCGCCAGCCGCTCATTGACGGCCTCCACGCCCCGCTCGCCCCGGCGGGTGGCGCACAGGACCCGGTAGGACTCAAAGGCGGCGAACAGGAGTGGCAACTGGGCGGCATCCCCCTGCCAGGCAGCCAGGGCCTGGCGGTAGGGTTCGTAACCGGCTTCCAGCCGCTGGAATTCCTGGGAGCCCAGGCCAGCGCCCGGCGCGTCGATGCGGGCCAGGTCGCCGCCGCCGGCTTCCAGGCATTCCAGGGCCAGCGCCGCCTGGCCCCGCACCAGGGCTCCGGCCAGACGCCCCAGGGCGGAACCGGCGGCAAAGCGGTGGCTGCGGCTCAGCCACACCACAGCATCATCCAGGGGAGCGGCTGCCTGAGCCTGGGGCAGGGACTCCACCGGCCAGCCGGTGAGTTCGGCCAGTTGCGCCGCCGTGGCGGGCGAGAGAGCCGGGCTGGCGGACAGGGCGGCGAACACCGCCCCCGCTTCCACCGCCTTCAACTGGTCCTTGTCCCCCAGCAGGATCAGCCTGGCCTGGGGCGGCAGGGCCTCCACCAGCTGCAGGGCCAGGGTCAGGTCGAGCATGGAGGCTTCATCCACCACCAGCAGGTCCACGGGCAGAGGGTTATCCCGGTGATGGCGGGGGGCCTGACCGTCGATGCCCAGGCCCAGCAGCCGGTGCAGGGTACTGGCGCCCCGGGGCAGGCGTGCGGCGATGTCCCCGGGTAGATCAGCCGCCCGGGCCTGAAGCGATTCCTGCAGGCGGGCGGCGGCCTTGCCGGTGGGGGCGGCCAGGGCAATGCGCAGGTCGGGCGTATCGGCCAGCAGGCAGGCCAGCAGGCGGGCCACGGTGGTGGTCTTGCCGGTGCCGGGGCCGCCACTGATGATGGTGAGGCGGCGGCACAGGGCCAGGGCCACGGCCAGTTGCTGCCAGTCGGGCTCCCCGCTCCGCTCCGCGGGGAAGAGGTTCAACAGCAGTTGCCGGGCGGCCGGGCCGGGGGGCGGCGGCCGTTTCCGGTGACGGGCCAGCAGGGCCCGGGCCAGCCGGGCTTCCGCATCGAAATAACGGGCCAGGTACAGGCGCGGACCGTCCAGGATCAGGGGGGTGCCGGCCCCGGGCGGGCCGGCCACACCAGATGCCAAGAGAGCCTCGGGATCGAACGGGGGCGCCCCCCGGTCCAGGGCCAGGCAGACATGCCCTGCGGCCACGGCTTCTGCCACGGCCTGGGCGGCACGCCCGGCGGCCTGGACCGCTTCCGGCTCCGCCCCCAGTTGCCGGGCCCAGCGCCGGCACTGGTCGGCAAAGGCCTGGGCCAACAGAATGTCCTGCAAGGCGGCCATCAGGGCTGCGGATGCTCCCCGACCCGGACGATCTTCAGGGTGTTGGTGCCACCGACACAGCCGATGGGCTCGCCGATGGTGAGCACGATCAGGTCGCCCTTCTCCACCACGCCCTGATTGATGAGCAGCTGCTCGGCCTCCCACAGCAGTAGATCCCGGTCGGTGTGCTGCTGGCTCATGAGCAGGGGATAGACCTCCCGGTACAGGACCATGGTGCCCATGGCCTTGGGATCGGGCGTCAGGGCATAGATGGGCACGCCGCAATTGAGGCGGCTCATCCACAGGGCGGTGGAACCGGACTGGGTCAGGGCGGCGATGGCCTTGACCTTGAGGTGGTGGGCAGTCCAGATGGCAGCCATGGCAATCGACTGGTCGATGCGGGTAAACACCCGGTCGAGCATTTCCCGGTCCAGGGTCACTTCGGCGGAACGCTCGGCCTCCAGGCAGACCCGGGCCATGGATTCCACGGTTTCCACCGGGTAGTTGCCGCTGGCGGTCTCGGCCGAGAGCATCACCGCGTCGGTGCCGTCCAGCACCGCGTTGGCCACGTCGGACACCTCGGCCCGGGTGGGCACCGGGGAATGGATCATGGATTCCATCATCTGGGTGGCGGTGATGGTGATCTTGTTCTTGTCCCGGGCGGCACGGATCATCCGCTTCTGCAGGGCCGGCACGGTGGCGTCGCCCACTTCCACGGCCAGGTCGCCCCGGGCCACCATGATGCCGTCGGAGGCGTCGAGAATTTCCTCCAGATTGGCAATCGCCTCGGTACGCTCGATCTTGGCAATCAGGCAAGCGTGGCTGCCCGCCGCCCGCAACAGTTGCCGGGCCATGTACATGTCGGCGGCACTCTTGGGGAAGGAGACGGCGACGAAATCCACCTCCAGGGCGGCAGCGGTCTTGATGTCATCCATGTCCTTGGCGGTCAGGGCCGGAGCGGTGAGGCCGCCCCCCTGGCGGTTGATGCCCTTGTTGTTGGAGAGCACGCCGCCCTGCAGCACCCGGGTGTGAATCTCGTTGCCGCGCACCTTCTCGACCTGAAGCTTGAGACGGCCATCGTCGAGGAGCAGGATGTCCCCGGCCACCACGTCCCGGGGCAGGTCCTTGTAGTCCAGCCCGACCCGCTCCGCATTGCCCATGCCACAGGCGGCATCGAGAATGAAGGCAGCCCCTTTTTCCAGGGTAATCCTGCCCTCCTCGAACTTGCCGACCCGGATCTTCGGCCCCTGGAGGTCGGCCAGAATGCCGACGCAGCGGCCCACCCGGGCGGCCGCCTCGCGTACGGCCAGGGCGCGGGCCATGTGGTCCTCGGCGGTGCCATGGGAAAAATTCATGCGCACCACGTCGATGCCGGCCTCCACCAGGCGTTCGAGCACGGCCGGATCGGAGGAGGCAGGCCCCAGGGTGGCAACGATCTTGGTATGACGACTCATGTTCTTGTCACTCTCTTGTGAATGATGTCAGGCTTGGCCATCCAGCAGGCCTTGCAGCTTCTGGCGCAGTTCGGCCACCTCGTTTTCCAGGGCCGCCACCCGGGCCTCCAGGCCGTGAGCCGGCGCGGCATTCGCCAGGGAGGCCGTCAGATCCACGGGGCCGCAGAGCAGATGCGTCCAGCGCTGCTCCCGGGCGCCGGGCTGGCGCGGCAGCTTCACGGCCAGGGGCCGGGGGCGTTCGGCCAGTTCTTCCAGATAGCCCTCCACGGCGGAGGCATCGGCAAAGCCGTGCAGCCGCTCACAATGGGCCCGCAGTTCGCTCGCGGTCTGGGGACCGCGCAGGATCAGCACCGCCAGGAGCGGCACGGCAGGGCCGGGCAGGCCGTAGGTCCTGGTGAAGTTGTGGGCATAGCGCAGCACCCGGCCCGAGGCGCCGTAGGTCTCCAACACCAGATTGCGGCCGCGCAGTGCCTCCAGGGCTGCCTGCACCTCCGCCTCGGCCAGATGCATCACCGGGTCCCGGGAGGTCTTCTGGTTGCAGCCGGCGGTAAGGCTGTTGACGGTCAGGGGATAAACGTCGGGGGTGGTGCGCTCCTTTTCGATCAGCACCCCGAGGATGCGCGCTTCGATGGGGCTCAGGTCAGGCTGGGTTTCCGTCATGGCGGGTCTTTTTTTGCAGAAGGGGTATTACACCAGATTTCCGGGCGCCCTGCGGGCGGCTGCCAGGATGGCGGCGGCGAATTGGGGCACGAGGGCCACGGGGAAGTCGTGCCCCATGCCGGGCACGGTGCGCAATTCCGCCCCGGGAATGCTGGCCGCCGTATCCCGGCCGCAGGCCACGGGAATCAGGGGATCGGACTCCCCGTGCAGCACCACGGCGGGAATCCGCAGGCTCGCCAGCAGGCAGCGCCGGTCGCCGCCGGTGAGCAGGGCCGCCAGCTGCCGGGCCACCCCGGGAGGATGGAAGTTGCGCCGGTACTCGGCGGTGAACATGGCGTGCAGCTCTGCCACCGGGGTCGGGTAGCCCGGACTCATCAGCACCTGCTGGCGCCGCACCCACTCGGCCACCATGTGGGCCTCGTCCCGGATCGGCGGCAGGGGCGCGAACAGGGCCTGAAGCGCCGCCGGGGTGGGCGGCGGCAGGAGCGGGTTGCCCGTAGACGACATGATGGAGGTGAGCGACAGGCAACGCCCCGGGTACAGGGCCGCCAGCAGCTGGGCGATCATGCCGCCCATGGAGGCACCGACGACATGGGCCTGACGGATGCCCAGGGCGTCGAGCAGGGCGGCGCTGTCGGCGGCCATGTCCGCCAGGGTGTAGAGGGGAGTGAGGGGTCGCAGTCCCTGGAGAAAGCCCGCCAGGTCAGGCAGGCCGAGGCCGTCCAGTTTGGTGGACAGGCCAATGTCCCGGTTGTCGAAACGGATCACCTGGAAGCCCTCGGCCACCAGCCGTTCGCACAGGGACAAGGGCCAGCGGGTGAGCGGCGTGCCCAGCCCCTGGATCAGCAGGATGGCGGGATGCCCGGGATCACCCAAACGCTCGGTCTCCAGTTGCAGCTTGCCGATATTCACCAGGCTCATGGGCGCTCCCGGAAAAAGGGGGTGCGGGTCATGCCCGCACCCCTTGGCCGCCTATGGCGCGGATCAGCCGTTGTAGCGGGCTTCCAGGGCGGCGATGGCAGGCAGGGTCTTGCCTTCGAGGAATTCCAGGAAGGCACCGCCGCCGGTGGAGATGTAGCCCACATCGTCGGCGATGTGGAACTTGGCGATGGCCGCCAGGGTGTCACCGCCGCCAGCGATCGAGAAGGCTTCCGAGTGGGCAATGGCCGAGGCCAGCATCTTGGTGCCGCCAGCGAACTGGGCGTGTTCGAAAACGCCCACGGGGCCGTTCCAGACGATGGTGCCGGCGTTGGCAATGATCTCGGCCAGGCGGGCAGCCGTCTTGGGGCCCACGTCGAGAATGCGGTCATGGGGCCCCACCTCATCGACGGAAATCCGGTTGGCCCGGGCCAGGGCGGACACCTCGTCGGCCACCACCACGTCGGTGGGCAGGGGCACTTCGGCGCCGCGCTCGCGCATCATGTCCATGATGGCGTGGGCTTCCTTGACCAGGTCGGGCTCGGCCAGGGATTCACCGATGCGCTTGCCCGAGGCGAGCAGGAAGGTGTTGGCGATGCCGCCGCCGACGATGAGCTGGTCCACCTTTTCGGCCAGGGACTTGAGAATGGTCAGTTTGGAGGACACCTTGGCGCCGCCGACGATGGCCACGAGCGGCCGCTTGGGGTTGTGCAGGGCCTTGGAGAGGGCGTCGATCTCGGCCCCCATCAGGATGCCGGCGCAAGCCACCGGAGCGAACTGGGCGATGCCGTGGGTGGTGGCCTCGGCCCGGTGGGCAGTGCCGAAGGCGTCATTCACATAGACGTCGCAGAGGGCGGCCATCTTCCTGGCCAGTTCCTCGCTGTTTTTCTTTTCCCCCTTATTGCAGCGGCAGTTTTCCAGCAACACCACCTCGCCGGGTTTGACCTCGAACCCCCCGTCCACCCAGTTCTGCACCAGGCGCACCGGCTTCTTGAGCAACTGCCCGAGACGCACGGCCACCGGAGCCAGGGTGTCGTCGGGACCGACCTCGCCCTCGGTGGGGCGACCCAGGTGAGATGTGACCATCACCGCAGCGCCCTTGTCCAGGCAATACTGGATGGACGGCAGGGAAGCCTTGATGCGGGTGTCTTCGGTGATGTTGCCGGCCTCGTCCTGGGGCACGTTCAGGTCGGCCCGGATGAAGACGCGCTTGCCGGACACATCCAGATCGGTGAGTTTCTTGACTTGCATGAAGAGTCTCCTGTTATCGCTGCGAAGTTGAATCGGGAGAAGCGGAAGGGGCGCTCAAGCGCAGCCAGTGCCGGGCCACGTCCAGCATCCGGTTGGCAAAGCCCCACTCGTTGTCGAACCAGACCAGCAGATTGATCAGCCGGGGGCCCACATTGCGAGTCTGGCTGCCATCGACGATGGCGGAATGGGGATCGTGGTTGAAATCGATGGAGGCATGGATTTCCTCCGAATAGGCCAGCCGGCCGCGCAAAGGCCCCGCGGCGGCATCGGCCAGGAGGCGGTTCACCTGGCCGGCGCCCACCTCCTGGCCCACCTGGAGCACCAGGTCGATGGCCGACACATTGAGGGTGGGCACGCGGATGGCCTTGGCCTGGACCTTGCCCGCCAGGCCAGGCAGGAGCCGCTCCACCCCCCGGGCCAGGCCGGTGGACACGGGGATGATGGATTGCATGGCAGAACGGGTGCGGCGCAGGTCCGTGTGGTGGTAGCCGTCGATCAAGGGCTGGTCGTTCATCACCGAATGCAAGGTGGTAAGCAGCACCTGCTCGAGCCCAAGTTCCCGCGCCAGCAGGTCGAGCAGGGGCACCACGGCGTTGGTGGTGCAGGAGGCGTTGGAGACGATGCGCTCCGCCCCGGTCAACTGCTGGTGATTGATGCCATAGACCACGGTGGCATCCACATCGGCAGCGCTGTTGGCCGGGTGGGAAAGCAGCAGCCGGGGCACTCCGGCGGCCAGGAAGCGGCTCACCTGGGAGCGGTCGCCGTACTGGCCCGAGCATTCCAGCAGCAGGTCGAGGTCCAGGCTCTGCCAATCCACCGCCTCCGGCTCCCGGGCGTGGCTCACGGCGATGGCCTGGCCGCCAACCAGCAGATGATCATCCCCCGCCGCCACCGGCACGGGGAAGCGGCCATGGGTGGAATCGAAACGGGTCAGATAGGCAATGCTGCCCAGATCCGCCGGCTCGTTGATGGCCACCACCTGCAGCTCCCCGGCCAGCCCCGCCTCGTAGAGGGCGCGCAAAAAGCAGCGACCGATGCGGCCATAGCCGTTGATGGCAAGACGGAAGGGACGACAGGAGCCGAACACGGAGGCCATGGTCGAAAAGGGTGAAGGCCGGGATTTTACAGGGTTCGCCGGCCAAATCCGAACTTTGGATGTGGCAGCCTGGGCCAAGACGGCCGGACACTACCCCGGGTGGCAGGAAATGGCAAAGCTGATACATTGCCGGCCAGTTTTCACCCGCCCCGTCGCCCCCATGCCCGTCACCCCCTTCCAAGCCCTGACCTGCCCCCTGGAGGGCGCCCCCCTGCAGTGCACCGGCACCGCCTGGCAATGTCCCTACGGGCACAGCTTCGACATGGCGAGCCAAGGCTACCTGCATCTGCTGCCGGTGCAGCACAAGCGTTCCCGGGACCCCGGGGACAGCAAGGAAATGGTGGCGGCCCGGCGCCGCTTCCTCAATGCCGGGCACTACCAACCCATCGCCGCCGCCGTGGCCCGCACCCTGCTGGCCGACCTGCCGGCCCGGGGTGACGCCAGCCTGCTCGATGCCGGCTGCGGCGAGGGCTACTATCTGCGCCAGCTGGCGGCGGCGACAGGCCCGGCGCAGAGACTGGCGGTGCTGGGCCTGGACATCTCGAAATGGGCGGTGCAGGCCGCCGCCCGCCAGGACAAAGGCCCCCGCTGGGTGGTGGGCAGCAATGCCAGACTACCGGTCCTGCCCGCCAGTCTCGACCGCATCCTCTGCATGTTCGGCTTTCCCGTCTTCCCGGAATTCGCACGGGTGTTGAAACCCGGAGGACAGGTACTGCAGGTGGATGCAGGGCCGGAGCACCTGCGCCAGCTGCGCGAGCTCATCTACCCCCGGCTGAAACCGGAGCATCCGGCAGCACGGCCGGATATGCCGGGCTTCCAGCGGCTCGAGACAAGCTCCCTGGCCTACTGCCTGGAACTCACCCGGCCGGAACAGATCGCCGACCTGCTCGCCATGACCCCCCACCTGTACCGGGCCAGCCCCGAAGGCCGGGCCCGGGCGGCTGCCCTTGAGCGGCTCACCCTGCAGGTGGATGTTCGCCTGACCCGTCTGCAACGGGAATAGGCCGCCCTGGCCCGCAAATTGCATGAAGCCTGCATTTCCTTGACAGGACGAAGGTCATGCACATCGACACCTCCCTACCCGGTCTGACGAACGCGGGCCAGCGCCACACCGGCAAAAGCGACCGGAGCGGCGCCGGGCCGGATTTTGCCGCCACCCTGGCCCGGACCCGGGCAGAAAATGCCGCCAGCCCCCCGGCCAGGGCCCCAAGCCCGGAAGAAAAGGCCGCCGAGGCCGAGGCGGCCCGGGAAGCCCTGTGGGCGGAATTCCGTGCCTACCTGGAAAAGACCCCGGCTGAACGGATGCGGGAATGGGTCCTGAAAACAATGGGCATCAGCGAAGCGGAACTGGCCGCCATGCCACCGGAGAAACGCATGGCCGTGGAGGCGGAAATCGCCGAAAGGATCCGGGAAAAGTTGCTGGGCAGGCAGGAGAAGGAGGAGAACACTCCCCCACCCCCGGGCAGCATCGGACAGGCCCCGGCCGGCCTGCCGGGGCGAGAGCTGGGGGCTGTCGCCTTCCTGGCCAACCTCCGGAACGACTGATCAGGCCAGGGTGGCGGCGATCTGGCCGACGCAGCCCCCCCGGCGCACGGGAAAAGGTCCGACGTGGCCAACCGCAGGCAGGGAAACGACGGAAGGAGGGGCGAACGGATAGGTCATGGGCAGCCTCGTGGCAAAAAGCCATAAAAAAACCGCCAGGAGGTCCGGGCGGTTTTCAGCAGGCGGGCAAACCGCTTACTTGGCGGCCATCCAGGCGCGGGCGGCATCGAGCATGCGGCAGGAGTAGCCCCATTCGTTGTCGTACCAGGCCAGGACCTTGACCAGGGTCGAGCCGTCTTCGCCCTTCAGGACGCGGGTTTGCGTCGCATCGAAGGTGGAGGAGACGGTGGTGTGGTTGAAGTCGCTTGAGACCAGCGGCTCGGTGTTCACCGCCAGGATGCCCTTCAACGGGCCGTTGGCCGCCTGGGTCATCAGTTCGTTGATCTCTTCCTTGGTGGTGGCGCGTTCGGCGGTGAAGGTCAGGTCAACCAGCGAGACATTGATGGTCGGCACGCGCAGGGCGAAACCGTCGAACTTGCCGACCAGTTGCGGCAGCACCAGGCCGACGGCCTTGGCGGCGCCGGTCTTGGTCGGGATGATGTTGGCGGCGGCAGCGCGGGCACGGCGCAGGTCCTTGTGACGGACGTCGACGGTGACCTGGTCGTTGGTGTAGGCGTGCACGGTGGTCATCAGGCCACTTTTGATGCCGATGTGGTCGGACAGCACCTTGGCGACCGGGGCCAGGCAGTTGGTGGTGCAGGATGCGTTGGAGACGACGGTCATGTCGGCCTTGAGAACGCCTTCGTTGACGCCGACGACAATGGTGGTATCGACGTCGTCGCCCCCGGGGGCGGAAATCAGCACGCGCCTGGCGCCTTGCTCCAGCAGGGCCTGGGCCTTGGCCTTGGTGGTGTAGGCGCCGGTGCACTCGAGCAGCACGTCCACGCCGTGGCTGGCCCAGTTGACGCCCTTCGGGTCCTTGGTCGAGTAGAAGGGAATCTTCTTGCCGTCGATGATGAGGGTGTTTTCACCTTCGGTGTCGACGGAGGTGCCGAAGCGGCCATGGGTGGTGTCGTACTTCAACAGGTGGGCATTGGTGGCGAGATCGCCGGAGGCGTTGATCGCCACGACGTCGAACTCGTTCTGCAGCCCCTGCTCGTAAATCGCGCGCAGCGTGCAGCGACCGATACGACCGAAACCGTTGATGGCAACCTTGATAGCCATGTCCTTCTCTCCTTGTGAGTTGTTCAGTGCAGCAAAGGTAAGGGGTTCCCGGCTCAGAGGCCGGCCTTGACGGTGTTCACCACGTTGGCGACGGTGAAGCCATAGTGTTCGAAGAGCTTGCCGGCGGGAGCGGAGGCACCGAATTCATTGATGCCGATCACGGCCCCGTGCAGGCCCACGTACTTGTACCAGTAATCGCCATGCGCCGCTTCGATGGCAATGCGGCGCACGTGGCTGCCCAGCACGGCGAGCTTGTATTCCTTGCTTTGCCGGTCGAAGACGCTGGTGCAAGGCATGGAAACCACGCGCACGGGGATGCCCTCGGCAGCCAGGGCCGCCTGGGCATCCAGGGCCAGTTTCACTTCGGAGCCGGTGGCGATCAGCACGGCCTTGGGATGCTCGGCATCGGAGAGCACGTAGCCGCCCTTCCTGATGGTCTCGGCGGCAATGGCGCCGGTGACCGTGGGCAGGTTCTGGCGCGACAGGGCCAGGAGCGTCGGGCCATCCATGCGTTCGATGCCGGCAGCCCAGGCCACGGCGGTCTCGGTGGCGTCGCAGGGGCGCCACACGTCCAGGTTGGGAATCAGGCGCAGGCTGGGAATGTGTTCGACCGGCTGGTGCGTCGGGCCGTCTTCACCGAGACCGATGGAGTCATGGGTATAGACCATGATCTGGCGCTGCCGCATCAGCGCCGCCATGCGGATGGCGTTGCGGGCGTAGTCGGAGAACACCAGGAAGGTCGCGGTGTAGGGAATCAGGCCGCCATGCAGGGCGATGCCGTTGGCGATGGCGGTCATGCCGAATTCGCGCACCCCGTAGTAGCAATAGTTGCCGCCTTCGGTGCGGGTAACGCCCTTGCTGCCCTGAACGAAGGTCAGGTTGGAAGCCGCCAGGTCGGCGGAGCCGCCGAACAGCTCGGGCAGGCCGGGCAGGTAGGCGGCGATGGCGTTCTGGCTGGCCTTGCGGGTGGCGATGTTTTCCTTCTTTTCCTGGCAGGCGGCGACGAAGGCGGCGACCTGCGCGTTCCAGTCGGCGGGCAGTTCGTTCTTGATCACCCGGCGCTCGAACTCGGCGGCCAGCTCGGGGAAGGCCGCCTGGTAGGCAGCGAAGCGGCCGGCCCACTCGGCCTCGGCCGCGGCACCCTTGGCCCGGGCATCCCAGGCGGCGTATACGTCGGCGGGAATCTCGAAGGGGGCGTGTTCCCAGCCGATGCAGGCCCGGGCAGCGGCCACTTCGTCCGCCCCCAGGGGAGCCCCGTGACAGTCGTGGCTGCCGGCCTTGTTCGGGGACCCCATGCCGATCACGGTCTTGCAGCAGATCAGGGTGGGCTTGCCGGTCTCGGCCTGGGCGGCCTTGAGGGCGGCTTCCACGGCGGCGGGGTCGTGGCCGTTTACGGCGGGGATCACCTGCCAGCCGTAAGACTCGAAGCGCTTCGGGGTGTCGTCGGTGAACCAGCCTTCCACATGGCCGTCGATGGAGATGCCGTTGTCGTCCCAGAAGGCGATCAGCTTGCCCAGGCCGAGGGTGCCGGCCAGGGAGCAGGCTTCGTGGGAAATCCCTTCCATCAGGCAGCCGTCGCCCAGGAAGACGTAGGTGTAGTGGTTGACCACCTCATGGCCGGGCCGGTTGAACTCGGCGGCCAGCACCTTCTCGGCCAGGGCAAAGCCCACGGCGTTGGTGATGCCTTGCCCCAGGGGGCCGGTGGTGGTCTCCACGCCGGGGGTGTGGCCCACTTCCGGATGGCCGGCGGTGGGAGAACCGAACTGGCGGAAATTCTTCAGGTCGTCGATGGAAACGGCGTAGCCGGTCAGGTGCAGGAGCGCATAGATCAGCATGGAGCCGTGCCCGTTGGAGAGCACGAAGCGGTCCCGGTCGGCCCAGCGGGGATTGGCGGGGTTGTGCTTCAGGTGACGGCGCCACAGCACCTCGGCGATTTCCGCCATGCCCATGGGGGCGCCCGGGTGGCCGGAATTGGCCTTCTGCACGGCATCCATGGCCAGGGCGCGGATGGCGCCGGTGAGGGGATTGAAGGAAACCTGGGGGGTGCTAGCGCTCATGAAAAACCTGCTGCCGGGCGATGAAAAGGGCTGAATTATCGTCGAAAACCCCTGCTTTTGGGTAGGGGAAACAGGGGCTTGGCCGCCCAAGCCTCGACCCGCCCGGCGATCCGGCCCCGGCACGGGACCCGGTCGGCGTGAAGCGGCACCCCCCTCACTTTGGTAAGATGGCGCAACGGGAGAACCAGATGACCGACCAGCCAGCTTTTTTGAAGCACCTTCAAAGCGAAGACAAACTTCCCTCGCCCCGGGGCCCGGCCCTGCAGGTCCTGCGCCTCACGCAGCAGGAAAGCTCCAGTCTCGAAGCCCTGGCCCACGCCATTTCCGCCGACCCGGTACTCACCGGCCGCCTGCTCAAGGCAGCCAACGCCGTGCGCCCTGTGGGGCAACGCCCGGTGGCCGCCCTGCGCGATGCGGTACGGCTGCTGGGATTTTCCGCCGTGCGTGGCCTGGCCCTGGGTTTCTGCCTGCTGAACGACTATCGCCAGGGCCCCTGTCCCGGTTTCGACTACCAGAAGTTCTGGTCCGGCTCCCTGCTCCGGGGCCTGGCCCTCCAGGCCGTGTGCCAGGAAGTGCGGGTGATTCCCGTCGAAGAGGCTTTCAGCCTCGGGCTTCTGGTCCGCATCGGCGACCTGGCCCTGGCCAGCGGCGTCCCCGAGGCCTACGGGGAATTATTGACCCTGCCCCGCAGCATTCGGGCCCAGAAAGAGCGCAGCCGCTTCGGCATGGACAGTGCCGGACTCTCCCAGGCCATGCTGACCGACTGGGGCCTGCCCCCGGTGCTGACGGACCCGGTCGCCTGGCAGGACCAGCCCGACCAGGCCCCCTTCCGGGAAGGCAGTCGCCCCTGGAACCTGCTCCAGGCCATCACCCTGGCCTCGGCCATCGTCGAGGTCTGCCAGGCCGAGGAAGCCGACCGGCGCAGCATGGTGGCCGGTCTGCTGATGCAGGGGGCACGCCTGTCCATGAGCCCGGAGCATCTACCCGACCTGGTGGACCGGGTCGTGGCCGACTGGCAGGACTGGGCCGGACTGTTCCAGGTTCCCGCCGGCGACCTGCCCCCCTTTGCCCAGATCGCCCAGCCCACCGCCCTGCTCGAGACCGGCGGCGACCCGATGCAGGAAACCGGAGGCCAGACCCGGCTGCGGGTGCTGGTGGTGGATGACGAGGCCAGCCTGCGTGGTTTCCTGCGCGCCCTGCTGGAGCAGCTCGGTTTCCAGGTGATCGATGCGCCCGATGGGGCCAGCGCCCTGGAAATCGCGGCCACCCAGCCCCTGGACTTGGTGGTGTCGGACTGGCTGATGCCCGGCATCGACGGCCTCGAGCTGACCCGCCGCCTGCGCCAGAGTGAAAACGGCAAGACCCTGTTCATCCTGCTGCTCACCCAGCTGTCCGACGACGACAAGCTGGTGGAGGCCTTCGCCGCCGGGGTGGACGATTTCATCGGCAAGCCCCTCAAGCCCCGGGTGTTCGCGGCCCGGCTGCGGGCGGCGCGGCGGGTCATCACCCTGCGCCGGGAGGTCGAACGGGACCGGATCAACTTCCAGCGCTGCGCCGCCGATTTCGCCGCCACCCACCGACGCCTGCAGACCCTGGCCCACAGCGACCCCCTCACCGGCCTGCCCCACCGCCAGCAGGGCATCGCCCTGCTGCACCAGGCCGTGGGCCAGGCCCGGCAGGAACAAAAGCCCCTGCACTGCATCCTCGTCACCCTGCCCTCCCTGGGCCCGATCAACCACAAGCTGGGGCGGCAGGCAGGCGACCGGCTCCTGACCCAGATCGCCCAGATGTTGAGCGCCGGCCTGCGGCCCGGAGACCGGATCTGCCGCTACGGCGACAAGAGCTTCCTCATCACCTGCCCGGACACGGCGCCCCCCCAGGCCCAGCTGGCCGCCCGGCGCATGGCCGCCGTGGTGGAAAAGCAGTGCGAACCGGTCGAGGCCCGGCCCCGGGTTCGCCTGTGCGCCCTGGAAAACGGGATGGCAGACGAGGATGCCCTGCTCGATGCCCTGGAAAACAGCCCCCCCCTGGGAGCGGCGTGAGGCGGCCATGGGGCTGCGGCGCTTCCTCACCGGCCTGGTACTGGCCCTGGGCACGGCCCTGCCGGCCCTGGCCGCCGATGAATCCCTGATCGCCGTACTGGCCTTCCGGGACAAGGGGGAAACCGAACGGCGCTGGCAGCCCACTGCCGACTACCTGAACCAGGCCCTGCCCGGCCACCGTTTCCGGGTAGTCGCCCTGAGCCTGGCCGAAATGCAGCAGGACTTCGCGGGACTGAACCCCGATTTCGTCCTGGCTCAGCCCACCCTGCACATCGAGCTGCACCACCGTCAGGCCATGACCCGGCTCGCCACCCTGGTCGGGCCGGGTCAGACCGGCGACCGCTTCGGCGGCGTGATCCTGGTGGATGCCCGCCGCCACGACCTGAACACCCTGGCCGACCTCAAGGGCAAACGCCTGGCCGCCGTCAACACCAGCTCCCTGGGCGCCTACCAGGCCCAAGCCCACGCGCTGCTGCAGGCCGGGGTGGACATCCGCAACGAAGCCCAGGTGCTGTTCGTCGATGCGCCCCAGGACCGCACCATTGCCGCCCTGCTCGAAGGCCGGGCCGATGCCGCCTTCGTCCGCACCGGGGTGCTCGAGGCCATGTTGCAAGAAGGCAAGCTCGCCCCGGGACAGCTCAGGGTGCTGGCCCCCCGGCAGGAGCCCGGCTTCACCCAGGCCCTGTCCACCCGCCTCTACCCCGAATGGCCGTTCGCGGCCCGCTCCCATGTGCCCGAGGCACTGCAAAAAGCGGTGGCCCGGGCCCTGCTCGCCCAACCGGCCGACCACCCGGCAAGCCAGGCCGGGCAATACCGGGGCTGGACCCTGGCCGGGGACTACCAGCCCCTGCGGGAGTTGCTGGAAGACCTGGAGCTGCCGCCCTACGACCACCCCCGCCTGACCCTGGCGGAGCTGTGGAAACGCTACAGCCTCCGGTTGCTCAGCGCCGCCGGCCTGGCCCTGGCCGTCCTGGCCCTGCTGCTCTGGCGCATGCGCCGCCTCAACCAGCGGCTCCGGGAACAGATGCGCCACAACCAGGACTACCTGCGCGAACTGGAGGCCGAGCAGCGGCTCTTCTCCAGCGGCCCCGTGGCGGTGATGACCTGGCAGGCCAGCGAAGGCTGGCCGGTGTTGCACGCTTCGGATTCGGCCAGCCGCGTGCTGGGAGTGGCCGCCGAACGGCTGCACACGCCCGGCTTCCGCTACAGCGACCTGATCCTGGCAGAAGACCTGCCCCACATCAGCGCCGAGGTGCAGGCCTTCCTGCAGGAAGGCCGCCACCAGTGGCAGCAGACCTACCGCATCCGCGACGACCAGGGGCAGATACGCTGGATCAACGACTTCACCATCGCCGAGCAGGATGAACAAGGACGGATCGGCCGGATGCGCGGCTACCTGATCGACGACACGGAGCGCACCGAGCTGGAAAGCCGCCTGCGCCTGCTGGCCAGCGTCTTCGACAACGCCCAGGAGGGCATCGCCCTGACCGACACCCGGGGCGTGATCCTCGAAGTGAATCCCAGTTTCTGCCACATCACCGGCTACAGCCGCGCCGAAGCGGTGGGGCAAACCCCGCGGCTGCTGAATTCCGGACGGCATCCTGCGGTGTTCTACGCGGCCATGTGGGAAGCCCTGGCCCGGGAAGGGGCCTGGCAGGGGGAAATCTGGAACCGGCGCAAGGACGGGGAAATCTATCCCGAACTGCTCTCCATCACCGCCATGACCGACGCGCGGGGCGTCGTCACCCACTACATCGGGGTGTTTACCGACATCTCCGACATCAAGCGGCAGCAGCAGAAGATCGAACGCCTGGCCCATTACGACACCCTCACCGGCCTGCCCAACCGCGCCCTGCTGGCCGACCGGCTGCACATGGCCCTGGCCCAGGCGCGCCGCGAACACACCCAGCTGGCCATCGCCTACCTGGACCTGGACGGTTTCAAGCCGGTCAACGACACCTACGGCCACAATGTGGGCGACGCCCTGCTCACCCGCATCGGCCGCCGTCTCATGGCGGCGCTGCGGGAGACCGACACGGTGGCCCGCCTGGGCGGCGACGAGTTCGTCATGGTGCTGGGCGGCAGCGCCAGCCGCCAGGACTACCTGGAAACCCTGGAACGGGTGCTGACCCAGCTGGCCGAACCCTGCCAGCTGGCCGAGGTCACGGTCAGCCTGTCGGCCAGCATCGGCGTCACCTTCTTTCCCGACGACGATTCGGAGCCGGATGCCCTGCTGCGCCATGCCGACCAGGCCATGTACCGGGCCAAGCAGGCGGGGCGCAACCGTTATCACGTCTTCGAGATCCAGGAAGAGCGGGAATCCAGCCGCCGCCAGGAAAACCTGAGCCGCATCCGCAATGCCCTGGAGCGGGAGGAATTCTGCCTCTACTACCAGCCCAAGGTAGACATGCGCCGGGGCCTGGTGCTGGGGATGGAAGCCCTGATCCGCTGGAACCACCCGGAACGGGGCCTGCTGCCCCCGGGCGAATTCCTGCCCCTGGTGGAAAACACCGACCTGGAACTGCGGATCGGCGAATGGGTGATCGCCACCGCCCTGGCCCAGATGAGCCAATGGCGCAAGCAGGGCCTGGAGCTGGCGGTGAGCGTCAACATCGCCAGCCCGCACCTGCTCTCCCCGGAATTCCTGCCCCACCTCACCACCCAGTTGCAGGCCTATCCCGCCCTGCCTGCCGGTGCCCTGGAAATCGAACTGCTGGAATCCGCCGCCCTGTCGGACATCAACGAAGTGGCCCAGGTACTGGCCACCTGCCGCCGACTGGGCGTGGGCATCGCCCTGGATGACTTCGGCACCGGCTATTCCTCCCTCGCCTACCTGCGCCGCCTGCCCGCCGACGTGCTCAAGGTGGACCAAAGCTTCGTGCGGGACATGCTGCACGACCCGGAAGACCTGGCCATCGTCGAGGGCGTGGTGGGCCTGGCCCAGGTGTTCCGGCGCCAGGTGATCGCCGAAGGGGTGGAAAGCACCTCCCACGGCATCATGCTCTTGCACATGGGCTGCGACCTGGCCCAGGGCTACGGCATCGCCCGACCCATGCCCGCCGCAGCCGTACCCGGCTGGGTGCGCGACTGGCAGCCGGACCCGGCCTGGATCACCGCCGCCAACCTGGAACTGGAACGCCCCCACCTGACGCTGCTGCTCATGGAGGTGGAACACCGGCACTGGGTGGAACAGATGCTGGGCCTGATCCAGGCCCCGCCCGGCAGCCACCCCCGCGTTCCGCCCCTGGAGGCCAGCGAATGCAATTTCGGCCGCTGGTACGAACGCAACCGCCAGACTCCCCCCTACGCGGAAGATCCCAGCTTCATCGCCATGGAAGCGGTGCACCAACAGGTGCACCAGCTCGGCCAGAACATCCTGACGGCCCTGGAACAGGGCGACCGGGACGCCGCCCGACAGCACGGCGAAGCCCTGGCCGCCGCCCGCGACCAGCTGGTGAGCCTGCTGCACCAGCTGGTGGCCAGCGTGGCCCTGGGCGGGGACAACTGAGCCACAGCGGCCCCGCCCTGGGGCGCTCAGTGGACCCGCAGCCTTGGCGCCCCGGGGAGCGCCGCCTCCAGCTCGCCCACCACCGCCGCCCGCTCGAACCCCTGCCGGCGGAAGGTGGCCAGCACCTCCGGCACCGCCTCGGGCGCGCAGGCCACGAGCAAGCCCCCGGAAGTCTGGGGGTCGGTAAGCAGTTTCTGCTGCCATTCTCCGAGATCCGGCCCCAGGGCCACCTCTTCCTTGTAGCCGTTCCAGTTGCGCGTCGAGGCCCCGGTGGCCACGCCGGCCTGCACATGGGCCACGGCCTCCCCGATCAGCGGCAGATCGGCAAAGCGCACCCGGGCCCCCAGGTCCGAACCCCGGCAGATTTCCAGCAGATGCCCGGCCAGGCCAAAGCCGGTCACGTCGGTCATGGCATGTACCGCATCCATGCCGCCCAGGGTGCTGCCCACCCGGTTGAGCTGGGTGGTGAGCGCCAGCATCTCGGCGTAGCCGGCGGAGGAGAGCTTGCCCTGCTTCAGGGCGGCGGACAGGATGCCCACGCCCAGGGGCTTGCCCAGCACCAGCACGTCCCCTGCCCGGGCGGCGCTGTTCTGCTTGACCCGGTCCGGATGCACGAGCCCCAGGGCCACCAGACCGTAGATGGGCTCCAGCACATCGATGGAATGACCGCCGGCAATGGGGATGCCCGCCGCGTGGCAGACCGAGGCGCCGCCGGTGAGAATCTGCTCGATGACTTCGAGTGGCAGCTTCTCCAGGGGCATGCCGACGATGGCCAGGGCCAGGATCGGCGTGCCGCCCATGGCGTAGATGTCGGAAATGGCGTTGGTGGCGGCGATGCGGCCGAAATCGTGGGGCTCGTCCACGATGGGGGTGAAGAAGTCGGTGGTGGCCACCAGGGCCTGGCTGTCGTTGAGGCGGTACACCGCCGCGTCGTCGGAGGATTCCGTGCCCACCAGCAGCTGGGGCGGGATCACGGCGGCCGGAGTGGCGGCCAGGATGCGGGACAGGATGGCCGGGGCGATCTTGCAGCCGCAGCCGCCCCCATGGGCGAAGGAAGTCAGTTTGATAGCTTGCATGATTCAGGGATCTGAAAAGGAAAGGGCGGCAGGCAGTAGAATGGCGACCCCATTTCCCCAGCCTGCGCCATGAAATCATCAGGGCTTGCCACCGTAGCACAGCTTTCCGGCTACGCGGAAATCATTGACGTCCGCACGCCGGCCGAGTTCGCCGACGATCACATCCCCGGCGCCATCAACTGCCCGGTGCTCTCCGACGAGGAACGCGTCCGGGTAGGCACCCTCTACAAGCAGGTCTCCCCGTTTGAAGCGAAGAAGGTGGGCGCCGCCCTGATCGCCATCAACATCGCCCGGCACCTGCAGACCCGCTTCGCCGACAAACCCCTCAACTGGCGGCCGCTGATCTACTGCTGGCGCGGCGGTCAGCGCAGCGGCGCCATGCAGATCATCCTGCGCCAGATCGGCTGGAAGGCGGACAAGCTGGAGGGCGGTTACAAGGCCTGGCGCCAGCAGGTGCTCAAAGGGCTGGACAACCTGCCCCGGGCCCTGCACTTCCACGTCCTGAGCGGCGCCACCGGCAGCGCCAAGACCCGCCTGCTGCAGGCCATCGCCCGCCAGGGCGGGCAGGTACTCGACCTGGAGGAACTGGCTGCCCACAAGGGCTCGGTCCTCGGAATCCTGCCGGACGCGCCACAGCCCTCCCAGCGCGGTTTCGAGACCCGCCTGTGGCAGGTCCTGGCCGGCCTCGACCCGGCCCGCCCGGTGTTCGTGGAAGCAGAGAGCCGCCGCATCGGCCGGCTGCACCTGCCGGAAGCCCTGATCCTGCGCATGCGCCAGGGCCGCTGTCTGGAAATCCGCGCCAGCCGTGCAGCCCGCATCGCCTTTCTGCGCCAGGATTACGGCTATTACCTGCAGCAGCCCGAATCCCTGGCCGAACGCCTGCAGGGGCTGCGCCGCCTGCTCGGCAGGGCAGTGGTGCAGCACTGGCAGGCGCTGATCGCTGCCCGGGACTGGGAATCCCTGATCGGGGAGCTGCTGGATCGGCACTACGACCCCCTGTACCGCCGCTCCCGCCAGAAGGATTTCGAACACCCCCCCAGCCTCGGCCATCTGGACACGGACGATCTCTCCCCGGACGCCCTCCCGGCCCTGGCCCGGGAGATCCTGGACCGCCGCCCCGCCGCACCCTGATCAGAGCCGGCGGATTTTCTCCAGCAGCGCCGTGGTGGATTTCTGGTGGACAAAGGGGATGGAATGTACCGCCCCCCCCCAGCCGCGCACCTCGGGCGCCCCGACGATGCGCTCCACCGGCCAGTCACCGCCCTTGACCAGCACTTCCGGCCGGCAGGCGAGGATGGCGTCGATGGGCGTGTCCGCCTCGAACCAGCTCACCAGACTGACACATTCGAGCGCCGCCATCACCGCCAGCCGGTCCTCGAGGCAGTTGATCGGCCGGTCATCGCCCTTGCCCTGACGCTTCACCGAGGCATCCGAGTTGAGGGCGACGATCAGGCTGGCGCCCAGGGCGCGGGCCTGGGCCAGGTAGGTGGCATGGCCCCGGTGCAGGATGTCGAAACAGCCGTTGGTAAATACCCGGGGCCCGGGCAGCAGGGCGGCCCGGGCCGCCAGTTGTTCCGGAGGACAGATCTTGGCCTCGAAGGCGGGGGCGGGATAGTTCATGCTCACTCCAGGTTCTGCACCTGCTCGCGCATCTGCTCGATCAGCAGCTTGAGCTCCATGGCCGCCTGGGTGACTTCGGTGACGGCGGCCTTGGAGCCCAGGGTATTGGCCTCCCGGTTGAGTTCCTGCATGAGGAAATCGAGGCGCTTGCCCACGGCGCCGCCGCTGTCGAGGATGCGTTCCAGTTCATCCAGGTGGCTCTTGAGCCGGGCCAGTTCCTCATCCACGTCGATGCGTGCGGCGAACAGGGCCACCTCCTGCAGCACCCGGCCGTCGTCGGCAGCGCCCAGAGCCTCTTCCAGACGCTGCCTGAGCTTGTTGGTGAAGGCCGCCTGGGCGGCGGGAATGAGAGGTTCGACCCGGGCCAGCACGGCCCGCATCTGCCGGCTCCGCTCCAGGATCACCGCGGCCAGCCTGGCCCCCTCCCGAGCGCGGCAGTCGACAAACTCCGCGAGCACCTGATCGGCCAGGGCCAGGACCTGGGGACCCAGGCCGGCAAAATCCACCTGTTCGTCCCCGAACATGCCGGGCCAGCGCAGCACATCGCTGACCGCCAGGGGCCTGGCCTCGGGCATGGCGGCGCGGACCTGGGCCTCCAGGCCCTGCAGGACGGCCAGCATGTCTGCGTTCAGGTTCTGCTGTATCCCCTGCTTCAGACTGAAGTTGAGGCGGCATTCCACCTTGCCGCGCCCGACCCGGGCGGCGATCCGCTCCCGTACCGCCAGTTCGTGGGAGCGCAGTTCGTCGGCCACCCGGAAATGGATGTCGAGAAAACGGGAATTGACGCTTTTCAGCTCCAGGTGCAGGCTGCCGCCCTCGAACTCGAGGGTTTTGGCCCCGTAGCCAGTCATGCTGCAGATCATGAGAGGTATTCCGGTAAGGTTTGGGGAGTGCGCTTTCATGCCGGACGGATGTACCGCTTTACAGCCCGGACGGGAGGCCGGACAATGCCGGAGCCGCGATGATACCTTCCACGCCGATGGGCCAACAAGCCAACTCCGCACTGCCAACGGGTTTCAAACTCGAGGAATACACGATAGACCGCCAGTTGTCCCTGGGCGGTTTTTCCATCGTGTACCTGGCCCGGGACGCCGCCGGCAGGGAAGTGGCCATCAAGGAATACCTGCCCAACAGCCTGGCCCTGCGCGGCAAGGGTGAAATCCGCCCGGTGATCAGCCCCGAGCACCTGAGCGCCTTCCGCTACGGCATGAAGTGTTTCTTCGAGGAAGGGCGGGCCCTGGCCCGGCTGGTGCATCCCAACGTGGTGCGGGTGACCAACTTCTTCCGGGCCAACGACACGGTGTACATGGTCATGGAATACGAGCAGGGGCGTACCCTGCAGGAGTTCATCCACCGGCATCTGGGCCACATTTCCGAACGCTTCATCCGCAACGTATTCACCCGCCTGCTCAACGGCCTGCGGGTCGTGCACAGCAACAAGCTGCTGCATCTGGACCTGAAACCCTCGAACATCTACCTGCGCGACGACCACACGCCGGTGCTGATCGACTTCGGTGCGGCGCGCCAGACCCTGTCCTCGGACACGCCCATGCTCAAGCCGATGTACACTCCGGGCTTTGCCTCCCCCGAGCATTACGGGGACCGCAAGAACCTGGGCCCCTGGAGCGACATCTACAGCATCGGCGCCTCCATGTATGCCTGCCTGGCCGGCGCCTCGCCCCAGCCCGCCGACGAGCGGCTGCAGCGCGACCAGCTGATCCCGGCCATGGTGCGCTGGGAGGGGCAGCTCTCGGATCAGTTGCTCGAGACCATCGACTGGTGTCTCAACCTGAACCACCTCTACCGCCCCCAGAGCGCTTTTGCTCTGCAGAAGGCCCTCGTGGAGAATGGCGAACCCCCACCGGAAAAACAGGTCAGCGAAACCTGGCTGGGCCAGCTGGTGGATAAACTGAAGAACCACAACAAATCATGAGATTCACCATTTACCAGGAAAGCCGCCAGGGCGGCCGGGAAAACAATGAGGACCGCCTGGCCTACTGCTATTCCCGGGATGCCTTGCTGATGGTGGTGGCCGACGGCATGGGCGGCCACTACTACGGCGAGGTGGCGGCCCAGATCGCCGTGCAGACCCTGACCGACGCCTTCCAGCGCGAGGCCCGCCCGATGCTGGCCGACCCCTTCCTGTTCCTGCAAAAACAGATCCACAACGCCCACCACGCCATCCTCGACTATTCCGCCCAGAACCGGCTCGACGACTCCCCGCGCACCACCATCGTCGCCTGTGTCGTGCAGGACAACGTGGCCTACTGGGCCCACGCCGGAGATTCCCGTCTGTACCTGATCCGCAGGGGCCGCATCTTCAGCCAGACCCGGGACCATTCCCAGGTCCAGGCCCTGGTGGACGAGGGACTCATCAGCCCCTCCCAGGCGGAAAACCACCCCGACCGCAACAAGGTCTACAGCTGCCTCGGGGGCAGTCACTCGCCCGAAGTGGATTTTTCCCGCAAGACTCCGCTGGAATCCGGCGACCTGATCGTGCTCTGCACCGATGGTGTCTGGGGCGTTTCCCCCGGCAACACCCTGGTGGAAGCCCTGAGGCACCCCAACCTGATGCAGGCCGTGCCCCAATTCATGCAGCAGGCCGAGCGCTGGGGCGGCCCCCACGGGGACAACCTGTCCATGATCGTGGTGCGCTGGGAAGAGAACTACCAGGAACAGACCCAGAGCAGCATCTCCACCCAGACCATGGGACTCGACGAGATCACCACAAGACTGGACGAATTCGGCCGCAATCCGAACTACAAGTCCGACCTCTCCGACGATGAGATCGAGCGCGCCATCGAGGAAATCCGCGCTGCCATCGACAAGTACAGCTTCAAGAAATAAGGAAAACCCATGCGCCCCAGCCAACGTGCCGCCGACCAGTTGCGGCCGGTCAAGATCACCCGCCATTTCACCTGCCACGCCGAAGGCTCCGTGCTCATCGAGATGGGCAATACCCGGGTGCTGTGCACCGCCAGCGTCGAGGAAAACGTGCCGCCCTTCCTGCGCGGCAAGGGCCAGGGCTGGGTTACGGCCGAATACGGGATGCTGCCCCGCTCCACCCACACCCGCACCGCCCGGGAAGCCGCCAAAGGCAAGCAAAGCGGCCGCACCCAGGAAATCCAGCGCTTGATCGGCCGTTCCTTGCGCGCGGTGGTGGACCTCGCCGCCCTGGGCGAACGGCAGATCACCCTGGACTGCGACGTGCTCCAGGCCGACGGCGGCACCCGCTGCGCCGCCATCACCGGCGCCTGGATCGCCCTGCACGATGCCTGCGAGAAGCTGGTGATCGACGGCAGGATCGCCGCCAGCCCCCTCAAGGACCACGTGGCCGCCGTCTCCGTCGGCATCTTCGAGGGCTGCCCGGTGCTGGACCTGGATTACCCGGAAGACTCGGGCTGCGATACCGACATGAACGTCATCATGACCGGCCAGGGCGGCATCGTCGAAATTCAGGGCACCGCCGAGGGCGAGCCTTTTACCCGCCAGCAGATGAACGTGCTGCTGGACCTGGCCGAAGCCGGCATCCGCCAGCTGGTGGCCGCCCAGGAAAGCGCCCTGGCCGCATGAGGGAGCAAAGCCCCATGAAACAACTGGTCCTCGCCTCCAACAACGCCAAGAAACTGAAGGAACTGGAGGCCCTGCTCTCCCCCCTGGGCATAGCAGTGATCCCCCAGGGCGAACTGGGCGTCTCCGAAGCGGAAGAACCCCACTGCACCTTCATCGAAAACGCCCTGGCCAAGGCCCGGCACGCGGCAGCGGCCACCGGTCTGCCCGCCCTCGCTGACGACTCCGGCCTCTGCGTCGCCGCCCTGGGCGGCGCCCCCGGCGTGCAGTCGGCCCGCTACGCGGGTGAGCCGAAAAGCGACGCCCGCAACAACGAGAAACTGCTGGCCGCCCTGGCCGGACAGACGGACCGGCGGGCCCACTTCGTCAGCCTGCTGGTGCTGGTGCGCCACGCGGAAGATCCCCAGCCCATCATCGCCGAGGGCGAGTGGCACGGGGAAATCCTGCCCGCCCAGCGCGGTGAAGGCGGCTTCGGCTACGACCCCCTGTTTCTCGACCCGGCCAGCGGCCAGACCGCCGCCGAACTGCCGCCGGCAGTCAAGAACCAGCGCTCCCACCGGGGCCAGGCCATGCAGAAGCTGCTGGAACGTCTGGCCATCGAACTAAACTAGTCCTGCATGTCCCGCATCATCCCCATCCTCCCCGCCGGGAAAACGGCGGGGGCGCCGCTGGAATTCAAGGTTTCGCCGCCGCTCTCCCTCTACATCCACGTGCCCTGGTGCGTGCGCAAATGCCCCTACTGCGACTTCAATTCCCACGAGGCCAAGGGTGAAATTCCGGAATCGGCCTACCTGGACGCCCTGGTGGCGGACCTGGAAAGCGCCCTGCCCCTGATCTGGGGCCGGCCGGTGATGAGCATCTTCTTCGGCGGCGGCACGCCCAGCCTGCTTTCCGCCGAGGGGCTCGACCGGCTCTTGATGGCCGTGCGGACCCGGGTGCCGTTGCAACCGGAGGCCGAAATCACCCTGGAGGCCAACCCGGGCACGGTGGAAGCGGAGAAATTCGCGGGCTTTCGCGCCGCCGGCATCAACCGGGTGTCCCTCGGCATCCAGAGCTTCAACCCGGTGCACCTCAAGGCCCTGGGCCGCATCCACGACCGGGACGAGGCCCTCCGCGCCGCCACCCTGGCCGCCCGGCATTTCGAGCGCTTCAACCTGGACCTGATGTACGGCCTGCCCGGCCAGCGCCTGGAAGAGGCCCTGGCCGACCTGGACACCGCCCTGGCGCTGCACCCCCAGCACCTGTCCTGTTACCAGCTCACCCTGGAGCCCAACACCCGCTTCGCCGCCTTCCCCCCGGAACTGCCGGAGCCGGACCTCTGTGCCGACATGCAGGATGCCATCGAGGCCCGCCTGGCCGCCGCCGGTTTCGACCATTACGAGACCTCGGCCTTTGCCCGGCCCGGCTACCAGTGCCGGCACAACCTCAACTACTGGCACTTCGGCGACTATCTGGGCATAGGCGCCGGCGCCCACAGCAAGCTCACCCTGCACGACCGGGTGCTGCGCCAGAGGCGCTGGAAGCGGCCCGAAGCCTATCTGAAGGAGGTGGCGGCAGGCCGCCCGGTGCAGGAGGAAAGCCAGGTGGAGGCGGCACAACTGCCCTTCGAGTTCCTGATGAACGCCCTGCGTCTGAACGGCGGTTTCGACCCGGCCCTGTTCGAGGCCCGCACCAGCCGGCCCCTGATCACCCTCCAGACCCGGTTGCAGGCGGCAGCCCGGGAAGGGCTGCTGGTGGTGAAGCCCGACTGGATCGCCCCCACCCCCATCGGCCGGCGTTTCCTGAACCGGCTGCTGGAACGCTTCCTCTGACCCGGCCGGCCCGGGGCAGGCTGCTCGGCCCTGGACCGGAAGGCAGGACCCCTGCCGCCCGGGACGCCGGACGCCTCAGATCACCTCGACCCGGTTCCGGCCCATGGTCTTGGCCCGGTACAGGGCCTCGTCCACCCGGGTGAGCAGGGCCTCGGCCACCGGAGTTTCCGGTTCGAAGGAGGCAAGGCCGATGCTCACCGTGACCGGAATCGGCTGCCCCAGGGCATCGGGCACCTGCATCTCCATCACCGCCCGACGTACCCGCTCGGCCAGTTGGCGCGCCCCGTCCAGAGACGCCCCGGGCAGGATGACGGCAAATTCCTCGCCCCCCAGACGGCCGGGCACGTCCATGCGCCGGATGGCGCGCCGCAGGACCTCAGCAAAGGCCTTGAGCACCTGATCCCCACAGCCGTGCCCATGGCTGTCGTTGATGTGCTTGAAGTGATCCAGGTCGAGCATCATGATCGCTGCCTGACCGCCAAAGCGATGCAGACGCGACCACTCTTGCTCCAAACGCTCCATGAAGTAGCGGCGATTCGGCAGGCCCGTCAGTTCATCGGTCGTCGCCAGGTGACGCAAGACCTGCTCCTGGGCGCGGCGCTGGCTCTGGTCCTGGAACAGCACCACCGCGCCGGTGCGCACCCCATCCTCGACGATGGGCGAGACCGTCATGGACACCGGCAGACCTGTCCCGTCCAGACGCCAGTACCACTCGTTGTCGGCCCGCCGCAACTGACCATCCGCCAGGGTGAGGGCCACGGGACAGTCGGTTTCCGGATAAGGCTCCCCGGCCTCGGTGTGGTGGTGGAACAGGGCATGGGTGGGCTGCCCCAGCACCATCGCCTCCAAGGCGCCCAACATGTCGAGGGCGGCCTGGTTGATGAAAGTGCACCGCCCTTGCATGTCCACCCCGTAGATACCCTCCCCCGCCCCGTCCAGCATGGCACTTTGGCGGGTGGCCTGTTGCCGCAGCGCCTGCTGGGTGCCCACGCTCTCGCTCACGTCCCGCACCACGACCAGATAGCCGGTGGGATAGGGCTCACCATCCGCCAGGGCGCTCACATGGGCATGGAAATGACGGCGCTCCCCGCCCTGCCCGGGCAAGGGCAGGGCGAAGGCGAAGTCCCGGGGAGCCAGCGTCGCCATGACCTGGGCGATGGCCTCGTCGAGCTGCTGCGCTACCGCATCGGGCAGGAAAGCGCGGTAGTCCCGCCCCAGTTGTTCCTGCAGGTTGTCGAAGCAGCCCAGGAACCCCCGGGGCTGATGCACCTCACGCAAAAACCCCGAGGCATCCAGGGCCAGCAAGAGGTCGGTCATGGAGGCGATCAGGGTGCGCTGCCGGGCCTCGGCTGCCCGCAGGGCCTGCTCCACGCGCTTGCGGGCCGAAATGTCGGTATGGGTCCCCAGCAGCCGCACCGGCTCCCCGTTTTCCCAGGCCACGGCGCGCCCCCGGCCCTCGAGCCAGATCCAGCTGTCGTCGGCGCGGCGGATGCGGAATTCCACGGAAAAGCCCTCGGCCCTGCCGATATGGGCCTGGACTTTGGCCATGACCTGCCCGATGTCCTCGGGGTGGACCATCTGCTGGAACACATCGATACTGAGCGCAAAGGCATCCGGCGCATAGCCCAGCATCTCGTAGGAGCGGGCATCCCAGATCACCTTGCCGCCAGGCACATCCCACTCCCACATGCCCTGGTCGATGGCCGCCAGAACCTGACGGTAACGCTCCGAGGTACGCGCGAGGGTTTCCTCCGCCTCCTTGGCCGCCGTGATGTCCAGATGGGTGCCCACCGCCCGGACCGGCTGCCCGGCCGCGTCACGCTCCATCACCTTGCCCCGGTCGAGGACCCAGATCCAGTGCCCATCCTTGTGCCGCAGCCGGTGCTCGCACCCATAGGCCGAGATACGCCCCTCCAGATGCGGCCGGAGGGCTGCCTCCACCCGGGCCTTGTCGTCGGGATGCACCAGCAGCTCCCAGGAAGAGACATGGGGCGGAACCTCCTCCAGGGTATACCCGATCATGGCGGCCCAGCGCTCGTTGAAAACCACCCGGCCACTCGGGATATGCCAGTCCCACAGCCCCAGATCGGCACCCTCCAGGGCCAGCTCCACCCGCTCTTCCTGCTCCTTGAGCCGCGCTTCCAGCTCCATCCGCTCGGTCTGGTCGATCAGGTAGCCGCGCACCTGGCGCAACATGCCCCGGCTATCCCATTCCGCCACGGTGAAGTCGTAAACCCAGCGCACCCCACCGTTCTTGTGCAAGAGCCGGTAGCGCTGCTCCCAGCTCGCCTCACCCCGGGCAAGGCAGTCCTTGACTTCCTCGGCCACCCTGGGGCGATCCTCCGGATGGATGAAAGCGACGAAATCCTTGTCCGCCGCCTGCATCTCCTCCGGGGTATACCCCAGCACCTGGCGGACGTTCTCGGAAACGTAGCGCACCGGCCATCCCCCCTCCGGCGCCCACACCAGGGTCAGCACCGGCCCGCCGACGAACAGGCGGCGCTCGTCCTCCAGGGCCTGGGTGGCCTCGCGGATCCGGGCCTCGAGCCGCCGCTGGGTAAGCCCCAAGCCCCAGAAGACGAGCCCGGTCAGCACCAGGAAGGAGGCCGCCCCTCCCCAGAGGATCCGGTCTTCCAGGCGGGATTGCTCGAGCAGAACATGGGTCCGGTCTACCCAGATGGCCACCGACCCCACATGGGCGCGCTGCGGGTCTTTCTCGTGCAAATAATCGTGGAGCGGGTAGCGGATCATCTGGTAGTCCCGCCCCTCCCAGGCAAACAGGTAAGTGTCCAACGCCCCCTGCAAAGGCCGCAGAATGTCGCCCTGGTTCATCCATTCCTTTATCTCCGGACGCGAGCTCGCCTCCAGATAGCACTTGCAGCCGCCTTCGCTGGGAAGCCCGTTGAGCCGGAGAAAATCCTGCCAGACGTTCTTGTCCACATGCTCTTGCTTGAGCAGGATGGCGAAGCCAACGCCGAGCATCGCGTCGAGCCGGGCCAACTGGGTGTCGAAGGACGTGCCGGCTTCCACCACCCCGATCTGCGGATGGCCGGGCGCCCGCTCGTCGCGCACCGCCACCACCCCGCGCACACCGGAATAGACGCGGCCGGTTTCAAAACCGGTGCGGGACCGGCCGTCCCGGTTGACGTCCTCGATGATGTGGCGCACGCCATCCATGCGGTCCCCGAACTTCTCCGGCATGTGCACCCGCAGGAAGGACAAAGAACCCGGCCCCAGGTGGAAATGCAGCTGGCGCAGGGCGAACTGCTCCTGCATCGATTGCCACTGGGGTGCCAAATGGGTGAGCAAGGCGGCACGGGCCCGCGCCGCCCGCGCACCACCGGGACCGCCCCCTTCGGCCAGCACCGCGTCACGCCCTTCCCGGAACAGGCGCTGCACCTGGGGATCGGCGGCCACCATGGCGGCCAAGGTGAGCATGTGCTGCTCGATGTCATCGAGGGCTACCGCAAAAGCCGATTGCAAGCGCACGGCCTCGCTTTGCAAGCGGTCCTGCAACTGCTCCCGGCTCCACTGCAGGCCCAGCCAGGTCATGCTGGCCGTCAGGAAGGCGAGCGCCAGCAGCGAGATGAGGAAAGTTCGCCAAAAGGCACTCTCACCGGCCTGACGCGCCGGAACGGACGGAAGTTCGTGATGCAAAGACATGGCAGCAAGCGTAAAGCGCGACCCTTAAAGCACGACCTGAGTGCCCAACTCGACCACCCGGTTGGACGGGATGTTGAAGAAGGCGGTGACACTGCCCGCGTTGCGAAACAGGGCCACGAAGATTTTCTCACGCCAGAGGGACATTTCCGAACCCAAACGCGGAATCAGGGTTTCCCGGCCGATGAAATAGGAGGTTTCGAGCGGTTCGAGGGCCAGGCCCGCTTCGCGGCACTGGGCAAGCGCCCGGGGCAGGTCGGTCTCATCCTTGAACCCGTACTGGACGATGACCTGCCAGAAATTCTCGTCGAGCCGCCGCACCTCCACCCGGTCGATCTCGGGCACATAGGGCACGTCGAAGAACTGCACCGAAACCACCACCACCCGCTCGTGCAGGATCTTGTTGTGCATCAGGTTATGCAGCAGGGCGTGCGGCACGCTCTGCGGGTCGGCACTGAGGAAGACGGCGGTGCCGGGCACCCGCAACGGCATGTCGGCAGACAAGGCAGCAATGAAGGGGCGCAGCGCCAGGCGCTCCCCGGCCAGGCGCCGCTGCAACAGGTCCCGGCCCTCCTTCCAGGTGGTCATGAGCACGAAGATCACCACGCCCGCCACCAGCGGAAACCAGCCGCCATCGGGAATCTTGAGAATGTTGGCGGCCAGGAAGGTCAGCTCCACCGCCAGGAAGCAGGCGAACAGGAGGCCGGCCCGAATCCAGCCCCAACCCCATACCCGCGCCGCGACCACCATGGCGAGCAAGGAGGTGATGACCATGTCGCCGGTCACGGCGATGCCGTAGGCCGCCGCTAGGTTGTTGGAGGAACCAAAGCCCAGCACCAGCACCATCACCGCCAGCATCAGGCCCCAGTTGACCGCCGGCAGGTAGATTTGCCCCTGCCGTTCGGAAGTGTGGGTCACTTCCAGGCGCGGCAGGAAACCCAGCTGCATGGCCTGGCGGGTGACGGAGAAGGCCCCGGAGATGACCGCCTGGGAGGCAATGACCGTGGCCAGGGTGGCCAGGCCCAGCAGGGGATAGAGGGCCCACCCGGGCGCCATCAGATAAAAGGGATTGGCCGCCGCTTCCGGGTGATCCAGGAGTAAAGCGCCCTGGCCGAAGTAGTTGAGCATCAGGGCCGGCAGCACGAAGGCAAACCAGGCCCGCTGGATGGGCTTGCGGCCAAAATGGCCCATGTCGGCGTAAAGGGCCTCGGCCCCGGTCACGGCCAGCACCACGTTGCCCATGGCCACCAGGGCCATGGCGCGGTTGTGGACCATGAATTCCAGCGCGTAGGCAGGATGCATCGCCGCCAGCACATGGGGGTTGGCCATGATCTGGCTGATGCCGAGCAGCCCCAGCACCGAAAACCAGATCAGCATCACCGGCCCGAAGGCCCGCCCGACCAGGGCCGTGCCGTGATGCTGGACATAAAACAGCAAGAACAGCACCCCCAGGGTAACGGGCAGCACGGCCTGATGCAGGGCAGGGGCCACCACCTCCAGACCTTCGACGGCGGAAAATACCGAAATGGCCGGCGTCACCATGCCATCGCCGTAGAACATGGCAGCCCCGAGCACGCCCAGCACCAGGATGACCTTGTGCGACCGCCCCTCGGGCCGGGTGCCGTGCAGAGCCAGGGCGATCATGGCCATGATTCCCCCTTCGCCCCGGTTGTCGGCGCGCATGATGAACACCACGTACTTGATCGAGACGATGACGATCAGCGCCCAGAAGAACAAGGAGAGGCTGCCGAGGATGTTGGCTTCGTCCAGGGCAATCGGGTGATTGCCGGCGAAGACCTCCTTCATGGCGTAGAGGGGGCTGGTGCCGATGTCGCCATACACCACGCCCAGGGCGCCCAGGCACAAGGCCGCCAGCTGCCGGCCACGGGCTTCGGATGTGTGGGCGTGATGCATGGGCGACCCCTCGGGTAGTGCTGCGCAAGCGGCTGGCGGCCCCAGCCGGTGGATGGCTGGCCCCGGGCTCAGGCCCCGAGGGCCTGCTTCAGGGAAGTGACCTCCTCCTCCGACTCGGCGATGACCTCCTGGAGGGTGGCCGCATCGAAGATACCGGCCAGCATGGAAGTATCCACCTCCCCGTCCAGTTCCTTGTCACGCCAGGAAGACACGGTATTGGCGATCTTGTTGGCCACATAGAGCACATCCGAGAGGCTCTTTACCTCCGTGATCTCCCGGTCCTGCTCGTGTTCCTGCACGGCCTGCAACACCGTTTCCGGCTGGCCCAGGGCCGACAGCAGGGCGTGGCCGATATTGTCATGCCAGCCCACCAGCAGGGCGTGCAGTTCCTCCTTGTCCTGCACCAGCTCCGGGAAATGGGCCGCCCGGGACAGCAGGTAGAAGACGCCGATGTCGTGCACCAGGCCGGCAAACATGGCCTCATCCCCGTTGATCCGCGCCATCTTGCGGGCCAGCACCCGGCACAGGGCCGCCACATGGGCGGTGTGCTCCCAGAGCCGCCGGGAAATGGCCTCGAAGGCCTGCATCTGCTTGGACTGGAGCAACTGCTCCATGGCCACGGCGAAGGAAACGGTGCGCACCGCCTCCATGCCCACCCGGACGATGGCTGTCTTCACGTCCGCCACCTCACGGCCCGAAGGATTGAGGGCGGCCGAATTGGCCATGCGGATGATCTTGGCGCTCATGAGCGGCTCGGCCCCCACCAGCTTGGCCAGTTGCTCCACGTTCAGGTTGGGATTCTTCAGGGCCGTACGCACCTGGAAGGTGATGTCCAGGAAGGTGGGAAAGGTGACTTCATCCCCGGACAGATCCCGGGCAATGTCTTCGAGAATCTTGAAGGCTACAGGACTGGTCATGACCGAACTCGCTAAATTCCAAGGATGGATTATCCCAGTTCGCTAGCGGGCATCAAACCCTTTCCTGCCGTCTTTTACCCGGCCGCCGTTTCCGGCTGCCCGATTGCAACGCCCCCGTCCAGCAGGGCCTCCAGATAGGCGAAGGTGGCGCAGGCCGTCCGGCACGCCCGCTCGCCCTCCTCGCCTGCCGCCGGCCACCTTGCGAGGCAGGCGAGGAAATCGCGCCAACGCGCCGGCGTATCGGCACCGTAGGCGGCAAAAAAACGGGCCCCGGCCTCCGGCGTCAGCCCCAGGTGGCGTTCCAGATGAGGCGCGATCACCTGCCCCCCCAGGGTGGCGCCTTCCAGGGGGTAGAGCACGCCCAGCAGATCCCCCGGGCTGTCGATGTCGGGGCAGACGGCCCCGGCGGGGGCCCGGGCCAGGGGCTGGTCGCCGAACCAGTCCAGATCCTGCTCCAGCCAGCCCAGCTTGCGCCGGCCGGCATAGTCGAACACCCCGGGATGCCGCGCAAGCCAGGCCAGGATGCGCCCCTCCAGGGCGGCATAGCCATGGGCGTAGCGGCACAGCACCTCACGGTAGGTGGCCAGGCGGTAGCCGGGCCGGGTCAGCCCGGCCAGCAGGGGGTGATGGTTGAGGCGCACATGGGCCGCCTGCGTGGCCCGGCGCAGGGCCTGATGCAGATCGGCCGGAACGAGGGCGTCTTTCATCCTGCTTCCCTCATGGCGAAGGCGCGCAGCCGCGCCAAAAGATCGAAAGTCCACATATCGCCTCCGGCTCGCGCGATGGGCATGGAACACTGCCGCCCGTTTTTCTTGCGGCTTTTTGCGCCGATGATCATCGGCCCTGCCGCAGCGCAGCTTACACCGGCGCATCCAGCCCGTCCATGACCCCGCCCCCTTCTGCCAAGGACGACGTGCCTATGCTAAATTGCCTAGAAAAACGGCCTGAACGACGGAATTTTCCGCCCATCGCCCTGATGGCGCGTTGCTCACGGCTCTAGCCCCCTCCGCAACAAGGCAGGCACATGAACAGCAGCGACAAAACCTACATCGTCGGCATCGGCGCCTCTGCCGGCGGCCTGGAAGCCATCAGCCAATTGATCGGGCACCTGAAGTCGGACATGCCTTGCGCCTTCGTGGTGCTGCAGCACCTTTCCCCCAGCCACCGCAGCATGATGGTGGAAATCCTGGGGCGGGAAACCTCCCTCGCCGTGCGAGAGGCACACCAGGGGGATCAGCCCCAAGCGGGCAGCATCTACGTGGTCCCCTCCAACTACAACGCCCTGCTCAAGGACGGCCGCCTGCATTTGGTCACCGCCCCACCGGAGGTTGTGCCCAAACCCTCGATCAACCAGTTCCTCATCTCCTTGGCCGCCGAGGAGGGAGAATCCGCCGTCGGCATCGTGCTGTCCGGCACCGGCTCCGACGGCGTGGCCGGACTACGGGCGATCCAGGCGGCCGGTGGTTTCACCCTGGTGCAGTCGCCCGAGTCCGCCAAGTACGACGGGATGCCCCGCGCCGCCCTCGATGCCGGCGTGGCGGACCATGTGCTGCCCCCGGAGGGCATCGCGGCACGCCTGGCGCAACTGCTCGAACTGCCGCCGCAGGAAAACGATCCGGCCCCCCCGGATCTGCTCGACCGCCTGCTACGCCGCCTGCAGGACAAGCTGCAGTTTGATTTTTCTGGCTACAAGACCGGCACCTTGATGCGCCGCATCCGCCGGCGCGAGGTGGCGACGGGCAATCCGGACCTGGCCAGCTACCTGAACTGGGTGGAGCGGAACCCGGCCGAGCTGGACCTGCTGGCCCGGGACATCCTGATCTCCGTGACCGCCTTCTTCCGGGACCGGGATGCCTTTGAAACCCTGCGCCAGGGCATCCAGGACATCTGCGCCCGCAAGGCGCCGGGCAGCGAGATCCGGGTCTGGGTGGCAGGCTGCGCCAGCGGCGAGGAGGCCTATTCCATCGCCATCCTGTTCGCCGAAGCCCTGGGAGAACGCGCGCTCCAGTACCGGGTCCAGATCTTCGCCACCGACATCGACGACGAGGCCCTCAACGTGGCCCGGCGCGGCCTCTATCCGGCCGCCTCCCTGGCCGAGATCCCGGGCGAACTCCTGGCCCGCCATTTCCGCCCGGTCAATCAGGCCTACGAGGCGGCCAAGCATCTGCGCGACATGGTGGTGTTCGCCCGCCACAACCTGGTGTCGGACCCGCCCTTCCTGCGGCTCGACATCGTTTCCTGCCGCAATGTGCTGATCTATTTCGACGCACCGCTCCAGGCCCGGGTGCTGCAAACTTTCCACTTCGGCCTGGCCAAGGAAGGGTTGCTCTTCCTGGGGCGCTCCGAGAGCGTGGCCCAGGCCGAACAGCTGTTCCGCAAGCGCGGCGAAGGCAGCAGCCTCCCCAGCCCCGGTCCCGCGGCCCTGCTGCGCACACCAACACAGCGGCGCGACCGCCGCATCGACCTGCTGCTGACAGGACTGGTCCAGCACCTCGACCTGACCGCCCTGCTCTGCGACACGGAAGGCAGCATCCAGCACTCGGTGGGCCGGGTGGAACATTACCTGCAGTTTCCGGCGGGCACGGCCCGCCTGAGCCTGTTCGACGCGGTGGTGGAGGAGCTGCGGGGCGAAATGCTGACCCTGGTGCACCGCTGCCATAAGAGCGGCAAGCCCCAGCGCGGCCGACGGCGCAAGGTGGGCCGGGAATGGGTGCGGGTCCAGGTGCATCCCCTGCAGGAAGAAGGCGCCAGCTGCCTGCTGGTACTGCTGCTGCCCGAGCGCACCGGCAAGGTCGAGGAAGCCCCCCCGCCCCTGGCTGACCGCGGCGTGGAGGACGAACTGGTGGCCACCCGGGAGCATCTCCAGACCCTGGTGGAGGAAATGGCCACCGCCAACGAGGAAATGCAGGCCCTGAACGAGGAAGCCCAGGCCTCCAACGAGGAACTGCAAGCCACCAACGAAGAGCTGGAAGCTGCCAACGAGGAACTGCAGGCCACCAACCAGGAGCTGGTGAGCCTCAACGAGGAACTCAACGTCAAGACCCAGGCCCTCACGCAGCTGACGGCCGAGTATGCCCACCTTTACGATGCGCTGCAGTTTCCTGTTCTGGTATTCGACCGCGCCGCCCGGCTCAAGCGCTTCAACACCCCGGCCTCGCGTCGCTTCGACCTGCGCCCGACGATGCTGCATCAGCACGTCTCCCGCCTGCGCCTGAATCTGGAAGGCGCGGACCTGGCCGACATGTTCGAACAGGTGCTGGCTCGCGCCGACCGGGAAGAGGCGCAAGTGCGCCAAGAAGGTCGCACCCTGCGCCTGGCCGTGACGCCGGATCTGGACCCAGCGGGCCAGGTCAGCACGCTGGTCGTCACGCTGATCGACATCACCGAGATCACCCAGGCCCTCGAACAGCTTTCGGAATCCCAGGCCAACCTCACGGCGCTGATGGAGAAAACCACGGTCAATTTCGCCATGAAGAACAGCACGGGCGCTTACGTCTATGCCAACCGACGTATGCTCGACTATTTCGCCCTGGACGAGGATTACGTCGGCAAAACCGACTTTCAGCTTTTCCCCGACAAGCTCGCTGCCGATTTCTGGGCCCTGGACCTGGCTTCCCTGCGCGAACGCCAGCCCATGACGGGAGAGCACCAGATCGAACGCAACGGGGAACGCCATGTGCTGCGCAGCGTGCACCAGACCCTGTTCGATGCGCAGGGCAAGCCCACCGCCTTCATCGTCGAGGCCGAGGACATCACCGACCGCAAACATGCCGAGGAACAGATGCGCATCACCGCCCGGGTATTCGACCAGGCCGGCGAAGCCATCGTGGTCACCGACGGGCGCGGCATCATCCAGACGGTCAACAGCGCCTTCACCAACATCACCGGCTACCGGTACGAAGAGGCCGTGGGGCAGCACACCACCCTGCTCAAGTCCGGCCGCCACAGCCAGGAGTTCTACCAGCAGATGTGGCAGGCCCTCGAGCAAAGCGGCTTCTGGCAAGGAGAAATCTGGAACAAACGCAAGAACGGCGAGGTATACCCCGAGTGGCTCACCATCAACCGCATCGACAACCAACAGGGCGAGGCAGAGCACTACGTGGCGGTATTCTCCGACATCACCCAGCTCAAGGACTCGCAGCGCAAGGCCGAGTACCTGGCCACCCACGACCCCCTCACGGGCCTCCCGAACCGGGCCCTGTTCCACGACCGGCTGCGCCATGCCCTGGCTCAGGCACGCCGGACCAAGGGCCGGGTGGCCCTGCTGTTCATCGACCTGGACAACTTCAAGACCATCAACGACACCCTGGGGCACGATATCGGCGACGAGGTGCTCAAGCAGGCGGCGAACCGCCTGCGCGAACTGGTGCGGGACGTGGATACGGTCGCACGGCTAGGCGGCGACGAATTCACGGCCCTGCTGTCGGACTGCAACGCCGAAACCGCCGAGCGGGTGTCCCGGCGCATCGTCGATGAGCTGTCCGCCTCCTTCGAAGTCAAGGAACGCCGACTATTCGTCTCCGCCAGCATCGGCGTCGCCTTCTATCCCGAGGACGGCCAAGACTCCGCCGACCTGATCAAGAAGGCGGATTCCGCCATGTACCGGGCCAAGGAGCAAGGGCGCAACCGGGTGGAGTTCTTCAAGGCCGACCTGCACGTGCGCCTGCTCAAGCAGGCGGCGCTGGAAAACGCCCTACGCGAAGCCCTGCGCCAGGATCGCCTGCGCCTGGTGTTCCAGCCCAAGTTCAGCCTGCGCGGCCGCCGCACCCTGCTGGGCGCCGAGGCCCTGCTGCGCTGGCGCGACCCGGAGCTAGGAGAAATCTCGCCCGGGGAGTTCATCCCCGTGGCCGAAGCCAGCGGACTCATCCTCGAAGTGGACCGCAAGGTGCAGGAGCTACTCGTGACGCAACTGGCGGACTGGCGCGAACTGGGACTTGCGCCGCCGACGATCGCCTTCAATGCCTCGCCCCGCAGCCTCCGCGAACCCCGCTTTGCCGAAAACCTGCTGGATCGGGCCAGCGCGATGAAGGTGCCCCACGAGCTGATGCAGGTGGAGATCACCGAAGGCGCGCTCCTGGAAAACAGCGGCCATGTGCAGGCCAACCTGGATCACTTGCATCGGGCGGGCATCCGGGTTTCCGTGGACGATTTCGGCACCGGCTACTCGTCTTTGGGCTACCTCAAACGCCTGCCGCTGCACGAGCTTAAGGTGGACAAGCGCTTCGTGGACGGGGTGGGGCAGGACAAAGAGGACGAAGCCATCACCCTGGCCGTCCTGGGCCTGGCCCGGGCCCTGGGCCTGACCACCGTGGCCGAAGGCATCGAGACGGAGCGGCAGATGGAGTGGCTGATCCAGCAGGGCTGCGACATCGGCCAGGGATATTTCCTGAGCCGCCCCCTGGAGGCGGTGGATTTCGAAGACCTGATTGCCCGGCACACGGAGGATTGAGCATGGACCGGAGTTTTCTTGCCCAGTGCGAGCAGGAGCAACTGCATCTGTCCGGCGCCATACAGGACCACGGCACCCTGCTTGCCATCGATGCAGCGGGCCTGGTCAGCCATGTGGCCGCCAATGTGGAGGACTTTCTCGGCCATCCGCCCGCCTCGCTGCTTGGTCAGCCGCCCCCCGCCCAGCTCGCCTGCCATCTGCAGGACATGCCCCAGGCACCGGGCAGCCGCCGCTTCATCTGCTCCGGCGTCGAGGGCGTGGCCGGGGTCCTCGACCTGTCGGTGAACCGGGGCGGCAACGGCGAGTTGCTGCTGGAACTGACCCCTGAAAGCCAGGTGCCACTGCCGCCGCCGGAAGCCCCCCCGGGCATCCCCGATGCCTTCAGCGACGAAGAGATGCTCGAACGCGCCCGGCAACAGCTGCTGGAAGACACGGGAGCCCTGACCGGAGCGCAACGGGTGCTCTACTACGCCTTCTACGAACAGGGAGACGGAGAGGTCATCAGCGAATTCCGCCAAGGCAACGGCTTCGGCAGCTACCTGGGCCTGCGCTTTCCCGCCAGCGACATTCCCCAGATCGCCCGGAGCCTCTACCTGAAGAATCCCTGGCGCCTGATTCCCGATGCCCGGCGCGAGCCGGTCCCCCTGCTCGGCACCGGACCGACGCCACCGGACCTGACCTGGTCCGACCTGCGCAGCGTTTCCCCGGTGCACCGCACCTATCTCGCCAACATGGGGGTGGTGGGCTCCCTCTCCTTTCCCGTGGTCATCGCCGGCAGCCTGTCGGCCCTGGTCACGGCGCACCACAGCCGCCCCCTGGCCGTGGCCCACAGCCTGATCGAGCATCTGGCCGAGCGGGTGCGCCACTTCACCTTTTCCCTGGCTGCCTTCCGGGCCCAGCGCCGCATGTGCTTGATCGACAACCTGGTGCGCCGTTTCGAGGGCCTGCGGGAGGTGCTGCAACGCCATGGCGACCTGGCCTCGGCCTGGCCCGAACTGGCGCCGGTGCTGCTGCAGGAGTTCCGGGTGGATGGCGCCACCCTCTGCCTGGACGAAACCGTCATATCCGTCGGCCACAGCTTCGAGGCCGCGGCCTTCGAGGTTTTCGATGAGTGGTTCTGCCAGCGCCAGGAAGATCTGGTCTGGGTCGGCGACAACCTGAGCCTGCAAGTACCGGGCTATCCCCTCTCCGAAATCGCCGGCGCCCTCGCCCTGCGCCTCCAATCCTCCCGAGGCAGGGCCCTGCGGCTCTACCTGACCCGCTGCGAGCATATCCACGAGGTGGCCTGGGGCGGCAACCCGGACAAGCCGGTGGAATTCCACGACGGCGTGCTGGGCATCATGCCCCGCCGCTCCTTCGAGAAATGGGTCGAGAAACGCCTGGGCTACAGCCGCCCCTGGGACAATGAAGCCCGGCTGCTGGGCCTGAAGCTGCGCGAACTGCTGCAACCCGGCAGGGCCTGAGCGGCGCACCGCGCCACGATCCCCACATAACCAAAAACCATAAGCAAGGAATCGTTCATTCTTTTACACCGGCCGGCCGCCTCATTAAGGTAGCGCTTCTTGCTCATCTTCCGGCTCTGCCATGCTGCTGCCCGAACACCTCCACGCGCTTGCCGTCGGCCTCATCCTCCTGCTCCTGTTCGCCGCCTTCGTGCGCGAGTGGGTCAAGCCCGACGTGGCGGTGATGGTGGCCGTGGCCGTACTGCTGGGGCTGGGGCTGATCGAACCGAAGCAGGTGCTCGGCGTGTTCAGCAACAGCGCGCCCATCACCATCGCCTGCCTGTTCATCATCAGTGGCGCCCTGTCCCGTACCGGCTGCGTGGACCGGCTGGGCGAGTGGATCGGCTCCCTAGCCGGGCAGAGCGAACAGAAGCTGCTGCTGGCCATGCTGGCGGTCGGACTCTTCATTTCCCCGTTCATCAACAACACCCCGGTGGTGATGGTGATGATCCCCGCCGTGATCGCCATGGCCGGCCGCTACCACATCGCCCCCTCGCGGCTCTTGATCCCGCTGTCCTACGCCACCATCCTGGGCGGGCTGGTCACCATGGTGGGCACCTCCACCAACATCCTGGTGGATGGCGTGGCCCGGGCCCAGGGGCTGGCGCCCTTCTCCATGTTCGAGATCACCGTTCCGGCCCTGATCATGGCCCTGGCCGGCTGCGCCTTCATGCTCGCCTTCGCCCGGCGCCTCCTGCCGGTGCGGGAAACCCTGACCCAGCAGTTCACCGGCAGCGGCGACCGGCTGTTCATGACCGAACTGTTCGTGCCCGAGGATTCGCGCCTGCTGGGCAAGACCCTGAAGGAAGCCCGGCTCAGCAACGGCACGATCCAGGTGCTCACCCTGTTCCGGGGCGAGCAGGAAATGGCCGCCCCGGACCCGGAAACCCGCCTCGAAGCCGGCGACCGGCTGGTGGTGCACAGCCGCAGCAGCGCCATGATGGACCTGCGCAGCACCGATCTGGTGGGGCTGCAGGCTGCCGCCAGCCAGCACGATCTGGAAACCCTGCGCCGCCGGGACGTGGTAATGGTGGAAGCCATCGTCGGCCAGACCTCCCGCTATGTGCTGCGCCCCATCCGCGACCTGGACCTCTTGGCCCGCTATGGCATCCATCTGATCGCCGTACACCGCAAGAATGCCTCCTTTTCCCAGATCGGCGACGACTTCCAGCTCCAGTTCGGGGACGTATTGCTGGTGGAGGGCACCCCGGCCCAGATCAAGCGTTTCTGCGACAACGGCGACCTGTTCGCCATCACCGACGGCAAGCAGCTCACCAACCGTCAGCACAAGGCCCCCATCGCCCTCGCCACCATCGCCGGGGTCATGCTGCTCGCCGCCCTCGACGTGATGCCCATCGAAGGGCTGGCCATCATCGGCGCCGCCCTGGTGGTGGCCACCGGCTGCATCCGTACCGACGAAGCCTACAAATCCATCGAATGGCCGATCCTGATCCTGATCTTCGGGATGCTGGCCATCAGCATCGCCATGCACGACTCGGGCCTGGATCAGATCATCGCCAACCAGCTGGTGAGCCTGGGCGGCGGCATCTCCCCCTGGCTGATGCTCTCCCTGGTCATCCTCTTGACCTCCATCGCCACCGAATTCATCAGCAACAACGCCGTGGCGGTGCTCTTTACCCCCATCGTCATCGGCATCGCCCAGCAGCTGGGCGCAGACCCGCGCCCCTTCGTGGTGGGCGTCATGTTCGCCGCCAGCTGCAGTTTCGCCACCCCCATCGGCTACCAGACCAACACCCTGGTCTACAGCGCCGGCAACTACCGCTTCACGGACTTCGCCCGCATGGGCATCCCGATGAACCTCCTCACCTGGCTTGCCGCCAGCATCCTCATCCCCATCTTCTGGCCCCTGTAGGCCAACCATGCCGGCGGGGTATGATCGCGGTTTTCCAGCCGCCCCCCCATGACCGCCGAAGCGTTCATCGCCCGCTGGCAATGCGGCGGTCACGTTTTTTTGGACAGTCGGATAAGCTAAAGCCGACCGATTGAAAGGGACGTGAACCATGGGAGCGAAACGCAAGCAACACAGCGCGCAAGCTACAATCTTTCAAATCCGGGAAAGTCAAAACCATCTCTCCGGCACCGGCCTTAGCTTATTCCACCCCGGTGGCTGTCCAAACGACCGGGACCACCGCACCTCTATCGAATCCGACCTTTTGAGACCAGGCAAACCATGACGAACAAACAAAACCCGAAGTTTCAGGAGCTCGTCGCCAAGCTGCGCGAGATCTTCCAGATCGACCGTCCGGAGCTGGACTTCGGCATCTACCGCATCCTCAACGCCCGCGCGGGCGAGATCAACGACTACCTGGAAAACCGCCTGTTTGACAAGGTGCAGGCCGCCCTTACCGCTGGCGGCGCCGCGTCCGTGCAGCAATGGCAGGCCGAACTGCAAGAGGCCGAAAAGCACGCCCAAGCCCTGGGCGTGAGCCCCGATGCAAGCCCTAAGGTGCAAGAACTGCGCGCCAAGCTGAAGGAAGCAGCAGCAGGCAGCAGCGAACACGAAAACGCCGTGTTCTCCCACCTGCTCACCTTCTTCTCGCGCTACTACCAGGACGGCGACTTCATCAGCCAGCGCCGCTACAAGGGCGACACCTACGCCATCCCCTACGCGGGTGAGGAAGTGCTGCTCTATTGGGCCAACAAGGACCAGTACTACACCAAGAGCGGCGAGCACTTCAGCAACTACCGCTTCAAGCTCGAAGACGGCCGCCACGTGCACTTTCGCCTGGTGGCCGCCGACACCGCCAAGGACAACCGCAAGGACAACGATAAGGATCGTCGCTTTGCCCTCGTCGCGGCCAAGACCATCACCCGCGTGGATGACAACGGCGACGAGTACGAAGAAGAACTGCTGCCCGTAGAGGAAGCGACGGGCAGTGACGGCAACCCGGAGCTGATCATCCGCTTCGAGTATGCCGCCCAACCCAAAGGCACCAAGCAGGAGGCGCTGGTGAAAAGCGCCGTGGAAACCGTGTTGAGCGACCCCGCCGTCAAGGCCCGCTGGCTTTGCTTAAGCAACCGCGCGCCGACGGAAAAGAACCCGCAGCGCACCCTGCTGGAAAAGCACCTGACCGACTACACCGCCAAGAACACGGCGGATTACTTCATCCACAAGGACCTGGGCGGCTTCCTGCGCCGCGAGCTGGACTTCTACATCAAGAACGAGGTGATGCATCTCGATGACGTGCAGAACGCAACCGCGTTTGCCGACATCGAGAAGAACCTGCGCATGATCCAGTGCCTGCGCGCCATCGCGCTGGAGCTGATCGGCTTTCTGGCGCAGTTGGAGGATTTTCAGAAGAAGCTGTGGCTGAAGAAGAAGTTCGTGGTGTCCAGCCACTACTGCATCACGCTGGATCGCATCTTCGGCATCAAGGATGAGAAAACGCGCGATTGGCTCATCAGCGAGATTGCCGCCAATGAAAAGCAGTGGGCGCAGTGGAAGCAGTTGGGCGTGTGGGAGGGCGATGAACCGGGTACGGTGGAGGATTTGAAGGCGAGGCTGTATTGGATGGTGGATACAGTTCTATTCACAGATGATTTCAAACAGGCGCTTCTGGCCTGCATCGACGATCTCGATGATTGTCTTGATGGAGTCATTATCAATGCCGATAACTTCCAGGCGCTTGCTCTGTTGGCTGCGAAGATGTTTGGCTCTGTTGATTTTGTTTATATCGATCCACCATATAACGCAACCACAAGTGAAATTGCCTACAAGAACGGCTTCAAGCATGGTTCTTGGATCACACTCATGGAGAACCGGCTGTCTCTAGCGAAAGCGCTAATGCGCCCCGATGCGCCAGTTTGCGTGGCAATTGATGAAAATGAGAGGGAGCACCTTTCTCTTTTAATGAAAGACCTGTTCTCATACGGAGAATTAACTCAGATTAGCGTGATCCACAATCCGCGCGGCATTCAAGGTAATGGATTTTCGGTAACAAATGAATATGCGATATTTTTTAGGCCTGAAGGCAAGTTACTCGGAAAGCGCAACCTTGATGATTCAAAATCCAAGCCACTAATGAAGACAGGCAGCGAATCAGAGCGACACACAGCAAAGAACTGCTTCTATCCGATTTTCGTTAAGAACGGTATGATCTTTGGGTTTGGGGATGTTCCCGATGACAGTTATCACCCGAGTGGCGCTTGCATTGAAGGCGAAAATGGGGTGCTGGCTGTATGGCCAATATCTTCGACAGATGGATTGGAGCGCAAATGGCGTTACGCAAGACAATCAGTTGAGGCAATTATTGATAGTCTTGAAGTTAAGATGGGAAGAAACGGGCTTCCCTCCATAAATCTAGCCAAGGACAAGGAGGCATATAGGACGGTCTGGAGCGACGCCGAGTTCAATGCGGCCGAGTATGGTAGCACCTTGCTGAAGAACATCATTCCAGGCAATGGATTCTCTTATCCCAAGTCGCTGTATACGGTTCGACACGCGATTACTGCAGCGAACTGCAGACCAAAAGGGAGTGTCCTGGACTTTTTTTCGGGATCCGGAACCACTGCGCATGCAGTAATTTCTCTGAATCGAGACGAGGGGCTTGGTATATCGTATGTAATGGTTGAACAAGGAGACTACTTTGACACTGTTTTGAAGCCCAGACTTCAGAAAGTCGTCTATTCCTACGATTGGAGAGATGGAAAGCCCATTGCCCCCGAAACCGGAATTTCGCACTGCTTCAAGGTTCTCAAGCTCGAAAGCTACGAAGATACCCTCAACAACCTGCAACTGCGCCGCACGTCCGCGCAGGGCGAGTTGCTAATTACCCTGCCGCAAGAGGCCCGCGACGACTACCTGCTCCATTACCTGCTGGACATGGAAAGCCGCGGTTCGCTCTTGTCGGTGGACGATTTCAAAAAGCCGTTCGATTACACGCTGAACATCGCAGTCGATTCCGCCGGTGCTTACGAGCCACGCAAGATCGACCTGGTGGAAACCTTTAATTACTTGATCGGCCTGCGCGTCAAGCACATCGACATGCAGATGGCGCGCGGCTTTGTCACCGTCACCGGGACGCTCCCCAGCGGTGAAACCTGCCTCGTGCTGTGGCGCGACTGCGAGAAGCTGGACTACGAAGGGGTGTCCAAGCTGTGCGACAAACTGGCCATCAACCCGGCGGACAACGAGTTCGACGTGGTCTACATCAACGGCGACCACAACATTCCCACGGTGCTCACGCAGACGGCGGAGGAAGGTGGCGCCACCCGCGTGCTCAAGCTGCGGCAGATCGAGCCGGAGTTTCTCGAGCGCATGTTCTCGGTGGAGGACGTTTGAATGACCGACGCCCAACAGCCCAACAAAACCAACCGCATCCGCTCGGTCACGATCGAGGGATTCCGCAGCCTGAAGAACGTCCAGAGCCTGGAGCTGCCACCGCTGACGGTGCTGATCGGCGCCAATGGTGCCGGCAAATCGAATCTGATCCGGTTCTTCGAGATGCTGAGCTGGATGCTCAAGGCGAAGAACCTGCAGGAGTTCGTGCTGCGCCACGGCGGCGGCGACGACCAGTTCTTCATGGGTGCGCGCAAGACGCCGCGCATCCATGCCGAGCTGTCCCTGGAGACATCCTCCGGCATCAACGATTACCGCTTCGACCTGGCCCATATTTCTGCCGGGGACACGGTCATGGTGATGAATGAAGCCTATCGGTATTCAGCGCATGACTATCCGACCAAGGCGAAGTGGACCGAGATTGAAGGGGTGGGCAAAGAGGCGGGCTTGCTGGAGCAAACGAACAAGACGGCGCAAACCATCGTCAACCTGTTGCGCCAGTGCTCCACCTACCAGTTTCACGACACATCCGCCAACGCCGCCATTCACAACCGCTGGGATGTGACCGAATCGTTCCGGCTGCGCTCGGATGGCGGCAACTTGGCCGCCGTGCTGTTGGACCTGCGCCGGACGGATGGCAAGCGCTATGAATTGATCGTCAAGCAAATCAGTCGGGTGCTGCCGGTGTTCAAGGATTTCGTGCTGGAGGAAGAAGCCGGCAAGGTGCTATTGCGCTGGGTGGGCCGGCACAGCGACAAGATTTTCGGCTCGCACCTCACATCGGACGGATCGCTGCGGCTGTTTTGCCTGTTGACGCTGCTGAATCTGCCACCGCAGCGGCTGCCCGACGTGATGTTCTTCGACGAACCCGAGCTGGGCTTGCATCCGCACGCCATGACCTTGGTCGCCGAGATGTTCAAGCGCCTGTCACAGCGGCGGCAGATCTTCATTGCCACCCAGTCGCCCTACCTGGTGGACTGCTTCGAGCTGGAGAACATCATCGTGGCGAGCGCCAACCAGGGCGAGACCTTGTTGCGCACGCTGCCGCGCGAGCAATACCAGGCATGGCTCGACGATGAATATCAGATCTCCGACATCTGGTTGAAAGAGGCGGTCGGAGGGATGAAATGATCAGGGTCTGCATCGTTTGCGAGGGGCAGACCGAGGTCGAATTCGTCAAAAACTGTCTGGCCCCTTACTTGTTGAGCCATGGGCTACAGGCTTTTCCATCGCTGCTGCGCTCGCCTTCGGGCCACCATCGGGGCGGACGTGTCACGGTGGAGCGCTTGGTCAAATTCATCTCGCATCAATATCACGAGGCCGACCGCATCACGACGTTGGTGGATTTCTACGGTTTTCAGGACCGCAACGGGCGCAGCCGCGCCGAGTTGGAAGCCGACATCCTGGCTGGTATTGAGAGAACGATCACCGGATTTGACCCGCGCTTCGTGTTGCCTTATGTGCAAATGCACGAGTTCGAAGGGCTGCTTTTCTCCGATCCTCAGGCGTTCATGTGGGTGGAGGATGGCTGGAATGACGAGACCCAGGCGCGCCTGGAGGCCGTAGCCCAGGCATTTGACTCCCCGGAAGACATCAACGACAGCCCGCAGACCGCGCCTTCCAAGCGCATCCTGAGCATCTTTCCCGCAGGAACCTATTCCAAAACGGAACACGGCCCACTGATCGCACAAGCCATCGGCATTGACACCATTCGGGCCAAGTGCCCGGCGTTCAACGCATGGGTGGAAAAACTTCAAGCCTGGGGAAGCACGAACTGACATGGCACCAAAAAGAAAGACGGGCCAACCGGCCAGCAAGAAACGCAGTTTTCATCAGGATCTGGTGCTCAACCGCTGGATGCTAGGCTTTTTCAATGCCGAGCATTTGAGCACGCTGAAAGCCCGACTGGGCGACGATCGCCACGAGGGCATCGGCGAGGACGGCCAGACCCTTTTTTTCCATGAGCTGACACGCGGCCTGTTCAATCCGAACCATCTCGCCGAAGCGGACCTGCGCCGCTACGACCTGAACATCGTCGGTCACTGGCAGGCCATCACCGCCCAACGCAACAAGCGGGAAGGCCATGAGTTGCAGATGAAGTACTTCCAGTACCTCTCGCTGCTTTTCACGGAGATTTATCTGGATTGGTACTTCAACCACCGCCAGGACTTGCTCGATGGCCTTAACGAAGAGATGGCGCGCTACCGCGCGGAGCCGGGCGCAGAGCCGTTCCGCGATTTTGAGGCGGACGACTTGAACAAGATCGCCTTCTGGAGTGCCACCGGCAGCGGCAAAACCCTGCTGCTGCACGTCAACATCAGGCAATACCTGCACTACTTTCAAGCGGGCAGCAGTGGGCAAATGCGCGATCACTTCCCCGACAAGATCATCCTGCTGACGCCCAACGAGGGCTTGAGCCGTCAGCATCTGGAGGAATTGCATCTGTCGGGCTTTGGCTTTGCGCAGTTCTTCAACAAGGCGCAGACACCGCCGCGCGGCACCATCGAGATCATCGACATCAACAAGCTGGGCGATGAGATGGGCGACAAGACCGTCGCGGTGGAGGCTTTCGAGGGCAACAACCTGGTGCTGGTGGACGAAGGCCACCGGGGCACCGGTACGGCAGCAGGCGCGTGGATGGCGCGACGCGATGCGCTGGTGCGCGGCGGTTTTGCTTTCGAGTACTCGGCCACCTTCGGGCAGGCGGTGGCCAAGGGCATGACTGTGGCGGCAGCGGAAGAAGACATCCAGAAAAAGCGCGCCAAGATGCTGTTCAACACCACCAGCCTGCGCAGTCTGGACGATGACCAGAAGGCGCAACTTGTGCTGACCGCCGAGGACAGGCGCCGCGCGCGTATCACCGCTACGCGCGAGATTTACGCCAAGTGCATCCTGTTCGATTACTCCTACAAGTTCTTCTACGAGGACGGCTACGGCAAGGAGTCGCTGATCCTCAACATGAATGGTGAGGCGTATGCGCAGGCGGACAACGCCCGCAAGTATTTCACCGCCTGCCTGCTGGCCTACTACCAGCAGCTATGGCTGTGGAGCACGCACCGCGACAAGATCGCCGACTTCAATATCGAAAAGCCGCTATGGGTGTTCGTGGGCAACACGGTATCCGGCGAGGAGTCCGACATCCTCGAAGTGGTGAACTTCTTTGCCTGGTTCCTGAACAACGACGCGCAGATCAAAAACTGGCTAGCCGATCTGATTGCGGACAGAGCACACATTCTGGATGCCAAGGGCAACAACATCTTCAGCGGGCGTTTCACGCCCTTGATGGGCTTTTCGGACAAGGTGAGCGAGTTGTACGCCGACATCCTGCTGCGCGTCTTCAACGCTCCGGCCCGCCAGCGCCTGAAACTGGTCAACATCAAGAGCAGCAAAGGCGAGCTGGCGCTTCGTGTGGGCGATGCCGAGCCGTTCGGGCTGATCAACATCGGGGACGACGCGGGCTTTTTCAGCATGGCGGAAAGCCAAGATGCGTTCCACAGCGAACGCGACGACTTCGGCGGCGCGCTGTTCGGTACGCTGAACCACAAGGACAGCCGCCTCAACGTGTTGATCGGTTCGCGCAAATTCACCGAAGGCTGGAGCAGCTGGCGCGTGTCCACGATGGGCCTGCTGAACATGGGCCAGGGTGAAGGCTCGCAGATCATCCAGCTGTTCGGACGCGGGGTACGCCTCAAGGGCAAGGCCTTTTCGCTCAAGCGCAGCCTGCCGCAGGACCGGCCCAAGGGCGTGCATCTGGACAAGCTGGAGACGCTGAACATCTTCGGCGTGCGTGCCAGCTACATGGCGGCATTCAAAGACTATCTGCGCGAGGAAGGCATCACGCCTAGCGACGAAGTGCTGGAGCTGGATTTTCCGACACGGGCCAACCTGCCCGCAGGCAAGCTCAAGACCTTGACGCTGAAGGATGGCTACAAGGACAACCAGAAACTCGGCTTCAAGCGCACGCAATTCCCGTGGTTGTACGAGATTCCTGCGCAGTTCCAGGGCAAGATCAAGCTGCCCCATGTGGTGCTCGACCTCTACCCGCGTGTCGAGGCCCTGTCCAGCAAGGACACGGGGGCTGCCCCTTCCACCGAAGCCCGCTACCAGGGCAAGCTGAACCAGGCCCTGTTCACGGCCTTCGACTGGGATCGCGTCTACCTGGCCTTGCAGGATTACAAGCTACAGCGCAGCTGGAGCAACCTGCGCCTGGATCGACAGAAGCTGATCGACTTCTGCAGTGGCACTCACGACTGGTACACGCTGTTCATCCCGGCGGCGGAACTGAACGTGACGACCTTCGCCGACGTTCGCAAACAGGAAGACATCCTGCTGCGACTGCTGACGGACTACACCGATCGCTTCTACAAGGCCCTGAAGACCGCCTACGAAGGTCAGTTCTATGACATCACCCACATCGATGAAGACCACGGGTCAATGCTCAAGCTGTACCAGTTCGAGATCGAGAACAGCGACGACGGTCTGGCGTATCAGGCAAAGCTGGAAGTGCTGAAGAAGCTGGTGGCGGACGGCAAGATCGGCGAAGCCAGCAAATGGAACGCGCCACACATGGTGGCCATCAGCTTCGACCGGCATTTGTACTACCCGCTACTGGCGCTGGAAAACAAGGATGCTGTGCCGCTGAAGCTGCGCCCCTTGGCCTTTGACGCGCCGAGCGAGTGGCAATTCGTTCGCGATCTTGAAACCTTCTACAACTCAAATGAAGGCAAGGAAGTGATAGGCCCGCGCAGTCTGTATCTTCTGCGTAATGCTGATCGGGAGGAGAAGGGTCTGAGTTTCGCGCTGGCTGGCAACTTCTATCCAGACTTCCTGCTGTGGCTGGTCGACGACGCAAGTGGCAAGCAGTGGCTAACGTTCATCGATCCGAAGGGACTGCGTAATCTGGATCTGTCGCATCCCAAGCTGGGTCTGTACAAGGAAGTGAAGACGCTGGAAACGACTCTCGCTGGACAGGCCAGACCCGGCGAGCCGCCGCTGGTCTTGAACGCCTTCATCCTCTCGCCGACGAAGTTTGCCGATCTGCTCAACGTGGGTGACCGGACAAAGAAAGCCGATCTGGAAAGCCGCAACGTGTTGTTCATGGAGGATGGTGCCAGCACCTACCTGAAAAAGCTTTTTGCAGCGCTGACGTGAACCATTTCGAACCAAGCATGACCACTTCAGCCGCCCGCGCGCCCCAGCCCACGCGGGCGCCCACCACGCATGTGGCCACCGCGCCCGGTCAGGTCTGGTGCTGGGACATGACCTATCTGCCCGCGCAGATTCAGGGGCGCTGGTTCTATCTCTACCTGCTCATGGATCTGTACAGCCGCATGATCGTCGGCTGGGAGATCCACGAGCGTGATGACGCCGAGCACGCGGCCAGCCTGCTCAAGCGCACCGCGCTGGCTGAAGGCATCCATGCCATGGCCGACAAGCCCGTGCTCCACGGCGACAACGGCAGCACGCTCAAGGCCACCACGGTGCTGGCGATGCTGCACTGGTTGGGGGTCAAGCCGTCGTACTCGCGCCCGCGCGTCTCCGACGACAACGCCTTCGTCGAGTCGCTCTTCAAGACCGCCAAGTACCGGCCCGAATTCCCGGTACGCGGCTTCGCCACCCTGGAAGACGCGCGCGACTGGGGACGCGACTTCGTGCGCTGGTACAACTTTGAGCACCGCCACAGCGCCCTGCGCTATGTGACGCCGGCGCAGCGACATGCGGGGGAGGACATCGCGATCCTGGCTGCACGCCATCAGACCTACCTCCAGGCCCGCGAGCGCCACCCCGCGCGCTGGTCCGGCAACACGCGCGACTGCACGCCAGCCGGTGCGGTGACGCTCAACCCGGAGCGCGACGCCGCCACCCGCAACCCTGGGCATCCCGAAGATATAAACCGTTTGGTTGCATGAGTCACGCGACAACTATCTTGACTTGCTCCGCCTGTCGGAAGCATTTGCCGGGCCATGACTGCACAATACATCTGTACAACTCAAAGGAAACCGCCATGACCATCGAAACCACCTACAGCCAGGCCCGCGCGCAGCTCAAGACGCTCATGGATCGTGCGGTCGATGATCGTGAAGTGGTCTTGGTGCGCCGTCGCTCCGGGGAGGCTGTGGCGATCATTGCCGCCGATGAGTTGCAAGGCCTGATGGAAACCGCACATCTGCTGCGTTCGCCGAAGAACGCCGAACGTCTGCTGACGGCCTTGGCACGCGCCCGGGCCGGTGAGGTGCCGCCCACGCCGGTGGCTGCCGTCGGGAAGCGCTATGGCCTCGAAGCCTGAGGTCAATTGCGCCACGGTGTTTCAGCCCGAGTTTCTGGAAGATTTGAGCTACTGGGTGGAGACGGAGCGCCGCGCGGCCAAGCGTCTTCTGGAACTCGTCAAAGCTGCGCTGCGTGATCCCTTCAAGGGCATTGGCAGTCCCGAACCGCTCAAGTACCTGGGCGCGGATGTCTGGTCACGACGCATCACCCAGGAACATCGCTGCGTCTATCTCGTGCAGGCGGATCGGATCGAGTTTCTGCAGGGTCGCTACCACTACTGAGCAATCTTTCTCGACCTCGGCAAAGCTCTCCTGTACCGCCCCCCCAAGCCATCCCTGGGCCGTCGCCAAGGCCACCTCGGCCCAGCGTGCCGGATCAGATTAGAAATGTCCGGACTCGCTTTTACAGGGTGCCTTTCAGCAGCAAAGACAGGCAAAAAAAGCCCGTCCGGAAGACGGGCAAAGAACGCAAGTTCGGTCTGGGACGGCCTGCCGACGGCAGGTCCGCCCCGGTTCGGGGTCATTCGAATTCGATGATGACCTCGTCCACGGACAGGCTGGCGCCGGCGGCAACGGCAATCTTCTTCACCTTGCAGTCCTGTTCGGCCTTGAGGATGTTCTCCATCTTCATGGCTTCGATGACGGCCAGCTTTTCGCCCGCCTTGACTTCCTGGCCCACCTGTACGGCCACTTCGCGCAGCAGGCCGGGCATGGGGGAGAGCAGGAATTTGGACAGGTCGGGAGCTGCCTTCTCGGGCATCATGGCCAGCAGTTCGGCGGCGCGGGCGGACATGACCATCATGTCGGCGCGGGTGCCCCAGTGGAACAGCTGGTAGATCATGCGGTGCCGTTCCACCTGCAGGGTGAAGGGCTCGCCGTTGCAGGTGCCGTTGAACAGGGACTGGCCCAGACGCCAGTCGGACAGGATGGTGTAGGTCTCACCGTTGTAGGTGACGGCATAGCCGCCGGCCACGGGCCTGGCCACCACGGGGAAGCGCTCGCCATTGCGGATCACCACCCACTCGTCGCCCACCAGGCGCTCGTGGCCGGGCAACTGGCCGGACACCTTGGCGGCCCGGTCGATGTAGCGGCGGTGCACGAAGGCGGCCACGGAAATCAGCAGGGCGGGATCATCGTGGGGCACCATGGAGGCATCGAAGCCCTTCGGATATTCCTTGGCGATGAAGCCGGTGTCGAAGATGCCGGACTGGAAGCGCGGGTGCTGCATGAGCGCGGCCTGGAACGGGATGTTCGAGGAAATGCCGCGAATGACGAAGGCGTTCAAGGCATCGCGCATACGGGCGATGGCCTGGTCGCGGGTGGAGCCATGCACGATCAGCTTGGCGATCATGGAGTCGTAGTACATGGAGATTTCGCCGCCTTCATAGACGCCGGTATCCACCCGCACCTGACCTTCGACCTCGGCCGGGGGCTGGAACTTCACCAGACGGCCGGTGGAGGGCAGGAAGCCGCGGAACGGGTCTTCGGCGTTGATACGGCACTCCATGGCCCAGCCGTTGATCTTGACGTCGGCCTGGGTGATGGGCAGTTTTTCGCCGTAGGCAACGCGAATCATCTGCTCCACCAGGTCGAGGCCGGTGATCAGTTCGGTGACGGGGTGCTCCACCTGCAGGCGGGTGTTCATTTCCAGGAAGTAGAACTCCTTGGTCGCGCCCGAGACGACGAATTCGACGGTACCGGCGGATTCGTAGTTCACGGCCCGGGCCAGGGCCACGGCCTGTTCGCCCATGGCCTTGCGCATTTCCGGATCGACGAAGGGGCTCGGGGCCTCTTCGATGACCTTCTGGTGCCGGCGCTGGATGGAGCAATCCCGCTCGTTCAGGTAGACGTAGTTGCCGTGGCTGTCGCCCAGCACCTGAATTTCGATGTGGCGCGGTTCGAGCACGTATTTCTCGATGAAGACGCGGTCATCGCCAAAGGAGTTCTTCGCTTCATTGACGCAGGAGGCAAAACCTTCGTGGGCTTCGGCGTCGTTGTAGGCGACGCGCAGGCCCTTGCCGCCACCGCCGGCGGAGGCCTTGATCATGACCGGGTAGCCGATCTTCCTGGCGATCTCGACGGCTTCGTCGGGTCCGGAGATGGCATCGTTGTGGCCGGGGATGGTGTTGACCCCCGCTTCGATGGCCAGCTTCTTGGATTCGATCTTGTCGCCCATCTTGGCCACCGAGTAGTGCTTCGGACCGATGAACTTGATGCCTTCCTCTTCCAGACGACGGGAGAATTCGGCGTTCTCGGACAGGAAGCCATAGCCCGGGTGGACGGCTTCAGCGCCGGTCTCTTTGCAGGCGGCGATGATCTTGTCCATGACCAGGTAGGACTCCTTGGAGGGCGCCGGGCCGATGCAGACGGCTTCGTCGGCCATCTCCACGAACAGGGCGTCCTTGTCGGCCTCGGAATAGACGGCGACGGTCTTGATGCCCATCTTGCGGGCGGTCTTGATGACGCGGCAGGCAATCTCGCCGCGGTTTGCAATCAGAATCTTCTTAAACATATGGGAAACCTCTCACCACAGAGACACAGAGGCACAGAGAGAAGCAGATGAACAAGGCTGTTCGCCGTATCCCGGTGCCACCGTGGTTAATGGAATTCATGTATCAGAGCGGGATGTTGCCGTGCTTGCGCCACGGATTTTCCAGTTTCTTGTCCTTGAGCATGGCGAGCGACCGGCAGATGCGCTTCCTTGTGGCGTGGGGCATGATCACGTCGTCGATGAAGCCACGGCTGGCGGCCACGAAGGGGTTGGCGAACTTGGCCTTGTATTCGGCTTCGCGCTGGGCGAGCTTGGCCGGATCGTTCTTCTCTTCACGGAAGATGATCTCGACCGCGCCCTTGGGGCCCATCACGGCGATTTCGGCACTGGGCCAGGCGAGGTTCACGTCGCCGCGCAGGTGCTTGGAGGACATCACGTCATAGGCGCCGCCGTAGGCCTTGCGGGTAATGACAGTGACCTTGGGCACGGTGCACTCGGCGTAGGCGTAGAGCAGCTTGGCGCCGTGCTTGATGATGCCGCCGTATTCCTGGGCGGTGCCGGGCATGAAGCCGGGCACGTCCACGAAAGTCACGACCGGAATGTTGAAGGCATCGCAAAAGCGCACGAAGCGGGCGGCCTTGATCGAGGACTTGATGTCCAGGCAGCCGGCCAGCACCAGGGGCTGGTTGGCGACGATGCCGACCGTGGAGCCTTCCATCCGCGCAAAGCCGGTGATGATGTTTTTGGCGTAATCGGGCTGAATCTCGAAGAAGTCGCTGTCATCGACCACCTTGATGATCAGCTCCTTCATGTCGTAGGGCTGGTTGGGGTTGTCCGGCACCAGCGTGTCGAGGGAGTAGTCCATGCGGTCGGCCGGGTCACTGGTGGGCTGCACCGGCGGCTTTTCCCGGTTCGAGGAAGGCAGGAAGTTCATGAAGCGGCGCAACATGGTGAGCGCTTCCACGTCGTTCTCGAAGGCCAGGTCAGCCACGCCGGACTTGGTGTTGTGGGTCACGGCGCCGCCCAGTTCCTCGGCGGTCACTTCCTCGTGGGTCACGGTCTTCACCACGTCGGGACCGGTGACGAACATGTAGGAGGAATCCTTGACCATGAAGATGAAGTCGGTCATGGCCGGGGAATACACCGCCCCCCCGGCGCAGGGGCCCATGATCATGGAAATCTGGGGGATCACGCCGGAGGCCATCACGTTGCGCTGGAACACCTCGGCATAGCCGCCCAGGGAGGCCACGCCTTCCTGAATGCGGGCGCCACCGGAGTCGTTGAGCCCGATCACCGGCGCGCCGACCTTCATGGCGTGGTCCATGATCTTGCAGATCTTCTCGGCGTGGGTCTCGGAGAGGGAGCCGCCGAACACGGTGAAGTCCTGGGAAAAGACGAAGACCAGACGGCCATTGACGGTGCCGTAGCCGGTCACGACCCCGTCACCGGGGATCTTCTCGCCCTGGTCCATGCCGAAGTCGGTGCAGCGGTGCTCCTTGAACATGTCCCATTCTTCGAAGGAACCCGGATCCAGGAACAGTTCGATGCGTTCGCGGGCAGAGAGCTTGCCCTTCTTATGCTGGGCGTCGATACGCTTCTGGCCGCCGCCCAGACGGGCCGCCTCCCGCTTTTTTTCCAGCTGGTGGATGATGTCATGCATGTGGGAATCTCCTTCTTGAAATCAGGATTCGGGATTCAGGAACTTGAGCAGCCCATGGGCTGCGGCTGCAGGGGTCATGCGCCCGGCCTCCACCGCCTGGGTGAGACCCGGCAGGGCCTCCCGCACGGCAGGATGGCGCCGGAAATACTGGTTGAGACCGAAGTGGATCATCTGCCACATCCAGTCCACCGCCTGGTGGCGGCGTTTGGCTTCGAACTCGCCGGTGGGCGTCAGGGCCTCCCGGTACTTCTGCACCTGCTGCCAGAACTCGGCGATGCCCTCCTTCTTCAGGGCGCTGACGGTCACCACCGAGGGGGCCCAGTTGGGCGAAGCGTGGCGCAGCATGTGCAGGGCGTTACTCCATTGGGCCCGCACTACCTGGGCGGCACGCGGGTCGATGTCGGCCTTGTTGATCACCACCAGGTCGGCAATCTCGACGATCCCCTTCTTGATGGCCTGCAGGTCATCGCCGGCGTTGGGTAGCTGCAGCAGCACGAACATGTCCACCATGCCGGCCACCGTGGTCTCGCTTTGCCCGACGCCGACGGTCTCGACGATGATCACGTCGAAGCCGGCCGCCTCGCACAGCAGCATGGCTTCCCGGGTCTTTTCCGCCACGCCGCCCAGACTGCCGGCGGAGGGGCTGGGGCGGATGAAGGCTTCCTCCCGCTGGCAGAGGGTTTCCATGCGGGTCTTGTCGCCCAGGATGGAGCCCCCCGTCACGGAAGAAGAGGGGTCCACGGCCAGTACCGCGAGCCGGTGCCCTTGATCGATCAGATAATTGCCCAGGGCCTCGATGAAGGTGGACTTGCCCGCCCCCGGCACGCCGGAGATGCCGATGCGGATCGCCCTGCCCGTGTGGGGCAACAGGGTGGCGAGCAGCTGCCGGGCCCGCTCCTGGTGGTCGGGCCGGGTGGACTCGACAAGGGTGATGGCCTTGGCCAGGGCACGGCGCTGGCCCGCTAGGACACCGTCCGCCAAGGACTGGTCCGGGGGAGCCAGCTCATGCCGATGGATCGACGGGGCTTCCGACATCTGCATGGCAGCGGATCAGCCGCGCTGTGCTTTCTTGATTTCTTCCAGCACCTTCCTGGCGGAATCCTCGATGCGGGTGCCCGGTCCGAAGATGGCCTTGGCGCCGGCCGCGTACAGGGCATCGTAGTCCTGCGCCGGGATGACACCACCGGCGAAAACGATGATGTCGTCCGCGCCCTGGTCCTTGAGGGCCTGGATCAATTGCGGCACCAGGGTCTTGTGGCCGGCGGCGAGCGACGAACAGCCGATGGCGTGCACGTCGTTTTCGATCGCCTGGCGGGCAGCCTCTTCCGGTGTCTGGAAGAGCGGGCCCATGTCGATGTCGAAACCCAGGTCGGCGTAGGCAGTCGCCACCACCTTGGCACCGCGGTCGTGACCGTCCTGGCCCAGCTTGGCGATCATGATGCGCGGGCGACGGCCTTCTTCTTCGGCGAACTTGGCAACCTCCGCCTTGATCTGCTCCCAGCTTTCCATGCCTTCCACGACGCCTCCATACACCCCGGAAATGGTCTGGTTGTTGGCGCGGAAACGACCAAAGACTTTTTCCAGCGCGTCGGACACTTCACCCACCGTGGCACGCAGGCGAATCGCCTTGATCGACAGGTCGAGCAGGTTGCCTTCACCAGTCTCGGCACAGCGGGTCAGCGCATCGAGGGCCGCCTGGACGGCCGCCCCGTCACGGGTAGCGCGAATCTGCTTCAAACGGGCAATCTGGGCTTCGCGCACGGCGTGGTTGTCGATGTCGAGAATCTCGATGGGGTCTTCCTTGGCCAGCTTGTACTTGTTCACACCGACGATGACGTCCTTGCCGGAATCGATGCGGGCCTGCTTGTCGGCGGCACAGGTTTCGACCTGCATCTTGGCCCAGCCGGATTCGACCGCCTTGGTCATGCCGCCCATGGCTTCGATTTCCTGAATGATGCTCCAGGCCTTGTCGGCCATGTCCTGGGTCAGCTTTTCCATCATGTAGGAACCTGCCCACGGATCGACCACGTTACAGATGTGCGTCTCTTCCTGGATGATCAGCTGCGTATTGCGCGCAATACGGGCCGAGAACTCGGTCGGCAGGGCAATGGCTTCGTCCAGCGCATTGGTGTGCAAGGACTGGGTGCCCCCGAACACCGCTGCCATCGCTTCGATGGTGGTACGCACCACATTGTTGTACGGATCCTGCTCGGTGAGCGACCAGCCCGAAGTCTGCGAGTGCGTGCGCAGCATCATCGACTTGGGATTCTTGGCGCCGAAGCCGGACATGATGCGGTGCCACAACAAGCGGGCAGCGCGCATCTTGGCGATTTCGAGGTAGAAGTTCATGCCGACGGCCCAGAAGAAGGACAGACGACCGGCGAAGGTATCCACGTCCATGCCGGCGGCGATGCCAGTGCGCACGTACTCCATGCCGTCGGCCAGCGTGAAGGCCAGTTCGATGGCCTGGTTCGCCCCCGCTTCCTGGATGTGGTAGCCCGAGATCGAGATCGAATTGAACTTCGGCATGTGCTGCGCCGTGTAGGCGAAGATGTCGGCGATGATCTTCATCGACGGCTTGGGCGGATAGATATAGGTGTTCCGCACCATGAACTCTTTGAGGATGTCGTTCTGGATGGTGCCGGACAACTGCTCTTGCTTCACGCCCTGCTCTTCGGCCGCGACGATGTAGCCGGCCAGGATGGGGAGCACGGCGCCGTTCATGGTCATCGAAACGGAAATCTTGTCGAGGGGAATGCCGTCGAACAGGATCTTCATGTCCTCGACCGAGTCGATCGCCACCCCGGCCTTGCCCACGTCGCCGACAACGCGGGGATTGTCGGAATCGTAGCCGCGGTGGGTCGCCAGGTCGAAGGCGACCGACACCCCCTGGCCGCCGGCAGCCAGCGCCTTGCGGTAAAACGCGTTGGATTCCTCTGCCGTGGAAAAACCCGCGTACTGGCGGATGGTCCAGGGCTTGACCGCATACATGGTCGGCTGCGGGCCGCGCAGGAAGGGGGGGAATCCCGGCAGGGTGTCGGTATACGGCAGCTGCTCCGTATCCTTCCTTGTATACAGCGGCTTGACCGTCAGCCCCTCGGGGGTCTGCCAGTTCAGCTTACTGATGTCGCCTCCCGGCGCCTGCTTGGCAGCGGCAGCCTCCCAGGCATCGAGATCGTCGGAAGTTTTGAATTGGTCGGACATGATCGTCTCTCCCTGTCGGATATCCATTTTCCCAGTCGATTTTTTACCCCGGACGCGGCAGAATCCTCGATTCTAGGCTTGCGGGCAAAAAGTTGACATCTTAGCCCACGGATAATACTTTATTCATAATTATGAATGCAAGCCACACCATGGTGGATAGCAAACCCGAAAAAGATGACCGCCAGAATTGCACCAACCGCCCTCTACCAGGAAGTCGCCGAACGTCTGCGCCAGCGGATCTTCGCCCATGAACTGCTGCCCGGCGCCTGGGTGGATGAACAGAAGATCGCCGAGCAGTACGGCATCTCCCGCACGCCGTTGCGGGAGGCGCTCAAGGTCCTGGCCTCGGAAGGCCTGGTGGTGCTCAAGCCCCGCCGCGGCTGCTATGTGACGGAAATTTCCCCCCGCGACCTGGATGACATCTTCCCCCTGATCGCCCTGCTCGAAGGTCGTTGCGCCGCCGAGGCCGTGCACAAGATGAACAAGGCCGACCTGGAAAGACTGGCCGCGATCCATGCCCGCCTGGAACGCAGCGCCCGGGACAATCAGATCACCGATTTCTTCGAAGCCAACCAGGAATTCCACCGTACCATCCAGGAACTGGCCGACAACCGCTGGCTGCTGCAGGTGATCCAGGATCTGCGCAAGGTGCTGAAACTGTCGCGCATCCACTCCCTGTCCCTGGAGGGCCGGTTACAGCAATCCCTGGAAGAGCACCGCGCCATCATGGCGGCGCTGGAAGCCGGGGATGCCCGGCAGGCAGAGCAGTTGATGCACGACCACCTGCTTTCCGGCCGCGAAGCCCTGGCGCGCATGCAAGACAGCAAGGCGGCCTGATCCGGGCTGCCCGGGCCGCCGGCAAGCCACTCCGGCCCCCGCATACCAAAAACCCCGGCGGATTGCCCCGCCGGGGTTTTTGCATGGCACAGGTCCGGAATCAGTGGGATGCGGCCGTCGCGGCACCATAGCCGGTCTGGGCCCGGACGAACTGGTCCTCGAAGGCCTCCATCTCGGCCCTGGCCTGGGCACTGCCATCCATCTTGGACACCAGCCAGGCGGCCAGGAAGGCGATGGGCATGGCGAAGATGGCCGGCTGCTCGTAGGGGAACAGGGGCTCGGGATTATGAAACACCGCCACCCACACCGACTTGGAACACACCACCAGCAGCACGGCGGAGACCAGACCGGCATAACCGCCCGCCAGGGCGCCCTTCGTGGTCAGACCCTGCCAGTACATGGAGAGGATCAGCACCGGGAAGTTGGCGGCCGCAGCGATGCCGAAGGCCAGCCCCACCATGAAGGCCACGTTCTGGTTCTCGAACAGGATGCCAAGACCGATGGCGACGATGCCCAGGCCGATGGTGGCGATCTTGGAAACCCGCATTTCGGAAGCTTCGGTCGCCGCCCCCTTCTTGATCACCCGGGCGTACAGGTCATGGGAGATGGCGGACGCGCCGGCCAGGGCCAGACCGGACACCACGGCCAGGATGGTGGCGAAGGCCACGGCAGCCAAAAAGCCGAGCAGCATGTTGCCACCCACGGCCTGGGAGAGGTGCATCACCACCATGTTGCCGCCGCCGATCAGCTTGCCGCCCACCACGCCCCCTTCGAAGAACTGGGGATTCTGCCCCACGATCAGGATGGCGGCCAGGCCCATCAGGAAAATCACGTTGAAGAAGTAGCCGACGAAACCGGAAGCGTAGAGCACGGACTTGCGGGCTTCCTTGGCATCCGTCACGGTGAAGAAGCGCATCAGGATGTGAGGCAGGCCGGCGGTACCGAACATCAGGCCCATGCACAAGGAGATGGCCGTGACCGGATCGGAGAGCAGGTTGCCCGGGGTCAGCAGGGCGAAACCGTTGGCATGTAGCTCGGTCGCGGCACTCACCAGCTTGGTGTAGGAGAAGTCGAACTGGGACAGGGCCAGCAGCATCACCAGGGTGCCGCCGAACAACAACATGCAGGCCTTGATGATCTGCACCCAGGTGGTGGCGATCATGCCCCCGAAGGTGACGTAGACCATCATCAGGGCTCCCACGACGATCACGGCGATGTTGTAGTCCAGGCCGAAAAGCAGTTTGATCAGCTGGCCGGCCCCCACCATCTGGGCAATCAGGTAGAAACACACCACGGTCAGGGAGGAGACGGCCGCCATGGTCCGCACCTTGCCCTGGTTGAGGCGGTAAGCCGTGATGTCGGCAAAGGTGAACTTGCCGAGGTTGCGCAGCCGGTCGGCCATCAGGAACAGGATGCAGGGCCAGCCCACGAAAAAGGCCAGCATGTAGATGTAACCATCATAGCCCTTGGTGTAGACCATGGCGGTCAGGCCCAGCAGGGTGGCGGCGGACATGTAGTCGCCGGCAATGGCCAGACCATTCTGAAAGCCGGTGATGCCACCGCCGGCGGTGTAGAAGTCGGCAGCGGACTTGGTGCGGCTGGCAGCCCAGTAGGTGATGCCCATGGTCAGCACCACGAAAATCAGGAACATCCCGATGGCGTGCAGATTCAGGGGCTGCTTCTCCGCCGCGCCTTCCATGGCGGGGCCCGCATGGGCAAGGGCGGACAGGGCCAGCAGGGACAGGGTCGTCAGAAGGCGGCGCATCATTTGCCCTCCTTCCACGCAGCCCGCACCACTTCCTGGGAAATGGCATCGAATTCGCCGTTGGCCTTGTGCACGTACAGGGCGGTCAACAGCCAAAAACCGATGAACATGCAAAGCCCGAAGGCAACCCCGATGGTCCACATGGACCCCTCCGCCACGGGAGAACCAATCAGCTTGGGATCGAAGGCCACCACCATCACGAAGCCATAAAAGATGGCCACGACGAGGGTGGAAAGGAACCAGGAATAGCGGCTGCGGCGCACCACCAGCTCCTGGAATTTGGGATTCTCGCGAATCCGCGCGTAAACGGCACTGCTCATTTGCTGCACTCCTTATCGTTATCCGGCCGGTGGGCCGGCTCCTCTAGTCCCCCTGCGGCAGCGAGGCCGCAGAGCCTGCATATTATATCTTATATAAGAATTTTTAATTCATAATTACACAATACTTTTCAGCATCGTGAATCACCAGCACCAGGCCCGGACCTCGTGTTCCACCCGGCTGCCATCACCGCTTTCCGCCTCATCCACAAGCAGCCAGGACCAGGCAGCCCCGGGCGGCCCAAGCACCTCCAGCCAGGGGGAATAATCCATGACCTCACGCTCCCCGTTCGCTCGCCGCAAGGTCTGGACGGCATCCGCCAGAAGGCAGGCAGGGCGCTGCCGCAACCAGTCCAGATGGCGCACCAGAATTTGCTGCTGCCAGCGCAGCAGATCCGTCTCGCCCGCCGCCGGGCACAGACGACTGGCTGCCTCCAGGGGCAACAGCGGGAGCTGGGAAAAGAGATTGACGGAAGCCACCCAGTCGGCGGACTCCAACCCAGGCAGGGCCACAGGACAGGAAAAGAGGGCCTCCAGTTCGCCCCGCTCCACCGGACGCTGCCGCCGGCCCAGGGCGCAGAGTCCGGTCGCCGTGCCGGTCACATCCAGCTCCAGCAAGGACACGCCAGGAAAGGCTGCGGCCAGCCGCCGCACCCGGGGCAGATGCACCATATCCACCAGATACAGGCGCCGGAAACGCGCCGCCAGCTCCACCAGGGGCACATCCAGCAACAGGCCGGACCCCAGCACCACCCCCAGTTCCCCCCCGGCACCGGCCGACTCCAGCAGGAAGGTCCGGCTGTGTTGCAGGTGCGCCGCCCAGATCCGGGCGCAACGACGGGCCCGGCTCCGCAGGGCAATGGCCTCCCGCAGGTATCCCAGGCGGCGGCTTTCGGGCCGGCAGGGAGTGCTCAGCCAGGCGAGGATTTCAGCCAGCAGGGCGCGCTCCCCTCAAGCCGCCAGCAAGCCCCACAACATTTTCAGGGCCAGCAACAGTAGCAGCCCGGCGAAAACCCGCTTCAACAACTGCACCGGAAGGCGATGGGCCAGCCGGGCGCCCAGGGGGGCGGTCAGGACGCTGGCAGCCACAAGCCCCACCAGGGCCGGAAGATGGACGAAACCCAGGGAATATTCAGGCAATCCCTCGACCCGCCAGCCGTTGAAGATGTAGCCGGCCGCTCCCCCCAGGGCAATGGGAAAACCGATCGCTGCGGAGGTGCCGATGGCGTGCTGCATGCGCACATTGCACCAGGCCATGAAGGGAACCGAAAGCACCCCGCCGCCAATGGCCACCAGGCAGGAAAAGGCACCGATCCCCAGTCCCACGGCCCCGGTCCCCAGCGCTCCCGGCATCTCCCGGCTGGGCTTGGGCTTGAAGCCCACGATCATCTGCACCGCCACGTAAAAGATGAAGGCGGTAAACAACACGGCCAACCAGGCAGAAGGCACCCGGCTGGCCAGCTCGGTCCCCACCAGGGTACCCAGCAGGATGCCCGGGGTGATGCGGGCGACGATGGGCCACAGGACCGCACCGTGCCGGTGATGCGCCCGGACGCTGGCGACCGAGGTAAACAGGATGGCCGCCATGGAAGTCCCCAGGGCCAGATGCATCACCTCCTGGGTAGGAAAGTTCTGGGCAGCAAACAGCATGACCAGCAGGGGCACCATCACCGATCCCCCACCGATGCCGAGCAGACCGGCAAAAAACCCCGCAAAGGCGCCCAGCGCCAGATAAAGCAGCCACCAAACCGTCATGAAAAAACCCGCCGCATCCTGATCGCCCTGGCTCCGGAGCCGGAAAAGCAGGCATATTAGCAAGTTCCGGTAATACCTGGCCCAAGGCCGGAACGAAGCTTGCGTGCACCCACCCCGATCCTGACCGAACGAGAAGAAGCCCAGGGGCATCGAATCCAGCCCGCTGCCGATGCAGATGGCCCCTGGAATGAGAAAGGGCGACCTGAGTCGCCCTTTGCATTTTTTGGCCCCCGCGAGTGCCGTTGGACCGGCATCCTGAACCGAGGGTTCAGAATGGCCGCTTCCCAGTTGAATCAGGTGCGACAGCTAGAAGAGTCGCTCACAACATCAACCTTGAGGTCCGCAGCCGATGCCACGCAAGCATTGGTTCAAGGAATATATGGCCCTCACCAACACCGCAGGGGACACCTGGTGGAACCGGCCCGCCCGGAAGACCCGCAGAAGCTCAGAGATCCAGTTTCTGCTGGGCCAGCAAGGCATCCAGCCGTGTTTCCATGGCTTCGATTCTACGCCTTGCGCCGGAAGTGTCAAAACCCCCGCCGTCCCCGCCGCCGTTGCGGGCGCTCAGGTATTCATGGGCGATGTTCAGGGCCGCCATCACGGCCACCCGCTCCGGCACTGTGTTGCGGGTCTTGTGGGCGATCTCCTGCATCTTGCCGTCCACCATCTGGACCGCCGCCTGCAACGCTTCTTGCTCACCGGCAGGACAGGCAATCCGGTACTCCCGCCCGAGTATCTTCACATCGAGGAAATCCGATTCCGCGGCCATGCTCATGCTTCCTCCGGCAATTGCCCGATCAGGGCCTCCACCCGGCTGCGGGCCAGTTCCATGTTGTGCCGCAGGCTGTCCCGCTCCGCCTCGACCGCAGCCAGACGCTGCTTCAGGCTCGCATTGTCGGCACGCAGCCCTTCCACCAGGGCTGCCACCTTTTCCACCTTGCCGGCAAGGGCTTCGAGTTCCATTTCCATGGCGCGCACTATAGAGGCTCAATCCACGCCGGGTCAAGGATTAAGCACATGTTTTGAAGGTGATTTATCGGCTTCATCCGCCGCTTGGTGCTGCACTGCCACAAAAGCTCGTGCTACACTCCGCGCCGCCGTCTTCCGGGACGGCTTTTCGCATCAGGTGCCGCCGGCGGATTCCGCCTGTGGTTAAACGGGAAAGCGGTGCGCGTCCATGACGCCAAGCCGCTGCTGCCCCCGCAACGGTAAGCGAGTGCGGGTCCGTCATCACGCCACTGGGCTTGTGCCTGGGAAGGCGACGGATCAAGACTTGCGAGCCCGGATACCGGCCTCGATGGGAACCGATGGAAGTGCCGCGGGGTGACGGTGCCGGAATGCCTGCCCCTCTTCCCATGGACTTCCCTTTGTCAATCAATGTTCGTACCTGCGGGGACGCAGGTTCAACGGGAGCATCCATGTCCTTCAAGCAAAAGCCTCTGGCGGCGGCCCTGTGCCTGCTCGCCCTGCCCATTTCCCCCACCCTGGCCCAGAACGCGGAAGAGCAGATCGTTGTGACCGCCACCCGCCAGCCCCAGCGCGCCAACGAGCTGCTCTCCGACGTCACCGTCATCGAGCGCCAGGAAATCGAGGCGGCAGGCCCCTCCGCCAGCATCACCGACCTGCTGGCCCGCCAGCCCGGCATCGAGATCAAGACCGACGGCGCCCCGGGCTCGGTCGCCAATATTTACCTGCGCGGCAGCAATCCCGGCCACACCCTGCTGCTGGTGGACGGCATGCGTTCCGGTTCCGCCACCATGGGCGGCGCCAACTGGAGCTACCTGCCCCTGGAACAGGTGGAGCGTATCGAGATCCTGCGCGGTGCCGCCTCCTCCCTCTACGGTTCCGACGCCATCGGCGGCGTCATCCAGATCTTCACCCGCAAGGGCAGCGGCCCCCTGCGCGTCAATGCCGCGGCCGGGCTGGGCAGCCACCGCAGCAGCGCCGTGAGCGCCGGTCTGTCCGGCAGCCAGCAGGGCCTGAGCTATGCCCTCCAGGCTGCCAGCCACCGGACCCGGGGCTTCAATTCCATCGACAATCCCGCCAATTCCTCCTACAACCCCGACCGGGACGGGCACCGGAACAGCAGCATGAGCGGTAGCCTCTCCTACGCCTTCGCCCCGGATCAGGAAATCGGAGTGAACTTCCTGGCCAGCGACGGCTGGAATGACTATGACGCCGGCGGCCCCTGGTCCACTCCGGCCACGGCCGCCTACCGGCAGGAGCAGAAGAACTCGGTCTACAGCATCTACAGCCGCAATCGCCTGGGCAGCCTCTGGACCAGCACCTTGCGCCTGGGCCGCAGCAGCGACGACTCGCGCCAGTTCGAGGATGACCGGGAAACCGGCAGGATCCGCACCCGTCAGACCCAGTACCAGTGGCAGAACGACATCCGCCTGCCCCTGGGCACCGCCCTGCTGGCCCTGGAACGGCTCGAAGAAAGGGTGAGCAGCGACCAGGCCTACGATCTGGACCGGCGCAGCATCAATTCGATCCTGGCCGGCTGGAACGGCTCCCTCGGCAATCACCGGCTGCAGTTCAACCTGCGCCGGGATGACAACTCCCAGTTCGGCGACAAGAACACCGGCTTTGTCGCCTACGGTTACCAGATCAACGACAAGCTGCGGGCGCACGCCTCCTACGGCACCGCCTTCAAGGCGCCCACCTTCAACGACCTGTACTGGCCCGGCGCCGGCAACCCGAACCTGAAGCCGGAAACGGCCAAAAACCGGGAAATAGCCCTGCACTACGACAGCGGCACCCAGCAGATTTCCGCCACCATCTACCGTAACGATGTGGACAACCTGATCGCCTGGGCCCCCATCGCGCCCGGCAGCTGGACCTGGCTGCCCGCAAATGTGAACCAGGCCCGGCTCGAAGGCTTCACCCTGGCCTACACGGGCAATCTCCAGGGCTTCAACGTCAAGGCCAGCGCCGACTTTCAGGACCCGCGCGACACGCTGCTCGACAAGGTGCTGCGCTACCGCTCGCGCCAGCATGGCAGCCTCGCGGTAGGTCGTAGCCACGGAAACTTCGACTGGAACCTGGAATGGCAGGCCCATGGCAAACGCTACCAGGACGTGAACAACACCCAGAAGCTGGGCGGCTACGCTCTGGTCAATCTGCAGGCCGGCTACCGGCTCGACAAGGACTGGTCCCTCTTCGCCCGGGTGAACAACCTGTTCGACCGGGAATATGTCCTGAACCAGGACTATGCCACCGACGGGGCCAACTTCTTCCTGGGCGTCCGCTACGCCCCCAAGTAAGCTCCCGCCATGCCCTCGCCCCGCCGCGCCCTGCTCATCCTCGCCTGCCTCCTCGGCCTGGCGGGGCTGAGCCTGGGAGCGGCCCTGCTGGCCGGCTCCGTCGCCGTGGGGCCGGGGGAGCTGCTCGCCATCCTGGCCGGGGGCGAGCCGTCCCTGGCGGCGGAGGTGGTGCTGCAGCTGCGCCTGCCCCGGGCCCTTTCCGGCTTTGCCTGCGGCGGCCTGCTGGCCCTGGCCGGGGCCCTGATGCAGGTGCTGTTGCGTAACCCCCTGGCCGATCCCTACGTGCTCGGCATTTCCGGCGGCGCCGGAGTCGGCGCCCTGGGGGCCATCCTGCTCGGTCTTTCCGGTCTGGGGCTGGACCTGTTCGCCTTCGGCGGTGCCCTGGGCGCCCTGCTGCTGGTGTTCGGCCTGGCCCACGGCGACGGCAGCTGGACCCAGACCCGGCTCCTGCTCACCGGGGTCATCGTTGCCGCCGGCTGCGGTGCCCTGGTGGCCCTGATGCTCTCCCTGGCACCGGAATCCCAGTTGCGCGGCATGTTGTTCTGGCTCATGGGCGACCTCTCCCAGAGCCTTTCCCCCTGGCCGACCTTGGCCGCCCTGGTCCTGGCCCTGCTGCTCGCCATGCCCTTTGCCCGGGAACTCAACCTGCTCTCCCGGGGCGCCGAGAGCGCCCGGACCCTGGGAGTCGCCGTGGGCCGCCTGCGCGGCCTCGTCTATCTGATTGCCGCCCTGGCCACGGCCGCCGCCGTGACCAGCGCCGGCGCCATCGGCTTCATCGGCCTGGTGGTGCCGCACCTGGTGCGGCTCGCCATCGGCAACGACCAGCGGCTGCTGCTGCCCGCCTCGGTGCTGGCCGGCGGCACCCTGCTCATGGCCGCCGACACCCTGGCCCGCACCGTCATCGCGCCGGAACAACTGCCGGTGGGCGTGCTCACCGCCCTGCTCGGGGTGCCCGTCTTCCTGTTCCTGCTCTCCCGCACCGGAGGGCGGAGCGCATGAGCATCCTGCTCGCGGCCCGGGAACTGGCGGTGCGCATCGGCCCCCTGGGGGTCTGCTGCGGCCTCGACCTGGAACTGCAGGCCGGCGAAACCCTGGTGATCCTGGGCAAGAACGGCGCCGGCAAATCCACCCTGCTCGCCACCCTGGCCGGGCTGCGTCCTCCCAGCGGCGGCCAGGTACTGCTGCAGGACCGGGACTATGCCGCCCACGGCCCCCGGGCCGCCGCCCGGCTGCGCGGCTGGCTGGGCCAGCACCGGGGCGATCCCTTCGCCACCACCGTGCTGGAAACCGCTCTCACCGGTCGCCATCCCCACCTGGGACGCTGGCAGTGGGAAAGCGCCGCGGACGTGCGCATCGCCCGGGAAGCCCTGGTGGAAGTGGGGCTGCACGGTCTGGAGGAGCGCGACGTGCAGACCCTCTCCGGCGGCGAACGCCAGCGCCTGGCCATTGCCACCCTGCTCACCCAGCAGACGCCGCTGATGCTGCTGGACGAACCCCTCACCCACCTGGATCTGAACCACCAGATCGCCGTCCTGGAAATTCTCGCCCGCCGGGCCCGCCAGGGCGCCGGCATCGTCACGGTCCTGCACGATCCGGGGCTGGCCTGGCGCTACGCCGGACGGGTGCTGCTGATCTACGGCGACGGCCACACCGACCTGGGCCCCGCCGACGCACTGCTCACCCCGGAACGCCTGGCGCGGCTCTACGGCCATCCCCTGGCCCGGGTGGAGCAGGATGGCCGGGTGGCCTTCATTCCCTGCTGAAATGACAGGCCTACTCCTCTGCCGGGCCCTGCTGGCCCAGAGCGCCTTGGCAGCCCCCGTCTGCCCACGTATCGCCCACCTGGAAAACATCCCCCCGTCCGACGCCCGGACGCGCGAACCATCAGCCCACCCGGAAGGAATACAGGAGCAATCCCCATGAACAAGGATGAACGGCACCAGAAGCGCATGGTGAAGAAGAAGGAAATCATCGACCGGAAGATCGCCGCCGCCCGCGACGAGCGGGGCGTGCTGCTGGTCAACACCGGCAACGGCAAGGGCAAGTCCTCCGCCGCCTTCGGCCTCGTGGCCCGGGCCCTGGGCCACGGCCTGAAGGTGGCCGTGGTGCAGTTCGTCAAGGGTCGCTCCGACACCGGCGAGGAAGCCTTCTTCCGCACGGTGCCCGGAGTGAGCTGGCACGTCTGCGGTGAGGGTTTCACCTGGGAAACCCAGGACGACGGCCGGGACAAGGCCGCCGCCGCAGCCGCCTGGCAGATCGTCCTGCAACATCTCAACAACCCGGACATCGGCCTGGTGGTGCTGGACGAATTCACCTACGCCCTCAAGTACCGCTGGCTGGAAACCGAGCCGGTGCTGGCCGCCTTTGCCGCCCGGCCAACCCACCAGCATCTGGTCGTCACCGGCCGGGGCGCGCCGCCGGAACTCCTCGCCCTGGCCGACACGGCCACCGAGATGGGCATGGTCAAACATGCCTTCCAGGCCGGCCTGAAGGCCATGCCCGGCATGGAGTGGTGATGCCTGCCTGCCCCGCCCTCTTCATCGCCGCCCCGGCTTCCGGCCAGGGCAAGACCACGGTCACTGCGGCCCTGGCCCGCCATCACACCCGCCTGGGCCGACGCGTGCAGGTGTTCAAGTGCGGCCCGGACTTCCTCGATCCCATGATCCACGCCACCGCCAGCGGTCGGCCCTGCTACAACCTGGACCTGGGCATGTGCGGCGAGGCGGACGCGGCCTGGCGCCTGGCCCGGGCCGCAGCGGAAAGCGACCTGATTCTGGTGGAAGGGGTGATGGGGCTCTTCGACGGCCAGCCTTCCGGAGCCGACCTTGCCTGCCGTTTCGGCATCCCGGTGCTGGCCATGATCGCCGCCGACGCCATGGCCCAGACCTTTGGCGCCGTGGCCCATGGCCTCGCCACCTATCGGCCCGGCCTGCCCTTTGCCGGGGTGCTGGCCAACCGGGTGGGCAGTCCCCGGCACGGGCAGATGCTGCGCGACAGCCTGCCCGAGGGCATGGGCTGGTACGGAGCCCTGCCCCGGGATGCCGACGCCAGTCTGCCGGAACGGCACCTGGGCCTGTTCCAGGCCGCCGAGATCGCCGACCTGACCCGGCGCCTGGACCGGATGGCCGACGCCCTGGCCGCCACGGGCGCCGTGGACCTGCCGCCCCCCGTGGATTTCCCGGCAGCGGCGCAGCCGGCAATCCCGCCCTTGCTGGCCGGCAAGACGATCGCCATCGCCCGGGATGCGGCCTATGGCTTCATCTACCCGGCCAACCTGGAAACCTTGGCAGCGCTGGGGGCCGAACTGCGTTTCTTCTCCCCCCTGGCCGGCGAACCCCTGCCCGAGTGTGACGCCGTCTGGCTGCCTGGCGGCTATCCGGAATTACATGGGGAAACCCTGTCCCGCCAGCGGCCCTTCTGGGATGCCCTGGAACGCCACGTGGCGGCAGGCAAGCCCCTGCTGGCCGAATGCGGCGGCATGATGGGGCTGTTCGGGGACATGGTGGACAAGCAGGGGCTGACGCACCGGATGGGTGGCCTCTTGCCCGGCCGCACCGTGATGCAGGCGCGCCTGGCGGCCCTGGGCACACAGGCGGCGGAGTTGCCGGAGGGCCGGATCAGCGGCCACACCTTTCATTACTCCCGCTGTGAAACGGAACTGACCCCAGCCCTCACCGCCGTGAAACAGGACGGCAGCCCCGGCGAGGCCCTCTACCGGCGCGGGAGGCTGACCGCCTCCTACCTGCACCTGTATTTCCCCTCGCACCCGGAAGCCGTGGCCCGGCTGTTCGGGACCTGAAGGCTCAAGGGACGGGTGCGGCCTGGCGGGCCTTGAGGAAGTCCAGGGCCTGATCCGCCGGCAGGGGCTTCGAGAACAGGTAGCCCTGGATTTCGTCGCAACCATTGCAGGACAGAAGTTCGAGCTGATCCTCGGTTTCCACCCCTTCGGCGATCACGTTGAGCCCCAGGGAATGGGCCAGGGCGATGGTGCCGAAGGCGATGGAGCGGTCGTTCAGGTCGTGCTCGATGTCCGCCACGAAGGAGCGGTCGATCTTGAGATGGTCGATGGGGAACAGCTTCAGATAGGCCAGCGACGAGTAGCCGGTGCCGAAATCGTCGATGGCCAGGGTCACCCCCATGCCGCGCAGCTCGGTCAGCAACTGGATGGCTTCCCGGGGCTGCTCCATCACCGCGCTCTCGGTGATTTCGAGTTCCAGCAGATGCGCCGGCAGGCCGCTGTCGGCCAGGGCCTGGGCCACGGTCTCGGGAAAATCCCGTTGTTTCAGTTGCCGGGCCGACAGGTTGACCGCGACGCGGACCGGCGCCAGGCCCGCATCCAGCCAGGCCCGCATCTGCCGGCAGGCTTCCCGCAGCACCCAGGTGCCGATGCCGACGATGAGCCCGGTTTCCTCGGCAATGGGGATGAAGCGGGCCGGGGAAATGAAGCCATCCTCGTCGGTGTGCCAGCGCAGCAGGGCCTCCACCCCGGTGGGCTGGCGACTGGCCACGGCGCACTGGGGCTGAAAGTGCAGGCTGAATTCGCCCCGGGCCACGGCCTGGCGCAGCTTGCGCTCCAGGGTGAGGCGTTCGGTGGCAGCCTGGTTCATTTCCTTGGCGTAGAACTGGAAGGTGTTCCGGCCCGCCGCCTTGGCGTGGTACATGGCCGTGTCGGCATTGCGCATGATGGTTTCGGCCTCGTCCCCGTCCAGGGGATAGAGGCTGATGCCGATGGAGGGGCTGGTGTGCAGCTCGTGGCCCTCGACCCGGATCGGATCGGCCAGGGCGTCGATGATCTTGCCGGCCACGGCGGCCGCATCGGCGGCATCCCCCACGTCGGGCAGCAGCACCACGAATTCGTCGCCCCCGAGCCGGGCCACCGTGTCCGACTCCCGCACCGTGGCGGCCAGGCGACCGGCCACCTCCATCAAGAGCTGATCCCCCACCAGATGCCCGAGGGTGTCGTTGATGACCTTGAAGCGGTCCAGGTCGATGAAGAACAGGGCCAGGTTCCAGCCATAGCGCCGGGCTTCGGGCAGCGCCTGCTCCAGGCGGGAGAGCAGGGAAAGCCGGTTGGGCAGGCCGGTCAGGGGATCATGGTGGGCCAGGTGGTTGATGCGTGCCTCGGCCCGCTTGCGCTCGGTGATGTCGGCCAGGATCCAGAGATGGTGGGCACCGCCGCCGGCCTCCTGGATGCGTGTGATGTCGAGCCACATGGCGTAGTTGAGGCCGTTCTTGCGCTGCCCCGGCACCTCGCCGGCCCAGCGACCATGCTCCCGCAGTCCCTGGGCCATGCCTTCCAGCCGCTCCTGACTGCACAGGTGGAGCAGGCTGTCTGCCTCGTACCCCAGGATCTCCATGGGCTGGTAGCCGGTAATCACGGAAAAGGCCGGGTTGATGGAAAGCACGCGCCCCGCCTCGTCCGCGATCAGGATGCCCACCGGACTGTTGGCGAACACCTTGTCCGCCAGCAGCAGCCTTTCCTCCATCTGCTTGCGGTCGGTGATGTCCGTGTAGGTGGTGATGAAGCCGGCCACGCTGTTTTCCAGGCGCAGGGGATGTACCTCCAAGAGTTGGGTGCGACCGTTGGCCCGTCGCCGTTCCTTGCGATGGGGCTCGAAACGGGCGATCTCGGCCTGGCGCAGGCATACCAGCTCCTCCGGCACCCCCGGCCCCAGCTCGCCGCGCCGGGCGGGAACCAGGGTCAGATCGGCATGGGCCGCCCCCTCGAACACCAGCTCCGGCGGCAGCTGCAGGGCGTCTACGAAACCCTGGTTCCAGTAGCGCAGCCGGAAGTTCTCGTCGAATACGCTGATGCCCTGGGGCATGGAGGCCAGGATGGCTTCCAGGTAGGCCGCCTGGCGCCGGAATTCCGCCTCGGTCTGCTTGCGCTCGGTGATGTCCTGGGTGGTGCCGCTGGTGCGGATGGGCTGCCCCGTGTGCTCGTCCAGGAAAACCCGGCCCTGGTTGTGGAAGTAGCGCACCTCGCCGCTGGGCAGGACCACGCGAAAATCCACCTGGTGCGGAGTCCGCCCGGCCAGGGACTGGGCGTTGATCTCATGCACCATGTCCCGGTCCTCGGGATGAATGGCCTGGAGGAAGAGATTGTAGGAAGGCTGGATCGAGCCGGGCTCGTAACCGAACAGGCGATAGCACTCGTCGGACCACCACAAGGCATTGCTGCGCAGGTCGCGCTCCCAGCTGCCGATACGGGCAATGCGCTGGGCCTCCTGCAACAGGGCCAGGTGGCGTTCCTTGAAGGATTTGTTGGCCATCGTGCTATTTCCGCCCCCCAGAACGGGAGCCTCCGCGTCTGTTTGCCGACAAGACCCGAATGATAACCCGGGGCAGCCCCCTTGCCCTCACCGGGCGCCGTGCCGGCGCAACCAGTCGCACCAGTGTGCGAACAGCTCGGGGTTGAGGGCAGCGATCACCGAGCGGCGCCAGGGGTTGGCCGCATCGAAATCATCTTCCCGGAAGGTGGCGGCACAGCCGCCGGCTTCCCGTACCAGCAGACTGCCTGCGGCATGGTCCCAGAGCCGCTGCCCCCCATGCAGCACCGCATCGACCCGACCGGCGGCCAGGTAGCACCATTCGATCACGCTCGAACCAAAGTTGCGCTGCGAGTAGATGGGAGAGTCGGCCACGAGCCGGGCCGCCAGCATCGGCGGCAGGCGCTTGAAGTCCACACAGGCCACGGCCCGGGACAGCTGGCTGCCGGAGGTCCGCAGGGGCAAGCGCCCGCCATTGAGCCAGGCCCCTTGACCGGCCACGGCGGAGTACATCTCGTCGGCCATGGGCAGGTAACTCGCTCCCAGCACCGGTCGGCCGCCCCGCAGCAGGGCCACGGACACGGCGAACTGGGGCAGTCCGACGAGAAAGTTGGTCGTCCCGTCGATGGGGTCCATGACCCACAGGCCCCGCTCGTTGCGCAAGCCTTCTTCCCAAGCGGCCTGCTGCGCCGCATCGCTCATCTCCTCCCCCAGGGTGGGCAGATGCAGGAGGCGCTCCAAGGCCCGGGTGAGGAACTCCTGGGCCGCGATGTCGGCCTCGGAAAAGGTCGAGCCGTCCGCCTTGTGCTCGCGCACGGCCTTGAGGAAGCGGGGCATGATCTCGGTTTCGGCCACCGCCCGCAGGGCAGCCTCCACGCCGGGCAGCAGCCGGAGCAGCTCAGCGGGCATGGCTCAGGACTCCCGCCACTTGATGGAGCAGCCGATCGAAGCCTGCTGTTCCCGAGGGCCCTGCCCGGTGCAGGCGATCTGCGCCATGGCCTCGAACAGCTCGCGCCGCGCCTCCGGCGGGCCCGGCTGTCGCCCGGAAACATCGAGCCGGCCCCGGTACTGGAGTTGCAGGCCGGCATTGAAGCCGAAGAAATCCGGCGTGCACACCGCCCCGTAAGCCCGGGCCACCGCCTGGGTCTCGTCATAGAGATAGGGGAAGGGAAAGTCCATGCGCTCGGCCAGGGCCCGCATGTTGGCAAAGCTGTCCTCGGGATAGGCGGCCACGTCGTTGCTCATGATGGCCGCACAACCGATGCCAAGCCCCATGAGTTCGCGGCAGTCCCGCACCAGCCGGTCGAGAATGGCCTGCACATAGGGACAGTGATTGCAGATGAACATCACCAGCAGGCCCCGGGGTCCGCGGACCGAAGTCAGGGAATGCAGTTGCCCGTCCGTACCTGGAAGGGAAAAGCCGGGAGCGGGCCAGCCGAAGTCACAGACGGGAGGATGGAGGGCTGCCATGGCAAAAAGAAGCTGGAAATCCGGGGATTGATCGAACCTATAATAGCATCGATGAATTCCCCGAGATTTTTCTGCGACACGCCCCTCTCGCCCGGCGCCTGTTTCGATCTGCCCGAGGCAGTGGCCCGTCACGCAGTGCGCGTCCTGCGCCTGCCCCCCGGCGCCGGCATCACCCTCTTCGACGGCCAGGGCGGCGAGTACGCCGCCCGCATCACCCGCATCACCCGGGAGCGGGTGGCGGTGAGCATCGGCGGCTGGGAGGATGTGGAACGGGAATCCCCGCTGCAGCTGACTCTGGTGCAGGCCATCCAGGCCGCCGACAAAATGGACTACACCATCCAGAAAGCGGTGGAACTGGGCATCAGCGCCATTCAGCCGGTGGCCAGCCGGAGGAGCGTGGTGAAACTGTCCGGGGAGCGCCAGCAGAAGCGGGAGGCGCACTGGCAGTCGGTGGCCATCTCGGCCTGCGAGCAGTGCGGCCGCAACCGGGTGCCGCCGGTGGCCCCGGTACAGTCCCTGGACCTGTGGCTGGCCGGACCGGGCAAGGCCCGGGAGGGATTGAAGCTGATGCTGGCCCCGGGAGCCGGTCACACCCTGCACCAGCTTCCGCCCGCAGGCCAGGTGATCCTGCTGGTGGGCGCCGAAGGCGGGCTGGAACCCGGCGAGATGCGGGCCGCCGCCCAGGCAGGCTTCGTCCCCGTCAGCCTGGGACCCAGGATTTTGCGCACGGAAACGGCGGGTCTGGCAGCCCTGGCGGCCATCCAGACCCTTTGGGGTGACTTCAAGGGGGAGTAAACGACATGTTCGAATCAGCCGAGCTGGGCCACGTCATCGACAAGAAAACCTACAAGGCCGAGGTGCCGAAACTGCGGGAGGCCCTGCTGGAAGCCCAGTACGAACTGCGGGAGAAGGGGAAGTTCCCTGTCATCGTCCTGATCAGCGGGGTGGATGGGGCCGGCAAGGGTGAAACCATCAACCTCCTGTACGAATGGATGGACCCCCGCTACCTGTCCACCCTGGCCTTCTCCGCGCCCAGCGACGAGGAGGCCGAGCGCCCCTTCATGTGGCGCTACTGGCGCGCCCTGCCCCCGAGGGGCCGGATCGGCATTTTTGCCGGCTCTTGGTACTCGACCCCGATTCACCACCGCATCGATGGCGATATGGATCAGGCGACGTTCGACCAGCACATCGACCAGTTCAACCGCTTCGAGGCGATGCTGGTCAACGAAGGCGCCCTGGTGCTGAAATTCTGGTTCCACCTCTCCAAGGATGGCCAGAAGAAGCGCTTGAAAGCCCTGGAGAAAGACCCCCGCACCGCCTGGCGCGTTACCAAGGAAAGCTGGGAACGGCTGAAAACCTATGACAAGCTGCAGGGCGTGGCCTCCCACCTGCTGCGCATGACCAATACCCCCTGGGCCCCCTGGATCGTGGTGGAAGGCACGGATGACCGCTACCGGTCGCTGACCGTGGGCAAGATGATTCTCGATGCCCTGCAAAAGCGTCTGGCCGACACCCGCGACCAGAACTATCCCGTCGCCCCGCCGATTTTCCCCAAGATCGACGCCCTGGACGTGCTCACCGCCCTCGACCTGGACCAGAAGCTGGCCAAGAAGGAGTACGAAACCCGTCTGGCGAAAGCCCAGGGCCGCCTCTCGGAGCTGGTGCGCGCCCCCGCCTTCAGGAAACGCTCCCTGATCCTGGCCTTCGAGGGTTCGGACGCGGCCGGAAAGGGGGGCAGCATCCGCCGCGTCGCCGCCGCCATGGACGCCCGCCAGTACCAGATCGTGCCCATCGCCGCGCCCACCGAGGAAGAGCGGGCCCAGCCCTACCTGTGGCGCTTCTGGCGCCACATCCCCCGGAACGGCCGGGTCACCATCTTCGACCGCACCTGGTACGGCCGGGTGCTGGTGGAGCGGGTCGAGGGCTATTGCACGGAGGCCGACTGGCTGCGGGCCTATACGGAAATCAACGATTTCGAACATGAACTGGTGGATGGGGGCGCCATCCTCGTCAAGTTCTGGCTGCAGATCAGCAAGGAAGAACAGTTCCGCCGCTTCAAGGAGCGCGAGGACATCGCCTTCAAGCGTTTCAAAATCACCGCCGAGGACTGGCGCAACCGCGAGAAATGGGACCAGTACCACCAGGCCGTATGCGACATGGTGGAACGCACCAGCACCGGCGCCGCCCCGTGGACCCTGGTGGAAGCCAACGACAAGAACTTTGCCCGGGTGAAGGTACTGGAAACCATCTGCGCCCGGCTCGAGGCCGCCCTCGCCCAGAAAGGCAAGCATGACGACTGAGGTAAAACCGGCGACCGCCAACCTGGGAGAGTTCGTCTCCTGGTTCCGGCTGGTTACTCCCTACATCAACACCTTCCGGGGCAAGACCTTCGTGGTGGCCTTCGGCGGCAAGGCCATCGCCGGCCCCCTGGCCCGTACCCTGGCCTACGACGTGAACCTGCTGGCCAGCCTCGGCATCCGCCTGATCCTGGTGCACGGCGCCCGCCCCCAGATCGAGGAGGAGCTGCGGGAAAAGGGGCTGGAATCCCGCTACCACAAGGGCTACCGCGTCACCGACGCGGAAACCCTGGACTGCGTGCTGGACGCGGTGGGCAGCGTCTATCTGGAAATCGAGGCCCTGCTCTCCCAGGGCCTGCCCAACACCCCGATGGCCAACAGCCAGATCCGGGTGATCGGCGGCAACTTCATCACCGCCCGCCCCCTGGGGGTCATCGATGGCATCGACCTGCAATACAGCGGCACGGTGCGCAAGGTGGATGCCGAAGGGCTCAAGGCCCAGCTCTCTTTGGGCAATATCGTGCTGCTTTCCTGCCAGGGCAGCTCCCCCACCGGGGAAATCTTCAACTTGCAGATGGAAGAGGTGGCAGAAGCCGTGGCCATCGCCACCAAGGCCGACAAGCTGGTGTTCCTCACCGACAGCCAGGGCGTCACCGATGCCGACGGACAACTGCTGGACGAACTCACCGCCGATGCGGCTGCCCGCCTGACCGATGCCGCCTGGCTGTCCTCCGACCTGAAGCGCTACCTGCCCTGCGCGGTGCGGGCCAGCCGCCTGGGCGTGGGCCGGGTGCACCTGATCGGCTATGAGCAGGATGGCGCCCTGCTCCAGGAGCTGTTCACCATGGAGGGGATCGGCACCGTCATTTCCCGGGAATCCCTGGAACGCATCCGCGAAGCCCGGGCCGACGACATCGGCGCCCTGATCGCTCTGATCGAACCCCTGGAAGAAGACGGCACCCTGGTGCATCGTCCCCGGGAAGTGCTGGAGCGGGAAATCGAGAAATTCTCCATCATCGAGCACGACGGGGTGGTGGTCGGCTGCGCCGCTCTCTACGAATACGGCGATGGCGTGGCGGAACTGGCCTGCCTGGCCGTGCATCCGGCGCACCGGGAATGGGGCTACGGGGAACAGCTGATGGAGCGCATCCAGGCCCGGGCCCGGGCCGTGGGCGTCAAGCGCCTGTTCGTACTCACCACCCGCACCGTGCATTGGTTCATCGAACGGGGTTTCAAGCTCGAAAGCGTCGATGCCCTGCCCACCGAAAAGCGGCAGATGTACAACCTGCAGCGCCGGTCCAAGGTGCTGATCAAGTCGCTATAATCGGGCTCCCCTTTCCCCCAACGGAGCACCACACCATGAGCAGAACCGTCAATTGCATCAAGCTGGGCCGGGAGGCCGAAGGTCTGGATTTCCCCCCCCTGCCCGGAGAACTGGGCAAGAAGATCTTCGAGAACGTGTCCAAGGAAGCCTGGCAGCAGTGGATCCGTCTGCAAACCATGATCATCAACGAGAACCGTCTCAACCTGGCCGACCCCGCCCACCGCAAGTACCTGGCGGAACAGGTGCAGAACCACTTCTTCGGCGCCGGCGCCGATCAGGTGGCAGGTTACGTGCCCCCCAAGGACTGAGGGCAGCCCGTGCCCCACGAAAAAGCCCCGCCACAGAGGCGGGGCTTTTTCGTGGGCAGGACACACATCACCCCCCCGGGCGGCTCAGGGCCAGGCGCAGGGCCTGACAACGCTGACGGATCGCCAGCAACGCTTCCAGGGCGGCTTGCTGCCGCTCTCGCACCTCCTGGATCTTGCGGCGCAGGGTCGAGAGGTTTTCCACATACTCCAGCAGGCCATCCTGGCGGCCCGACGCTTTCTGCTCCATCTTGATCTCCCGGTTCCAAGGTCACGCCAGTGTGCAGGCACCGCATGACAAGAAGGGGTCGACAAGATGGCAATTCCGGGACAAACCGGCCGCTCAGCCGATGTAACGGATCACCCAGGTCATGCCCAGCCCCAGGAGCACGGCAAGGCCGAGGCCGGCCGCCTGGTGCAGGACGAACTGACGGTCCACGAAGGTGAGCTCCCGGGCCAGAAATTCACCGTAACGCTCGAAACGGTCACAGGCCTGATTCAGGTCTGCCATTTCCCGGCCCGGACACGCCTGGTCCAGGTACCGGCAGACGGCGCAACTGGAGACATGGGTATTTCGCGTGGTGTTCATGATGGACCTCTTCTCTGACAGGAACCACCACAGGTCACTCAAATTCCATGCCAGCCTAAAACCCGGGAAAACCGGGGAATTCCCCCGGCCTGGCGCTCCCTTTCGAGGCATGGAACATCCCGGGCACACCGGAATGGTGCATTGCACAAGACCTGCAGGCCCGGCCCCGGACACCAGGGCCACCGGCCCAGTGGACTGCTCAGCCCTTGGCGAGTTCCTGATCGAGCTCTTCGGGCGTGGCGTGTCTGACGTTGAGGCCCTTCACCATGTAGATCACGTATTCGGAGATGTTCTTGGCGTGGTCGCCGATGCGCTCGATGGCCTTGGCCACGGCCATGATGTCGAGGGAGCGGGAGATGGTGCGAGGGTCTTCCATCATGAAAGTGATGAGCTGACGCACCACGGATTTGTACTGGTGGTTGATCTCGTCATCCAGATGCACCACCTTGGCCGCCGCCAGCACATCCAGGCGGGCAAAGGCATCCAGGGCCACCCGCAGCATTTCGAGCGCCTGGTCGGCCATGTGGCGCAGGTCCACATCCGGCACGAAGCTGTTGTGCTGGCTGTGCAGCATGGAGCCCAGGCGGGCAATCTTCTGGGCCTTGTCGCCGATCCGCTCCAGATCGTTGATGCTCTTGAGCACCGTGATGATCATGCGCAGATCGATGGCGGTGGGCTGACGCTTGGCGATCACCTGACTGCAGGCCTCGTCCAGCTCCACTTCCAGCTTGTTGATGTGGCTATCTTCCCGGACCACCAGCTCCATCTCGGCCAGGTCGCCCTGGTAGAAGGCCCGGATGGCGCGGGAAACCTGCTGTTCCACCAGCCCCCCCATCTGCAACACACGGGTGCGGAGATGTTCCAGTTCCAGGTCGAACTGCTTGGAGGTATGGTCGTGCAAGGTGGTGCGAATTTCGTTCATGGCAGGGCAAGCGTGAGGGCAAGGGAAGAATGGCGCTAGCCTAGCATCCCAATGTGACAGGAAGGTTTCAGCCCCTGCTGAAGCAGCGGACCCCTTCCGGCGTGCCGAGCAGGAGCAGGTCCGCCCCCCGGGCCGCGAACAGGCCGTTGGTCACCACGCCCACTATCTGGTTGATGCCTGCCTCCAGGCCCACCGGGTCGTGGATACTCAGTCCATGCACATCCACGATCCAGTTGCCGTTGTCGGTGACGAATCCCTCCCGCACCCTGGGGGTTCCTCCCAAGGCCGCCAACTGGCGGCTCACCTGGCGCACCGCCATGGGAATCACCTCCACCGGCAAGGGAAAGCGCCCCAGGACCGGCACCCGCTTCGAGGCATCGGCAATGCAGACGAAGGTATCGGACACAGCCGCCACGATCTTCTCCCGGGTCAGGGCCCCGCCGCCGCCCTTGATCATGCACATGCCCGGATCGATCTCGTCGGCTCCGTCCACATAGATGGCGAGGCGCTCGACCTGATTCAGGTCCACCACCGGGATCCCGTGCTTCTCCAGCCGGACGCGGGTGGCTTCGGAACTGGCCACCGCTCCCCCCAGCCGTCCCTTGATGGGCACCAGCGCGTCGATGAACAGGTTGGCCGTGGAGCCGGTGCCCACGCCGAGAATCGCGCCCTCGGGCAGATGCCGGGCCACATGGTCCGCAGCCGCCTGGGCCACGGCCTGCTTGAGTTCGTCCTGGGTCATGCTGCGCTCCTCGGAAAATTGAAAACCGGGCCGAATTCTACAACCAGCCGGCCCCTGGCCGTTAGGAAAGCCAGCGTCGCCGTCAACCCTGAAAGAACAGTCTTTTTCCCGTGCTGCTAAACTTCCCGCTTTTTCCCGGGAGAAGCCATGCCCAGTTTTGACATGGCGGTGGAGGCCATCCACCAGCAAGGCTATTTCATCGGCGAGCAGTTCTGGCCAGCGCCCGAAGCGCTGGCCATGGCAGAAGCCTGCCAGGAACTGAAACGTCAGAACCGCTTCCGCCCGGCGCGCATCGGCCGGGCTCAGGGCAAGCAGCGCCACGAAGCCATCCGCAGCGACCTGATCTGCTGGCTCGACCAGCCACTCCCTCCTCCTCTGCAAACCTATCTGGACGCCCTGGAAACTTACCGCCAGCAGGTCAACCGCGAACTGCTGCTGGGCCTCGACCATGTGGAAGTGCACGCCGCTTACTACCCTCCGGGCGCCCACTACGGCAAACACATCGACCGCCACAAGGACGACGACGCCCGGACCCTCACCGCCATCCTCTACCTGAACCCGGACTGGCAGACGGACGACGGCGGCCTGCTCAGCATCGACCTGCCCGACGGCAGCCAGGCCACGGTGCTGCCCCGCCTGGGCACCTTCGTCTCCTTCCTCTCCGCCGAATTCCCCCACGAGGTGCTGCCCACCCGCCGCGACCGCCTCACCCTGACCGGCTGGTACCGGCGCCGGAGCGGGCTGTTCTGAGCCCTGGCCCCCGGGCCTATCCCGAAGGACTTGCCGGACATCGGTACGGCAGGAAGCCGCCCGTAAAAAAGGCGACGGATGGCCCGTCGCCTTGTGCCGGAAATGCCGTGGCTTACTTCTTCCGGGCCGGTGGCAGGTCGGTGCAGCTGCCATGCGCCACTTCCGCCGCCATGCCGATGGATTCGCACAGGGTCGGGTGGGGGTGGATGGTCTTGCCGATATCCACCGCGTCGCAGCCCATCTCCACGGCCAGACAGACTTCGCCGATCAGGTCGCCGGCGTTCATGCCGACGATGGCCCCGCCGAGAATGCGATGGGTCTGGGCATCGAACAAGAGCTTGGTGAAGCCCTCCTCGGCGCCGTTGGCGATGGCGCGGCCGCTGGCCGCCCAGGGGAACACGGCCTTCTCGAACTGGATGCCGTCGGCCTTCAACTGCTCCTCGGTCTTGCCAGCCCAGGCGATTTCCGGATGGGTGTAAGCGACGCTGGGAATCTGCAGGGCATCGAAGGCGGCCTTCTGCCCCGCAGCCACCTCGGCGGCCACGTGCCCTTCATGCACCGCCTTGTGGGCGAGCATGGGCTGGCCGACGATGTCGCCAATGGCGAAGATGTGCGGCACGTTGGTGCGCATCTGGGCATCCACCTTGATGAAGCCGCGGTCGGTGACCGCCACGCCCGCCTTGTCGGCGGCGATCTTCCTGCCGTTCGGGGTGCGGCCGACCGCCACGAGCACCAGGTCGAAGACTTCCTTCTCGCCGGTGGAGTAGGTGACCTCGATACCTTCCGCCTTGGCCTCGGCAGCCGTGACGCCGGTGGCCAGCAGGATGCGGTCGAAGCGGTGGGCGTTCTTCTTCTCCCAGACCTTGACCAGGTCCCGGTCGGCACCGGGCATCAGGCCGGGGCCCAGTTCCACCACGGTGATGCGGGCGCCCAGGGCACTGTACACCGTGGCCATTTCCAGGCCGATGATGCCGCCACCGATGACCAGCATCTTCTTCGGCACCTGGCGTAGTTCCAGGGCGCCGGTGGAGTCGATGACCCGCGGGTCGTCCTTGGGCATGAAAGGCAGGGCCACGGGCTGGGAGCCAGCGGCGATGATGGCGTTTTTGAACTTCACCACCTGCTTCGTGCCATCGGCGGCCGTCACTTCCACATGATTGGGGTCGATGAATTGCCCCAGGCCCTGGAGGTGCTGCACCTTGCGGCCCTTGGCCATGCCGGCCAGACCGCCGGTGAGCTTGCTCACCACCTTGTCCTTGTGAGCGCGCAGCTTGTCGATGTCGATGCTGGGCGCTGCAAAGCTTATGCCGCAGTCAGCCAGGTGCCGGGTTTCTTCCAGCACGGCGGCTACGTGCAGCAGGGCCTTGGAGGGGATGCAGCCCACGTTGAGGCAGACACCGCCCAGGGTGGGGTAACGCTCCACCAGCACGGTCTTTAGCCCCAAGTCGGCGGAACGGAAGGCGGCCGAATAGCCGCCGGGACCGGCGCCCAGCACCAGCATGTCGCATTCCACGTCCGCACCGCCGCTGTGGCTGCCAGCCACGGGCGCGGCAACCGGCACGGCACCCGCCCCAGAGGCGGGTGCCGGCGCGGAAACTGCGGCCACAACACCGGCTTCGACCTTGATCAGCACGCTGCCTTCGGAGACCTTGTCACCCGGCTTGACCACCACTTCCTTGACCACACCGGCCACCGAGGAGGGCACATCCATCGTGGCCTTGTCCGATTCCAGGGTGCAGATCGCATCGTCGACCTTGATGCTGTCGCCGACCTTCACAAAGAGGTCGATCACCGGCACGTCAGAGAAATCGCCGATATCCGGGACTTTGACTTCAACGAGACTCATGCTTCTCTCCCCTTACAGCGCAACGCGGCGGAAGTCGGCCAGCAACTGGGCGACATAGACGTTGAAGCGGGTCGCCAGCGCACCGTCGATCACGCGGTGGTCGGCGGTCAGCGACAAGGGCAGGATCAGGCGCGGCACGAACTGCTTGCCGTCCCACACCGGCTTCATGGCCGACTTGTTGACGCCGAGGATGGCGACTTCCGGCGCATTGACGATGGGCGCGAAGTAGGTGCCACCGATGCCGCCGAGCGAGGAAATGGTGAAGCACGCGCCCTGCATGTCCGCCGGTTTCAATTTGCCGTCGCGTGCCTGCTTGGCCAGATCGCCGGATTCCTGGGCAATCTCGAAGACCGACTTCTTGTCGGCGTTCTTGATCACCGGCACGACCAGCCCGTTCGGCGTATCGGCCGCGAAGCCGATGTTGAAGTACTTCTTCAGCACCAGGTTGTCGCCGTCGAGCGAGGCGTTGAACTCGGGGAATTTCTGCAGCGCCTTGACGCAGGCCTTGACCAGGAAGGCGAGCATGGTCAGCTTGGCGCCGCCGGATTTCTCGTTCTCCTTGTTGATCTGGACACGGAAGGCTTCGAGGTCGGTGATGTCCGCATCTTCATGATAGGTCACGGCAGGGATCATCACCCAGTTGCGGGAGAGGTTCTGGCCGGAAATCTTCTTGATGCGCGACAGGGGCTGCACTTCGATCTCGCCGAATTTGGCGAAATCGACCTTCGGCCAGGGCAGCAGATCCAGAGTGCCGCCCAGGGAGGCCCCGGCAGCCGGCGCAGCAACCGGCGCAGCGGTGAGCACCCCCTTGACGAAGGCGGTCACGTCTTCCTTGAGGATACGGCCGTTGGGACCGCTGGGCTTGACCTTGCTCAGGTCGGCGCCCAGCTCCCGGGCGTAGGCGCGCACCGAGGGCGAGGCATGTACCTTGCCACCCAGGGGCGGCACGGCAGGCAGGCTCTGGGGAGCAGCCGGAGCCGCTGTGACAGCCGGGGCTGCGACCAAAGCGGCGGAGGCACCGGCCGCCGGTGCAAAAGCCACCGCAGCAGGCGCCGGATCTGCCGCCGGTGCGGCACCTTCCAGCACCACGATCACGCTGCCTTCGGAAACCTTGTCCCCCAGCTTGACCCTCACCTCCCGGACCACGCCGGCGGCGGAGGACGGCACATCCATGGTGGCCTTGTCGGATTCCAGGGTCACCAGGGCATCGTCCACCTGCACGATATCGCCCACCTTGACGAAGATTTCGATCACCGGCACTTCGCTGAAGTCGCCAATGTCGGGGACCTTGACCTCGATGGGGCCCGCAGGAGCCGCCGTCGCCGGAGCCACGGCAGCGGGGGCAGCCACGGCCGTGGCGGGGCTTGGCGCCGGCGCGGCGGCAGGAGCGGAAGCGGACACCCCCTCCGCCGCGACGGCTTCCACCCGGAGCAGCACACTGCCTTCGGAAACCTTGTCCCCCGGCTTGACCAGCACCTCCTTCACCACCCCCGCCGTGCTCGAGGGCACGTCCATCGTCGCCTTATCCGATTCCAGCGTGCAGATCGGGTCATCCACCCGGATCCGGTCTCCCGCCTTCACGAACAGATCAATGACCGGAACCTCCGAAAAATCACCGATGTCCGGCACCTTCACTTCCATCAACTGGCTCATGTTCCTTCCTCCCTCAGACCGTCATGGGGTTGGGCTTGTCCGCATCCAGGCCATACCTGGCAATGGCCTCGGCCACCTTCTCCCGGGCGATGACGCCATCGTCGGCCAGCGCCTTGAGGGCAGCCACGGTGACCCAGTAACGATCCACTTCGAAGAAGTGGCGCAACCTCTCCCGGGTATCCGAGCGGCCGAAGCCATCGGTGCCCAGGGTGACGTAGCGGCGGTGGATGAAGGGACGGATCTGTTCCGCATAAAGGCGGATGTAGTCGGTCGCAGCAATCACCGGCCCCCGGGTATCGTCGAGGCACTTCTCCACATGAGACTGCCGCGGAGCTTCCAGGGGATGCAACAGGTTCCAGCGACAGGCATCCTGGCCGTCCCGGGCCAGCTCGTTGAAGCTGGGACAACCCCACAGGTCGGCTTCCACGCCCCAGTCGCTCCGGAGCAGGTCGGCGGCGGCGATGACTTCCCGGAAGATGGTGCCGGAACCGAGCAACTGCACCCGCGGACCGTCGGAGGCCAAGCCCTTCCTGAACGGGTACATGCCCTTGATGATGTCGGCCTCGGCACCGGCCGGCATCTCGGGGTGCTCGTAGTTCTCGTTCATCACCGTCAGGTAGTAGAAGACATCCTCCTGCTCCTGGTTCATGCGGCGCAGGCCGTCCTGGACGATCACCGCCACCTCGTACTGGAAGGTGGGATCGTAGGAAACGCAGTTGGGGATCAAGTGGGCCAGGATCAGGCTGTGGCCGTCCTCATGCTGCAAGCCTTCGCCGTTGAGCGTGGTGCGCCCGGCGGTACCGCCGATCAAAAAGCCCCGGGCGCGCTGGTCGCCGGCCGCCCAGGCCAAATCGAGGGTGCGCTGCAGGCCGAACATGGAATAGCAGATGTAAAAGGGAATCATCTGCACGTTGTGCACCGAGTAAGCGGTGGCGGCGGCGATCCAGTCGCTCATGGCACCCGCCTCGTTGATGCCTTCCTGCAGCACCTGGCCGGTCTTCGACTCCTTGTAGAACATGAGCTGGTCATGGTCTTCCGGCACGTAGTTCTGGCCTTCCTGGTTCCAGATGCCGTACTGGCGGAACATGCCTTCCATGCCGAAGGTGCGGGACTCGTCCGGGACGATGGGCACCACGTGCCTGCCGATCACCTTGTCCTTGAGCAGGATGTTCATGATGCGCACGATAGCCATGGTGGTAGACAGCTCCCGGCCCTCGCCGGAAGCTTTCAAAAGGCTCTCGAAGGCGGACAGGCCGGGCACGGAAAGCGGTTCGGCCTTGCGGCGCCGCTGGGGCAGGTAGCCGCCCAAAGCGGCGCGGCGGGCCTGCATGTATTGATACTCGGGAGAGTCTTCGGGGAATTTCAGGTAGGGCAGCTCATCGAGCTTGTCGTCCGGCACCGGCAAACCAAAACGGTCGCGGAAGCGGGCAATCGCCTCGTGATCCATTTTCTTTTGCTGATGCGAGATGTTCATCGCCTCGCCAGCCTGGCCCATACCGAAGCCCTTGATGGTCTTGGCCAGGATAACCGTGGGCGCGCCTTTGTGATGGACGGCCGCGTGGTAGGCGGCGAAGATCTTGAAAATGTCGTGACCGCCGCGATTGAGCTGCCAGATCTCGTCGTCGGTCCAGTCGGCGACCAGCGCCTTCAGTTCCGGCGTGTTGAAGAAATGCTCGCGCACATAAGCGCCGTTCTTGGCCTTGAAGGTCTGGTACTCGCCGTCGCAGAGCTCCATCATGCGCTTTTTCAGGATGCCTTGCTTGTCACGCTGAAACAGCGCATCCCAATGCGTGCCCCAGATCAGCTTAATGACATTCCAGCCGGCGCCGCGGAATTCAGCCTCCAGTTCCTGGATGATCTTGCCGTTGCCGCGCACCGGGCCGTCCAGGCGCTGCAGGTTGCAGTTGATCACGAAGATCAGGTTGTCGAGCTTCTCGCGCCCGGCCATGCCGATGGCGCCCAGGGACTCCACCTCGTCGGTCTCGCCATCCCCCAGGAAGGCCCATACCTTGCGCTGTTCCGCATCGGCAGCGTCGATCAGGCCGCGGCTGGCCAGATATTTCATGAAACGGGCCTGATAGATGGCCTGGATCGGGCCCAGGCCCATGGAAACGGTGGGGAATTGCCAGAAGTCCGGCATCAGCCAGGGATGCGGGTAGGAGGAAATGCCCTTGCCACCGGTTTCCTGGCGGAAGTTGTCCATTTGTTCTTCGGTCAGACGGCCAAGCATGAAGGCCCGGGCATAGACCCCCGGCACCGAGTGGCCCTGGAAGAAGACGAGGTCGCCGCCGGACTGGGCCGAAGGCGCCTTCCAGAAATGGGAAAAGCCCACATCGTAAAGCGCCGCAGCGGAAGCGAAGGAGGCAATGTGCCCCCCCACGTTGGTGTTCTTGTTGGCCCGCACCACCATGGCCATGGCGTTCCAGCGGATGTAGGAATGGATGCGGATTTCCATGTCCGGGTCGCCCGGATATCTGGGCTGCTGGTCGGCCGGAATGGTATTGATGTATTCGGTGTTGGCGCTGTAGGGAATCTCGGCGCCCTTCTCCCGGGCCTCGGCAATCACGGCCTCGATCAGGTAATGGGCCCGTTCGGCCCCCTCCTTCTCGATCACCGCCTCCAGCGCATCGACCCATTCCTGGGTTTCCTGGGGGTCCTTGTCCACGAGATTGGGAATGACTGGCAGTTGCGCCATGTTGTGTCTCCTTCCACTGCGGTCGTGGCCGCGCATGGGGTCAGGGCGGCCGGTTGGTCTTCGTTGCCTGCCTGATGGGCTGCAACGGCTAGCTTAATACCAAGCCTCACCGGCGTGTGGCCGGATTTTTTCGTATCGCGAAATTGGCTTTTGTATAATGGGACAATATACTCCGGCATTTCCTGCAAATCCAGCCCCCTCCCGATCCGTGGCCCGCCCTCCGGTCCTGCCCGCCCCAAGCCCCTGCCGGCATTCTTCCAACTTCGGCCCGTGCCGCGAATCTGATAAAATCCTTGCCCTTCAAAGGGAAAGGACCTGCCTTTCCCGTTTTTTTGCGGATGTAACGATGACGGCTCAAATTCTCGACGGCAACGCCCTGGCCCAGGAACTGCGCGCCAGCTTCAAGGAACGGGTGGCAGCCCTGACGGCCAAGGGGCACAAGCCCGGGCTGGTGGTGATCCTGGTGGGCGAAGACCCGGCCTCCCAGGTCTATGTGCGCAACAAGGTGAATGCCTGTGAGGCCGTGGGCATGTATTCCGAGAAACTGGTCTATCCCGCCGATGTGGATCAGGCGGTGGTGCTGGCCAAGATCGCCGAACTGAATGCCGACCCCCAGGTACATGGCATCCTGGTGCAACTGCCCCTGCCCGGTCACTTCGATGAAGCAGCCGTGCTCGAAGCCATTTCCGCCGCCAAGGATGTGGATGGTTTCCACGCCGAGAACGTGGGGGCGCTGGCCCAGGGCAATCCCCGCTTCATCCCCTGCACCCCCTACGGGGTGATGAAGATGTTCGAGAAAGGCAACGTGGACCTGACCGGCAAGGAGGCCGTGGTGATCGGCCGTTCCAACATCGTCGGCAAGCCCATGGCGCTCTTGCTGATCAACGCCGGTGCCACCGTCACCGTCTGCCACTCGAAGACCCGGGACCTGAAGTTCCACACCTCCCGGGCCGACATCATCGTGGCCGCCGTGGGTAAGCCTCGCTTCGTCACCGCCGACATGGTCAAGCCCGGTGCCGTGGTCATCGACGTGGGGATCAACCGCCTGCAAGACGGACCAGATGCGGGCAAGCTCTGCGGCGACGTGGATTTCGAGGGCTGCAAGGCAGTTGCCTCCCTGATCACTCCGGTGCCCGGCGGCGTCGGCCCCATGACCATCACCATGCTGCTGGCCAACACCATCGAGGCGGCCGAACGGGAGGCCGGGCTATGAGCACGCGTCAACCCCTGGTCGGCGTCGTCATGGGTTCCGATTCCGACTGGCCCACCATGCAGGCCGCCGCCGTGATCCTCAAGGACTTCGGGGTGCCCTTCGAAGCCCGCGTGGTTTCCGCCCATCGCACCCCGGACCTGCTCTTCGACTACGCCGCCATGGCCGGCGAGCGGGGCCTCAAGGCCATCATCGCCGGGGCCGGCGGTGCCGCCCACCTGCCCGGTATGCTGGCCGCCAAGACCACCGTGCCCGTGCTGGGCGTGCCGGTGCAGTCCAAGGCCCTCTCCGGCGTCGACTCCCTGCACTCCATCGTGCAGATGCCCAAGGGGATTCCCGTTGCCACCTTCGCCATCGGTGAAGCCGGCGCCGCCAACGCTGCCCTGTTCGCCGTGGCCATGCTTGCCAACGAGGACCCGGAACTGGCGGAAAAGCTGCACAAGTTCCGCCTGGCCCAGACCGAAAAGGTCCTGACCATGAAACTGCCGGAAGTGTGACCATGATCCTGCCCCCCGCCACCCTCGGCATGCTCGGCGGCGGCCAGTTGGGCCGTTTTTTCGTGGCCGCCGCTCACGAGATGGGCTACCGGGTCTGGGTCCTGGACCCGGACAGGAACAGCCCCGCCGGCCTGATCGCCGACCGGCACCTGTGCGCCGCCTACGAGGACTACGCCGCCCTGGACGAAATGGCCGCCCACTGCGCCGCCGTCACCACCGAATTCGAGAACGTGCCTTCGGACACCCTGGCCTATCTGGCCAAGTTCATCCCGGTGCGCCCTTCCGCAGCCGCCGTGTCCGTCTGTCAGAACCGCATCGCCGAAAAGAGCTTCCTGCGCGACCACGGCCTGCCCCACGGGGACTTCATCGCCGTCACTTCCGAAGCCGACCTGGAAGCCGCCAACGCCGGCCTGTTCCCGGGCATCCTCAAAGTGGCCCGCTTCGGCTACGACGGCAAGGGCCAGGCGATGGTGAACAACCGCGAGGAAGCCCTGGCCGCCTTCCGCGGCTTCAAGGGCGAACACTGTGTCCTGGAGCAGAAGCTCAGCCTCGATTACGAGGTCTCCGTGGTCCTAGCCCGGGACGAAAACGGCCGGGTGAAGTGCTTCCCCACCGCCGAGAACCGGCACACCCGGGGCATTCTCGATATCTCCATCGTGCCGGCCCGGGCCTCCGCCTGCCTGGCCGACAATGCCCAGGAAATCGCCGAGCGCATCGCCGAGAAGCTGGGCTACATCGGCACCCTGGCGGTGGAATTCTTCGTGAGCCGTGGTCAACTCTACGTCAACGAAATGGCACCCCGGCCCCACAACAGCGGCCACTACACCATCGATGCCTGCGTCAGCAGCCAGTACGAGCAGCAGGTACGCGCCCTGTGCGGCCTGCCCCTGGGCGAAGCCCGGGCCCACTCGGCCTCGGTGATGGTGAACCTGCTGGGCGAACTGTGGTACGAAGGCGGCCATGCCAACGGCCATTACCGGGAGCCGGACTGGTCCCGGCTGTATGCCATCCCCAACCTGAAACTGCACCTGTACGGCAAGCACCACGCCCGTCCGGGCCGCAAGATGGGCCACTTCACCGTGGTGGGCGATGCGCTCGACACGCTGCTGGCCACCGCCCTGGCCGCCCGGGCCGCCATCGGCATCCGCGACTGAGCATGTCCCTGGACCCCGCCCTGCTGGCCCGGGCCGTCGACCTGCTCAAGGCCGGCGAACTGGTGGCCCTGCCCACCGAGACCGTATACGGCCTCGGGGCGGACGCATCCAACCCGGCAGCCGTGGCGAAAATCTTTGCCGCCAAGGGCCGGCCCGCCGACCACCCGCTGATCGTGCACCTGCCCGGCGACGCCTGGCTGGAGCGGTGGGCCCGCAACATTCCCCAGGCCGCCTGGGACCTGGCAGAAATGTTCTGGCCCGGACCGCTCACCCTGATCCTCAAGAAACAGCCCTGGGTGCCCGACGCCGTGACCGGCGGCCAGGACACGGTGGGCCTCCGGGTGCCCGGCCACCCGATCGCCCTGGAACTGCTCAAGGCTTTCGCCGACAGCGGCGAACCACACCCGGGCGGGATCGCCGCCCCTTCCGCCAACCGCTTCGGCCGCATCAGCCCCACCACGGCCGCCCACGTGCAGGAGGAACTGGGGGACAAGGTCCCTCTGATCCTGGACGGCGGCCCCTGCCAGGTGGGTATCGAATCGACCATCATCGATCTGTCCCGCGCTCGTCCCGAGATCCTGCGCCCCGGCCACATCAGTCCGTTACGGCTGGGCGAAGTGCTGGGGGAACTCCCCGCCCAGCACGAGAGCCAGGACGCTCCCCGGGTGTCCGGCTCCCTCGAATCCCACTACGCCCCGATAACCCCGGTGCGCCTGATCGCACCGGAACGACTGCTCGACTTCCTCACCCTGCAACGCCACGCCGGCATCCGCTGCGGCGTCCTGGCCCACGACCAACCTGCCCAGGCCGGCATGCCCCACCTCTGGCGCATGCTCCCCGCCGACCCGGCGGGCTATGCCCACGAGCTCTATGGCGCCCTGCGCGATCTGGATCACCAGCAACTGGACTTGATCGTGGTGGAAACCCCGCCCGCCAGCCCACCCTGGGGCGCCATTCGGGACCGCCTGCGCCGGGCCGCCGCCTGAACTGCCGACGGCAACGCAAAAAAACCTTACCCCACACGCGGATTTAAGAGGGTGTTTACAAAATAA
>DDKS01000043.1 GCA_002340095.1 Betaproteobacteria bacterium UBA2592
CAGAAAGAACGATACACAACTTTGCCTGATGGCAGGTAAAGCACAGGGTCATGGCCGGAACACGGACATGAGGCCTGGAATTTCCCAGAAGACAGGCTCCAGGGGCTCGACCTGCAGGGCCAGCAGGCCCCCGCTCCCCCCGGCTGTGCCTGCCGGAACCCCGACCCGCCAGCGCAGGCGGGGCATGGGGTCTCCATTCCGGTCACGAACATAATCCGCACTGCGGGTGGCATAGACCAGCGTGCCCCCGACCGGGTCGAAACACCACTGACCAGGTTGGAGGCCCAGCCCTCCGTCCGGACATTCCCCCCGGTAATCCCGGAGTTCGCCATCGAGCCAGCGCAGGGGGGTTCTGCCCGGCCCAGGCAGGGATGTCGTGTTCCCGGCCCCGGGCCAGGGCGTGGCCCTTGGCGGCCTGCAGCCCGATGTTGATGTTGCGCAGGGTCATTTCCAGCATCAGCCGCTCCGACTCGGCCTGGGCCCGGGCCAGGCTCTCGAGCAGGACCAGCATCAGGACCAGAATGAGCAGCAGCGACACGCTCAGGGGCAGCCAGCGGGAACCGGCAAAAGGGGAAAGCCCCCGGACCGCCGGCGGCTTCTCCATCAGCCCTGACGCCCCTTGACCGCGGAGCCCAGGTCCCACATGGGCAGGAAGATGCCCAGCGCCAGGATCAGCACCATGATGCCGAGGAAGACGATGAGGATGGGCTCGATCTGCTGCGACAGCGTCTTGAGTTCGTACTCCACTTCCCGCTGATACATGTCGGCGATTTCCTGGAGCATGTCGTCGAGGGAGCCGGCCTCCTCGCCCACGGCGATCATCTGGATCACGACCGGGGTGAAGATGCCCGCGGCAATCGAGGTCCTGAGCACGCTCTCGCCCCGTTCGACCCCATCCCGCATCCGTTCGATGCGGTCGGCCACGAAAGCGTTGTCCACGGTCTGGGCCACGTTGGAAAGGGCCTGGATCACCGGCACACCGCTCCTGGAGGCCAGGGCGAAGCTGCGGGCGAAGCGGGCCAGAGTGGCCTTGAGCACGATCTTGCCGGCAATGGGAATCTTCAGCTTGATCCTGTCCCAGTCATAGCGCCCCCGGCGGGTTCCCACCCACGAGCGGAAGCCGAACACGGCCCCCACCAACGCCAGCAGCAGGTAAGCCCAGTTGGCCACCATGAAGTCGGAAAAGCCGATGAGGACCCGGGTCATGAGCGGCAGTTCGCTGCCAAACCCGGCAAACACCTTGGCAAAGGCGGGAATCACCCAGATGTTGATGACCACCAGGGCAACCGCCATGGCGGCGATGACGAAGCTGGGATAACGCAGGGCCGACTTGACCTGGTCCCGCATGAAGCGCTCGAACTCCATGTGGTGGAACAGGCGCAGGAAGATTTCCTCGAGCATCCCGGTCATTTCTCCCACCCGCACCATGTTGATGGAAAACGCGGTGAACACCTTGGGATGCCGGGCCATGGCGGCGGAGAGCTCGCGGCCGGAGTCCAGGCTCTCGCGCAGGTCCTGCAGCACCTTCTTCATGCCCGGGTTGATGGCGGATTCCTGCAGCCCGGTCAGGGCCCGCATGATGGGCACCCCCGCCTTGAGCAGGGAGTGGAGCTGCCGGAAGAACAGCAGGATGTCTTCGTGCTTGGGTTTTTCCTCAAACAGGCCCTGCAGACGGATTTCGAAACCCGCCGCCGCAGTGGCCTCGGCGATTTCCAGGGGCGTCACCCCCATGCCCATCAGGCTGCGGGCGGCATCGTCCCGGCTTGGGGCGTCGAGCTTGCCGCGCACCTCCTGGCCACCGCCATCCCTGCCGCGATAGGTGTAACTAGGCACCGTTCATTCCCCGCTCACTCTTCGTACTGGCTGCTGACCCGCATGGCCTCGTCCACCGTGGTGCGTCCGGCCAGCACCAGCCGCACCGCGTCCCGGCGCAGGGTCTCGCCGGCCATCTGGCGCTGGGCCTCGGCCATGAACAGGGCTGGATCGTCCTGGTTGGTGGCCTCCACCAAGGCGTCGCTCATTTCCAGGAATTCGTAGACCCCGGTGCGCCCCTGGAAGCCGGTGTTGTTGCAGTGGGCACAACCGGCACCCCGGTAGTAGGTATGGGCTTGCACCTGGTCGTGCAGTTCATAGCGCAGCCACTCATGCTCGTTGGGATGCAGGGCAACCGGGGCCTTGCAGTTCTCGCAGAGGGTGCGCACCAGGCGCTGGGCCAGCACCATGTGCACCGACAGGGCCACCATGTAGCGGGGCACTCCCATGTCGAGCAGGCGGATCGGCGTGGTCATGGCGTCGTTGGTGTGCAGGGTGGACAGCACCAGGTGGCCGGTCATGGCGGCCCGCATGCCGATTTCGGCGGTTTCCTGGTCGCGCATTTCGCCCACCAGCACGATGTCCGGGTCCTGGCGCAGCACGGTGCGCAGCACCTTGCCGAAGGTCAGGTCGATCTTTTCATGGACCTGCACCTGGTTGAGGCCGGGCAGCCGGTATTCCACCGGGTCCTCGACGGTGATGATCTTCTTTTCCGGACTGTTGAGTTCGTTCAGGGCGGCGTAGAGGGTGGTGGTCTTGCCCGATCCGGTGGGGCCGGTCACCAGCACCATGCCGCTGGGCCGGTGCAGGGCATGACGCAGACGCTCCAGCACCCGGGGCGGCATGCCCATCCGGTCGAGGGAGAGCAGTCCCTGGTTCTGGGCCAGCAGCCGCATGACCACGGATTCGCCATATTGGGTCGGCAGGGTGGAAATACGGATATCCACCGATGTGCCCCGCACCTTGATGTTGAAGCGGCCATCCTGGGGCAGCCGTTTCTCGGAAATGTCGAGGCCGGACATCAGCTTGAGGCGCAGGGCCACGGCAGAGGCGATCTTGGCATCGGCCTCGGTCTGGACATGCAGCACCCCGTCGATGCGAAAGCGGATGCGCAGGCTCTTTTCCTGGGGCTCGATGTGGATGTCGGAAGCCCGGGTGCGCAGGGCCTCTTCGAACACCATGTGCAAGAGCTTCACCACCGGGGCGTCTTCAGCATTGCTGGAGAGTCCCAGCAGTTCGCCGAACTCCACCGGAATGTCGGACATTTCCGCCGTGAGTTCCTTGGCCAGGCCGGTGATTTCCTCGGTCCGGTGATAAACCCGGTCCACGATGGTCAGCAACTGGGACTCGCTCACCACGGCCAGGTCGATCTCGCGCCGGACGATGCGGGTGATGTCGTCGTAAGCCTGGAGATCCGTGGGGTCCACCAAGCCCACCCGGAGGACGCCGCCCACCTCATCGAGCACCAGGGCCCGGTAGCGGCGGGCCAGGGCCTCGGGCAACAGCTTGATCAGGTCGGGACGGGGCTGGAACTGGCGCAGATCGACAAAGGGAATGCGCAGCTGGTTGGCCAGGGCCTTGGAAATGCCGTCCTCGGTGACGAAGCCGCTATCGACGAAAATGCGGCCCAGCTTGCGGCCGCTACGCTTTTGTTCTTCCAGGGCGAACTTGAGTTGCTCCTGGGTCAGCAAACCCTGTTGGATCAACAGGTCGCCGAGCCTCACCTTCTCGGGGCGTGCCATGCCTAGCTCCCAATCATCAGCACAAACTACTTGAACTTACCGGCTTAATACGCTGATACTAATCCATTATTTTGGACGGTACCCCGTTTCAGGCCGGAAAACAAGTGTTCACCATCGTCCTCTTCGAACCGGAAATCCCCCCCAACACCGGCAACATCATCCGGCTCTGCGCCAACACCGGCTGCGAACTGCACCTGGTCGAACCCCTGGGCTTCCGGGTGGATGACAAGTCCCTGCGCCGGGCGGGGCTCGACTATCACGAATACGCCCGCATGACCTGCCACCGGGACTGGGCCGCCTGCCGTGCCGCCCTGGCCGGGCGCCGGCTGTTCGCCCTCAGCACCCGGGGCAGCCACTGCTACACGGGAACCGCCTTTCAGCCCGGGGATGTCTTCGTGTTCGGTCCCGAATCCCGGGGGCTGCCGCCGACGCTGCTGGAGGAGTTTCCGCCGGAACAGCGCCTGCGCCTGCCCATGCGGCCCGGCAACCGCAGCCTGAATCTCTCCAATGCCGCCGCCGTGATGGTCTTCGAGGCCTGGCGCCAGCAGGATTTTGCCGGCGGGGCCTAGCAGGCCTCGTCCTTCGGGTCCCGGGCCATCAGGCGGGACACCGCCTCCGCCGCGCTCACGCGACCTTCGAGCAGATCGGCCACGGCGGCGGTAATGGGCATGTCCACTCCCATGCGCCGGGCCAGGCGGTTCACTTCCAGGGCCGTGGGCACTCCCTCGGCTACATGCCCCAGTTCGGCCAGCACCTGGCTCAGGGGCTTGCCGGCGGCCAGTCCCAGCCCGACCTGACGGTTGCGGGACAGGTCGCCGGTGCAGGTCAGAATCAGGTCCCCCACCCCGGCCAGCCCCATGAAGGTTTCCTTGCGCCCGCCAAGGGCCACCCCAAGCCGGGCGATTTCCGCCAACCCCCGGGTGACCAGGGCCGCCCGGGCGTTGAGGCCCAGTTGCAGGCCATCGCAGACCCCGGTGGCGATGGCCAGGACGTTCTTGACCGCTCCACCCACTTCCGCCCCCACCAGATCGCTGGAGGCATAGATGCGCAGATGACCGCCGTGCAGGGCCTGGGCCATCTCCCGGGCGAACTCGCCGTCCCGGGACGCCAGGGCAATGGCCGTGGGCCGGCCGGCGGCCACCTCCTGGGCAAAGCTGGGACCGGAGAGGACGCCGTGGGCGAGCCCGGGCAGGGTGGCATCGAAAACTTCATGGGGCAGCTTGCCCGTCCCCGCTTCGAAACCCTTGCAGACCCACAGCACGGGCACGCCGACCCGCAACCGGCCCAGGGCCGCGAGCGTGGGACGCAGCCCGGCGATGGGGGTGGCAACGATGATCAGGCCGGCACCGGCCACGGCCCGGGCCAGATCGCCTTCGAGCCGCAGTTCCTCAGGAAAGGGGTAGCCGGGCAGGAAACGCCGGTTCTCCCGGTCCCGGGCCATCTCCTGGAGCAGGTCCGGCTCCCGGGCCCAGAGGGTGACGCGGTGGCGCGGTGCAAACGCCAGGGCCAGGGCCGTGCCCCAGGCACCGGCCGCAAGCACGGTGATGTTCATCCTAGAGGCCCCAGACCTGGGTCACCCGCACGAAACCGGCCTGACCATCCCGATGCCGCACCCGGACCCAGCCCTGGGCGGGCGGCTCCTGCAGTTCGAGGGCAACCCATTTCGCAGCCTGGAACACCAGGGGCGCTTCGGCCCGCGGGGCCTGCCGGATTTCCGCCACATCGGCCGTGACCACCAGCATGCGCCGGTTCCCGAGGGCTGCACGCTCGATCCAGGCAATGGTGCCCTCGGCATCCCGCACCTTGGTCCAGCCCTCCACCTGCACGAGGACTTCCAGGGGCATCCCCTCCCGGACGATGAACAGCTTCCGCGCCTGGGCCGAGGGGGCATCGTGGAAAACGGCGACCGGCACGGCGACGGAGCGGTACTCGATGGCCTGGGCTCCACCAGCCAGACATGCCCCGAGGCACAGGGCGAGAATTGATCGACGCAGCATGAACGACCCCCGGGGCGGGTTACTGGACCGGCACCTCGTGGGGCCGGGATTCCTGGGCCTGCTCCTGCAGGCGGGCCAGGTACAGGGCTTCGAAATTGATGGGCTGCAGCACCACGGGAGAGAAGCCGGCCCGCACGGTGGCATCGGAAATGGCCTCCCGGGCGTAGGGCTGCAGGATGTTGGGGCAGGCCACGGCCAGCAGGGGCTCCACTTCGTGCTCGGGCACGTTCACCATGCGGAAGATGCCGGCCTGACCCACTTCCACCAGGAACACGGTCTTTTCCTCGAGCCGGGCCGTCACGGTGACGGTGAGTACCACGTCGAACACCCCGTCACCCAGGTGGGTGCCCTCGGTGTTGATCTGAATGTCCACCTGGGGGGCGCCCCGCTCCAGGAAAATGGCAGGGGCGTTGGGGACCTCGACGGAAAGATCCTTGACGTAGAGCTTTTCGATGCCGAAGGAAGGGGGCTGCTGATTCTGGTCCATGACTGACTTTCGGTGAGAGGTGAGGGAAATGGGTGGGGAGACTCAGGCAGACAGGAGGGGCATAAGCCCACCCGCAGCGTCGAGGGCATACAGATCATCACATCCGCCCACGTGGGTGTCGCCGATGTAGATCTGGGGGACAGTGCGGCGGCCGGTCCGCTCCATCATGATCTGCCGCTGCTCCGGGTCCTCGTCGATGCGGATTTCCTCGATCCGGGTGACTCCCCGGGCAGCCAGGAGCTGTTTGGCCCGGATGCAGTAGGGACAAACGGCGGTGGTGTACATCACGACCCGGGGCTGGCTCATTTCTTCTTGCCTCCGCGCTTGATGGGCAGCCCCGCCTTCTCCCAGGCATGGATGCCGCCATCGAGGTTGTTGAGCCGGGTGAAGCCCAGCTTTTGCAGTTGGGCGCAGCCCTGGCCGGAACGGACGCCCGAGGCACACACCAGGATGAGGGGCTTGTCCTTGTGGGACTCCAGCTCGGAGGCCCGGGCCTGCAGATCCTTGAGGGGAATGTTGCGGGCATCCGGCAGATGGCCCACGGCATATTCGTGCGCCTCGCGCACGTCCACCACCAGGGCATCCTCCCGGTTGATGAGCCAGGTGGCCTCGGTGGGGTTGATGATCTTGCCGCCACGGCGGAAGGAAGGCCAGACCAGCATCACGCCACTGATGACGGCAATGGCGATGGTGATGATGTTGTTCTGAATGAACTCCATGGGCACGACTTGAACTCCTTGTTGTTTCAGGGGGGGGATACGCCGCAGAAAACCTCGCGCATCATGGCGATCAGTTGCAGGATGCGGCCATCCCCCACCCGGTAGAAGACCCGGTTGGCGTCCTTGCGGGTGAGCAGGACCCCCTTCTCCCGCAGGATGGCCAGGTGCTGGGAAATGTTGCTCTGGGAAGTCCCCACCACATCGACGATTTCCTGGACACAGGCTTCCTGGTCGCCGAGGACGCAGAGGATCTTGAGCCGTAGCGGATGAGCGATCGATTTCAGGGCCCGGGCCGCTGTCTCGATGTGTTCCTGTTTTTCCGGCAAGCTGAATTCGGGTGGATGCACGATAGGGATTCACTGGTGAATAACGGAGCATTATAGAATAGTTTCTTTTACGGCCACGCGTTCATCGGGCTGCCCCCGCCCCATCGGCCGTGCCCCGGACTCCGCCCCTGAGGACAAGGCAAGCATGTCTTACTCCAGCCATCCCGTGCGCTGCGCCCTTCTGGCGTGCCTGTTGTCATGCGTCTGGCCTTTGGCAGGGATGGCCCAGACCGCCAGCGAGGTGGCCGACAAGCGGGAGGACTTGAAGGAGCTGCGCAGCCGCATCGACAACCTGCGCAAGGAATTGTCCGCCAGCGAGGAATCCCAGGCCGACGCCGCCGACCAGCTCAAGCAGGTGGAGCGCCAGATTTCCGATGGTGAACGCAAGCTGCTGGGCCTCAAGCGGGACCAGACCCGGCTGCAGAACACCCTGCAGGAGATGGCACGCCAGTCCCGGGAGCTGGAAGGCACCCTGGCGCAGCAGCAGAGCCAGCTCGAACGGCTGCTGTACCGCCAGTACATCCAGGGCTCCCCCGACGCCCTGCAACTGCTGCTCAATGGCGACAACCCCAACCAGCTGGCCCGGGACCTGTACTACCTTTCCACCATTGCCCGCGCCCGCACGGAACTGCTGGGCGACATGCGCCTCACCCTGAAGAAGCAGAAGGCCCTGGCCGAGGATGCCCGCAACCGGGCGGCAGAACTGGCGGAAGTGGAAGCGGAACAGAAGGCCCAGCATGCAGAACTGCTCAAGCAGCGCGCCGAGCGCCAGAAGATCCTCAACCAGATCGCCAGCAAGGTGAAAGCCCAGAAGCAGGAAATCGGCAACCTGCAACGCAACGAGAAGCGCCTCGCCAATCTGGTGGACCGGCTCACCCGACTGCTGGCCGAACAGGCCCGGAAACCGCCCCCGCCCCGCCCCGCCGCTCCGGGCCAGAAAACCCCACCAGCCGGCACCGGTCCGGAAAACCGCCACCTGCCCACGGCCACCAGCGGCAATTTCGCGCGGTTGCAGGGCCAGCTGCGCCTGCCGGCCCGGGGCCAGGTGGTAGGCCGCTTCGGCGCCGCCCGGGAAGGCGGCAGCACCTGGAAAGGACTGTTCATCCGGGCCGGGGAAGGCAGCGAGGTCAAGGCCGTGGCCAACGGCCAGGTGGTTTATGCAGAATGGATGCGGGGGTTCGGCAACCTGATGATCATCGATCACGGTGCCGGCTACCTGACCGTCTATGGCAACAACGATTCCCTGCTCAAGCAGGTGGGCGACCGGGTCCAGGGCGGCGAGACCATCAGCACCGTGGGCAACAGCGGTGGCAACCAGGAATCCGGTTTATACTTCGAGCTCCGCCATCAGGGTAAAGCACTCGACCCCATGAAATGGGTTTCTCTCAAATGAGCAAGTTCAAGTCCATCAGCCTCGTGCTCGGCGGCTTCGTTGCCGGCACCCTCATCAGCCTGCAGATGCCCGCCTTCGCCAACAAGGACGCTCGGGCGGGGCTGCCGGTGGAAGAACTGCGCACCTTCGCCGAAGTCTTCAATGCCATCAAGCAGGGCTATGTGGAGCCCGTCGAAGACAAGAAGATGATTGCCAACGCCATCTCCGGCATGCTCTCCAACCTGGACCCCCACTCGGCCTACCTGGACCCCGAGTCGTTCAAGGAACTGCAGGTGGGCACCCAGGGCGAGTTCGGTGGCCTGGGCATCGAGGTCGGCATGGAAGACGGCCTGGTGAAGGTGGTCTCCCCCATCGAGGACACCCCGGCCTACCGGGCCGGACTCAAGGCTGGCGACCTGATCTTCAAGCTCGATGACACCCCGGTGAAGGGCCTGACCCTGAACGAGGCGGTCAAGCGCATGCGCGGCAAGCCCAAGACCCAGATCCGCCTCTCCATCATCCGGAAGGGGGAAGCCAAGCCCCTCGAGATCACCCTGACCCGGGAAATCATCAAGGTCCAGAGCGTCAAGTCGAAGCTGGTCGAGCCCGGCTACGGCTGGGTGCGCATCACCCAGTTCCAGGAAAACACCGTGCCATCCCTGGCCAAGCATCTGAACGAGCTCTACAAGCAGGGCAACCTCAAGGGCCTGGTGCTGGACCTGCGCAATGACCCGGGCGGTCTGCTCAACGGCGCTGTCGGCGTCTCCGCCGCCTTCCTGCCGCCGGACACCAAGGTGGTCTCCACCGATGGCCGCACCCCGGACGCCAAGCAGGAATACCGTGCCATCCCCGAGGATTACCTGCGCGGCACCCGGGACGATCCCCTCAAGGACCTGCCCGCCGCCGTCAAGACCGTGCCCATGGTGGTACTCATCAACGGAGGCTCGGCTTCCGCCTCTGAGATCGTCGCCGGGGCCCTGCAGGATCACAAGCGCGCTGTCATCATGGGCACCCAGTCTTTCGGCAAGGGCTCGGTCCAGACCGTGCTGCCCCTGCCCGGCAATGCTGCCATCAAGCTCACCACAGCCCGCTACTACACGCCCAGCGGCCGCTCCATCCAGGCCAAGGGCATCGAGCCCGACATCCAGGTGGAGGAAAAGGCCAACGGCCAGAAATCCATGCAGCTACGCGAAGTGGATCTGGAAGGCCACCTGGAGAACGACAAGGAAACCGGCAAGGAAGCGGCCAAGCCCCAGGACAAGAAATCCCCCCCCGCCCGCAAGAGCAATGGCAATACCCGGGAGGAAGATGACACGCCGGTCCGCCTCGAATATGCCAGCCCGAGCGACTATCAGTTCCAGCAGGCCATGAACCTGCTCAAGGGATTGCAGATCATCCAGGGAGCCCCCAGCGCTGGCAAATGACCCGGGTCAGCCCCGGGGGCTGACCCGCCCTTCAGGAGGAAGCCGCCATGAGCGTCCAGGATCTGTACAAACGACGCGAGATCCTGTTTTCCAGGTTTCCGCCCGGACAACTGCCCGAGGCGGTGGACCACCTGCAGCAGGTGGAACGGGTGGAAGTCGAGCCCAGACTGGAAAAGCGCGCCGTGCAGGTGGGTTATGACCTGCGCGAGCATACCCTGGAAGAACTGGAAAGCCGGCTCCAGGACAAGGGCTTCCACCTGGACAACACCCTGATGAGCAAGTTGATGCGGGCCCTCATCTATTACGTGGAAGAAACCCAGCTGCACAACCTGGCAGCACCGGAGCGCCCCCTGAAGCACTCCCAGGAAGCCTATGTCCATGCCTGGGAGCGCCATCCCCACGGGGACCATGACGAAACCCCGCCCGAGTGGCGGGAGTACAAGTGAACCTTAAAACCCCAGTTAAACCACAGAGGCACAGAGACGCCGAGGAAAAACAAAGACTTGTCCTGGAGGGCCAGGTCACTTTCTGGGTGCGCGTGGAAGAAAATGCAAGCCATTGTTTTTTTTGAAACTCTCTGTGTCTTTGTGTCTCTGTGGTGAGGTTTTTAGGATCAGAACAAAGGGGGCGCAAGCCCCCTTTTTCATTCCTGGGCCATCA
>DDKS01000011.1 GCA_002340095.1 Betaproteobacteria bacterium UBA2592
CCACCACTCCATCAAACCCCCATTCTTCAAACCCCGCAGCACCGACTGTGCACCAGGAGAAGGTGTGCTGGAATGAAGCATCATGGGGGAGTGATAGAATTGCGCGTCCCAATTCTGGTTCGAAATTGATGGAATACGAAACCATTGCCGCAGTGGATCTGGGCTCCAACAGTTTTCGCCTACAGGTCGGGCGGGTGGTGGAGGATCAGATCTATCCACTGGATTCCGTCAAGGAGACGGTGCGCCTGGCGAGTGGATTGACGCCGGAGAAAATGCTGGATGAAGCCTCTCAGGCCCGGGGGCTTGAGGCACTTCGGCGTTTTGGTGAGCGTTTGCGGGGCTTGAGTGACGGGGCGGTGCGGGCGGTGGCGACCAATACCCTGCGGGTGGCCAAGAATGCCCGGGAATTTCTGGCCCAGGGAGAGGCTGCCCTGGGTTTTCCCATCGAAGTGATTGCCGGTCGGGAAGAAGCCCGCCTGATCTACATCGGGGCGATCCATTCCCTGCCCCTCGTGCCGCACAAGCGCTTGGTGGTGGATATTGGCGGGGGGTCGACCGAATTCATCATCGGTAAGAAGTCCGACCCGATGCTGACCGAGTCCCTGTACATGGGCTGTGTCAGCTATACCCTGCGTTATTTTCCGGATGGCCAGATCGACAAGAAGCGCCTGCGGGAAGCCCAGGTGGCTGCGGCCAAGGAGATCGAACTGATTGCCCATGACTATCTGCAACTGGGGTGGAAGGAGGCGGTGGGGTCGTCGGGAACTGCCAGGGCGGCTGCGGATCTGCTGGAACTCAACGGGCTCAACCCTGGCGGGGTGACCGGTATTACCCGGGAGGGACTGGAAAAACTCGCCGGCATGCTGGTCAAGGCGGGGTCCATTCATCATTTCAATGCGCCGGGGGTACGCCCTGACCGTCTGCCGGTTTTGCCGGGAGGGCTTGCCATCCTGATGGCCGTGTTCGAGGAGTTCGGAATCGAACGCATGAATTATGCGGATGGGGCTTTGCGTCTCGGTGTGCTGTATGACTTGCTCGGACGGTTTCACCAGCATGACATGCGCGATGCCACGGTGAAGCACTTCATGCGGCGCTATCAGGTCGAGAAAAAGCAGGCTGCCAGGGTGCGCAGGACAGCCCTGGCCATTCTGGCGCAGTTGTCGGGGCCGGCGCTCGATGAGCAGGACTCCCTGTTTTTGGGCTGGGCTGCTTCTTTGCACGAAATCGGGATATCCGTGGCCCATAACGGCTACCACAAGCATGGGGCCTACATCCTCACTTTTGCCGACATGCCGGGCTTTTCGAACAAGGATCAGGCCCGCTTGGCCACCCTGGTGCTCGGGCACCGGGGCAAGCTGGAAAAGCTGGCGGCCCTGCCGCCAGGGGATCCCGGCTGGCGCCTGATCTTCTGCCTGCGCTTGGCGGTTCTCCTGCACCGGACCCGGGACGATCGGGAGCTGCCCGATTATTCGGTGCGGCATTCGACCGAAGGCTTTACTCTGGAGCTGCCAGGCCGGTGGCTGGAAAGCAATCCCTGGACAGGGGCTGCCTTGAACGAGGAGAGTCTGGCCTGGCGCCGGCTTGGGGTGCAGTTCCGGGTCAAGGCGCCCGGAAGCACGCGGGGGCGTTGAGGGAATGACGGCGCCAGTACTGCTTCAAGATCCCCGAAACGGGGTCAGTCTGGCGGGGGAGTGGACCCTGGCATCCCTGATGGAGGCCGAGGCTGAACTGCGGGAGCGCCTGGCTGCCTGCGGGGCCGGTCAGTCCTGGGATCTGCGTGGCGTATGCCGCCTCGATAGCGCGGCGGCGGTCCTGATCTGGCGGGCCTGGGGCCGGCGCTGGCCGGAGCACTTGCAGGCGGATGCGCCGGTGCGTTCCACCCTGGAGCGGGTGGCTGCCGTGCCCGCGCAAAAGCTCGAACTGCCCAGCTACCGTCAGTCTCCTCTGATCCGCCTGGGGCGCCTGAGTCTGGCGGTATGTCACAACCTGGTGGGGGTCATCGAGCTCTACGGCCGCTTGGTGCTGGATATGCTGTTCCTTTGCCGCCATCCCCGGGAGCTTCCCTGGAAGGAATTTTCCGCCAACATCTACAAGGCCGGCGTCCAGGCCCTGCCGGTGTCGGCCCTGGTGGGCTTCCTCATCGGTATCACGATCAGCTATCTCTCGGCCTTGCAGCTCAAGACCTTCGGGGCCGATCTGTTCATTGTGAACATACTGGGCATCAGCATCATCCGCGAACTGGGGCCGGTGCTGGTGGCGGTGCTGGTGGCGGTGCTGGTGGCGGGCCGTTCCGGTTCGGCCATGACTGCCCAGATCGGCGTGATGCGAGTGACCGAGGAAATCGATGCCCTGTCAACCTTGGGAATATCCCGTACCATCCGGGTGGTGTTGCCCAAGGTGGCGGCCCTGACGCTGGCCATGCCCCTGTTGGTGGTCTGGTCGTCCGCCTCGGCCCTGCTCGGAGGCGCCCTGGCCGCGCAGCTGCAACTGGATTTTTCCTTCTTCTATTTTTTCTCCATGCTGCCCAAGGCCGTGCCCATCGCCAATCTGTGGATCGGTTTGGCCAAGGGGGCCGTGTTCGGCTTCCTGATCGCACTGCTGGCCTGCCACTTCGGCCTCCATGTGCGGCCCAATACCGAGAGCCTCTCCATGCGTACCACGGCTTCCGTGGTGACGGCCATCACCCTGGTGATCATCGTGGATGCGATTTTTGCCATCTTCACGCGCAATGTGGGGATGCCCGGCTGACCATGAGTATGCCTGTCATCCTCATGGAAGGCATCTGGAGCCAGTACCGGGATGTGGTGATCCACCGGGATCTGTCCTTCCGGGTCGAGGCGGGACAGGTGATTTCCCTGGTCGGGGGGTCGGGCAGCGGTAAAACTACCCTGCTCCGGGAGATCCTCGGCTTGCTGCGGCCAAGCCGGGGCAAGGTGCGTCTGTTCGGCACCGACCTGCACGATCCGGACCCCATCCGCCAGCGGGACGTGCGCCGGCGTCTAGGTATGCTCTTCCAGCACGGTGCGTTGTTTTCCGCCCTCTCGGTGTATGACAATATCGCCTTCCCTCTGCGGGAGCTGCGTTTCCTCGACGAGGAGTGGATCCGCGAGCTGGTGCTGCTCAAGCTGGCCATGGTCGAACTGGAGCCCAAGCATGCCGGTCTGATGCCAGCCGAACTGTCGGGCGGCATGGTGAAGCGGGTGGCGCTGGCCCGGGCTCTTTCCTTGGAGCCGGAACTGCTGCTGCTCGACGAGCCTACGGCAGGTCTGGATCCGGTGCGCAGCCAGAATTTCGTCAGCCTGATCCGCAACCTGCAGGCCTCTCTGGGATTCACCGTGGTGCTGGTGACCCACGACATCGATACCATCTACGGCCTGGGTAGCGATGTGGCGGTGCTGGCCGAACAGCGCATCCTGGTGCAGGGGCCCCTGGATCAGGTGGTGCGGGTGGATCATCCGGTCGTCCGCCAGTTTTTCGAAAATTACCGCCCTCCGCACTCTCCATGACAAGGAGCTTATGGAAAATCGTTCCCACGCCCTGATGGCAGGCCTCTTCACCCTGGTGCTCGGGTTGGCGACCGTGCTGTCTCTTTACCTGTTCAGCGAGCGCCGGGAGGATACCCGGCAGGTGCTGGTGGTCACCAAGGAGAATGTCAGCGGCCTCAATCCACAGGCTCAGGTCCGTTACCGGGGCATCCGGGTGGGCAAGGTGCTGGATATCCGTCTTGACCCTGATGATGTGAGTAACATCCTGATTCTCGCCGAAGTCGAAAAACTCGTACCCCTGACCCGGGGCACCACGGCCAAGCTTTCTTATCAGGGCGTGACGGGTATCGCCCATGTGCTGCTGGAGGATGGCGGCACGGACCGGTTAGCCCTGGCCGGGGATCCGCCCCGGATCATGATGCGTCCTTCCTTGATGGATCAGCTGGAGGACTCCTTGCCCCAGGTGCTGGAGCAGATCCAGGATTTTCTCGCCAATGCCAACCAGGTCATGGGCAGCCAGAACCGCCAGTATCTGGGGCGGACCCTGGCGAATCTGGAGATGGCCAGCGGTCGGATGAACGGCAGCCTGGCGCAGCTGCAGAAGCTGCTTTCCGATGAAAACGTGGCCCATGTCTCTGCCGCTGTCCGCGAGTCGGCCCCCCTGATGGGGGAAACCCGGAAACTGGTGACTCAGCTCCAGGGCGTTTCCGCCCGCATCGAAGGCATCCTCGGTGAGCCGGCCTCGTCCCCGGGCGGCGGCGACCTGATGCCGCGCATTCATGAGATGACGGTGGAGCTGACCGCCACCTCGCGGCAGTTGAACCGTGTCCTGCAACTGCTCGAAGAGGCGCCCCAGAGCCTCGTCTTCGGCTCTCCCCCCGGACTGCCCGGGCCTGGTGAGCCCGGCTTTTCTCCTCCTGCAACCCCGCGTCCTTAAGGAGCTTGTCGTGCGTCTGCTTGCCGGTTTCCTGATCGTCCTTGGCCTGGCTGCCTGCGCTGGCCCCGCTTCCTATCGCAATGGCCAGGGGCCTGTTGTCCAGTACGACCTGGGGGGAGGGGAAGGCGGGGTGCCCCGCAACGCCAGACCCTGGCGTTTTTCCGTCCTGGCCACAGGGCCCTTCGAGGAGCGGGCCATGCGCTACCGTCTGGCTTACGCGGATCCCGCACGGGTGATGGAATATGCCCAGTCCCGCTGGGCCAGTCTGCCGGGCGATCTGCTGGAGCGGCGCCTGGAATCCCGCCTGTTCTGGCCCGACGGCGGGCCGGTGAGCCAGTGCATCACCAGCCTGGAGCTCCGGCGCTTCGAACAGGTCTTTGACGCTCCCGCCTCGAGCGCCGGCGTGCTGGTGCTGCGGGCCAAGCTGCGCCAGCCCGGGGGGGCGGTGGTGGATGACCGGGTCTTTGCCCAGCAGGAGCCGGCCCCCAGCCCCGATGCAGCAGGCGGGGTGCGTGCCCTGGCGGCCGCCACGGATGGCATGGCTCTGCAACTGCTTGCCTGGCAGCAGCAGGGCCGGGAGAGTGGCCTGCATCGGCTTTGTTGGGAGTAGGGGCGCATGAATCTGCCGCAAGGTTTGCTGGGAGAGGCCTGGTACTGGCTGGCCTGGATCGTCTGGCTGCCCCTGATGGGGCTGGCCCTGCGGCGCGCCGACTGGGGCTGGCTGCAGGAGGGCAGCCATTTCAATGTCTGGCTGGGGATGATCGTCTCCCTGGTCTTGATCTGGAGCATGAAGGCAGGCATCAAGCCGGGGCTGGACCTGCACCTTACCGGCATCATGTTGTTCACCCTGGTGTTCGATGTGCCGCTCGCCTTCGTCGGGCTCAATCTGGTCCTGCTCGGCATCACCCTGAACGGTGCCCTCGATTTGACGGCTTTTGCCCTGAATTCGCTGCTGATGGTGGGAGTGGGGGTAGCCTTGAGCCTCTTCCTGCGGCGGACGGTCGACCGGCTTTTCCCATCCCACTTCTTCATTTTCGTGTTCCTCAAGGGTTTTTTCGCTTCGGCGCTGGTGGTGATGGGGGTGGGGCTCGCCTTCACCCTGCTTTACGGCTTCCATGAGGTGTATCCCTGGGCCTATCTGCTCGAGGAGTATCTGCCCTACTACTTGCTCTTGGGTTTTTCCGAGGCCTGGATTTCGGGTATGGTGCTGACGCTCATGCTGGTTTACCGGCCGGAATGGGTGGCAACTTTGGATGAGGCGATTTATTCGGATGGAAAACAGGATTGACAGGCGCGGAATGGGGAGTCCGGATTTGCCGGCCCGGGAGGCGCGACATGAGGCCTGAGTCCAGCTTTCTGGCCTGGTCTTGGGTTCTGGCCATGGCCTTTTCCAGTCCGGCCCTGGCTCTGGGCCTGGGAGAAATCCGCACGGCCAGTCGCCTGGGAGAGGTGCTGAGCGCCGAGTTTCCCGTGCATCTGGAGCAGGGACAGTTCGTCAGTGCCGAATGTTTCCGTCTCGTGGATCCGGGCCATGATCTGCCCTGGCTCCGGCAGGGCGGCTTTTCCCTGCAGGGCAAGGTGCTGCGCCTGCGCAGTTTCCGGCCCGTGACCGAACCCATTCTGCAGTTGGCCATCCATGTGGGCTGTGGCCATGACCTGCGGCGCGAATACACCCTCATGTTGCCGCCCCCCGTGCAGACTGTCACCGCCGTTACGGACCGGCGCAGGGCAATCGCACGAATGACG
>DDKS01000012.1 GCA_002340095.1 Betaproteobacteria bacterium UBA2592
TCCGCCACCACCCAAGCACCCCAAAAACCCAACTAACCCATTGATTAAACTGGATTTTTTGAGCCGCCTCAGCAGCAACGAAGGCCGCATTCTACAGCAATGGAACGAAGTGTCAACTCATTCGGCGACATTTTCCCGGAGAAAATCCGGAAAAGTGCCGCCACCTCCTGAAAAACAATCACTTGACCGTGATGCGGGCAAACTTGCGCTTGCCCACCTGCAGCACCAGGGTGTTTCCCGCCGGGACCAGCACGCTCTTGTCGTTCACTTTTTCGCCATCCATCTTGACCCCGCCCTGGGCAATCATCCGCATGGCCTCGGAGGTGCTGGCCGTCAGGCCCGCCTGCTTGAGTACCTGGAGGATGGGGAGGCCCGCCGGGGTGTCGGCCTGGAGCTCGAACTCGGGCATTTCCTCGGGAATCGCCCCCTGGCGGAAGCGGGCTTCGAAATCGGCCAGTGCCGCTGCAGCGGCCGGCTGCCCATGGAAGCGGGCCACGATTTCCTGGGCCAGGGCAACCTTGACGTCGCGGGGATTACGCCCTTCTTCCACCCCTCGCCGGTAGGCTGCGATCTCGGCCTCGCTTTTGAAGGAAAGAAGATCGAAGTAGCGCCACATGAGCGTATCGGAAATGGACATGAGCTTGCCAAAGATCTCCTGGGGCGATTCATAGATGCCCACATAGTTGCCGAGGGACTTGGACATCTTGTTGACGCCGTCCAGCCCTTCCAGGAGGGGGACGGTGAGAATGCACTGGGGCGCCTGGCCGTAATGCTTCTGGAGCTCGCGCCCGACCAGCAGGTTGAATTTCTGGTCGGTACCGCCCAGTTCCACATCCGATTTGAGTGCCACCGAGTCGTAGCCCTGACACAGGGGATAGAGGAATTCATGGATGGCGATGGGCTGGCCATTGCCATAGCGCCTGGAGAAGTCGTCTCGCTCCAGCATGCGTGCCACCGTGTGCTGGGCGGCCAGCCGGATCATGCCGGCGGCACCCATAGTGTCGAACCAGGTGGAATTGAAGACCACCTCGGTCCGCTCCGGATCAAGAATCTTGAACACCTGTTCCTTGTAGGTCCGGGCATTCTCGAGCACCTGCTCGCGGGACAGGGGCGGACGTGTGACGTTCTTGCCGCTGGGGTCGCCGATCATCCCGGTGAAATCGCCGATCAGGAAGAGCACCTGGTGCCCGAGTTCCTGGAAATGGCGCAGCTTGTTGATCAGGACCGTGTGCCCCAGGTGCAGGTCCGGCGCCGTCGGGTCGAACCCGGCCTTGACCCGCAGGGGACGGCCCGTCTTGAGCTTTTCCACCAGTTCCGATTCGACCAGCAACTCGTCGCATCCGCGCTTGATGAGGCGCAGGCTGCTCTCCAGATCCGACATTTACAATTTCTCCGTCATTTTTGGGGACCGCAGGAGCGGATGCTTTGCTAGAATCCCGGGATTCACCGGCCAGTCCCAATAAAACAATGATCAAGCGCCGCATTCTAAACCACCGAACCCGATTCCTCGAACGCCTGATTCGCCACCGCTGGGCTCTTGCCGCCTTGGGCAGTCTCTCCGCCCTGAGCATGGTGGCCGCCACCGCAGTTCCCGTTGCCAGCCCGCCCCCCGGAGGCCAGCAGCAGGTGGTGGAGCAACTGCAGATTCAGGCCCGGCTTCCGCTCCAGGAAGGCCCGGAGCTGTTCTTTCGGGAAGAAACCATCGAACGGGGCGACACCTTCGGCAGCCTCCTGGCACGCCTGGGAATACATGACGACGAAGCCCAGCGCTTCATCCTATCCAGCCCCGAAGCCCGCCACCTGCACCGGCAACTGGTCGCAGGCCGGACCGTTTCCGCCCGCACCACGGCCAGCGGCGAGCTGGTCAACCTGCATGTGCCGATGGCTGGCGGCGAGACGGTCGCAGTCATCGAGCGCAAGGGCGGCATGCTGCGCCTGAGCGAACACACCCTGCACTATGAAACCCACCAGGTGATGAAGTCCGGCGAGATCCGCAGCAGCCTGTTCGGCGCCACGGACGCGGCCGGGATTCCCGACAGCATCGCCATCCAGATGGCGGAGATCTTCTCCAGCGACATCGACTTCCACCGGGACCTGCGCCGGGGCGACCGGTTCAGCCTCGTCTACGAAATGCAGTACCACCATGGCCAGCCTGCCCGCAGCGGACGCATTCTGGCCGCGGAATTCATCAACGACGGCAAGACTTACCAGGCCTTCCACTTCGAGCAGGACGGCAAGAGCGCCTACTACGACGCCGCCGGCAAGAGCCGCAAGAAAGCCTTCCTGCGCTCTCCCCTGGAATTTTCCCGGGTCACATCCGGCTTCTCCATGCGCTTTCATCCCATCCTCAATACCTGGCGGGCCCATAAGGGGGTGGACTATGGCGCCCCGATCGGCACCCGCGTACGCGCCACGGGGGACGGCGTCGTCGAATTCGCTGGCAAACGAGGCGGCTACGGCAACCTGGTGATCCTCTCCCACGCCGGCGGCTACCAGACCTATTACGCCCACCTGAACGGCTTTGCCAAAGGGCTGAAGAAAGGCAGCCGGATCAGCCAGGGGGACATCCTCGGCTATGTGGGCAAGACTGGCTGGGCAACCGGCCCCCACCTGCACTACGAGTTCCACATCAAGGGCAGTGCCGTGAATCCTCTCTCCGTCGCCGTACCCACCGCCCTGCCCCTGAGCCCGTCCCAGCAACCCCGCTTCCAGGCCCAGGCCCGGCAACAACTGGCCCTGCTGGAACTGCTGCAGGACACGCCCACCGTGCGCTTCGAATAAGCCCGGTACAGCCCCACAAAAAACGCCATCCCCGGATGGCGTTTTTTGTGGGCGCAGGATCAGAACGTTTCCCCTTCGCGCAGGTAGCGCCAGTGCCCGGCGGGCAGGTCCCCCAGTCGCACCCGACCCATGCGCACCCGCTTCAACCCTACGACCTTGAGCCCCACCAGTTCGCACATGCGGCGGATCTGGCGCTTTCGGCCTTCACGCAGGACGAAGCGGAGCTGATCCCGGTTTTGCCACTCCACCCGGGCAGGGCGCAGGGGCCTGCCGTCCAGGGCCAGGCCATGGCGCAGCAACTCCAGCCCCCCCGGGATCAACTGTCCTTCCACCCGCACGAGATATTCCTTCTCGACCCCGGAGTCCTCGCCGATCAACTGTCGGGCAATACGGCCATCCTGGGTCAACACCAGGAGTCCGGTGGAATCGATGTCCAGCCGACCGGCCGGGGCCAACCCCTTGAGGTGGCGGGGATCGAACTCCGGGTCGCCCTCCTGACGCCAGTGGTTCTCTGTCCGGATCAGCACCACGGCTGGCTCGTAACCGGGTTCCGGCTGCCCGGACACGAAGCCTACGGGTTTGTTGAGCAGGATGGTGACCTGACGGGCCTGATTGCGTTTGGCCTCGGCAGCCAGCGTCACCTCTGCATCCGCCGGGGCTCGGGTTCCCAGTTCGGTGATCCGCACCCCATTCACGAATACCAGGCCCCGCTCGATGTAGGCATCCGCCTCGCGCCGGGAGCAGAGCCCCCGTTCGGCCAGCAGTTTGGAAACCCGGACCCCGGCGAGCGATTGCGTAGGCGCAGCCTGCCTGTCGGCCGGGCGTCCCGCACCACCGCGCCCCGGAACCGGCACCCGTACTCGCCGGGGTTTGCCACCCTCGCTCACAGGATTTCCAGTAGTTCCACTTCGAACACCAAGGTGGCGTTGGGAGGAATCACCCCGCCCGCGCCCATCCGGCCGTAGCCCATCTCGGGAGGAATGGTCAGCTTGCGCAGGCCACCAACCCGCATACCCTGCACGCCCACATCCCAGCCCTGGATGACCCGCCGACCGCCAAGGGGAAAGACGAAGGGCTCGTCCCGATCGAGACTGGAGTCGAACTTGCTGCCGTTGGTGAGCCAACCCGTGTAATGCACGGACGCATGCTGGCCAGCCTTGGCCTCCTCCCCCTCGCCCACGCGCAGGTCTTCAATGATCAGTTCCTTGGTATCGGCCATGGCCAGTCCCTCAAAGTTGAATGAGACCGCAAGTGTAACGGAGCGGAACGGGAAACCCGCAACTTCGCCGTCCCGTCCTCCCGGAAGCGCCCCTCCAGATTCCGGCATTCCGGCCGTAGACCCGGATAATGACGAGCCGCGATGAAGCCATAAAACAATAGACACGGCAGACAGATCCTGGGAGGAGGATTGCATGAGCGAGAAAAACGGACAGGGCGCGGGACTGGAGCTACAGATGGACGAGGCTGGCACCGCCCTGATCGCGACAGTAACCCCCCAGGCCCAGGCCGCCCCGATCGACGAAGCCTGGCTGCGGGCCCGGATAGAAACACTGGGTTACGGGGCACTGCGCTATCTGCCCACCGCCGCCACCCTGCTGCTTAGCCATTACAACTCGGGGCGTCCCGTAGCAGCCCTGCGCTTGGCCGAGTGTGTCGATGCCAGCCTGGACATCCAAATTTCCCGAGACGGCATGGAGGCCACCCTGGATATCATCCCACCCCAGGGCGGTGCCCCGATCACCAAAAACCAAGTGCTGGCGGCCCTGGCAGAAAAGGGCATCACCGAGGGCATCTGCCTGGACGCCATCAATCAAGCCATCGCCGCCGGCAAGGCCGCCGCAGTACCCATCGCCCGCGGCCGCCCCCCCATCCACGGAGAGGACGGCCATTTCGAAAGCCTGCTGCCAGAGATGCGCGCCCGGGTGCCGCGGGTCAAGGAATCGGGACAGGTCGACTACCGGGACCTGGGGGAAATCCAGGTCGTCCATGCCGGCGATCCGCTCATGCTGCGTCATCGGGCGACCACCGGCACCCCCGGCGCCAATGTCCTCGGCGCGCCCATCCCGCCCCGGCCCGGCAAGGAGGTGATGTACGCCCCCCAACTCACCGGCGTAGCCCCCAGCCCCGACAACCCGGACCTGCTGCAAGCCACCCAAACCGGCCAGCCGGTGCTGGTCAAGGATGGAGTTATCGTTGAGCCCGTGTTCACCCTGCCGGCCGTAAACATGGCCAGCGGCAACATCCATTTCGATGGCAGCGTCGTTATCCGGGGCGATGTGAGCGCCGGCATGACCGTCAAGGCCAGCGGCGACATCGAGGTAGGCGGAGTCGTCGAAAATGCCCACCTTGAAGCCGGCGGCAGCATCATCATCAAGGGAGGCGCCCTGGGCAGCATCGACCAGAAGGGTGGCAGCGAATACAGCCTGCGCTGCGGCCACAACTTCCAGGCCGCCTATGCCCAGAAGGTCCGCATCGAAGCCGGCGACTGCATCTTCATCGACGACATGGCCATGCAATGCGAACTCACCGCTGGCCACCACATCAAAGTCGGCAAGAGCAAGCGGGGCCACATCATCGGCGGTCGCGCCCAGGCCATGCTATCCATCACTGCCCGGGTGCTGGGCGCCCCCAACCGCATCGCCACCGCCTGCCACATCGGGGTCTCCCCCTCGCTGCAGAAAGAGGCCCGGGAACTGGCTGAACGGCGGGATACCCTGGAAACCCAGTTGCTCGAAATCAGCAAGCTGCTTGATTTTGCCAGCCGCAACCCGGGCCGATTGCGCCCGGAAATGATCGACAAAGCCCGCCTCACGGCGGCCTCCCTGTCCGATGAAATCGCCCGGCTCAGGGAGACAGAAAAGCAGTTGGCCGACAAGATCGCCCTCGCCCAGGAAGCACGGGTAGTCGCCGAAGAAACCCTGCACGAGGGCGTGGAAGTCCACGCAGGCAGCCAGCGCTACCGGGTCGTCGGCGACCATGGTGCCGGACAAATTCAGATCGGGCCCAACGGTCTGGAACTGGTAGCCCTCAGCTCAGGCAATCCTGCATGAAACCCGGCATTACCGGCATTCTCCTGGCGGGCGGCCTGGGGCGCCGCATGGGCAACCAGGACAAAGGACTGCAACTCATGGGAGGCAAACCCATGGCCCAGTGGGTGCTGGAAAGACTTGCCCCCCAAGTAGACACCCTGCTCATCAATGCCAACCAGAACCTGGAATGCTACGCAAAACTGGGTGCCCCTTTCCAGGCACCGGTCGTCACCGACCTGATTCCCGACTTTGCGGGCCCCCTGGCCGGGCTGCATGCCGCCCTGAGCCGGGTGGCCACCCCCCTGGTACTGACAGCCCCTTGCGACGCCCCCTTCCTGCCCCTGGATCTGGCTGCCCGCCTGGAAAAAGCCCTGACAGCCGCAGATGCCGACCTGGCCGTGGCCAAGACCTTTGCCCAGCCTCACCCAGTCTTCTGCCTCTGCCGCCGGGAACTGCAACCTCATCTGGAAACCTACCTGGCCAGAGGCAACCGCAAGGTCGAGCTGTGGTACAGCACCCTGAAGGCCATCCAAGTGCCATTCGACGACGAGGCCGACGCCTTTCGCAATATCAACACGGCAGCAGAACTGGCCCAGGCCCAAGCTCCCCAACCCCCTGGCTAAACACGTAGGCGATTACGACCCGAGCCCCCTGGGGCCGGTCGTCAACCAGGAAACCGCGCGCAACCGATCCTGGCTTTAGTAAAAAAGTCATAGCAGCCCCTATACAACAAAATTGAGAACAGTTATCATTCGTTACAGTTTGTAACTAGCCAGCCAGTTCCCGCCCGCCACAGTTGCGCCGGAGCAAGCCAGCCAGGACTCATCACTTCCAGGAGCTTGGTCATGACTTGCCATTTCAATCCGCGCCGACGGCTGTGCCCACTGCCGTACCTGCTTCCCGCCCTGTTGGCCAGCCCCCTAAACCCTGCCCAGGCAGCCGATGGTGCCCTCGCCGAGGTGATTGTCACTGACCAGCGCGAAGCCCAGATTGCCCGCAAGGATGCAGCCATCCAGAAAATCACCATTTCGGAAACGGAGGTCGAGCGTTATGGCGACGCCACCGTAGGGGATGTGCTCCGCCGCCTGCCCGGCATGACCTTCACCGGCCCTGCCGGCGTGACCAAAGATGTGCGGATGCGCGGCCTGGATAAGGGCTATACCCAGTTCCTCATCAACGGCGAACCAATCCCATCGGCCAAGAAAGAGCGCCAGATTCAGGTGGACCGCCTGCCCGCCGACATGATCGAACGCATCGAAATCATCCGCAATCCGGGCGCCATCCATGACGCCAACGGAATCGGCGGCACGATCAACATCGTGCTCAAGCAACGGGTCGACAACAGCACCCGCCTGCGGGCTGCCTACGGCAAGAACGGCAAGCTGGACGTGGGTGACGTGGTCGCCCAATGGAGTGGCAGCTTCAACAACCTGGATGTACTGCTGGCCGCTTCCCACACCGTGGGAGCCGAAGACATTCGGGAAGAAAAATACAAACTCAAGGCTGACGGCACCATAGACAACAAGGAAACCAAAGGCCGCCCTGTCAAGAAGGATGAAACCCTGCTGGCCCCCCGCCTGATCTGGAAGATCGGCACCGACCGCCTGACCATCGACCCTTTCATTTCCAAAGGAAGCGAACGGAAAAACGAACCCAACACCATCACCAAGGGTACCGGGGCGCTGGACAAGACCACGCACAAGAAAGAAGACAAGCATGATGACGTGAGCCGCCTGGCGGCCCGGTATGACGGCAAGGCCGCCTGGGGGGAGTGGCACGTCAAGGCAGCGGTCCAGGAAGCCAAGGAAAGCAAGAAGGCCCTGACCCGGGAATGGAAAGCCAATGGCAGCCTCAACAAGACCACCGATGAGAACGAGGAACTCAAGGAGCAGAACAGCTATGCCGGCGCCGGCATCAGCCTGCCCCTCGGCCCCCACCTGATCCAGACGGGCGTGGAATGGCGAGACACGGCCTACCGGAACAGCAAGACCAAAATCGAGAATGGGGCAGACAAGAGCGATGCCAAGGACGACTTCAAGATCGACGAGAAGACTTTCATTTTCTACCTGCAGGATGAATGGCGCCTGGCAGAAAAGCATTGGATCACCCCTGGTGTGCGCCTGGAAAAGGTGGAGCGCGAAGCGCGTGACAACACCAATCTCAGCCGTAACACCCAACTCTCCGGCACCAACCCATCCCTGCACTACCGCTGGGCCCTACTGGATGACCTCAACCTGCGCGCCAGCGCTGCCAGAACCCAGCGCCTGCCCAAGTACGACGAACTCAACCCTTACGAAAAACTGGAGGCGGGTGTCTGGAAGGGAGGCAATCCAGGACTGAAACCGGAAACCGCCACGGGTTATGAATTGGGGCTAGAGAAATTCTTCTGGGGCAAACGGGGAGTCGCAGGGCTGAACTTCTACGAACGTAACGTGGATGATTTCATCCAGAAGGAAACCCGGATGGAAGGCGTGAAGACCGTCGAACGCCCCTACAACGTCGGCAAAGCACACTTTTACGGGGTCGAACTGGACTGGCGAATCCCGTTGATTCAAAGAGGTCCCCACGAGCTGACCCTGACCGGCAACCATGCTGAAATGCGTGGCCGGGTGGATGTCAAAAACGTGGGTACCGGCGCAGTCAAGGACTTGCCCCCCCGCTCCACCAACCTGGGGCTGGACTGGCGCCACAAACCCAGCAAATGGTCTGCCGGTTTCAACGTAAACCATCAGCCCACCTTCACCACCCGTGCCCTCGATGTGAACGGTGATGCTGAGTACAAGACACGTCAGGCCGCGACACTGCTGGATCTCTACGTGGGCAAAATCCTCTCGCCCACGACGGAATTGCGACTAATCGCAAAAAACGTGCTGAGCGTGGAGAAGGAAGAGCGCACGATCAAATACAAGGCAGATGGCAGCTTTAGTTCCGGCGAGAAGAAAACCGAGTTTTCTGAACCCACCGTCTTCATGACTCTGGAAACCCGCTTCTGAGCCATGCCCCTTCTGGTAAGACAAAACATCCCCTGGCTGGTCGGCCTGCTGGCCATCCCTGCGCTGGCTCAGCCAGATGAAGATCCTGCCCAGCTTCGGGAGGTCAGCGTGGTGGCGGAAAGCGACCCTTACGCCGCCCGCCGTCATGCCTCCACCACCAAGATCGTCTATGACCGCCAGGCCCTGGACGAACTGGATGCCAGCAGCCTCGCCGAACTGATGCGCAAACTCCCGGGCACGGGGCTATTCGTCGATACGGAAAACCGGCGCAAGAAAGGCAAAGGTGCGGATCGCTACGCTCCCACCATTCTGGTCGATGGAGAAGCGCTTCCAGGCAGCCAGAATTCCCCCCAGGATGCCCTGCGCTTGCCGGTGGACCTCATCGAACGCGTTGAAATCATCCGCAACCCGGGGCCCGACATGCCGTCTGCCGGCCCGGCTGGCATCATCAATCTAGTATTGCGGGATGTTCCTCCCAGTACCGTGCGCAACCTGCGCACGGAGGCTGGACTGCAACAGGAGGCGATCAGTTACCGTGCCGAAGGTCAATATGGTGAGAACCAGGGGGATTTCGCCTACCTGCTCGCCCTGGCAACCTACCGGAAACCGGTTCAGGGGGACCAGGAAAGCGAAAGAGTCACCTACCTGAGAGGGTGTTTACAAATTCA
>DDKS01000013.1 GCA_002340095.1 Betaproteobacteria bacterium UBA2592
GTTTAACTGAGGTTTTAAGGATAAACGCCGATGGCGTATCTGCCATAGACTGCGGGAGCCTCCGGGCTCCCGTTTTGTTTCCGTACTGTTTTTCCGCATTTGTTTCCTGGTGGACCGTCGTGACATCCCTCGTCTTTGCCGTTCTTGCTGCTTTCGCCCTGGCCCTGACCGCGGGGGGCGGCGGCTGGCTGTCGCCCGTGGCCGCCTTCCACCTGCTGGTGGCCGGAGGCATCCTGCCCCTGATCTTTGGGGCGATGCTGCATTTCGTCCCGGTGCTGACCCGCACCGGGCCCCCCCACCGTTTCTTTCAGGCACTACCCTGGCTGGCCCAGGGGTTGGGGCTCGGCGTGGCGCTGACCTTGCAGGGCCTGGGGCCCCGCTGGCTGTTGCATCCTCTTTCCACCCTGGTGGCCCTTCTGGCTCTGCTGCTGATCCTTTGGATGCGGGGCCGGGCCCGGGCCTGCCTGGGTACCCCCCATCCCGGCTGGCGCTGGTATGGTTTTTCCCTGGCCTGCCTGGTGCTGGCTTTGCTGGTGGTGCCACCCCTTCTGGCGGTGCCGGAAGCCTACTGGCCCCTGCGCAGTCTGCATCTGCACCTGAACACCTTGGGGTTCGTCGGTCTGGCCGCCTTGGGAACTCTGCCCCTGCTGCTACCCACCGCCCTGGGCCGAACTGACCCGGAAGCCAGCCACTGGCTGCGCCGTTACCTCTGGTCGGTGGCGGGTAGCGTGCTGATGCTGGCGGTGGGTACCGCCCTGGCGCCGATCAACCGTCTCGCCCTGGCGGGGGCCTTGCTGGCGGCGGGAGGGCTGCTGCTGCTGGTGTATCCGGTGCTGCGCCTGCTGGCGCACTGGCAGCGCCAGTTCGGGTTTGCCTGTTTGTGGCGGGACGGCGCCACGGCAAGCCTGCTGCTGGCGGTGCTGGGCTTTGTGGCCTTGCAGGTGGCGGGCTTGCTGCACGGCTTTCAACGGCTGGCGCCCCGACCCACCATCCTGGCTTTTGGCCCCGGTTTCCTGCTGCCCCTGGTGCTGGGGGCCTTGAGCCAGTTGTTGCCGGTCTGGCGTCATCCGGGACCGGCAACCCCGGCCCGCTCGACCTTGCGCCAGCGTCTGGCGGCGGGCGGAGCCGGGCGGGCCCTGCTGTTCCTGGCGGCGGCCTTGGCCATCCTGCTGGGCCATGAACTGCCCGGCCTGGTACTGGTGGCGCTGGGCCTTGGCCATTTTCTCCTGGCCCTGGGGGCCGGATTGCGGCAGAGCCTGCCCGGAAGCGAGCGGGCGCGGTAAAATCGCCGCTTTTCCGCTTTCCGGTCTTCGTCATGCGCTACATCTCCACTCGGGGCCAGTCCCCCGCACTTCCCTTCTGCGACATCCTCCTGGGCGGCCTGGCGCCGGACGGCGGCCTCTACCTGCCCGAATCCTATCCCCAGGTGAGCCGGGCCGAGCTGGATGCCTGGCGCAAGCTCTCCTATGCGGACCTGGCCTTTGCCATCCTCTCCAAGTACATCGACGACATTCCCGCCGCCGACCTGAAGGCCCTGCTGGACAAGACCTACACCGCCGAAACCTATTGCTTCGCCCGTCCCGGCGACAATCCGGCCGACATCACTCCGATCCACTGGCTCGAAAAGGGCAGACTGGCCCTGCTGGAGCTTTCCAATGGTCCCACCCTGGCCTTCAAGGACATGGCCATGCAGCTCCTGGGCAACCTGTTCGAGTATGTGCTGGACAAGCGCGGCGAAACCCTCAACATTCTCGGCGCCACCTCCGGCGACACCGGCTCCGCCGCCGAATACGCCATGCGCGGCAAGCACAACGTCAAGGTGTTCATGCTCTCGCCGCACGGCAAGATGAGCGCCTTCCAGCGCGCCCAGATGTATTCCCTGCAAGATGAAAACATCTTCAACATCGCCGTCACCGGCATGTTCGACGACGCCCAGGACGTGGTGAAGGCGGTCTCCAACGACGCCGAGTTCAAGGCCAGGTACAAGATCGGTGCCGTCAATTCCATCAACTGGGCCCGGGTGCTGGCCCAGATCGTCTACTACTTCAAGGGCTACTTCGCCGCCACCGAGCACAACGACCAGCAGGTTTCCTTCTGTGTGCCCTCGGGCAACTTCGGCAACATCTGCGCCGGCCACATCGCCCGCCAGATGGGGCTGCCGATTGCCCAACTGGTGCTGGCGACCAACGAAAACGACGTGCTCGACGAATTCTTCAAGACCGGCGTTTATCGTCCACGTACCTCGGCGGAAACCAGCGTCACCTCCAGTCCCTCCATGGACATTTCCAAGGCCTCCAACTTCGAGCGTTTCGTGTTCGACCTGGTCGGCCGCGACCCGGCCGTGGTGCGGGAACTGTGGAGCAAGGTGGACAAGGGCGGCGCCTTCGACCTGCGCGGTACCCCCTACATGGACAAGCTGCCTGGCTTTGCCTTCGTTTCCGGCAAGAGCGCCCATGCCGACCGGCTCGCCACCATCAAGGCCGTGTATGAGCAATACGGCGTGATGATCGACACCCACACCGCCGATGGCGTCAAGGTGGCCAAGGAATACCCCCAGCCCGCCGGGGTGCCGATGGTGGTGCTGGAAACGGCCCTGCCGGTGAAATTCGCCGAAACCATCCAGGAAGCCCTGGGCCGGGAACCGGAACGCCCCGCCGCCCTGGAAGGCATCGAGAAGCTGCCCCAGAAGGTGGAGGTGATGGCCCCGGACGTGGCCGCCATCAAGGCCTACATGGTGGCGCACATCTGACCCAGGGGGCACGGCACAAGCGGCCTGCGGGCCGCTTTTTTTATGGCGGCCGCAATTTTGCAAACGAGAGCGAATCTTGACTGCTCTAATACGAAGGTGGTAGTTTGTGCGCCGCAACGAGAAAGGCAAACCTGAGCGAAAGCCAGGGACGCAAAGTTACCGATCTACAGGACTCCCGGGCTGGAGTCCCAGGATGGCGGGACTGCCACAAGCCCAGGGCATGGCCCTGGTCCCGGGCTGCCGGCTTGCCTTTCTGCGAACCTACGGAGAGCGCCGTGTATGCCGAAAAAGCCCCTGATCCCCTGCTGAGTGCCGTTCTGGCCCCCAGCCCGCCCACTCTGGATGCCCAAGCTCTGGGCGATATCATCGGTCGCCTCCGTATTCCACCCTGTCCCCAGGTGCTGCAGGCCCTGATGGCCGAGATCCGGGCCGAGAGCGTGGATTTCCACCGGGTCGTACGCCTCATCAGCGGGGATGTGAGTCTGGCGGCCGCCATGATCCGGGCGGCCAACTCCCCGCTATTTGCCCTGCGCCACAAGGTTCAGAACGTGCAGCAGGCGGTGACCATCCTGGGGCTCAAGCAGGTGATCCAGATGGTGGCCGGCATCGAGCTGGAGCGCAGCCTTTCCACCGGCATTCGCATGGAGCGTTTCTGGGAGCGATCCAACCTCCATGCCGTTACCTGTGCCGCCCTGACGCGTCATTGCCGCAGCATCGCCCCGGAGGATGCCTACACTTTCGGGCTTTTTCACGATTGCGGCATTCCCATCCTGATGCAGCACTTTCCTGATTACAAGCAGACCCTGGCCCGGGCCAACCATGCCTCTCGTCCCGTGCCCGAGGTGGAGTACGAACAGCACGGCACCAGTCACGTGGTGGTGGGAGCGCTGCTGGCAGCGGAGTGGCAGCTGACCGGGCCCTTACTGGACGCCATCCGTAACCACCACGACCCCATCCTGCTGGAGGACAAGGATGAACCGCCGCCTGTCAGAACCCTGATTGCCCTCGCCATCCTGGCGGACCACCTGGTGGCCCGTTTCCTCCAGGTCGAGGACGAGGCCGAGTGGTTTGCCTGGGGCTTGCAGGCCATGGACTACCTGGGCTTCGATACGCCCTTTGTGGACCAGGCCTATCCCGACATTGCCCGGCAGATGGCCGAAACCCTGGCAGCCCGGGGCGGTACCTGAAGACGTCCTGGAGCTAGAGCAGCAGGACGGCGGGAAAGACGGTCATGGCCAGGGCGATCACCAGCCATTCCGCGTTGTAGCGGGCCAGCACGCCGGTGAAGTACAGGATCAGGATGGTGATGGCGACCACATAGAACAGGATGAACAGCATCTTGGCCTCCCTTCCAGGTCGTTCGCCGACCTCTGCTTCCAGTATAGGTTTCCTGCGGCGGAAAAAGAGTCCGCTGAGGCCGGCTACATCACGAAGCGCATGGACAGGTCCAGGGCCTCTACGTCCTTGGTCAGGGTGCCGATGGAGATGCGGTCCACTCCCGTTTCGGCAATGGCCCGCAGGTTGGCTTCGGTGACGCCGCCGGAGGCTTCCAGGATGGCCCGCTCCCGGTTCAGGGTCACGGCCTGACGCAGCATTTCCAGGCTGAAGTTGTCGAGCAGCACCATCGGGGCGCCGGCGTTCAGGGCCTCTTCCAGTTCCGCCAGGTTTTCCACTTCCACCTGGATGAAGCGGCAGCGGCCGCCGGACTGCGCCGCCGTGCGGAACGCGGCGGCCACGGCGGCGGTGATGCTGCCGGCGGCCATGATGTGGTTCTCCTTGATCAGGATGGCATCCCACAGGGCCAGCCGGTGGTTGCCGCCACCGCCCACCCGCACCGCGTACTTCTGGGCGAGGCGCAGGCCGGGCAGGGTCTTGCGGGTATCCACCACCTGGGCCCGGGTGCCTTCCACCAGGTCGGCATAGTGGCGGGTCTTGGTGGCGACGCCGGAGAGGAGCTGCAGGAAGTTGAGGGCCGAGCGTTCGCCGGTCAGCAGCACCCGGGCTTCGCCCTCGATGTCGCAGAGCAATTGATCCGGGCGGATCCGCTCCCCGTCCTGGGCGTGCCAGGTGATGCGCACCCCGGGGTCGAGCTGGCGGAAGCATTCGGCAAACCAGGCAGTGCCGCACAGGGTGGCAGCCTCCCGGGCGATGACCCGGGCCTGGCCGGGTTTGCCGGCGGGAATCAGTTCGGCCGTCAGGTCGCCGGCACCTACATCCTCGGCCAGGGCGGCACGGACATTGGCGGCGATCTCGGCTTCCAGGGGGACGGGGAAATCAATGGGCATGGCAGGCTCGGTATGCTAGATTGAGCCGGGATTTTACCGTCAGGGGGATGTGCCGTGTCCGGTCTGCAGAGCGTATTTCACGTCAGCATCGGGGTGATTGCCGCCCTGGCCCTGTTCCTGGGCCTGCTGTTCTGGTATCTGCGCGACATCACCCAGAAGCGCCACACGGTGCTGCGCAACTTTCCGGTCATCGGCCATCTGCGTTTCTTCTTCGAGCACCTGGGGGAATACTTCCGTCAGTATTTCTTTCTCAACGACCGGGAAGAGATGCCTTTCAACCGGGCCACCCGGGCCTGGGTCTACCGGCTGGCCAAGGACGAGGGGGGCATCATCGGCTTTGGCTCTACCTACAACAACCAGGAAAACGGGGCGATCATCTTCGTGAACGACCCTTTTCCGGTGCTGGAGGAGGACAAGCTGCCCACGCCGCCCCTGGTGATCGGCGAAGGCTGGTGCCAGCATCCCTTCGTTGCCACTTCGCTGGTGAATGTGAGCGCCATGAGCTATGGCGCCATTTCCAAACCCGCCGTCCAGGCCCTCTCCAGGGGGGCTGCCCTGGCGGGGTGCTGGATGGATACGGGCGAGGGCGGCCTTTCTCCCTATCACCTGGAGGGCGGCTGTGACATCATCTTCCAGATCGGCACCGCCAAGTACGGGGTGCGCGACAGCACCGGGAACCTGGACCCGCAAAAACTCAGGGAAATGGCTGCCCACGAAACCGTGCGGGCCTTCGAGATCAAGCTTTCCCAAGGGGCCAAGCCGGGCAAGGGCGGGGTGCTGCCGGCCGGCAAGGTGACGCCGGAAATCGCCATGATCCGGGGCATTCCCGTGGGGCAGGACTCCCTCTCCCCGAACCGGCACCGGGATATCGCCAATGTGGAGCAACTGCTCGACAGCATCGAGCGGGTGCGCGACCTGACCGGCAAGCCGGTGGGCATCAAGACTGCCATCGGCGGCTGGCAGCTGATGCACGACATGGCCGAAAGCATCCAGCGCCGGGGGCTGCACTGCGCGCCGGATTTTCTCGTGATCGACGGCGGCGAGGGGGGGTCCGGGGCGGCGCCCCAGGCCCTGGCCGATCACATGTCCCTGTCCATCATGGAGGGCCTGCCCCGGGTGGTGGACGCCCTGACGGAGAGCGGCCTCAGGGAAAGGATGCGGCTGGTGGCGGCAGGCAAGCTGGTGACTCCGGCCAAGGCCGCCTGGGCCCTGGCCTGCGGGGCCGATTTCGTCAACACGGCCCGGGGCTTCATGTTCTCCCTGGGCTGCATCCAGGCCCTGCGCTGCCACGCCAACACTTGCCCCACCGGGGTGGCGACCCACAATCCCCGCCTGCAGCGCGGCCTGGTGGTGGAGGACAAGGCCCTGCGGGTGGCCCATTACGCCCAGAACATGAACAAGGAGATCGCCATGATCGCCCACTCCTGCGGCCTCAAGCACCCCCGGGAGCTACGCCGGCAGCATGTGCGCATGGTCCAGCCCAACGGGCTGTCCGTGGCCCTGTCTACGCTCTATCCGATGTCGTCCTGAAGGTGGTCAGGGTCTGTCCCAGGCAGATCCGGTCGCGGCCCTGGTACTTGGCCTGGTAGAGGGCCTGGTCGGCCCGGTTCAGCAGTTCCTCCAGCACCGCGCCCCGGGTCGGCAGGCCTTCCAGGCCGATGCTCACGGTGAGGGAGATTTCCCCCTCCTGGCTGGGGATGCGCAGGGCGCGGATGCGTTCCATGAAGCTTTCCAGCAGGGGGAGCGGCTCCAGGATGTTCTGGGCCGAAAACAGGATGACGAACTCCTCGCCCCCGAAGCGACCCGTCAGGGCGCCACATTCCTGCTGCAGGGCGGTGATTTCCCGGGCGATGCCCTGCAGGGCCCGGTCCCCGGTCAGGTGGCCCCAGGTGTCGTTGATGCGCTTGAAGAAATCCGCGTCGATCATGGCGGCGCAGACCCAGGGGCTAGGACTGGTCTGCAGGATGCGGGCGGCTTCGGCCAGGAAGGTGCGCCGGTTCAGGAGGCCGGTGAGACCATCCAGACGCGACAACTGCTCGATGGTCTTGCGGGCCGTGGCATCCACGTGGAAGGCGGTCATCTCCACCAGGGAGCCATCATCATCCTTGACCGGGCTGATGGAGACATCGGCCCAGAAATAGGATCCGTCGCGCCGGATGGTCTTGATCTCGCCCTGCCAGAACTGTCCGGCCTGCAGGGTTTCCGGCAGCTTGTTGCTGCCCAGCACCTTCTTGTCGAACAACTGCAGGAGTGGCTGGCCGATCAGCTGCGCCGGCTCGAAGCCGGTCTGGCGGCAGAAGGCGCGGGTGACCTCGACGATGCGTCCTTCCCGGTCGGTGCGGGTGATCATCACGTGCTCGTCGATGATGCCGGCAAAGCGGGCCAGCTTGTGGTGGGCAGCCTCCAGGGCCAGCTGGGCGGCGGTCCGGGCCTCGATCTCCTGGGTCAGGCGGCGGTTGGCCTTGGTCAGCACCAGGCTGCGGAAGGCGAGCAGCAGGGCGCCCAGCCCGAGCAGCACGGCCAGTCCCTTGAGCCAGCCATAATCCCGGGGCCGGTCCGGGGTATAGAAGAAGCCATCCAGGTCGCGGGCATCCGGGTTCATGCCGAAGCGGGCGAAGGTGTCGGCAATGTGCTGCCAGCGGCCCGGGTTGCTGTGGCCGATCTGCACCAGTTCGGGGGTGATCAGTTCCTTCAGCACCTTGGCTTCGAAGGCCAGGTGTTCCCGGCTCTTGCCCTGGCTGTTGTAGCGGCGCAGGATCAGCTCGATGATTTCTTCCGGGTTAGCCAGCGCGTATTCCCAGCCCCGCAGGCTGGCCTGGCGGAAGGCGGCCACGGTTTCGGGGGATTGCCGCTCCATGTCCCGGGTGGAAAACAGCACGTCGCTGTAGAAATCCATGCCATAGGTCTGGGGCCGCAGCACCCGGTGGGGGATGCCCTGCTGCTGCAGCAGGAAGGGTTCGTTGGAGAGATAGGCATTGAGCGCCACCACCCGGCCCTGCACCAGATCATCGAGATGCCGGCCCTCGGTGACGAACTGGACCCGCTCCAGGGGAATGCCCTCGTTGACGAACATGGCCTTCAGTTCCACGTCCTCGTCGTTGCCCAGCAGCAGCACCGGGCCGGCGCCCGCCAGGTCGGCCGGGGTGTCCGCCTTCCTGCCACGCACCAGCAGCACCGAGGGGGAATGCTGGAAGATCGGCGCCAGCATCAGCACCGGCTTGCCGTTCAGGAAGGCATTCACCAGCCCGGCGTTGGCGATGCCGAACTGGGCCCGGCCGGCCAGCACCTCGTCCAGGGGGCTGATGCCCGGGCCGCCCTCCTTCAGGGTTACATCCAGTCCGGCTTCCTGATAGAAGCCCTTATGCAGGGCGGCGTAGTAGCCGGCGAACTGGAACTGGTGCAGCCAGCGCAGTTGCAGGGTGACTGGCGTCTGGGCCAGGGCGGGCAGGGTGGCCAGCAGGGCCAGCAGTCCCAGGCAGAGTCCCCGGGACAGGGAAGGACGGAAGCTGACGGGCATGGATGGGCTGGAAAAGGGATGACCCGCTATTCTTTCACAGCTTCAGGTTTCGAGGCGCGGCCCTGGGGTTCGCCGCCAGCGCTGCCGAAGCGGAAGTTGTAGAACAGGTCCACCGCGTTGTCGGTACCTGCCTGGCCCACCAGGGAAAGGCGCCGGCCTAGGGCCAGGGTCAGCTTCACCACGCTTTCGGTGCCCGCCAGGGACTGCTCGTAGGAGAGATTGAGGCCCTTGGCCAGCTGGGTGCCGACCCGCACCACCTGGTCGCTGGCGCTGGCCTCGCCGGCACCGAAGCCGGCACTGCTGGCCACCTGGCTGCGCAGGGGGGCGCTGCCGCCGCTCTTGCCGACGCTGACGTGGAGGCCCAGGGCCTGCTGCAGCTCCCGCAGCACGCTCCCCGGGCCGCCCTCCTGGCCCCCCAGGATGGCATTGGCGGCGGTGAGCAGGGTGGTGAGGTCGGCGCCGCTCTGCTGTTCCGGGGCTTCCCCCAGCACCAGCCAGGAGAGCTTTTCCGCATCCGGCACATTGGGATTGGAAACCAGGGTGATGACCGGCCTGGTGGCCGTGCCGGTGATGCTCACCCCGGCTTCCACGGCCTGATGCTTGCGCAGGGCGCGGATGTTGAGGGCCGGGTTGCTGACCAGGCCGTTGAAGCTGAGGATGCCCTGCTCGATCTCCAGCTTCTGTCCATAGGCGTCGAAGCGACCGTCCACGGTACGGATGCTGCCCGTGGCGCGCAGGGGCTCCAGGCCCCGGGCGCTGAGCTGCAGGGCGCCACGCAGGCGGCTCTGGACCCCGGCGCCGGCAAAGTGGAAGTTGCGGCCCAGGTCCACCTCCAGGTCCAGGGCGGTTGTCAGGGGCCGGGGCGGTGCCGGGGCGGGATCTGCCCTGCGGCGCACCACCACGTCGTCGGAAAGCTTGGGGGCGCCCATTTCGGCCAGTTGCCAGTAGCCCCCGTCGACGCTGAGCCGGGCGCCCAGGTCGAGCTGCTCCTGTTCCAGTTTCAGGCTGCCCTGGCCGGAGAGCGCCACCCATTGCCGGGGTTTTTGCATCACGCCCAGCCGTTCCAGCCTGAAGTCGAGCTGGCCACCGGCTCCCGTTCCATCCGCCGCCCCGAGGGCGAGGCGGCCTTGGCCCTCCAGCCGTCCGGGGCTGGCGATGACGGGCTGGAAGCCCTCCTGCTGCTCCCGGTTCAGGGCCCGGGGCAGGGGGGCGTGGGGGCTGGTGAACTGCAGCTTTTCCAGGGTCAGGCTGTGCTCGTCGAAGCTGAGTTGCAACTGGCCGGACTCCAGTCTCAGGCCGCTTTCCAGTTCCCGCAGTTGCAGGGCCTCACCCTTCAGTTGCCCGGCGAGGCGGGGCGCCAGGGGCGTGCCCGCCAGTTGTGCCTGGGCTTCCAGGCGGCCCCCTACCTGCAGGTTCTGTCCCAGCAGCGGGCTGGCCCAGCCCAGGTCGGCCATGTGGGCCGTGATCTGGCCGCTCCAGGGCTGGCTGATGGGGGCCCGGGCATGGAGGCGGATGTCGCCCTGGACCTGGCCGAGGCGCTCGCCCCGGGCCTTGAACTGTAGTCGGGGCTGACCTTCGAGCGCCAGGTCCAGGCGGGCTTCGGTCAGGCCCAGGGCGGTGCCGGCGGCAGGCCCCAGCTGCAGGTCTCCTTCCCGGCGCCAGAGGCTGAGCTGGCCCTTGGGGCTGCTTCCCAGGCTCAGGTCCCACTGACCGTCCAGGCGCAGGCTGCTGTGGGCCAGGGCGGGGGCAAAGGTACCGGGGGGCAGGGCCTCCAGCTTGCCGGCGCTCTGCCATTGATTGCCCTGGCGGTTCAGCTTGTCGATGGCGAGGCGCCAGCTTTCCCCCTTGATCCTGCCCTGGAAGCGGGCGGGGCCGAAGCGGACCGCCTCCCCGAGGCTCACGGCGGCCGGTTCGGCGAGGCTGAGCAGGGGCGTGCCGCCACCCAGTTCCAGGCTGTCGAGCTGGCCGCGCCAGTTCTGCCCCTGGAACCCGCCGCCGGCCTTGAGTTTGAGCGGTGCCCTGGCGAGCAGGGCCAGATCGGGGAGGCCCAGGGTGGTTTCCAGTTCGAGGCGGTGTTGCTGACGGCTGCCTGCCACCTGGAGGCGGGTGGCGGAGAGGCTGCGGGCCCCGCCCCCGGCCCGGGCCAGTTCGAGCCGGGCCAGGTCCAGGCGCAGTTGCAGGGGGTCCCGGGCTGCCTGGCCCATGCGCGCTTCCAGGTTCAGCCCCTGGAGCTGGAGCAGGCCGGGCAGGGTGAGGCTGCGGCTGCTGGCAGTGCCGCTCACCCGGGGCGTCCGCAGGGCGCCAGCCAGTTGCAGCCGGGCTTGCAGATCGCCGCCCAGGCCCAGGTCCCCCAGCCGGGGGGCGTTGATCTCCAGTTGCAGGCTGTCGCCCGGCTCGCCCAGGGCGCCCCGGGCCAGCAGCCGGTTGTTGCCGGCCGTGAGATTCACGTCCACCCCCCGGACCTGCTGGGGGGAGACCTCCAGCTTGCCGCCCCCGGCGAAGGCCTTGCCGGCGATGCGGCTGTCCTTGAGGGCGAATTCCAGGGCGAGGCGGAAGGGCTCGCTGAAGCGGGCGGCGGCGGCCAGGCTGCCGTTGATCCGGGCCTGGGGCAAGCTGCCTTCCAGGCGGGCCGGGTCGAGGCCGGTGATCTCGCCCTGGAGCCTGAACCCGCCCGGGCCTTCCAGGTCCAGATCCAGCCCACCCTGGAAGCGGCCGCCGCCGGGGAAGCCGGCTGCCATTTCCGAGAGCTGCAGGGTCTTGTCCTGCCAGTACAGGGCCGCCTGGAGGGTTTCCAGGGGCAGGCCCCGGTGCTCCAGGGGGGCGCTCCGGCGGTTGGCGAGGCGGAGCGGGCCGCCGAGGGTCAGAGATTTACCGGGCTGCGGGCTCAGGTCCACCTCCAGGTCCAGGTCGGCCGTGGGGGCGGCTCCATGCCAGAGGGCCGGATTCAGGCCGGTGAAGCGGGCCTGGAGCAGGCTGAAGGGCTGGCGGGCGAAGGGGGTGAGGGTGGCCACCAGGCTGCCCTGGGTGCCCTGGCCTTCCACCTGGCCGGTGATGGGTAGTTGGGCCAGGGGGCCGTCGGCCTTGAGGGCGAGGCTGACCGGGTAGTCGGCCAGCTGGCCCTGTGCGGTGAGGCTGGCCTTGAGGGGCAGCGCCGCCATGCCTCCGAGTTCGGCCTCGGCCTCGACCCGGAGGGCGTCGTGCTGGAAACTCAGGGCGGGCAGGCGGTGGGTCTGGCCGTCGCTCTCCAGGCGGGCCTGGAGCTGGGTGAGCAGGGGGGCGCTTGCCGCCTCCGGGCCGTCCAGGTGGAGGCTGTCCAGGGTCAGGGCCTCCACCTGCAGGGCGAGGGGCAGGGTCAGTTCCCGGGGCGGCGGCGTGTCGGGGCCTGGGGCCCGTTGCAGCCGGAGTTCCCGGGCTTCCAGCCGGTCGATGGCGAGCCGACCCTGCAGCAGGGCGCCAGGCTGCCATGCGAGCTTGAGGCCCGACAGTCGGACCGCATCGCCTCCCTTTTCCCAGCGCAATTCATCCACCGCCAGGGGGCCCAGCAGCCGGCCCCGGGCGCCCGTCACTTCCAGTTGTCCGCCACTTAGCCGGCCGGCCAGGGCCAGGCTGGCCTCCAGGCCGGAGGGGGTGCCCAGCAGCCAGGCGGTGCCGGCGCCCAGGCCCAGGCAACCGAGTCCCAGGCCGAGCAGGGCGCGGCGCAGGCGTTTCCTGGGGGGCGGGGGCGGCAGGTCGGGTGTGTTCATCCTTAAAACCTCAGTTAAACCACAGAGGCACAGAGACGCCGAGGAAAAACAAAGACTTGTCCTGGAGGGCCAGGTCACTTTCTGGGTGCGCGTGGAAGAAAATGCAAGCCATTGTTTTTTTTGAAACTCTCTGTGTCTTTGTGTCTCTGTGGTGAGGTTTTTAGGATCAGAACAAAGGGGGCGCAAGCCCCCTTTTTCATTCCTGGGCCATCA
>DDKS01000048.1 GCA_002340095.1 Betaproteobacteria bacterium UBA2592
GAATTTGTAAACACCCTCTCAATCGAGGTCGGCTTATTTTACAAGGTCCTGGTAGGCATGCCATGAGGCATGGCCCAGAAGCGGCATCAGCAGCACCAGGCCGAACAGGAGGGTGGCGAAGCCAAGCAGTACGAAAGCGACGATGAGTACGGCCCAAATCAGCATAGGCAAGGGGTTGCGGGCGACACAGGCCAGGCTGGCGAGGATGGCGCTGATGGGGTCGATTTCGGGCCGGTCCAGCATCATGGGCACGGCCACCACGCTTGAGGCGAACACCAGTCCGGCAAGCAGGCCACCGGCTATGAGCCAGGCCAGCAGCAGGGGCCAGTTTTCCGGGGTGGTCAGGGTGGCGGTCATGAAATTGAGACCACGCGCCGGATCGGCCTCCACGAGCAGGGCGAAGAGAATGGCGGAGAGTCGTTCCCAGAACAGGGCGAGCAGGGCCAGCATCAAGCCGAACAGGGTGAGCGAGGGCAGGTTGCGGCGGATGCCCAGAAGGGAGTCGGTGAAGCCCAGGCGCAGGTCGACGGCCCGGCCGCGGCTCAATTCGTAAAGGCCCACGGCGAGAATGGGGGCGACCAGCAGGAAACCGGACAGGGCAGCACTCACCAGATGCGGGTGGCCGAGGGCGGTGAGCAGGATCAGGTCCCCTCCCAGGCCGAACAGCAGGCCGTAGGCGAGACTGGGTAACGGGTTGGCGCGCAGGTCCTGCCAGCCCTGCCAGAGCCAGGCGAGCGGTCGGTCGGTGCCGATGCGGCGGACCCGGGGCAGATCCAGTCCCGGGCTCAGGTAGCGGGTGTCCATGGCGGCCTCCTTGGCAAAGCGTCCTGTCCCATGAGACAAGGCTTTCGCCTTCCGGTTTCCAGAAACGGCAAACCCGGCCGGAGCCGGGTTCGTCCGGTGGGCGGCGGTTCGCCTCAGAGCCTGGGCAGGGGCTGGCCGGTCAGGCGCTCGTAGGCTTCCACGTACTTGGCGCCGGTCTTCTCGGCCACGTCGGCGGGCAGGCGGGGGCCGGGAGCCTTCTTGTTCCAGTCCAGGGTTTCCAGATAATCGCGCACGAACTGCTTGTCGTAGCTCGGGGGGCTGATGCCCTCGGCGTAGCTGTCGGCGGGCCAGAAGCGGGAAGAGTCCGGGGTCAGGGCTTCGTCGATCAGGTGCAGGGTGCCGGTCTTGTCGATGCCGAACTCGAACTTGGTGTCGGCGATGATGATGCCCCGGGTGAGGGCGTAATCGGCAGCGGTCTGGTACAGGGCGAGGGCCGCATCCCGGGCCTGGGCACAGATGTCGGCGCCGTTTTTGCCGGTGCCTTCCAGGTCGGCAGCCAGGGCGGCAGTGCAGTTGGCCTGGGCCTGTTCGAAGGAGATGTTCTCGTCGTGGTCCCCCACTTCGGCCTTGGTGGCCGGGGTGAAGATGGGGCTGGGCAGGCGGGAGGCCATTTTCAGGCCGGCAGGCAGGGGGATACCGCACACGGTGCCGGTGGCCTGGTAGTCCTTCCAGCCGGAGCCGATCAGATAGCCGCGCACCACGGCCTCGATGGGCAGGGGCTTCAAACGCTTTACCACCACGGCGCGACCTCTGACCTGCTCCACCTCGTCGGGGGCCACCACGGATTCGGGGGCGATGCCGGTGAGCTGGTTGGGGATGATGTGGGCGAGCTTCTGGAACCAGAAATCGGCCACGGCGGTGAGGACCTGGCCCTTACGGGGAATGGGGTCCGGCAGGATCACGTCAAAGGCGGAGAGCCGGTCCGTGGTGACGATCAGCAGCTTGTCGGCATCCACGGCATAGATGTCGCGCACCTTGCCCCGGGACAGCAGGGGCAGGCTCTTGATGGAGGATTCGAAAAGGGGCTGGCTCACGGCGGGCTCCGCAGGGGTGGAAATTGGGAAGGCGCAGATTATACAGGGCTTGAACCGGGAGTCGGCTGCTCCCGGGCGCAGGGATGTCCGGGTTTCAGCCCGCCTCATGCAGGGCCAGCTTTCGGCGCATGCGCCGGGTGCCCCAGGCGACCAGGCCGGCGATGACCGGAATGGAGATGGCGGTGATCACGTCGCTGGAGATGTGGTGCCAGTCCTTGCTGCCCTTGGCCAGGTAATTCACCAGTTGCGAGCCGTAGTAGGTGAGCACCACCACCGAGAGTCCTTCCACGGTTTCCTGGAGCCGCAGCTGCAGACTGGCGCGGCGGTTCATCTGTACCAGCAGTTCCTGGTTCTGGCGTTCCAGTTCGATGTCCACCCGGGTGCGCAAGAGGGCACTCTTCCTGGCGATGCGGGTGGAGGCGTCGTTTTGGCGCCGGGCAGCGGACAGGCAGGTGTTGATGGCCGGGGCCAGGCGCCGGTCCATGAATTCCCGGATCGGGGAGAAGCCATCCAGGCGGATTTCCCGCAGCTCCTCGATGCGTTGTTGTACCAGCCGGTAGTAGGCCTCGGCGGCGCCGAAGCGGAAGGAGGTGCGGGTCTGGGATTGCTCCACCTGGGCGGCCAGGCGGGTGAGGTCGGCCAGCAGCAGACGTTCGTCCTCGGGGGTGCGGGCTTCGCCCATGCGGGTCATCAGTTCGGCCACTTCCGCTTCCACCTTGCCCAGCAGCCGCCCCACCTCCTTGGCCACGGGAAAGGCCAGGAGCGCCATCATCCGGTAGGTCTCGATTTCCAGCAAGCGCTGGATGGTTCGCCCAGCCTGGCGCGGCCGCAGGTGGGAGTCGATCACCGTGAAGCGGGAAAAGCCTGCTTGGATGCGGAAGTCGGAAATTACCCAGGCGGCACCCTCGGCTACCTGGCTGGCGGCCACGGTGGCGCCGCTTTGCAGCAATTCTGCAAGCAGGGGTGCAGGGTCTTTCTGGCGGATCGAGATGAAGTCCACATGGGTGGCGACCATGACCTGACCCGGAATGGCTTGCCACCAAGTGGCAGGAAAGGCTTCCAGGGCGGAGCCGAATTCAGGCACGCCACCAGGGCAGTTGCGGAAGAAGGTGTAGCCTGAAAATTCCGTGTGCCGCTCCCACTTCAGGCGCAGGTCCCCGGCTTCCATGACCCAGTGGTCGCCGTCCACCATCGGGCAGAAGGGCAGACCGAGTCGGTCGCAGAGCTGGTGCAGATGGGCTTCCTCTTCGGCGGCCGAGTGCCCCTCGTGCAGCATCGCCAGGTAGCTGATCTGGGCCGGTCCCGCCAGGGGCATGGGCGGCCGGGCGTGCAGCTCGTTGTTGAGGCGCTGTCGCAGGGGGTGTTCGTGCAGCAGGAAAGGGGCGGACATGAGACCCTCCATCAATGCAAAAGGCCGTTCCGGGATGTGCCGGAACGGCCTGGGACTGTACCGGATTCGCGCCCGCTGCGGAATCCGTGCTTGCCGCTACTTGCCCGCCTGGCGCAGGGCACGCCAGCCCATGGCCGAGTAGGCGAGGATGGTGGTGCCGACCAGGCCCAGACCAAATACCAGGGCGATCAGGAACCAGTCGGCGGGGCCACCGGCATCGGTGAAGCCGGAGGAGGAAACCTTGGCCATCAGGATCAGGGCGAGGACGCCGCCGGCAAGGCCGACCAGCTCGGAGTGAACCAGACGCCGGGAGACGATGGTTTTCTCTTTGAGCAGCAGGAGCACGAAGGCGGCTGTGCCCGCAATGATGAGGAGCAGTAGCACCCAGAGCAGGGGGCCGAGCATTTCCTGGAATACGGCCAGAAAAACCAGGGGATCGAGTTCTTTCATGTTTGTCTCCTCAGGCGCGACCGCGCAGCATGCTGATGTAGGTGGGCTTCAGGGCCATGGTCTTCATGACCCAGCTGATCCAGAGCTCCTCCAGCGGGGCGATGACGCCGGGGAAGGAGGGGGTCAGGTTGTTCTCGTAATCGAACTCCACCAGCATCGCCTGGCCCAGGCGGGTGATCAGGGGGCAGGAGGTGTAACCGTTATAGACGGAGTCGGAAGTCTTGCCCGTGATGTCGGCCACCAGGTGGTCGACGGCCACCGGCACCTGCCATTTCACGCTGGCGGCGGTCTTGCCCTTGGGGACCCCGGCGATATCGCCTACGCCGAATACGTTGGGAAAGCGTACGTGACGCAGGTTGGCTTTATCCACTTCCATCCAGCCTTCCGCCACCCAGGGGCCACTCTTCCAGGGCAAGGGGCTGTTCATCACCGGATCCGGCGCGCGCATGGGAGGGATGACATTGATGAAGTCGTACTGGATCTCGGTGCTGCCTTCGGGGGTCTTGAAGGTGGCGATGCGCTTGCCCAGGTCGATGGATTGCAGCACCCGATCGTAATGGACCTTGATGCCCCGGTCGCGGAACAGCATGCGTACCTTCTCGGAAACGATGGGAACGCTGAACAAGGCCTTGTTGTTGGAGTGGTAGAGGATCTCGGCCTTGCTCCGGTTGCCGCGGCGGCGCAGATGGTCATCGGTGATGAAGGTGTATTTGAGCGGGGCGCCTGCGCATTTCATTTCGGTGGCTGGGCGCTGGAACACCCCTACCCCCCCCTTGTCGGCGAATTCCGACATGGCCTGCCAAGTGGCAAAGGCGCCCGCCGGGCTGTGATAGATGCTGCCCATGCCGTTCTTGCCAATTTGTTCGACTTCCATGCCGGAGATTGCGCCGTAGTCCAGTTTCAAGCCAGTGGCGACGATCAGGTAGTCGTAGGCAAAGGACTTGCCGCTTTCGGTGACGACTTTGTTGCCTTCCGGGTCGAATTCGGCGACCCGTTCCTGTACCAGTTCCACCCCTTGAGGTACGTATTCGGCGGTGCTGGAAACGACGTAGTTCTGGGGTTTGATGCCGGCGGCCACGAGGGTGAAGCCGGGTTGGTAGAAGTGTTCCTTGCGGGCATCGATCAGGGTGATTCGGGCGCCCTGGAGTTGCTGACTGAGGCGGTTGGCCGCCGCCAGGCCAGCGGCCCCGGCGCCAGCGATCACGATGCGGGCACTGGTCTTGATCTTTTCTGCCGCTTGGGCCTGGCCCGGCTGCAGCAGCCAGCTTCCGGCTCCGGCCGCGCCCAGGGCCAGAAAACCGCGCCGGTTCAGGCGAATGCTTTCCAGTGCCTTGCTCAGATCCTGTTCTTTTGTCGTCATGGTGCTTGTCTCCATCAGGGCGTCGGGGGATCACTATTTTGCATAAATGCAAGAATATTAACAAATAGTGATTTTATCACTTTTGTCGGATTGTGCAACCCCTTTTC
>DDKS01000001.1 GCA_002340095.1 Betaproteobacteria bacterium UBA2592
GAATTTGTAAACACCCTCTAAGCCGGGGGCCGATGTTATAATCCCGCACCCCCACGATGGCGACCCCATGGCGATTTTCACTCTTGGCATCAACCACCATTCGGCTCCTCTGGCGATCCGTGAACAGGTGGCCTTCCATGTGGAGACCCTGCCCCAGGCTCTGACCTCGCTGGTGCGTGCCAGGCCGGTGCGGGAAGCCGCCATCCTGTCCACCTGCAACCGCACCGAACTCTACTGTGCCACCGATGTGCCGGAAGCCGTTGCCGACTGGTTTGCCGAGTATCACCGGCTCGAACGCGAAACCCTCAAACCCTTCCTTTACACCTTGCCGCCCAAGGAGGCGGTGCGTCATGCCTTCCGGGTCGCCAGTGGCCTCGACTCCATGGTGGTGGGCGAAGCCCAGATCCTCGGGCAGATGAAGGATGCGGTGCGTCTGGCCGAATCCGCCGGCACCCTGGGCATGCACCTGCACAAGCTGTTCCAGCGCGCCTTCGCCGTGGCCAAGGAGGTGCGCACCACCACCGCCATTGGCGCCAACACCGTGTCCATGGCGGCGGCGGCGGTGCAGTTGGCAGAGCGCATCTTCGAATCCATCTCCAGCCAGAAGCTCCTCTTCATCGGTGCCGGGGAAATGATCGAACTGTGTGCCACCCACTTCTGCGCCCGCCAGCCGAAACAGGTCACTGTGGCCAACCGTACCGTGGAGCGTGGTCGGGCCCTGGCCGATCGTTTCAACGGCCATGCCATCCGTCTTGACGAGCTGGCCGATACCCTGGGCCAGTACGACATCGTGATCTCCTGTACCGCATCGCCTCTGCCCATCATCGGCCTGGGCATGGTGGAGCGGGCCATCAAGGCGCGTCGGCACCGGCCCATGTTCATGGTCGATCTGGCCGTGCCCCGGGACATCGAGCCAGAAGTCGGCGAGCTGGATGATGTGTTTCTCTATACCGTGGACGATCTGGCCCAGGTGGTGACTGTCGGCATGGAATCCCGTCAGGCTGCGGTGCTCCAGGCCGAAGCCATCATCGAAACCCAGGTGGAAAGCTTCCTGCACTGGATGGCATCCCGGGATACGGTGCCCCTGATCCGGGGCCTGCGGGATGCCGCCGAGCGGGCCCGTCGCCACGAGCTCGAACATGCCATGCGGCGCCTGGCCGCCGGTGATGCGCCGGAAAAGGTCCTGGAGCAGCTCTCCTTGCGCCTCACCAACAAATTCCTCCATGCTCCCACCCAGGCTCTGCAACTGAGCGATGCCCAGACTCGCAAGGCGCTGCAGCAGGCTGCCGCCTATCTGTTTCACCTGCACCCGGAGGATAACAGCGGTCGTTGAGCCGCTGATCTCCTGGGGCGTGCCGCATAGCCTGCGGCTATCAATTCCTTTCTCATAAACAATTGGTCCCCTGCCCGGCGCTGGCCTAAAGTTGCCTCACGGGATGCCTGACAGGCAGGTCGCCCACCCATCACGACGAGCAAGGAGACAAAGATGAGCGAGACGGTACGATCGACCGGCAAATGCCCGGTCATGCACGGCGGCAACACCGAAGCCGGTCATTCTGTGATGGCCTGGTGGCCCAAGGCCCTGAACCTGGACATTCTGCATCAGCACGACAGCAAGACCAATCCGCTGGGACCCGGCTTCAATTACCGCGAAGCGCTCAAGCAGCTCGATGTGGAAGCACTCAAGGCCGACCTGAAGGCCCTGATGACCGACAGCCAGCCCTGGTGGCCGGCCGACTGGGGGCACTACGGCGGCCTGATGATCCGCATGGCCTGGCACTCGGCCGGCACCTACCGCATCGCCGACGGCCGTGGTGGTGCCGGTACCGGCAACCAGCGCTTCGCCCCCCTCAACTCCTGGCCCGACAACGGCAACCTCGACAAGGCCCGGCGCCTGCTCTGGCCGATCAAGAAGAAATACGGCAACAAGATCAGCTGGGCCGACCTGATGATCCTGGCCGGCAACATGGCGTATGAATCCATGGGGCTGAAGACCTTCGGCTTCGCCTTCGGCCGCGAGGACATCTGGCATCCCGAGAAGGACATCTACTGGGGTTCCGAGCGCGAATGGCTGGCCAAGAGCGGCAGCGAAGGCAGCCGCTACTCCGGCGAGCGCGACCTGGAAAACCCGCTTGCCGCCGTCATGATGGGGCTCATCTATGTGAATCCCGAAGGCGTCGATGGCCAGCCCGATCCCCTGAAGACCGCGCGCGACATGCGCGTGACCTTTGCCCGGATGGCCATGAACGACGAGGAAACCGTGGCGCTGACCGCCGGTGGCCACACCGTCGGCAAGGCCCATGGCAACGGCAATGCCGCCCACCTCGGCCCCGCCCCCGAAGGCGCGGAGCTCGAAGAACAGGGCCTGGGTTGGATGAACCACCACAGCCGTGGCATCGGCCGCGACACGGTGACCAGCGGCATCGAAGGCGCCTGGACCACCCACCCGACGAAATGGGACAACGGCTACTTCCGGATGCTCCTCGACCATGACTGGGAGCTCACCAGGAGCCCGGCCGGCGCCTGGCAGTGGAAGCCGGTCCGCATCGAGCCCGAGGACATGCCGGTCGATGTCGAGGACCCCTCCATCCGCTGCATGCCGATGATGACCGATGCCGACATGGCGCTGAAGATGGATCCCGACTATCGCAAGATCGCCGAGCGCTTCGCCGCCGATCAGGCAGCCTTCGAGGATGCCTTCGCCCGCGCCTGGTTCAAGCTCACCCACCGGGACATGGGACCGAAGTCGCGCTACATCGGCCCGGATGTGCCGGCCGAGGACCTGATCTGGCAGGACCCGGTTCCGCCGGGGCGCCGCGACTACGATGTGGCGGTGGTCAAGGCGAGGATCGCCGCGGCCGGTCTGTCCATCGGCGAGCTGGTCAGCACGGCCTGGGACAGCGCCCGGACCTTCCGGGGTTCCGACAAGCGCGGCGGCGCCAACGGCGCGCGCATCCGGCTGGCCCCGCAGAAGGACTGGGCGGGCAACGAGCCGGCGCGGCTTGCCAAGGTGCTGGCCGTCCATGAAAAGATCGCCGCCGAGACCGGCGCGAGCATCGCCGATGTGATCGTGCTGGGCGGCAATGTGGGGTTGGAACAGGCCATCCGGGCCGCCGGCTTCGCGGTGGAGGTGCCCTTCGCCCCGGGCCGGGGCGATGCCAGCCAGGACATGACCGATGTCGACTCCTTCGCCGTGCTCGAACCCCTGGCCGATGGTTTCCGCAACTGGCTGAAGCAGGACTATGCGGTCACACCCGAGGAACTGCTGCTCGACCGGGCCCAGCTGATGGGCTTGACCGCCTGTGAAATGACCGTGCTGATCGGCGGAATGCGGGTGCTGGGCACCAACCATGGCGGCAGCCCCCATGGCGTGTTCACCGATCGGGTCGGGGTGCTGTCGAATGACTTCTTCGTCCATCTCACCGACATGGCCTACCGCTGGGAACCGACCGGCCGCAACCGCTACGCCATCGTCCACCGCGCCAGCGGCGCCACCCGCTGGACCGCCACCCGGGTCGATCTGGTGTTTGGCTCCAACTCGGTGCTGCGCGCCTACGCCGAGGTCTATGCCCAGGACGACAACCGCGAGAAGTTCGTGCGCGACTTCGTCGCCGCCTGGACCAAGGTCATGAATGCCGACCGCTTCGACCTGGCCTGATTCGCCAACGGCGGGCTTCCCGCCATGCACAACGGCCTTGTCGCCTGCCCGGGACAAGGCCGTTGTTGCCAGGGCAGAAGCCGCTTTCAGCGGTGGCGGTTGATCGCGTCCCGGGTTTCCCGGGCCGCCGCGCGGGCGGCGGCGCCGAAGGCTTCGTCCTTGCCGGCGTAGAGGATGGCGCGGGAGGAGTTGATCATCAGGCCGGTGCCATTTGCCGTCTTGCCGGCCCGCACCGTAGCCTCGATGTCGCCCCCCTGGGCGCCGATGCCGGGCACCAGCAGGGGCAGGTCGCCGGTGAGCTGGCGCACCCGGGCGATTTCGGCGGGGAAGGTGGCCCCCACCACCAGGGCGCACTGGCCGGTGGTGTTCCACTCGCTGGCCACCAGGCGGGCCACCCGCTCGAAGAGTTTTTCTCCTCCTACGTCGAGAAATTGCAGGTCGCTGCCCCCGGGGTTGGAGGTGCGGCAGAGCAGGATCACCCCCTTGTCCGGCCAGGCCAGGTAGGGCTCGACCGAATCCCGGCCCATGTAGGGGTTCACCGTGATGGCGTCGGCCTTGAAACGTTCGAAGGCCTCCACCGCGTATTGCTCGGCGGTGCTGCCGATGTCGCCCCGCTTGGCATCGAGGATCACCGGGATGCCCGGATGCGTTGCATGGATGTGGTCGATCAGGGCTTCCAGCTGGTCCTCGGCCCGGCGGGCGGCGAAGTAGGCGATCTGGGGCTTGAAGCTGCACACCAGGTCGGCGGTGCTGTCGATGATGGTCTTGCAGAACTCGAAGATGGCGTCGTCGCGGCCCTGGAGGTGGGCAGGAAACTTGGCCGGGTCCGGGTCCAGACCGACGCAGAGCAGGGAATCGTTCTTCTGCCAGGCGGCAGCCAGGGATTGCATGAAGGTCATGGTCAGTTGTCTTTCGCAAGGAATCGGGCAAAGGCCGAAGGCAGCAGGCAGGTCTGCAGGCTGCGCTGGGTGAACAGGAAACGGCCGTCGCAGACGAAGCCCAGTTCCTGCCAGTCCACCTCCCGGTTCAGCATCACCACGGCCTGGATCAGGTCGCGGCGGGAGAGGGAGGGGTTGGTGGGAAACAGAGCCAGGATGGAGCCGTCGAAATGGGGGCTGTCGTGCAGGAAGAAGGGCTCGGGCCGGCGGGTCTTGCCATTCACGTAGATGCGTGGCCGGTCATTGACCGGATGGGCCCGGCCCCACTGCCACCAGTTGGATTCATCGAAACGGCGCACCCGGCGCGCCAGCAGGCGCTCCTTGTGGGCTTCCAGATGGGGGTGGCGAATGCCGTGGATCATGCGCCGGGTTTCCCCGGTGTCCACGGTGCGGGAGCAGACGAAATCCAGATTGCCTTCCGGATGGGAAAAGATATCGTCGGCCCCGGAAACCCCGCCCACCCGGACCTGGAACACTTCGGCCAGGGGTTGGGTGTAGTTCTGTCGCAGGAACATCAGCTGCCCGGCCACCTCGGTGAAGCGGCGGCCGTCATGCAGGGTCCGGTCCATGCGTCCCTTCTCGAAACGGAAGATGGCGCAGTTCGGCACATAGGGCCCGAAGATGGCGCTGTCCCCGGTCTCGAAGAAATCCGTGATGCTGCCCTGGGCGTAGAGCCAGGCATTGAGCTTTTTCGCTGCGGTGAGCTTGATGAATTCCCGCGGCACGATGAACACCAGTTCGCCCCCGGGCTTCAGGTGGCGCACGCACTTCTCGATGAAGAACAGGAACAGGTTGCTGCGGGCGTCGAACAGGTCCGACTTCAGGTGCCGGCGCGTCGCCGCCGGAATGTCCTGGAAGCGCACATAGGGCGGATTGCCGATGATGGTGTCGAACTGCTCCGTGACCGGATAGACGAAGAAGTCCTGCACCTGCGCTTCCGGGGGGGCGACCCGTTCGTCGATCTCGATGCCGACGCAGTCCCGGCCCCGTTGCCGCAGGGCCCGGAGGAAGGCCCCATCCCCGGCCGAAGGCTCCAGCACCCGTCCGTGGTTACGGCACAGGCCCAGCATGAACTCCACCACCTGAGGGGGGGTGAATACCTGGCCAAGTTGGGCGACGTTGCGGTCGGACATGAAAGGGCGGGGGTGAAATAAGTCCGCCATTTTCGCACTCACATGGGCAATGCCCAAGCCTCAAGGCCATCTCAGCGCGCTTTCCACAAGGGGTAAAGCCCGATCAGGCCGAGCACCGGGCCGGGCAGGAGCAGCCAGGCGACGTGGCTGCCCCAGGCCCCGACGTGGCCAGTGGCGAGCTGGATGGAAACCATGGTCAGGGCGAAGCCGATGGCGTTCTGGATGGCCAGGGCGCTGCCCACGAGTTCCGGTGGGCAGGCCCGGGCCGAGAGGGCGGAAAACTGGGCCGAGTCGGCAATCACCGCAAAGCCCCAGAACAGCAGGAACGCCAGCAGCCCCAGGGGCGGGGCCCCGGTCATCCAGGGGTAGAGCAGGCAGCAAAGACCCGAGGCGGCCAGCGCCAGGGCGGCGACCTGGCCGCCGGGCAGGCGGCGGGAAAGTTGCCCGGCCAGGACGCAGCCCAGGGCGCCGATGCCGATGATGGCGAAGGCAAGCCCCGCCACGCTCGTGTCCAGGGCCTGGTGCAGGCCGGTCTGGACGATCAGCATCGGGGTCAGGGTCCAGAAGGCGTAGAGCTCCCAGCAGTGGCCGAAGTAGCCCAGGGCCGAGGCGCGGAAATCCCGGTGGGTGAAGGCCAGGAAGACCTGCCCCAGTTTCAGGCGCGGCGCATCCGGGCGGCGGCGGAAGTGGGGGCCGTCCCCGAGGCAGAAGATCATCAGGCCCGCCAGCAGCGCCAGGGCGGAAGAAACCAGGATCACTTCCTGCCAGGGCCACTGGGCCCCGGCCAGGCGGACCCCGTGGGGCAGGGCCGTGCCCAGGGTCAGCATGCCCACCAGCCAGGCGAGGGTGGAACCGGCCTTTTCCGGGGCCCAGCTCACCACCATTTTCATGCCCAGGGGGTAGATGCCGGCGAGGCTGAGACCGACGCAAAAACGCAGGGCCAGGGCGCTGTCCAGGCCGCTGGCCAGGAGGGCGAAGGCGGCATTGAAGGCCGCGCCCAGGAGGGCGCAGAGGGCGAAGATGCGGCTGGCGGGAAAACGGTCGGCAAGGCCGGTGAGGCCAAAGCCCAGGGTGCCGGCGATGAAGCCCGCCTGCACGGCATTGGTGAGGCTGCCCAGATCGGCCGGGGTGAGGCTCCAGACCCGGATCAGGTCATCGGCGGCGCTGTTGGCGGAAAACCAGAGGGAGGTTCCCTGGAGTTGCGCCAGCACGATCAGGGTGATGGCGAGACGGGGGGAGAGCGGCCGGGATGAGGGGAGCATCCCGGCATTGTGCGGGCCCGCCGCTTACGGCGGGCTTACGCTGGCCTTGAACTTCAGCCGGCCCGGCTGGTGCACAGCATGGTGGCTTCGCCTTCGAGCACCACCTTGCCATTCACGGTGCACACGGTTTCCACGATGCAGCGCTTTTTTTCCACAATCACTTCCTTGACCGTGGCGGTGGCGGTGACCGTGTCGCCGGGGCGCACCGGGGCCTTGAACTTCAGGGTCTGGCCCAGGTAGATGGTGCCTGGGCCGGGCAGGCGGTTGCCGAGCACGGCGGAGATCAGGCCGGCGGTGAGCATGCCGTGGGCGATACGGCCCTTGAACATGGTGGTCTGGGCGAATTCCTCGTTCAGGTGCACGGCGTTGGTGTCCGTGGACACGGCGGAGAACAGCACGATGTCGGCATCGGTGATGGTCTTGGCGATGCTGGCGCTCATGCCGGGTTGCAGGTCTTCGATGTCGTAACCGTTCTGGGCGTTCATGCTGCTTTTCTCCTGGGTTGGAAGGAACAGGGGCGGATTATGCCGGACTTGTGTTAAGGCCTGATAAACAGTTCCGGGTCCACGTTCGTGCCGTTGAGCACCAGGGTCCAGTGCAGATGCGGCCCGGTGGAACGGCCGGTGGAGCCCACGGTGCCGATTCTGGCGCCCTTTTCCAGCCACTGGCCGGGGCGCACCTCGATGCTGTCCAGGTGGCAGTAGAGGCCGATCAGGCCCTGGCCGTGGTCCACGAACACCGAGAGCCCGTTGAAGAAGTAATCCGCCACAGCCAGCACCTTGCCGCCCGAGGCGGTGCGGACCGGGGCACCCCGGGGGGCGGCGATGTCCAGTCCCGAATGGGGCGCCCGGGGCTGGCCGTTGAAGAAGCGCCGGGCGCCAAAGCGGCCTGACAGGCGGCCGTCGGCGGGCAGCACAAAATCCGTGTCCACATAGGGGGTGTCGCGCCAGTGCTGTTTGAGGGCCTTGATCTCCTCATGCTCCCGGGCCACCCGCGCTTCGTTTTCCGGCGACAGTTCCACCTGCCCCTTGTTCTTCAGCTTCAGATACTGGGCCGGGTATTCCTTGGGTTCGACCCGCAGGGAGAGCAGGGTGCCCTGTTCCGGGCTCGGGCCCTGGCGCAGGCTCAGGGAGCCGGCCGGAGTATCGAGGGGAATGCCCACCAGCGCCTGCCAGCGGCCCTGCCGGGCGACCACCGCCACCGGGCGTTCCTGCAGCCAGACCTGGGGCCGGGGGGCGCTGTCAGGGCCCAGGTCGAGCACGCCGACGCCCCCTGGCACGGCCAGGGGGCGCAACTGGGCCTCTAGGGAGGTGCTGCACAGCAGCAGGAGCAGCAGCAACAGGGGCAGGCGCGGACGCATCGACTCAGGCGGATACGGCGTCACTGATCGGCTGGTATTTCCCAATGGCGTAGCATCCGAAACGGACTTCCAGATGATGCTGCAGGCACTGTCGGTCGGCTTCGCTCATGCCCAGGAACTGGACGCCGGTGCGGAAGGCGTCCAGCTCGCCCACGAGGACCGTGTGGCTGGCCCGGACGCGGATTTTGAGCTGGTGGGGCGTGCCCCCGGTGTGCAGGGAGGGAATCGTCAGGATCGTCTCCATTTCCCGGGAGGCGCAGAGATTGTGGCTGGAGTAGATGCACATGCCGCCCAGGGAAACATCGGACGTGATGCCGTCGAAGACTCTTTGCTGCATGTCCCGATGACACTGACAAAGCAGGGTGACCCGCCAGCGGGCCGGGTAACGAGGGTGAAGGCGCCGTTCCATGATGATCTGCGATACGGTCCGGCTCCGGTTCCAGAGACCCGGAGCGGGCCTATCTGTCGTTATGCTGGCGTGGATTATGGCACTGCCCGGTCATGACATGCGGGATTCTGCGCGGCGTCCCCGGTCGGGAGGGGGCGTCCGTCCTGCCGGGCTGCCGCCACCCGTTGCCCCAGTTCTTCCATGAAGGCTTCCCGCTCGCGGGGGGAGACCAGATGGAAGCGGCCTTTACGGCTGATCTTTACCCGGCGCAGAGACAGGGCCGGGGCGGCCCACAGGCTGTGGCTGGGTTCAATCCCGGTGATGTCGCTGTAGGGAATGCGCTGACGCACCACGCCGGCGCGGATCAGCAGGTGCGTCGGCGTCAGGGTGTATGCGCAGGGATAACCCAGCAGGCGTCCCAGGACCAGCAGCAAGACTGGCACGGCGAAATGGAGCAGGGCTTCCGCCGGGGCCCGGGGGAGCGCCGCGAAACCTTCCAGCACCGGCAGGCCCAGGGCCAGGCCGATGCAGGCCAGCAGCCACGCATCGATGCGGGAGGGGTAGGTACGGTTCTGCATGGGACTGGCTCCGGCTTTGTCCTGTCGTGCCGGGTTCGTGCGGCCCGGCATCAGGGGCTCTCGGGAAAGAGGGCGGTGCGGGCCGACTCCATCACCGTGAGAATGGCCGGGTGATGGATGCGCCGTTCGGCGGTGATCGACCAGAAGGCTTCCCGGATTTCGTCCACCTGGCCGATGCAGCGCACCCCGTAGCGCTCACAGATTTCGTCGGCCAGCACGGCGGGGCCCGGAAAGTAGCCGGCGCCGGCCTGGCCGAAGGCCTTGAGCAGGGCACCGTCGTCGAATTCTCCCATGAGGCGGGGGGTCAGGCGCTGATCGTCGAGCCAGCGGTCAATGTGGCCGCGGATGGCGGCATGACCGCCGGGCAACAGCAGCGGTGCGTCGTTCAAGCAGGCGGGAAAGTCCGCCGGGTTGCCGCCCAGGGCTGCGACTCCGAAGAAAGCCAGGGGACTCTCCCCCAGCTTGTGGCTGTGGCCGCGAATGGCGAGGCCGGAGGGCATCGGGCGGTCGGCCACCACCAGGTCGAGGCGTTGCAGGGCCAGTTCGGCCAGCAACATGTCGATACTGCCTTCCCGGCACACCAGGCGTACCGGCTCGGGCAGCCGGCCCAGGGGGGCGAGCAGGCGGTAGGCGAAGAATTTGGGCACCACGTCCGTGATGCCCAGGCGCAGCACCGGGGCCGGGCTCTGTTGGCGGGCGGACAGGGCCTGCTTCATTTCGCCGCCCAGGTGCAGGATCTCGTCGACATAGGACAGGGCCAGCCGGCCCGCCTCGGTCAGCTCCAGGCCCCGGCCGGCCGGCCGGAACAGGGCGGTGCCCAACTCCTCCTCGAGCTGGCGGATCTGCCCGCTCACGGTCTGGGGCGTGAGCTGCAACTGGGCTGCGGCGCGGCTGACGCCGCCCAGGCGCGCGACCGTCCAGAAATAGTGCAGGTGTTTCAGGTTCATGGAAACCTTTCGGGATTTTCCGAAATGTTATTCGTCCGGGACTGCATTTATCAAACGCCGTTCCGCCCCTATCTTGAAGGTGTGACCACGCCCCGGAGGAACTGGCCATGAAGATTCGCATTCGCCCCCAGGGCATCGAGGCCTCCGGGGAATTGCGGCAGCACATCGAAGGCTATGGCCTCCCCTTTATCGGGGGAGAAGGCGGCCTCGTCACCCTTGAACTGCGCACGCGCCACCTTGCCAGTTGAGGGGAACCGGGGCAATGTGGCGTGCGTGTGCTTGATGGATTCCTCCTGGAGGCAGCAAGATGACCCGGCAAAACCCGACAATCTGGCATGCGAGCGAGCGTCAGCATTGCCTGGAGCAATTGCGGACCGATGCGCAAAAGGGTCTCGACAGCGATGCGGTCGCGGCCCGCCTGGCCGAGCATGGTCCCAACCGTCTGGCAGAAAAGGCGCCCCGCCCCGCCTGGCTGAAATTCCTCGACCAGTTCAGGAGCCTGCTGGTGCTGATCCTGATCGGGGCGGCCGTGCTGGCCGGCGCCATCGGCGAGCTCAAGGATGCCATCGTGATCGGCGTCGTGGTGCTGCTCAATGCCTGCCTGGGTTTTTTCCAGGAGCACCGGGCCGAGGCCGCCCTGGCCGCCCTGAAGAACATGCTGGCCCCCACGGCCCGGGTGCGGCGCGACGGCGAGGTGCAGCAGATCGAGGCCGCCGGCCTGGTGCCCGGCGACATCCTGTTGCTCGAAGCCGGCGACCGGATACCGGCCGATGCCCGGGTGCTGGTCGCCCACAGCGCCGAAGTGGCGGAAGCGGCCCTGACCGGCGAATCCCATGCGGTGGCCAAGCTGCCCGAGCCGGTGCCCGAAGCGACCCCCCTGGCAGAGCGCCACAACATGGTGTTCATGAACACCGTGCTCACCCGGGGCCGGCTCGAGGCCGTGGTCACCGCCACCGGCATGCAGACCGAGATGGGGCGTCTGGCCGGCCTGCTGGCCGAAACGACGGAGGGACAGACTCCGCTGCAGGTCCAGCTCGACGGCCTGGGCAAGCGTCTGGCCATCATCGCCAGCATCGTCGTCGGACTGATGTTCATCATGGGGCTGATGCGGGGTGACGAGCTGGTGAAGACGGCCATGACGGCCATCGCCCTGGCCGTGGCCGCCATTCCCGAGGGGCTGCCTGCCGTGGTCACGGTGACTCTGGCCCTGGGTATGCACCGCATGGCCCGGCGCAACGCCATCGTCAAGAAGCTGGCTGCCGTGGAGACCCTGGGCTGCACGACGGTGATCTGCTCCGACAAGACCGGCACCCTGACCCTGAACCAGATGACGGCCCGGGCCCTTTACAGCGGTGGACGGCGCTATGCCGTGAGCGGCGAGGGCTATGGCGGCGAGGGCCGCATCGAGGGCGTGACGGCGGCGCCCGAGGCCCTGCACCGGGTGCTGCTGCCGGCAGCCCTTTGCGTCGATGCCCGGATCAGGGATGGCCAGCTGATCGGCGATCCCACCGAGGGCGCCTTGCTGGCCCTGGCCGCCAAGGCCGGGCTGGATGCTGGGGCGGCCCGGGAGAAGTGGCCGCGCATTGCCGAGATTCCCTTCGATTCGGCCACCAAGTTCATGGCCACCTTCCACCATGCGGGGGAGCGGGTGCTGCTTTGCGTCAAGGGCGCCCCCGACGTGCTGCTGGCCCGGGCCGGCAGCTGTCTGGATGCCGGCATGGCGACCGTGCCCCTGGACGACCCCATGCGGGCTGCCTTCAGCGCCGAGAACGAGGCCCTGGCCGATCAGGCCCTGCGTGTGCTGGCCCTGGCGACCCGGGAAATTCCGGCGGCCGCTTTCGACCCGGCCGGCGACCTGCTGCCCTGGGTGGAAGCGCTCACCCTGCACGCCCTGGTCGGCATCATCGATCCACCCCGGGCCGAGGCGCGGGAGGCCATCGCCACCTGCCACGCCGCCGGCATCCAGGTGAAGATGATCACCGGCGACCACCGGGTGACCGCCGCTGCCATCGCCCGCGAACTGGGCCTGCATGGGGAGGCTCACGAAGGGCGTGACCTGGATGGCCTCAGCCCGGCGGAGATTGCCCGGCTGGTGGAGCGCAGCGCCGTTTTCGCCCGGGTCGCCCCGGAGCACAAGATGCGCATCGTCGCGGCCCTGCAGGGCAAGGGCCATGTGGTGGCGATGACCGGCGACGGGGTGAACGATGCACCGGCGCTCAAGACCGCCGACATTGGCGTGGCCATGGGCATCACCGGGACGGAAGTGACCAAGGAGGCCGCCACCCTGGTGCTCACCGACGACAACTTCGCCTCCATCGTGCGGGCAGTGCAGGAGGGGCGCACCATCTACGAGAACATCGTCAAGTTCGTGCGCTTTCAGCTGTCTACCAACGTGGGGGCCATTCTCACCGTGCTGGGTGCGCCCTTTCTCGGGCTGGCCACGCCCTTCACCGCCATCCAGATCCTCTGGGTGAACATCATCATGGACGGTCCGCCGGCCATGACCCTGGGCGTCGAACCGGCCCGGCCCGGCATCATGAACGAGGGGCCCCGGCGGGCCGATGCGGCCATCCTCTCGGTACAGCGCCTGTGGCGCATCGGCCTTTATGGCGCCACCATGGCGGCCGGCACCCTGGGCCTCTACGCCTGGGCCATGGAGGCCTCCGGTGAAGCCAAGGCCATGACCCTGGCTTTCACCACCTTCGTGCTCTTTCAGTTCTTCAACATCTTCAATGCCCGGGCCGAACAGGGCAGCGCCTTCAACCGGCAGTTCTTTAGCAATGGCAAGCTGTGGAGCGCCCTGGCCGGGGTCGTGCTGCTGCAGGCAGTGGCCGTGCACTGGGCCCCGGCCCAGGCCATCTTCGACACGGTGGACCTGTCGCTCACCGAATGGCTGCTGGCCACGGCCGTGGCGTCGTCCGTCCTTTTCCTGGAGGAGGGGCGCAAGCTGTTGCTGTTCCTGTGGCGCCGGGCAAGGCTGGAGGCCGGGCGCTCCTGAAACCGATTCCGCCACAAGGGAGAACGATCATGAACCCCCGCCAGCTCATCCTCGCTGCCACCGATTTCCCGGCTTCGGCCACCCTTCTGATCCAGGAGGTGCGGCACCACGCCCCTTGCGACGTGCTGCGGCTTTCCTGAGCCCGGAGCGGCGATGTTTACCGTCTACGGGCTCACGGGCCAGGTGTTCAGCGGCAGTCTGGAGGCGCTGAACAGGATCCATCCTCCGGTGCGCAGCCGCAATGCCCGCGGCATCGCCCGGGAGGGGGAGGAGCTGGGGGTGGAAGTGCCGGCGGCGCCCCCGGGCCACGCAGCGGTGCGGGCTTACCGGAGCATGTTGCCCGAGGAGCTGGAGCGAGGGCCCCTGGTGCACGCGGCCCAGATCATGAGCCGCCCGGTGACGGTGCTGCACCAGGACGACGCGGTGGCCCGGGCCTGGCGCCTGCTGCAGGACCGGCGCATCCATCAGGCCCCGGTTCTGGACGACGGGGAGCGGCTGGTGGGCATGGTGGGGGAGCGGGAGCTTCTGACCGCGATCGACATCGACGGCGATCGGGTCCTCGAACACCTGAAACGGCATGTGCGTGACGTGATGACTTCGCCGGTGGTGGCTGCCGCGCCAGTGACCGATATCCGCCGCATTGCCGCGGCGATGCTGGAGCGGGGGCTCAGTGCCGTGCCCATCCTCGACGAGCGGGGCCACATCGCCGGCATCGTCTCGCGCACCGACGTGTTGCGCGCGGTGATGACCGACCCGCCCCTGAGCTTGTGGCGCTGAGCCCTGGCAGGTTTCAGAACTTGGCCGGACGCAGAACCTCGACTTCCGAGAAGCAGGCCACCATGGCGAAGTTGGAGTAGTAGCGCTCCTGCAGGTGGGCCAGCAGGCTTTCGGCCTGCTGGCGGGCGCAGATGATCTCGATGCGCACGTTACGGGACTCGTCCCAGGCCGCATCCCGCACGCCCCGGCTGCCCTTGCCCCGGGCATCCGAGATGGTGTAGCCCCGGATGCCGAGGCGGTCCATGTCCTTGATCAGGACATGCTCCAGGGTGGCTTCGGTGAAGATCGTGAGCAGCGTGCGTTTTTCCGTGTGTATGGCGCTCATGGCGTCGTTCCTGTGAGTTGGGTGGCCATCCAGTGGTAGAGGGGAATGCCGGCGAGGATGTTGAACGGGAACGTTACACCGAGGGCCCCCGCCAGGGAAATGGCCGGATTGGCTTCGGGCACCGCGATGCGCATGGCGGCCGGTACGGCGATGTAGGAGGCCGATGCCGCCAGGGTCGCCAGCATGGTCATGCCGCCCATGGAGAGGCCGAGCAGCAGCCCGGTGCCCAGGCCCAGGCAGGCCGAGAGCAGCGGCATCGCCAGGCCGAACACGAACAGGGACAGACCGCGCCGCTTCAGCTCCTCCACCTGGCGGCTGACGATCAGGCCCATCTCCAGCAGGAACAGGGCGAGCACGGCCTTGAACAGGTCGAAATACAGACCCTTGATGGGTTGCAGTCCTTCCGGCCCGGCCGCCCAGCCGATGGCCATGCCGCCCAGCAGCAGGGTCACCCCCTTGCCCAGGAAGGCCTCGTGCCCCAGGGATTTCCAGTCCGTTTCCCGGCTCACCCCCCGGGCCAGGACGATGCCCACGAGAATGGCGGGAATCTCCATGACGGCCAGCAGGATGGCCATCTGTGGTTCCACGTCGATATGGCGGGAAGCGAGCCAGGCAGCGGCCACCGCGAAGGTGGCGACACTGACGGAACCATAGTGGGCGGCCGTGGCGGCGGCATTGGGGCGGTCGAAGCCGAACGCCATGCGTAGCGCCGCGAAGGCAATCAGGGTCTGCAGAATGCCCAGGACGATCACCGCCGCCAGCTGGGGCAGCAGGGGCAGCAGGGGCTGGGTGGCCAGCCCCTGGCCCCCCTTCAGGCCGATGGCCAGCAGCAGGAAGATGGAAAGGGAGTCGTACAGGGCGCTGGGCAGCTTCAGCTCCGAGCGCAGCAGGCCCGCCACCAGTCCGAACAGGAAGAAGAGGATGACAGGATCGATGTTGTTCATGGTGTCATGGTCTCGTCAGGGGTTGCAGTAATCGCAGCGGGCCGGGTCCGCCGTTGCGGCGCCGTCCGCGCGCGGCTGTTCCTTTCGCAGGCCGCAGCCGGGGCAGCCCAGGATTTCGGCCCGGTGCTCCCGGGTGGGGTGGCCGCACAGGCCGCAGGGCAGACCGGGTACGGCCTGCACCCGGGCAAATCCGGGGCAGCCGCAGGCCGGGCAGAGGCTGGCCAGTTTCCGGGCCAGATCCTGGGCCGCCTTGCCGATGCGCTCCATCCGTTCCGGGTGGGCGTGGGCCCTCAGGTCGCGCTCGACGAAGATTCTGCCGCCCTCCTTGTCCGCCTGCAGGGCCCAGGCATAGGCGGCTTCCAGGGAAGTCCAGTCCGCCAGGCCCTTGCGCAGGCGTGGATCATCCTCGCTTCCGGGCCGGATGACCAGATGCTGGGCCGGAAAGCCGGTGCGCTGGGCAAAGGCCCGCAGTTCTTCCCAGCTGCCCACCCGGGCATGGTCCTGGCTCGCCGGGCCCTGGTGCACGCCCGCCACCTCGATGCCACGGATGTCGTCGATGAAGAGCAGCACCTCCACGTTCCAGGGGAACATGCCGGTGTGGGGATCCGGTCCAAAGCTGCCTTCGCTGGCCAGCCCCAGGGGCGAGCCATGCAGCTCCATGCCGATGCGGGCCTTGCGCCGGGCCGCGTCCAGCTGGCTGCCAGGGCGGGGAATCTCGCGGGTGAAGGTGCCCAGCCGGTCCGTGTCGTAGCCATCCACCCGCTCGACCCGGCAGCCCAGGGCGTCGTTCAGCACCGGCGACACCACCCGCTCCTTGCCGTGCTGGGTCAGGAAGGCGACCGTCTGGCCGGCATAGGGATGGGCGGCGGTGCTCCGTTCCGTCATGTCCGGCCCCCGGTGCGGCGGTGTTCCGGCGCGAGGGCGCGCCTTGCAGTGGCGTGAGCCAAGATCATCAGGTTTGTCCTGGATGGATGAAAATGGGCAAACAGACAGGGGGCGCGCGCATGTCCCGGCGCCATTTCCGGGCAGGACCCGGGCCTTGCGGGGCGGCCCCGGACACATCTGCTTCCTGCTCCGCAGGGGCGCCGCCCGTGCATCGTCGACACAATTCCGCTGATTATCGCTCAGGCGAATGTTCGTCTCAATCACATATAATCATGAGATTCAGTCGAATTTTTCGAACAGCGCCGTGCTCAACTTCAAGCATCTTTATTACTTCATGGTGGTGGCCAGAAGCGGCGGCGTCATCCGTGCCGCCGAGCGCCTCAACCTGACGCCCCAGACCCTGTCCGGGCAGCTCTCCCGGTTCGAGGAGCGGGTTGGTGCCCGGCTTTTCCAGCGCACCGGACGCAGGCTGGAGTTGAGCGAAACCGGCAAGCTGGCCCTGGCCTACGCCGAGGAGATTTTCCAGGCCGGTTCCGAACTCGAGGAACTGCTCAAGAACGGTGCCGTGGAGCGTTTCCTCACCTTCCGCGTCGGGATCGCCGACGTATTGCCCAAGTTCATCGTGCACCGTCTGCTCGATCCGGTGCTCAAGCTGCCCGAGGCCATACGGCTGGTCTGCACCGAGGACCGGCTCGAGCGGCTGCTGGCCGAACTGGCCCTGCACCGCCTGGACATGGTGATCGCCGACCGGCCCCTGCCCCCCGGCACCGAGATCAAGGGGCACAGCCACCCCCTGGGGGAATCCAGTCTTGCCTTCATGGCGTCGCCCGTCCTGGCGGCGGACCTGGGCGACGCCTTTCCCGCCTGTCTGGACGGAGCCCCCCTGCTGCTGCCGGGCCAGGGCAGCGCCCTGGCCCTGGCCCTGCCGCGCTGGTTGGAGCGGATGGGCATCCGTCCCCGGATCGTGGGTGAATTCAGCGACAGCGCCCTGATGAAGTCCTTCGGCGAGGCCGGGGCAGGGGTCTTTCCCACCCCGGCCCTGAGCGTGCCGGAGGTGTGCGGGCACTACAAGGTGAAGCGGATCGGGCAAACGGACGACATCAAGGCAAGGTTCTTCCTGATTTCCGCCGAAAGAAAGCTGGTGCATCCGGTGGCCCGGGCAGTGAGCGAGCATGCCCGGCGCATCATGATCTGAGCCTGGTCCGGGGATGGAGGCGTGCCATGAACGAAGGGAAGGCCCCCGTGCTGCTGCGCATCGGTGATCTGGCCAGGCAGGTCGGGCTTACGGTCCGGACCCTGCACCACTATGACGAGATCGGCCTGGTGAGGCCTTCCGGGCGTTCCCCGGCCGGGTACCGCCTCTACAGCGATACGGATGTCCAGCGCTTGCATGCGGTGCTGGCCTTGCGCCAGCTCGGATTCGGCCTCGCACGGATCGGCGGGATGCTCGATGCGGGCCAGGCCCCGCTCGACGGGCTGATCGAAGCGCAGCTCGAGGCCGTGGACCAGGACCTCGCCAACGCCCGCGCCCTGCGCTCCCAGCTGGTGGTCCTGCGCAACGTCCTGCGCCGGGGCGGCTTGCCGGAAACCCGGCAGCTGCTCGCCACCCTGAATCTGATGAAAACCTACCAGCGCTATTTTTCCCCGGAAGCGCTGGAGCATCTGCTGCAGCGCTGGCATGACACCCGGCAGTTGCGCAACAGCCTGCTGGAGGCCGTTGGCCAGGCCATGGCGGCAGGGCGTCCGAGTGACGATCCGGCCGTCCAGGCGCTGGCCCAGCGCTGGATGGACTGGGCCATGGAGCTCACCAACGGCAGCCTGCCCGCGGCCCTGCGCTGGTCCCGCATGCACGCCGAGGTGCCCGAGATGGCATGGCACGAGGGTCTGGACCCGGCGCTCCTGGCTTACATCGGCGCGGCGCTGGACTTGCGCATGGCGGCCCTGCGGCGCCACCTGACGGAGGCGGAAATCCTGCGCCTGGATACCCGGCTCGCGCCCCAGTGGCGGGATCTGGCGGCCCGGGCCGAGGCCCTGATGCGCCAGCCCGGTGCCGAACGCTCGCCCGAAGCCCGGGCCCTGCTGCAGGCATGGGATGCCCTGGCCGCGCAGATGGCCGGCGGCGATCCGGAACTGCAGGCCCGGCTGCGGCAAGCCTACCGGGTCGAGCCCCTGCTGCAGCACGGGCATGCGGTCACGCCCGAGCTGCGGGCCTTCGTCGAGCGCATCCGCCGGGGGCTTGACCCTCACGTTACGTGAACCCCGAGACTGGGGTCTTTGCTGCAAGGAGTCACCCGGGGCATGAATCAGCAACTCTTCTACTGGATCAACGGAGCAGGCACTCCCTGGCTGGATGCGCTGATGCGGCTCGCCGGCACTGTGGGAGATCCCCTGCACGTGGCAGGGCCGCTGCTTGCCGCCGCGGCTCTGCTGCTCGTCTGGCGTTTCCGGCCGGAGCGGGCCGCCGCCTGGGGGCTGCCCGAGCCCGCGCGGCTTGCCCGTTTCCTGAAGGCGGGCCTTCTTGCCGTCATCAGCCTGACCCTGCTGGTCAGTCTGCTCAAATGGGGCTTCGATCAGCCTCGCCCTTCTGTCGCCCTGCCGGAAGGCAGCGTGCGCCTGCTGCTGGTGCCTGGCTCCCCCTACAGCTTTCCCAGCGGACACGCAGCCTTTGCCATGCTCACGGCCTGCGTGCTCTGGCCCTGCTGCCGGGGAGGCGGGCGGCTTGCCCTCGTGCTCTGGGTTCTCTGGGTGGGCCTGGCGCGCATCAGCGTCGGCGCCCACTTTCCTGGCGATGTCCTGGCGGGCTGGTGCTGCGGCGCCCTGTGCGCCCGCCTGCCCGCCTTTTTCCTGCCCCGGCTGGAGCGCTCTGGAGCCAGGCCGGCCTGACGCCGGGGGCGACCCCTTCTTTGTTCTTTTTCCACCCGGGTTCCGGGGGAATGGACTGCACATGACGACCACTGTAGAAACCGAAATCGAAATCCTGGCCGACCCGGAACGGGTCTGGGCGGTGCTGACCGGGTTTCCGGCCTATCCGGCGTGGAACCCTTTCATTCCCGGGATCGGCGGAGAGCTGCGCCCGGGGGCGCGGCTGACCGTCTCCATCCGTCCGCCAGGGCAGGCGGGCATGACCTTCAAGCCCAGGGTCCTGATTGTCGACAACCCCCGGGAGTTGCGCTGGAGGGGGCGCTTCCTGGTGCCCGGCCTGCTGGACGGGGAGCATTACTTCCGCATCATTCCCCAGGGGGAGGACAGCGTGAAGTTCGTGCACGGCGAACATTTCTCCGGCCTGCTGGAACCCTTCCTGCGGCGCAGCCTGCAGGGGGCCACCCGGCAAGGTTTCCTGGCCATGAACGCAGCCCTCAAGGCCCGTGCCGAAGCCCCCTGAACGGCCCCGCCGAGACCTTCAGGCGCGTGGCTGCCCTGCAGATGCTTGCCGCCGACTGCTGCGGCACGAAAGCGGGTTCCGGACTGCCCGTCCGCGGATGCCGGCCGGAAACTGCGGGCAGCCCTCGGTCCGGATGCACGGAACATGCCCGGGTGGGTCAGAGGCGAGCCTCTTCCGGCGGGCTTGGTGAAATCGGCAACTGCGCATACATTGCGCGTTCTTCTGCGTTCCTGTGTTGCAGCCGGGCCGGGATTTCCGCACGGTGCGGGAGTTGCCGGGCCGTCTGGAAGCGCAGGCCGCCATGATCCATAGCCATGTTTTGTAGCGGGGCGCCCTGAGCGTGGCCAGTCGCTCCGACAGTTGATTCGATGCATTCAAGTCATTCCAGAAGCCCGGGCCGGCGTTCCGCCGGGCCGGAAATCCTTTGCCGCACGGCGGACATGCGCCGCCTGCGGGCCATGCAACGGGAGCTGCAGCGGGCCAGCGGCGAGCGGCGGGAGAAGCTGCAGGCCGACTTCACGGCCCTGCTGGCCGCCTCCCGGGCGGCGGTGGAGGAGCGGCGCAGCCGCCTGCCCCGACCCGAGTTCCAGGCCGACCTGCCGGTCAACGAGAAGCGGGCCGAGATCGCCGAACTGATCCGCCAGCATCAGGTGGTGATCGTCTGCGGCGAGACCGGCTCGGGCAAGACCACCCAGCTCCCCAAGATCTGCCTGGAGCTGGGCCGGGGCGCGGCGGGGCTGATCGGCCATACCCAGCCCCGGCGGCTGGCGGCCCGCTCGGTGGCCTCCCGTCTGGCCCAGGAGCTGCAGACCCAGGTGGGGGCCGGGGTGGGGGTGAAGATCCGCTTCCAGGACCGGACCTCGCCGGAATCCTGGGTGAAGCTGATGACCGACGGCATCCTGCTGGCGGAAACCCAGACCGACCCGACCCTCTCGGCCTACGACACGATCATCATCGACGAGGCCCACGAGCGCAGCCTCAACATCGACTTCCTGCTCGGCTACCTGAAGGAAGTGCTGCCCCGGCGGCCCGATCTCAAGTTGGTGATCACTTCCGCCACCATCGATGCGGAGCGCTTCTCCCGGCATTTCAGCGGCGCTCCGGTGATCGAGGTGTCCGGCCGCCTGTACCCGGTGGAACAGCGCTACCGGCCGGTGCAGACCGAGGACGATGACGACGAGCGCGATCTGTTCGATGCCATCGTCGATGCCTGCGACGAGCTGGCCCGTTCCGGCCCCGGCGACATCCTGGTGTTCCTGCCCGGGGAGCGGGAAATCCGCGAGGCGGCCGAGGCCCTGAGGAAGCACCATCCTCCGCACACGGAAATCCTGCCCCTCTTTTCCCGGCTTTCCGCCGCCGAGCAGGACCGCATCTTCAAGCCCTCCGGTGCCCGGCGCATCGTGCTGGCCACCAACGTGGCGGAAACCTCGCTGACCGTGCCCGGCATCCGCTACGTGGTGGATACGGGCCTGGCCCGGGTCAAGCGCTACTCCTACCGCAACAAGGTGGAGCAGCTGCAGGTGGAGAAGATCAGCCAGGCGGCGGCCCGGCAGCGGGCCGGCCGTTGCGGCCGGGTGGCGGCCGGGGTGTGCATCCGCCTCTACGACGAGGCCGATTTCAACGCCCGCCCGCCCTTCACCGATCCGGAAATCCTGCGCTCATCCCTGGCCGGGGTGATCCTGAGGATGAAGTCCCTCAAGCTCACCGAGGTGGAGCGCTTTCCCTTCCTGGAGGCGCCGCCGGACAAGGCCATCGGCGACGGCTACACCCTGCTTCAGGAGCTGGGCGCCCTGGATGAGGAGAGAAGGCTCACCGAGGTGGGCCGCACCCTGGCCCGGCTGCCCCTGGACCCGCGCATCGCCCGCATGATCGTGGCGGCCAGGGAGCGGGGCTGCCTGCGGGAAGTGCTGGTGATCGCCGCGGCGCTCTCCACCCAGGATCCCCGGGAGCGGCCCCAGGACAAGCAGCAGGCGGCGGACGAGAAGCACCGACGCATCATGTTCCCGGGGGCCGGCGCCCAGGCCAGTGAAAAGAGTCTGGAGGACAAGTCCGAATTCCTGGGCTGGCTCAAGCTCTGGGACTGGTTTGCCCACGAGGTGGAACACAAGAAGTCCAACAAGAAGCTGGTGGAGGTCTGCCACGCCAACTTCCTCTCCCACCTGCGCATGCGCGAGTGGCGCGAGGTCCATGGCCAGTTGCACGCCCTGGTGGCGGAGCTGGGCTGGAAGGAAAACGAGCTTCCCGGCCACTACGAGGCCATCCACAAGGCCCTGCTCACGGGCTTGCTCGGCAATCTGGGCTGCAAGTCCGACGAGACCGGCCACTACCTGGGGGCCCGGGGCATCCGCTACCTGATTCACCCGGCCTCGCCCCTGCAGAAGAAGGCGGGCAAGTGGATTCTCGCCGCCGAGATCACCGAGACCACCCGTCTCTACGGCCGCTGCGTGGCCCGTATCGAACCTGAGTGGCTGGAGGAAGTGGGCGCTCACCTGATCAAGCGCAGCTACTTCGATCCCCACTGGGAGAAGAAGTCCATGCAGGTGGCGGCCTGGGAGCGCACCACCCTGTACGGGGTGGTCATCACCCCCAAGCGGCGGGTCCATTACGGCCCCATGGCCCCGGCCGAGGGGCGGGAAATCTTCATCCGCCAGGCCCTGGTGGGGGGCGAGGTGGAAGAAAGCTACGCCCGGCGCTGGCCCTTCTGGCAGCACAACCAGAAGCTGATCCGGGAAATCGAGAACCTGGAGCACAAGCAGCGCCGCCAGGACGTGCTGGTGGATGACGAGCTGATCTACGCCTTCTACGACCACCTGATTCCCGAGGGCATCCACAACGGCGCCACCTTCGACCACTGGCGCAAGGAGGCGGAACGGGAGCAGCCGAAGCTGCTGCACCTCTCCAAGGATGACCTGATGCGCCACTCGGCGGCGGGCATCACCACCGAGGCCTTTCCCCATCACCTCAAGGTGGGCGGGGTGGAGTATCCGCTTGCCTACCACTTCGAGCCCGGCAACGCCCGGGACGGGGTGACCCTGACCGTGCCCCTGGCCCAGTTGAACCAGCTGCCTGCCCTGCGGCTGGAGTGGCTGGTGCCGGGACTGCTCAAGGAAAAGCTGGTGCAGCTGATCAAGACCCTGCCCCAGAAGATCCGCGCCAAGCTGGTGCCGGTGCCGGAGTTCGTGGAGGAGTTCATCGCCTGGGTCCAGGGCGACCCGAACACCGCCGAACGGCGCATGGGTCAGGGCATCATCCCGCCCCTGATCGAGTTCATCCTCACCGCCCGGGGCCTCAATGCCCGGGGCTGGGCCGTGACGCCCGATGCCTTCCGGCCCGACACCCTGCCGGCCCATTTTTCCATGAACATCCTGCTGGTGGATGAACACGGCCGGCAGCTGGACATGGGGCGCAACCTGGCCCAGCTGAAGGCCCAATGGGGCAAGGAGGCGCGCCAGGAATTCGCCGAGCTGCACGAGACCCCTTCCGGCTACACCGGCCTCACCGACTGGACCTTCGGTGAACTGCCGGAGCTGATGGAAGTCCCGGTTGCTGGGCAAACGGTGCTCGGCTACCCGGCCCTGCACGACGACGGGGAGACGGTGAGCCTCAAGGTCTATGACGACCAGGAGGAAGCTCAGCGGGTGCACAGCTGGGGCCTGTTGCGCCTGTTCATGCTCCAGTTCCGGGAGCAGGTGAAGTATTTCGAGAAGAACCTGCCGGGCCTCACCCAGATGGCCATGCAGTACATGAACCTGGGCTCCAGCGACGAGCTGAAGCGCCAGTTGATCGATCTCACCTTCGAGCGGGCCTGCCTCACCGAGCCCTGGCCCACGGATGCCGAAAGCTTCAGGGCCCGCTGTACCGAAGCCAAGCAGCGCCTGGGCCTGCTGATGCAGGAAATCGCCCGCCTGGTGGGCCTGGTACTCACCGAGTGGCAGGCCCTCACCAAGAAAATGCCGGCCTTCAAGGCCCACGGGGCGGCCCTGGCGGACATCGACGCCCAGGTGAAGCGCCTGATGGGCAAGCACTTCATCGCCGAGACCCCCTTCGAGCGCTTGCAGCACTTCCCCCGCTACCTGAAGGCCGCCCAGGTCCGGCTCGACAAGTTGAAGGCCGACCCGGCCCGGGATGCCCGGGCCATGGCCGACTACCAGCCCCTGTGGACCCAGTACGAGCGCAAGGCCCTGGTGCTGGCCAAGCAGGGCCGCTTCGACCCGCAGCTGGAGCAGTTCCGCTGGTTGCTGGAAGAGTTGCGGGTTAACCTCTTCGCCCAGGAACTGAAGACCCCGGTGCCGGTGTCGGTGAAGCGGCTGCAGAAGATGTGGGAGGGAATCCAGTATGGCTAAGGTCATTCAGGCGCTGATGCGCAGCATCGCCAGCCTGGCGCGGCCCGGGCTGTGGCGCTACCTGCTGGCGCCCGCCTGCTGCTCGCTGTTGCTGTGGCTGGCCCTGGCGGCCTTCGGGCTGGGGGAGATGGTGGCCTGGCTGCTGGCCAGCCCGCCCATGAGCTGGGTCGCCGGCTGGGGCCTGGACTGGCTGGCCACCTTCATGGCCTACCTGGGGGCCTGGATGGTGGTGTTCGCCCTGGCCTACCTGACCACGGCCATGATCGCCGCGGTCTTCGTACTGCCCTGGCTGCTGGCCAAGGTGGCGGCCCGGGAGTATCCGGAACTGGGCGTCCTGGGCAAGGACAGCTTTGTGGCGGCGGCCTGGAACAGCGTCGCGGCCACCGGGGTGTTCATCGCCGGCTGGCTGGCCAGCCTGCCCCTGTGGCTGATCCCGGGCCTGGGCCTGATCCTGCCCCTGCTGCTGCTGGCCTGGTTCAACCGCAAGACCTTCGCCTTCGATTGTCTGGCGGTCCATGCCACCGAGGCCGAGTGGCGGGAGATCCGCCGCACCCACGCGGCCCCCCTGTTCATGCTGGGGCTGGTGCTGGCCCTGCTGGCCCATGTGCCGGTCCTGGGCCTGCTGGTGCCGGCCCTGTCGGCCCTGGCCTACATCCATTATTGCCTGGAGGCCCTGCGCCAGTTGCGCGGCGGCGCCCTGGTGAGCGTCACGCAGAATGAAATTCGGGAGATTCGAGAGTGAGCGAGAACAGCAAGGTATTCGGCCTCGTCATCATTGGCGACGAGATCATTTCAGGCAAGCGCCAGGACAAGCACTTCGCCGCCATCGCCGCGCTGATGGCGGCCCGGGGCCTGCGCCTGTCCTGGGTGCAGTACCACGGTGACGACCGGGCCCGGCTGGCGGAGGTGTTCCGGCGCAGCATGGGGGCCGGGGAGGTGGTGTTTTCCTGCGGCGGCATCGGCAACACCCCGGATGACCACACCCGCCAGGCAGCGGCGGATGCCCTGGGGGTCGGGCTGACCCTGACCCCGGAGGCGGAAGCCGAGCTGCGGGTGCGCTTCGGTGACGAACTGACCGAGGTGCGCAAGCTGCTGGGCACCTTCCCCGCAGGTTCCGCGATCATTCCCAATCCCTTCAACCGCGTGCCCGGCTTCATGATCAAGGAGCACTACTTCGTGCCCGGTTTCCCGCAGATGGCCCATCCGATGATCGAATGGGTCCTGGATACCTTCTATCGGGATCTGTTCAACCGGCATCCGACGGTGGAGAAGGCTTTCCTGCTGACCGGCGAGATGGCCTACGAGTCCGCCCTGCTCGACCTGATGCAGCGCATCGTGGCCACCTATCCGGACCTGCGCCTGTTTTCCCTGCCCTCCCTGATCGGCAAGGAGCGCCGCCATCTGGAGCTGGGGGTGGAAGGCGAGGCGGGCCGGGTGGACCAGGCCATGGAGGAGATCCGTCAGGAGGTGGAGCGGCGGGGTATCGGCTGGGCGTGGCGTGACTGATCCGTGGCGGCGTAAACGACAAAGCCCCGGCAGTGACCGGGGCTTTTGCTGGTCGTAAGGCGGTGGCTTACTTCTTGGCGGCGGCAGCGGCCTTGCTGGCGGCACTGGTGGCCGCGGCGGCAGCCTGGGTGGTGGTGTTGGCGGCGGCCTGCATGCCGGTTTCGGCGATTTCAGCGGCCTGGCGAGCCATGGCATTCATCTGGTCGAAGGCGCGGCCCGAGGCATCCAGCATGGACATCATGGCGGCGGCCAGTACGTCACCGCCGGGGGCGGCCTTGGTCTTGTCCAGGTTGGCGGCGGCAGCCTTGGAAAGGCTTTGGTACTGACCTTCCAGGATGGCGGTCATTTCCTTCTGCATGGAAGCCACCAGGTCGTAGACGTTGCGGGAATAGTCCATCCACTTTTCTAGGGCGGGCTGGGTCAGGCTGCCGTTCAGCCGGGAGAGTTCGGCGGGGTCCTTGACCGCCAGCAGTTGCTGGGTGTTGGCCACGGCGGTATTGAAGAATTCCCGGGAGGCAGCCATGTTGAGGGCGGCCAGGCGTTCCATGCCATTGAAGGTGGCGCGCAGCAGGCTGGTCATGGTTTCGGCGTTGGCCTTCTGGGCGGCGGCCAGTTGTTCAGTGTTCAGGGGGGTCATGCTTTCCTCCGGTGGGGGATGGTAAAACCCCCGCCGGAGCGGGGGTTGATGGCTGGCTGGGAAGTTCAGGCAGGCTTCTTCTTGGCGGCAGCGGCGGTGGCGCCAACGGCCTTGACGGTGGCGTTGGTGGCGGCGGCCACGTTGGCTTCAGCGATTTCGGAAACCTGCTTGGCAGCCTTGTTCATGCTGTCAAAGGCAGAGTTGGCAGCGGCGATGGCGGACTTGACGGCAGCCACGGCCACGTCGGAACCGGCGGGAGAAGACTTGGTGGCCTGGTCCAGCAGGCTGGAAACCTGCTTCTGGAAATCGGCGAACTGGGCTTCGACGATCTTGGCCAGCTCTTCCTTGGTCTGGGCATTGATCTCGTAGACGCTGCGGGTGTAGGCCACGGCTTTTTCCACATTGGACTGAGCCAGGGATGCCTGCAGGGAGATGGCTTCCTGCACGTCCTTGGCGCCGAGGATGGCCTTGGTGTTGGCGACGGAGTCTTCCAGCACGGAACGGGCGGTGTTCAGGTTCAGGGCGGCGATGCGTTCGGCGGAGGACAGGGCGGTGTTGGCCAGGGACAGCAGGGAATCAACGGCGGCCTTGTTGGCGGCGGCGAATTGTTCGGGAGTGGTGATCATGGTGAAGCTCCTTTAGTCATGTGGAACACAGGTGCAACGCGATGTTGCGCTGCAACATGGATTCCATTATAGGAGCGGGAAAGCGGATGTCAACCACTTTTGTGCGTTGCACAAAAATAAATTCCGCTTTCGCGACAAGGCCTTGTAAGCCTGCTGTAAGCTTTTGGCTTATTCCCGGGCGGGCAGCATAAGCCCATCGGCGGTTCTGAGCTGGATGCCGGCGGGACGCTGGGTGGCGGTGGCTGGCGGGGCGTTCTTGTTCTTGGGCTGGATGATGGCGCGCACGCGGCTCGGTTTCTTCAGGGAGCTTTCTCCGGCCGAGGCCAGGTAGCGTTCGGAAATGGCGTCGTACCAGATGTATTCACCCTTGAGCTGGTCTTCACCGCTCTTGACCCAGGCCCGGTGGAACAGCTCGGCCACTTCGGTGCGGGTGTCGTATTCGATACGCTCGGCCTCGCCTTCGATCCAATCCTCGCTGGCCTCCCGCTTTTGCCTGAAGCGGGCCAGTCCGCCCGGGCCGCCGAAGGCCGTGCCGCGCTGGAAGCCGTACGGGTCCTCGGTGACGACGATCTTGTCGGACTGGATCATCAGTGTGCCCTGGGTGAGGATCACGTTGCCCTCGAGAATCTGTACCCGCTTGATATCGTCGATGGTGACCTTGTCGGCTTCGAGGGTGATGGGCTTTTCCCGGTCGGCGCGTTCGGCCTGGGCCACGCCGGCACCGAGGCTCAGGCCAAGCAGGAGGAGGAGGGCGGGGAGGCGGTTTGTCATGGGGCTGTCTCTTGAGACGGTGCAGGCTTCCGGAAGTATTCGCCGGTGACCTGGGATTGCAGGCTGAAAGTGCCCTGGTTGTTGTCCACCTGGACGCCGACGCCGCGCATCCAGCTTTCACCCTGGGTGATGTGTACCGGATGCTGGTTGTAGGCCTTGCCGTCTTCGGGCAGAACGGTGAGTTCGGGGGTGCGGGCCACCAGTTCGGCCCGGTCGGCGAAAGCGGCCCGGGTGACGACCACGTTTTCCTGCACCAGCACGTGTTTGCCCTGCTGGGTGACGATGGCCTGGCGTCCGGTCAGGACGACCTCGGGGCTATCGGGACGGTAGCTGATGAGACGCGGCGAGTGCACCAGGCTGCTTTCGTCATCCGGGTAGTGCTCCATGCGCTCGGCTGTGAGCTTGTACTTGGGGGTGCCGTCGGGGCCGTAGCGGTACACCACCAGGCGGTTCACCAGGGTGTCCGGATCGTGGCGGGTCTTGCCGTCGTTTCGTATCAGCGGCACTTCGGAGATTTGCTCGAGCCAGAAGGACAGCCCGGCCAGGGTGACCAGGACCACGAAGGGGAAGGCATTGCCGAGGCTGAACTTCACGCGGGGAGGGCGCCGGGCGCCTGCAGATAGGGGGCCATCGCCTGATCCCAGCGGCCCTGGGCGGCGAGAATGAATTCGCAGGCTGCGCGCACCGCGCCGGCGCCCCCCTGTTCCCGGGTGACGAGGCTGGCCCGGCTGCGTACCGCCTCGTGGGCGTTGGCGGGGGCGGCGCAAAAGCCGCAGGCCAGCATGACGGGCAGGTCCACCACGTCATCGCCCATGTAGCCGGCCTCGTCCCAGCTCATTCCCAGGGTTGTCAGCAAGCGGCCCAGGCATTCGCGCTTGTCCTCCACGCCCTGGAACAGGTGTGCAATGCCCAGGTTCGTGGCCCGGGCGGTGACGGCGCCCGAGGTGCGGCCGGTGATGATGGCCAGCTCGATACCGGCTTTTTGCAGCATTTTCAGGCCATGGCCGTCCAGGGTGTTGAAGGCCTTGAATTCCTTGCCTTCCTCGGTGAAGTAAAGGCGCCCGTCGGTCATGACGCCATCGATGTCGAAGGCCATGAGCTTGAGCCGTGCGGCTCGATTCTTTGCATCCATCGGCTTGCCTGGGTGGTTGGAGTCCGGGAAATTGGATGGGTCGCAATGTAAGTTCGCAGCCCGGGACTTCAGCGTTTATGATTGCAGCGGATTATAACAACATCACCCCATGCCCCACCTAACATGAACACCCTGCAACTGACCCTGGTGCTGCTGGGTGCTTCCGTGCTGGCGGTGCTCCTGTTCCGGCGCCTCAACCTGCCACCGGTGCTCGGTTATCTGATGGTGGGCAGCCTCATCGGACCCCATGCCTTCAACCTCATGAAGGATGTTTCTGGGGCCCAGCACCTGGCCGAGTTCGGCGTGGTCTTCCTGATGTTCTCCATCGGCCTGGAGTTTTCCCTGGCCAAGCTCTACACCATGAAGCGCATCGTCTTCGGGCTCGGGCTTGCCCAGGTGGCGCTGACCATGGGGGTGGTGACCGGGATCACGCTGCTCATTGGCTATTCCTGGCAACTCGGTCTGGTCCTGGGTGGGGTGCTGGCCATGTCGTCCACGGCGGTGCTCTCCAAGCTGCTGGCCGAACGCATGGAGCTGGATGCGCCTCATGGCCGTGAGGTGATCGGCGTGCTGCTGTTCCAGGATCTGGCCGTGGTGCCCCTGCTGATCCTGCTGCCCTCCCTCTCCAAGCCCCCCGAGCAGATGGCCATGCTGATGGGGGTCGCCCTGGTCAAGGCCGTGCTGGTCTTGTCCCTGATCCTGTTTTTTGGCCAGCGCCTGATGCGGCGCTGGTTTCATCTGGTCGCCCGGGCACGTTCTTCCGAGATCTTTGTCCTCAACGTGCTGCTCATCACCCTGGGGCTTGCCTATGTGACCGAACTGGTGGGACTGTCACTCGCCCTGGGGGCCTTCGTGGCCGGCATGCTGATTGCCGAAACCGAATACAAGCTGCAGGTGGAGGAGGACATCAAGCCCTTCCGGGATGTACTCATGGGCCTCTTTTTCGTCACCATCGGCATGAAGCTGGACATGCCCATCCTGCTCAAGAACTGGGGGGCCGTGCTGTTGGTCCTGCTTGCCCTGCTGGTGGTCAAGGCCCTGGTGGTGGGCCTGGTGGCCCGACGCATGGGCGCATCTCCAGGTAATGCCATCCGTTCCGCCCTGTGGCTTTGCGCGGGTGGCGAATTCGGCTTCGTGCTGCTTGGGGAGGCCGGGCGCATTCCCCGCCAGGTGGAGCAGGTGGTCCTTTCCGCCCTGGTGCTGTCGATGCTGGTGGCGCCCTTCATCGTGCATTATTGCGAGCGGGTGGTGACCCGCTTCGTGGGCAGTGAGTGGCTGCTCAAGTCCATGCAGCTGACCCAGCTGGCAGCCCGCAGCATGGGCACCGAGAAGCACGCCATCATCTGCGGTTTCGGCCGCAGCGGCCAGTTCCTGGCCCGTTTCCTGGCCCAGGAGGGGGTGGCCTATGTGGCCCTGGACCTGGATCCGGAGCGGGTGCGGGAGGCGGCCGCGGCCGGGGAGACGGTGATCTTCGCCGACGCCGCCCGGCGGGAAACCCTGCTGGCAGCCGGTCTGCAGCGGGCCAGCGTGGTGATCGTGGCAGTGGATGATCCCCATGGGGCCGAGAAGATCCTCCACCATGTGCGTGCCTACCGTCCCGACTTGCCCGTGGTGGTGCGCACCCGGGACGAGCGGGATTTCGAACGGCTGTCCCGGGAGGGGGCCACGGAGGTGGTGCCCGAATCCCTGGAGGCGAGCCTGATGCTGGCGTCCCATGCCCTGGTGCTGCTGGGGGTGCCGCTGAACCGGGTGCTGCGTCGCATGCAGGAGACCCGCAGCGCCCGCTACCAGTTGTTGCGTGGCTTTTTCCGGGGCGGGAGTGACCGGGACGAGGACGGGGAACAACCCCGCCTGCGCTCCGTGTGGATCGCCCCGGGGGCGCGCAGCATCGGCGCCACCCTGGAGTCCCTGGCCCTGGACGAACTGGGGTGTGAGGTGAGCGCCATCCGGCGGCACGGCATCAAGGCGGTGGAACCCAGCGGCGAAACGCGGGTGAAGGCGGGGGACGTGGTGGTGCTCCTCGGCCTGAACGCGGCGCTGGCGGCGGCCGAGGAGCGCTTGTTGCGGGGTACTCAGTAGGTCATGCAGACCGTGTAGCGGGTGCCGTCCACGTAGGTGTCGGTGGCGGCGGCGCCTTTGGTGCCGTCGGCCTGAGTCGCGCCTCCGGCGTGGGCGATGGCGTGGACCGAACCGGTTCCCGGTTTGCCGTCATCCAGGGTCAGGTCGAGCTGCTGGGCGAACTTGCCGTCGATGGCATCGGAGCAGGCGTAGAAGGTCCCGCCGGTCATGCTGGTCAGGGGCTTCTCGCCGCTGACGCCGAATTTGCCGCCTTCGGAGTTGGTGGGCAGGGCGGCGGTGGCGGCCGCCTCGCTGGAAAAGTCCGTGGAGCCGCTGGCCAGATTGGCGCGCCGCAGGTGCTCCCAGAGCAGTACCGATTCGTTGGCGGAGGTGGGGGCCGTGGCGTCCCAGCGTCCGTTGATGACGCCATTGCCGTTGCCGTCATGGCCGGCGGCCAGGGTCCAGCGGGCCACCGCGGTGTTGTCGTCGCCGGGCAGTTTCTTGAACTTGTCCTGGTAGCCGTAGATCATCACCTGGACATTGCGGAAGTCATTGGCCATGTTCTTCACCTTGGCGCTGTTGATCAGTTCCTGGCCCTTCAGCACACCGCCGAGCAAAAGGCCGATAATGACCAGCACGATGGCGATTTCCACCAGGGTGAAGCCGGATTGGTTGCGGGTTTTCATGATGGGCTCCTGTACAAGGCATTTACGGCTGTTCCGATGCATGGATCATGCCTGAAAAAAACGGTGCCAGGCCCGGTTTTGGGCGGTTGGGGCGTCCATTTCTCGACAGGAGTGTGCAACGGATGGACAGGGTAAGGCCAGGATTCCTGCTGGACTGGCTGCTGGCGCAGCCCAACCTGCTGCTGGCTGGGCATCTGGCCATCCTGCATGTGCTGACCTTCTGGCCGGGGGCTTCCCTCGAAGTCCGCCTGATCCTGTGGCCCGTGGCCATGGGCTTGTTCCTGCTCTGGCAGCCGGTGGTGTCCGGCGGGCAGCGCCTCGGTCCCGGGCAGACCCTGGTGCTGGTGGCCCTGGTCTGCCTCTGGGCCCTGTTCCTCAACCCCTGGATGCTGCTGCTCTGGTGCGCCACCCTGGCCGCCCTGATCGCCGGACGGGGGTTGCGGGTGGGCAGCCTGGGCCGGCGCCTGGCCCTGCTGCTGGCCTTTGCGGACCTGCTCTGCCTGATGATGTTAGGACTCGTGCCCCTGCTGCCCAGCGATCCGGCCCTGCTCGGCCTCCTGCCCCGGGATACCTTTGCCATGCTGCTGACACCGCTGCTGCTCTGCCTGCCCTGGCTGCCGGCGGAACGGGAGAAGCGGACCGGGGAGGTGGATTTCATCCACAGCCTGCTGATCTTTCTGCTCCTGGCGGTGTTCGTGCTGGGCAGCCTGGCGGTGACTTTCCTGCATGGCACCGCCTATGGCTGGGCCCTGTTCATTACCTCCCTCAGCCTGGGAGGCGGGCTCCTGCTGCTGGCCTGGGCCTGGAATCCCCGCGCGGGCTTTGCCGGCATGGGGGCGGCCTTTGCCCGCTATCTCCTGTCCCTGGGACTGCCCATGGAAGATTGGTTGCGGCGGCTGTGCGAGGAAAGCGAGGCCAGCCAGGACCCGGAGCAGTTCCTGCGTGCTGCCCTGGCGCGGCTGCTGGAGCTGCCCTGGATTCATGGCGTTGCCTGGCGCACGGCCGCAGGAGAGGGGCGTCTGGGCCAGGGCGGGGGTGGGGTGCATCGCTTCTCCGGGGCTGGGCTGCAGGTGGAACTGTATTTTCGCCAGACCCCGGCTCCGGCCCTCTGCTGGCATCTGGACTGGCTGCTGCGGCTGCTGCTGGCTTTCTACCAGGTCAAGTGCCAAGCGCATCAGCTGCAGGTGCTGGACCACGAGCGGGCGGTCCATGAAACGGGCGCCCGGGTGACTCACGATGTGAAGAACATCCTCCAGTCCCTGCAGAACCTGTGTTTTGCCGCCGCCCACGCCCAGGATCCTGGCCGTCTCGGGGACATGATCCAGAAACAGTTACCTGTCCTGGCTGACCGGCTGCAGGGCACCCTGGGCCGGCTGCGGCGGCCGGAACTGCCGGAGGAGAAGCGGCAGATGGCGGTCCGGGCCTGGTGGCAGGCCCTGGTGCATCTGCACCGCCCCCGGGGCGTGTCCTTGGCCTGCGAGGCGGAAGTGGCGCAGGATGAGGACTGCCCCGGCAGCCTGCCTGCCGGGCTGTTCGACAGCGTGGCCGCCAACCTGCTCGAGAACGCCCATGCCAAGGCGCGCCGCGAGCCGGGGCTGACGATCCGGGTGCGGCTCTCGCGGCATGAGGGCGGCTGGGCCCTGCGGGTGGAGGATGACGGCAGCCCGCTGGATGCGGCGCTGGCACAGCGCCTTTTTCGGGAGCCGGTACGTTCCGAGGATGGGCTGGGCATCGGCCTCTACCACGGCGCCCGCCAGGCGGCCCTGGCCGGTTACCGGCTGGTGCTGGAGGTAAACGAGCCGGGCCGGGTGGTGTTTGCCCTGCTGCCCGGGGCGGCGGCGCCGGCCTGATTCAGTCCAGGCCGCTGTCGAGGCGGTATACCGTGGTGTTGCCCTTGCCTTTCAGGTAGAGCACCTGGGGCTCGTGAAAGCGGAAATGGTCGCGCAGGCGGCGGTAGGTGGTCTCGTCCACCTGGATCATGCCCGGCACGCCTTCGGCGGTGATGCGGCTGGCGATGTTCACCGTGTCGCCCCAGAGGTCGTAGATGAATTTCTTCTTGCCCACCACGCCCGCCACCACCGGGCCGGTGCCGATGCCGATGCGGATTTCCAGGTGGTGATCGTTCACCTCCCCGTCCCGGGCCAGCAGCTCCCGCATTTCCAGGGCCAGGCGCGCCATGGCCGTGGTGTAGTTCTCTTCCCCGGTGTTGAGCCCGCCGGCCACCATGTAGGCGTCGCCGATGGTCTTGATCTTCTCCAGGCCGTTCCGTTCCGCCAGTTCGTCGAAGGAGGAAAAGATGCGGTTGAGCATCGAGAACACCTGTTTCGGGGAAAGCCCTTCCGCCACATGGGTGAAATTCACGATGTCCACGAACATCACCGTCACATCGGCGAAGCCGTCGGCGATGGTCTGGTCCTCGTGTTTCAGGCGTTCGGCGACGGGGGCCGGCAGGATGTTGAGCAGCAGCCGCTCGGAACGGGCCTGTTCTTCCTGCAACCGGGCGTGGGCCTCTTCGAGCCGGGCCCGGGCCTTGAGCTTTTCCTGGGTCGAGTAGCGCAGCAGCAGGTAGGCGATGCTGGAGACGGCGGCAAAGTTCAGCGCGAAGAAGAACAGGCGGGTGTGCAGGGGAACTTCCAGGGGCGGCCGGGTATTGGCCAGGTAGATGTCGAAGCTGCCGGTCAGGCCGGTGAGGAACAGGAAGGCCACGAACCAGGCCAGGGATTCCCGGGGGCTGCAGATCAGCACCGCGCCGATGGGGGCGAGCAGACCCCAGAGGCTGATGCCGCTGGCACTGATGAAATTGCCCATGCTCCATTGCAGGGCAAAGGGCGCAAAGAGCAGCAGGCCTAGCTGGGTGAAGCGGAAAAAGTCGAAATTGCGGGTTTTCAGGAACAGCAGCAGATTACCCACCAGCAGGAGCTGGAAGACGAGGGGGGGCGTGGCGGAAAAGCGGGGGCCGAGGGTCCAGTAGAGCAGCAGCCAGACCATCGTGGCCAGGGAAATCAGGCCGGTGGCGAAGATCAGCAGGGATTTCTGCAGCCGCAGGGTCTCGGAGTCACCGGGGGCGAGCCCCAGGTTTTCCAGGCGGGACGGCGCGGGCAGGGAGGCGGAGGGCATGGTCAGAGCTGGCGTCCGGAGGCGATGAGGCGACTGATCAGCAGGGGGCGTGCGAGCCAATGTAGCAGATCGTCGAAATTTTCGCCGGGCGGACTGGCCTGGTAGCGGCCATTGCTGGCTTCGAAACTGGCGTTGCCACCGTTGGCCTGCCGGTCCGGCCCCAGGGTGTAGAAGACTGCGACGGGGCGTTCCAGCGTGGTGCCGAGGGCGTTTCCCTCTTCGTCCTCCACCATCAGACTGTCGCTGCCGAAAGCCGTGGCCAGTGTGATGGGGGCGGCGCTGTTGGCGAAGTTGCGGTCCACCCGGTAACGCCAGCGTTCTTCCCAGGGGTCCTGTTCCAGCAGCCCGAGGGATTTGAAGGGCAGGAATCCTTCCCGGGTGAAGGGGGTGAGGCAGGTGGTCTCGGCCACCCCGTAGCCGGCGGCGGTGGGGTCCGTGTCCATGTCCGGGCAGGGCAGGTGGCCGTGGATCGCGGCAAAGCCCAGCAGCGCCTCGCGGATCTCGGCGAGGCCGGTCTCGGCCCGGCGCAGTTGCTGGACTTCGCGCTGGGCGGTGAGGGGAAAGACCAGGCCACCCACCAGCAGGGCCAGGATGATCATGACCACCGCCAGTTCGGTCAGGGTGAAGCCCAGGTGGTGTCGCTTCAGCTGCATGTTTTCAGGGACTGGATGGCCGCCTGGCAGGCGGGCGGGTTGAGGGAGCCCAGGCAGGGCTGGCTGACGAACCGGGTGGCAGCCCCCTGGCAGGCGCAGCCGGCAAGCCGGGTCCGGGCTTCCTGGCAGGCGGGCAGGATGCTGCCGCCGCTGTCGCACAGGTTCCGGTGGCCATCCACCCGGGCCAGCAGTCTGGCGGCTTCCTGGCCGCAATCCAGATTGCCACAGTTGGGTACCAGCTTGAAGCCCGGGGAGGCTGCATCGGGGCCCTGCAGACAGACGACCTGGTCGTTGCCTGCCGGTTCGAGCTGCAGACCGCCGCCCTGGATGGCGGTCAGGTTCAGGCCCTCCAGGTAATTGGCCGGGTTGACCCGGTCGCTGCCGCTGTCCCGTACCTGGCCTGCAAGGGGGGCGCCGGCGTAGATCAGGGCGGCCGCGTAGGCCCGGCCGTTGATGTGCAGGCACTGGGAAGGGGTGGCTTCGCAGTCGGCGGCGGGCAGGGGGGCCGGAGTGAAGCCCGGAGCGACCAGGTAGAACAGGTGGTCCTTCCACTTGTCCCACCAGCCGTCAGGGCTGTTGACGCTGGTGGGGTTGTCCGTCGGGGTCGGAAAACCCGCCACCGGCAGTAGCTCGGGGCAGTTGTCGGTGCGTAGCAGGCGGCAGGCGGAGTGGGTGGGATTGCCCGCCGGACAGCCCCCCAGGCTGGCCAGGGTGGCCCCCAGCAGCTGCTGGGAGCGGCCCACGGAGAAGGGCGGGCGGCCGGCGGCGAGGCCGGTCTGATCGGCGAGCCGGTCGTTGCGGAAGGTGTCGGGGGAGGTGCTGCCCGGGTTGAGGGGGGCGGCCCAGGGCAGTCGCTTCCAGCTGTTGCTGTCGCCATAGCGGGCGAGGCAGCTGGCCACCCGCTGGGCCAGGGCGGGAGAGGGACCGGCGGGGGTGTAGTCCGCGTCGAACAGGGCGCGCTGGGGCTCGGGGCGACGCGCCAGGCGGCGCTCGAAGAGTTCGGTCCGGCTGATCCACAGCATCCGGTCGTTGAAGAAGGGGCCCGGAGTTCCGGCGATCAGCCGGGTCAGGCCTTCCGGTGTCGGGTCCGGCGTGCTGTTGTCGATGCCCTGGAGCACGTCGAGGAATTGCCGGGCGTCGTAGTCCAGCCGGCATTCGCCCCCCTCGTGCTGGCGGTTCTGCCCGGGCAGGGGTGGTCCAGGGGCGAACAGGACGGCCACGGGCCGGTCTTCCGGCGTGGCCCCGGCGATGATCCGGCTGCCGTCCTGGTCGAGGATCTGGAACTGCCCCGGGATGTCGGGGTTGAGCAGATCCGCCTTGGGATTGGCCTTGTAGTGGCCGGAAACGGCATACCAGAGGCATTCGCCGCTGCCATCCCGGGGCGGCGGCACGCCCAGGCTGCGCCAGGGAAAGTGGCCGATGACCGTGACGCCCTTGGCGCCGCAGGTGCCGGCCTCGCTGCCTTCGTGGCCCAGGGCGTTGCCCGTGTCCGGGCAGGGCAGGTGTCCCGGCACGAACGCGGACCGGGGCGGGCTGCCCTTGGGCTGATACTCGGGATAGGCGGCGGCGTAGCCCAGCAGGGCTTCCTTGGCCAGGGCCAGGGCCCTGTCGGTAGCCTTGTCCCGGGCCGGGAAGGCGGCGGCGCGGCTGGCCGGTTGCAGCAGCAGCCAGGTGAGTCCGCCCAGGGTCAGGGCCAGCAGCAGGATCAGCAGGGCGGCGCCGGACTGACGCTGGGCAGCCATGGCCGTTTCCTCAGGGGGCCCGGTGGTTCCGGGGCGGGTGCACGATGATGCGGCCGCCCTGCAGCAGGGGGTCTCCCGGGCTGCTCCGGGACGCGGCCGGCGAGCCTGCCTGCGGGTCGGCGGGAGGCTGGCCTTCCTGGGGCACGCCGTTGATCCAGATGGTGGCGGGTCCTTGGCTGCGCCGGACCATGCCCTGGTACCGGGGGGCGGGGGAGCGGGCCGGGTCGAGGCGGTATTTCTCCGCATCCAGCTGGGCCCGTTCCGCCGGGGTATGGAACAGGCGGCCGGTTTCCTGGGCAGGCAGTGGGGCGCTGCCCAGGAGCAGCAGGCAGAGGCCGAGCAGAGGTTTCATCCTTAAAACCTCAGTTAAACCACAGAGGCACAGAGACGCCGAGGAAAAACAAAGACTTGTCCTGGAGGGCCAGGTCACTTTCTGGGTGCGCGTGGAAGAAAATGCAAGCCATTGTTTTTTTTGAAACTCTCTGTGTCTTTGTGTCTCTGTGGTGAGGTTTTTAGGATCAGAACAAAGGGGGCGCAAGCCCCCTTTTTCATTCCTGGGCCATCA
>DDKS01000019.1 GCA_002340095.1 Betaproteobacteria bacterium UBA2592
CCTCACGTCCGTGGCCGAGACCTGGGTCTGGCTCGCCGAGGCCCGCATGCTACTGCGCAGACTCACTACTTGGATTTGTAAACACCCTCTAAAGCGCTCCCGGCAGGCTCAGAACACCTGCCACCAGGGCTTCTTCTTTTCCAGCCCCTGGGTGTAGTAGCGGCTGTTGGGGAAGTTGAGGCGCATCACCCGTTCGGCATCGGCGCGCAGGTCTTCCATCCCCATCTTGTCGTAGGCCACCACCAGGATGTAAAGCGCTTCTTCCTGGGCGGGCGTGTTGGGGTAGTGCTTGAGCACGAACTGGCTGCGGTTGGCAGCCGCCACATAGGCGCCCCGCTTGATGTAGTAGCGGGCCACATGCACCTCGTGGGAGGCCAGGGCATTGACCAGGTAGTTCATGCGCTGGATGGCATCCGGGGTGTATTTGCTGCCGGGAAAGCGCTGTACCAGCTCCCGGAAGGTGTCGAAGGATTCCCGCGCCGACTTGGGGTCCCGTTCCGACTGGTCCTGGGTATTCAGGTAGCCCATGAAGCCCAGATCCTCGTTGAAGGTGATCAAGCCCTTCAGGTAATACATGTAATCCACATGGGGGTGATTGGGGTGCAACTTGATGAAGCGATCACAGGCGGCCAGGGCCGAGGCGGTGTCTCCGTTCTTCCAGTGGGCGTAGGCGACTTCCATCTGGGCCTGCTGGGCGAAACGCCCGTAGGGATAGCGGGATTCCAGCTTCTGGTAGAACTTGATGGCTTCTTCCCAGTTGTTGTCCCCCATGGCCGATTTGGCCTCGGAGTACAATCGGTTCGCTGACCAGCCGGCCGTCATGTCGATCTCTTCCGGCAACAGGCTGCAGCCAGCGAGCCAGCCGACCGCCAGGGCCAGGGTCAGGCGCCGGGCTGCAACCATCCACTTCCCCTTCGCAGGGCGAGAAGAAACTGCGCAGGACAACTGCTTGGGTCCGACCCCGGCTACACTTCGCATATATGAACATTCCTGAAGAAAATCCCGACGATTATAGCCCAAGCCCCGACGAGGGGCTGTGGGTTCCCGAAACGGAGGCGGGGCGGCGCCTGGATCAGGTGCTTGCCGGCCTGCTGCCCCGCTATTCGCGCAACCGCCTGCAGGGCTGGATCAAGGCGGGCCAGGTGCTGGTCGATGGCGAGCCGGTGCGGGAAGGTAAACGCAAGGTGAGGGGCGGGGAGTCCCTGCTGGTGGTAGCCATGCCGGATCAGGAACTGCTGGCCCAGACCCCCGAGGACATTCCCCTGGAGGTGCTGTTCGAGGATGAATCCCTGCTGGTCATCAACAAGCCGGCCGGCATGGTCGTGCATCCGGGCAGCGGCAACTGGAGCGGCACCCTCATGAATGCCCTGCTGCATCGCGATCCCAGGCTGGCCGGTGTGCCCCGGGCCGGCATCGTGCACCGGCTCGACAAGGACACTAGCGGCCTGCTGGTGGTGGCCAGGACCCTGGCGGCCCAGACCGATCTGGTGCGGCAGTTGCAGGCCAGGACCGTGAAGCGGGAATACCTGGCCGTGGCCATCGGCACCCTGGAGGGCCAGGGGTGCGTCGATGCCCCCATCGGCCGCCATCCCGTGCAGCGCACCCGGATGGCGGTGGTGCAAGGGGGCAAGCCGGCCATCACCCACTACCGGGTCCTCGCCTGTCACGCCGGGGCGACGCTGCTGGGCTGCCGTCTGGAAACGGGGCGCACCCATCAGATCCGGGTGCACATGGCTTTCCTCGGCCACCCCCTGCTGGGGGATCCGGTCTATGGCCGGACGGTTCCGGGCCTGCCGGATTTTCCGCGCCAGGCCCTGCATGCGGCCCGTCTGGGGCTGATCCATCCCGTCTCGGGCGCGTCCCTGTCCTGGGAGGCGCCGCTGCCCGAAGACATGCAGGAGCTGCTTCATGCACTGCAGGGCGCCTGAATTCATCCTGCCGGACTGGCCGGCGCCTGCCCGGGTCCGTGCCTTGCAGACCACCCGCCGGGGCGGCGTCAGCCTGCCGCCCCATGATGGCTTCAACCTGGGGGGGCATGTGGGGGATCAGCCCGAGGCCGTGGCCGCCAATCGGGCCTGTCTGGAGGCGCATCTGCCCGCTTCGCCCTGTTGGCTGGAACAGGTGCATGGCACCCGGGTCCTGGCCTTGCCGGCGGCCGGGGCCGGGCCGTGGGAGGCCGACGCCGCCTTCACCCGGCAGGGGCGGGTGGTGTGTGCGGTGATGACGGCGGACTGCCTGCCGGTCTTGCTCTGCGACCGGCAGGGAACCGTGGTCGCGGCTGCCCATGCGGGCTGGCGCGGATTGCTGGCGGGCATTCTGGAACAAACGGTGGGTGCCCTGGGGGTGCCGGGGCCGCAACTGCTGGCCTGGCTGGGGCCGGCCATCGGGGCCGGAGCCTTCGAGGTGGGGGAGGAGGTCCGCACTGCCTTCGTGGCCCGGGATGCTGCCGCAGCGCTCCATTTCCAGCCGGGAAAGGGCGGTAAGTATCTGGCCGACCTGGGCGGCCTGGCCAGGCAGCGGCTGGCCGCATGTGGCGTGAGCGCGATTTACGGGGGGCAGTGGTGCACCTGGCGTGATGCCGGCCGTTTCTTTTCCTACCGCCGGGAGGGGCAGACGGGCAGGATGGCCAGCCTGATTTGGCTCGAGGACGTATAATTCCCACCCCTTTTTTGGCACAAGTTCCGTGAGCACCCTCAACTGGATCCTCTTCAGCAGTCTCCTGGGCGGCGGCATCAGCGTATTGGCCGCAGCCCTGCTGGGCAACCTGCTGGGAGCAGGGCGCCTTTCCCTGCTCATTTCCTACGCCATCGGCGCCCTGCTTGGCGCCGCCTTTCTGGAAGTCATTCCCCACGCCTTTGCCGATGGAGGGGGCGACCCTGCTCGGGTCGCGGCCACCATCCTGGCCGGCATACTCGGATTCTTCGTGCTCGAGAAGCTGGTGCTCTGGCGCCACTGCCATCACGACCACTGCGAGGCCCATGATGCCCAGCCGCCAGGCCACGATCATGGCCGTTCCGGCCTGCTGATTCTGGTGGGCGACACTTTTCACAACTTCGTAGACGGCATCCTGATCGCGGCTGCCTTTTTGCAGGACACCCGGCTGGGCATCGTCACCGCCCTGGCCATCATCGCCCACGAGATTCCCCAGGAACTGGGGGATTACATGGTGCTGCGCCATTCCGGCTACAGCCGGCGCAAGGCGCTGATCTTCAACCTGCTGGCCAGCTGCTCCACCCTGGTGGGAGGCTTGCTCGCCTATTTCGCCCTGTCCTCGCTGCAGGTCTGGATTCCCTACATCCTTGCGGTGGCGGCCGCCAGCATGATCTATGTGGCCGTGGCCGACCTGATTCCCGGCCTGCACAAGCGCCCGGAGTTGCGGGCCACGGTCCTGCAGGTGTTGCTGATCGGCCTGGGCATCGCCACCATCGCCCTGGCCCAGGTCCTGTCAGGTCATGACCATGATGGCCACGACCATGGGCACGGGGAAACGGAGGCGCATGGCAGCTTCCATCAGGAGGCAGCACCTCCGCAGCCGCTTCGGCGGGATGCCGGACTGCTCCACCGCCATTAGAGGGTGTTTACAAAATAA
>DDKS01000054.1 GCA_002340095.1 Betaproteobacteria bacterium UBA2592
ATTTATTTTGTAAACACCCTCTTAGTCCCCCCGCCGGTAAAGGCGGAAGCTTTCCTTGCGATCTCCCGGGCGGCTGCCTTCCCAGACGCGTACCCATCCGGTCCCGGCCGGCTGCAGCGTGGCCCGGGAACTGCCCTGCACCAGCTGCCAGCGGCAGTGGGTGTCACCCTGGGGGTTGAGGGGATGGAAGCGCAGGCGTTCGAAGTAGGCGAAAGAAGCCCGCTGGGCATCCCCCAGATTGCGGGCGGCGATGCAGCCATGTCCCTGGGGCAAGTGTCGGGCCAGACTGGCGGCGAGCTGGCGGTAGCTCTTGCCGTAATCGATCCAGGGGAGCCACAGGGAAACGGCAAGCAGCCAGATGGTCGCCAGGCCGGCGCTCCAGCGGGTCAGGCAGCGGTAGGGGGAACGGGGCAGGGAGAACAGCCAGATCCACCACAGGCTTACCACCAGGGCCAGGATGAAGTAGAAGGGGTCGAAGCGCCCTTCGAACCCCGGCTCCAGGGCCACGGCCCGCCGGGCGAGCCGCTCCGGCCACCCGAACACCATGGCGGACCAGCCAATCCAGAGCAGCAGGGCGAATACGGTGAAGGCCATGCCGGAAAACCAGTCGAAGGCATTGGCGGCACCCCGGCGCAGGTTGAGGACGCCCGGGGTAGCCAGCAGGGCGAGGGGCGGCAGCAGCAGGATGGCGGTGGTTTCCCTGGCCGGCAGACAGGCTGGAAGGGCGACCAGCAGCGCGAGGAAGCCCCCCAGGGGGAGCAGGATGTCCGGTTCGCGCCAGTTGTGGCGCCGCAGCCACAGGCTCCAGCCGGCCAGGGGCAGCAGCGGCCAGGAGAACCAGGGCAAAAGGTCGAGCAAGGTGAGCAGATCCTCCAGGTAGGCGGGGCTCTGGACGAGCAGCAGTCCCTCCTTCTGCAGCCATGCACCCAGCCACAGGGGTGCCATGGAGGCCAGGAGCAGCCAGATCCCCGTGAGCAGGATGGCGGCTCCCAGGGCTCCTGCCCCCAGGGACAGCAGGGTCTGGCGGCGTTCCGGCAGCATGGCGCAGGGGACGGCCTGGGTCAGGAGCAGGAGCAGCAGCCCCGGCAGGCCCTGTCCCAGGCCGGCCAGGCTCAGGGCGGCGGCCAGCAGCAGGGCGGCCGCCAGGGGCTTGCGCCGCAGCAGGGTCCAGGCCAGCAGGACGAGGCTGACGGCGGTAAGCAGCACCAGCATGGGCTGGGCTTCGTGGGCCCGGACCAGCAGGCCAAAGCTGCCTGCCAGCAGCAGGGGCGTGGCAGCAGCGCTGTGCTGCCCGTAGAGTTCCCGGCCGGCGTAATAGAGGGCGGTCAGGCTCAGGGCGGTCCACAGACCGCTGGCCAGGCGCAGGGCGTCATGCAGGGGCAGCAGCCAGTTGAAGAGTTGGCCTGTGAGGGCGGCGCTCCAGTAGTAGAGGGGCGCGGCCAGAAAGGGCTGTCCGGCCATGGAAAGCCCCAGGCCGTGACCCGGGTCGAGGAAGTCCCGGGCCACGGCCAGGTGGATGACATCCTCGTTTTTCCACGGGTCGTGGCCGAACAGGCCGGCCAGGACGTAGAAGGCAAGCAGGCCCGCCAGGGTCCAGCCCGTGGGGGGGAGGTTCAGGGGGCGGGGCAGGGCGCGCATGGGGTGAAAAGCAAAAAAGGCAGCCGTGGGCTGCCTTTTTCCGAGGCGAAACGCGGGTTCAGGCAGACTTGCGCAGGGCGCCGAACTTCTGGTTGAACTTCTCGACGCGGCCGGCGGTGTCCACGATCTTCTGCTTGCCCGTGTAGAAGGGATGGCAGGAGGAGCAGACTTCCACGTGCAGGGCCTTCTTCATGGTGGAGCGGGTGGTGAAGGTGTTGCCGCAGGAGCAGGTCACCTGGATTTCTTCGTAAGCGGGATGAATGCCGGTCTTCATGTTTCGTATCCTTGAAATGAGCGGCTGGCGGTATTGGCCAGCCTTTAAAGCGCGTGATTATCCTTGAAAAGGAGTCGGGACGCAAAAAAATCTTGCATCCCCGCTTCAGCCACGGCGCATGGCGTCGAAGAATTCGCCGTTGCTCTTGGTGGACTTGATCTTGTCGAGCAGGAATTCCATCGCCTCCAGATCGTCCATGGGATAGAGCAGCTTGCGCAGCACCCACATCTTCTGCAGCACGTCGGGCTTTAGCAGCAGTTCCTCGCGGCGGGTGCCGGAGCGGTTCACGTTGATGGCCGGGTACATGCGCTTTTCCGCCATACGCCGGTCCAGGTGGATTTCCATGTTGCCGGTGCCCTTGAATTCCTCGTAGATCACGTCATCCATGCGCGATCCGGTTTCCACCAGGGCGGTGGCGATGATGGTGAGCGACCCCCCTTCTTCAATGTTGCGGGCGGCACCGAAGAAACGTTTGGGTTTCTGCAGGGCGTTGGCGTCCACGCCGCCCGTCAGCACCTTGCCGGAGGCCGGCTGCACGGTGTTGTAGGCCCGGGCCAGGCGGGTGATGGAATCGAGCAGGATGATCACGTCCTTCTTCATTTCCACGAGGCGCTTGGCCTTCTCGATCACCATTTCGGCCACCTGTACGTGGCGGGTGGCGGGTTCGTCGAAGGTGGAGGCCACCACTTCACCGCGTACGGTGCGGGTCATTTCCGTCACTTCCTCGGGGCGCTCGTCGATGAGCAGCACGATCAGCACGGCTTCCGGGTGATTGGCGGTGAGGGCGTGGGCGATGTGCTGCAACATCACGGTCTTGCCGGACTTGGGGGGAGCCACCAGCAGGGCGCGCTGGCCGGCGCCGATGGGGGCGATCATGTCGATCACCCGGCTGGTGATGTTCTCCTCGGCCCGGATGTCCCGTTCGAGCTGCAGATGCCGCGTGGGATGCAGCGGCGTCAGGTTCTCGAACATCAGCTTGTTCTTGGTGACTTCCGGCGGGGCACCGTTGATCTTGTCCAGCTTGGTCAGGGCGAAGTAGCGCTCCCCGTCCTTGGGGGTGCGGATCTCGCCCTCGATGGAGTCGCCGGTACGCAGGTTGAAGCGGCGGATCTGGGAGGGAGAAACGTAGATATCGTCGGTACCGGCCAGGTAGGAGGATTCCGGAGAGCGGAGGAATCCGAAGCCGTCGGAGAGGATTTCCAGGGTGCCATCGCCGAAGATGGCCTCGCCCTTTTTGCCCTGGGCCTTCAGCAGGGCAAAGATCAGTTCGTGCTTGCGGAAGCGGTTGGCTCCTTCGATGTTGAAGCCGGCGGCCATTTCAACCAGCTCACTGACGTGGAGCTTCTTGAGTTCGGAAAGATGCATGGATGTTGAGACGGTGAAAAGGGATGGGGCGCCGGATGCGCCGGGAGAGGTTTTTTGCGTGGCTGGAGGGATGCTGCTGGACGGGGCCTGAATCGCGAGGTGCGGATTCAGGCCCGAAGGGTAGGGGAATTACAGGCTGCTGTCAATGAAGGCGGTCAGCTGGGACTTGGACAGGGCGCCGACCTTGGTGGCTTCCACGTTGCCGTTCTTGAAGATCATCAAGGTGGGGATGCCGCGGATGCCGAACTTGGCGGGGGTGGCCTGGTTCTCGTCGATGTTGAGCTTGGCCACCTTCAGCTTGCCGGCATATTCGGCGGCCACTTCGTCGAGGATGGGGGCGATCATCTTGCAGGGGCCACACCATTCGGCCCAGTAATCCACCAGTACCGGCTGCTGGGACTGCAGCACTTCGGTTTCAAAGGTGTCGTCGGTTACGTAGTGGATATGCTCGCTCATGGAATCCTCTTGCTGTTGTGCGGGGTCATGGACCGGGCGGGAAGCACCCGGGGCAGTCGGCTAATCGTAACCAAAAAGGGCGGTCATGGGAAGGCGTGGGAGCGGTCCGGCATGGCTTTTCCTAATTCGGCAGATGCTCTACCATGCCTCGGGATTTTGATCACATTCACGATTTTCGAGAGGGGGCTAGCATGCAGGTAAGGGAAATTCTGCGCGTCAAGGGGTCATCCCTGTACACGGCCAGCAGCGAACAGTCGCTTGCCAGCGCCGTTGATCTGATGGCCAGGCTCGATGTGGGCTCCCTGGTGGTGATGGAGGGAGGGAAGATGGCCGGTATGCTGACGTTCCGCGAGGTGCTGGCGGCCATTTCCGCCCATGGTGGTGCCACTGGCGATGCGAAGGTGGGCGACGTGATGGTCAGGGACCCGGTGACCGTGGCGCCGACGGTCGAAGCCAACGAACTGCGCCGCCTGATGATCGAGAAGCACATGCGTTACCTGCCGGTCACCGATGGGGAGCAACTGCTGGGTGTCATCTCCTTCCTGGATGTGGCCAAGGCGGTGCTGGAAGAGCAGAGCTTCGAGAACAGGATGCTCAAGAACTACATCAAGAATTGGCCTGAGGGTACGGCCAGCGCCTGAGGCCGCAGCATGCACCCCCGGGTGCCGGCCAGGGCTTCAGCATGGGGCGAGGGGCTGGGGGAATTCCCCGCTGCCCCCGGGGAAAAAGATGGTGGGACAGAACTGGCCCGCCTTCGAGGAGCGGGTCGTCAGTGGATGCCGGGCCTGCTATGCCCAGGCACCCCGGGGAGCGTGACCGAACGATGCGCTGCAGATTGGCTGAGCCGGATCGGGTTGCTGGTGACGCCGGAATGGCCGGAGGGGGTACGGTTTCCCTGGGGGATGCGGGCCACGTCGAGGAGTTCCTTGACCACGCCCATGGCATTGACCAGGGGAATCCGGGCTTCGGCAGCGATGCAGAGCATACCCAGCCCGGCGGAATCCATGCCCTTGCACTGGCTCAGGTCGATGGCGGCGAGGGTGCCGCTCCGCACCAGGTGCAGGAAATCCCGGCTCAGTACGAGGGAGAGATGGCCGATCACGTTCAGGATCACGTCGTTGCCCTGGCGTTTCAGGTTGATGCCCCCGGTCTTGGGGTCTTGTACCACTTCCTCCAGGGTTTCCCGGAGGGGGGCTGTATCCGAGAAATCGGTATGCAGGGCGATGCCGACGCTGATGCCGCCGCTGCGGGGCACCATGTGAGTGATCTTGCCGTTCCATTTGCGGCTGCCGCCTTCCGTGTGCAGCATGCCTTGAAGCCGCTCCCCCGGCTTGAGGTGGGCACAGCAGGCTTCTGGCAGCAGGACCTTGAAACCCCGGCTGGATACGTCCTCGACCTGGCCGCGCACCTCGACGTGCCCGTGCGAGGGGGTGCCGTGAATGGATGCGGACAGGGGGGTTCCAGGATGGAAGCGGATTTGTTGACGCCGTTCCAGCATGAGAGTCTCCGTCGATTTTATCTGTTATCCGAAACCATGATTTTAGAATATTGTTGGCGGCTTGCGTGATGAATTCGTTACGAATTTTTCCCTGTTGCTGCCCGTCGCAGGAGCTGGAGCGGGAAAGTGATGGTGCCCCCGTCCGGCGGCCCCTGACGGCGGATTTACCCTGGAGGACGGCCCGGTCGCATCGCCACATTCGGCGGGTTGTACGTGCCCCAGAACCCAAAAGCGCAGTTTCAAGGGTACCGTCAGCCTGCACATGGCTCTGGGCAGTTTCCTCAATGTTCCGGCGGTACGCGCCTTGTTGCAGGTGAGACCGGAAAAGGTGGGCGGCATTTCCTTCCGGCCGGCTCCGGCCGTCGGGCCGCCCTGAAACCCGGGGCCCCCCGGGGCCTGTGGTAAACTCGCCGACCCTGCCAGCACGGCTGGCTCCAGGCTGATCTCCAACTTTTCTCAGGGCTTCGCACCATGTCCGGCAATACCTTCGGCACCCTTTTTACCGTCACCTCCTTCGGCGAATCCCACGGCCCGGCCATCGGCTGCGTGGTGGATGGCTGCCCGCCGGGACTGGCGATCAGCGAGGCGGACATCCAGGCGGAACTGGACCGGCGCAAGCCCGGCACTTCCCGCCATGTGACCCAGCGCCGGGAGCCGGATACCGTGGAGATCCTCTCCGGTGTGTTTGAAGGCCGGACCACGGGTACCCCCATCGCGCTCTTGATCCGCAACCAGGACCAGCGCAGCAAGGATTACGGCAACATTGCCAGCACCTTCCGTCCCGGTCATGCGGACTATGCCTATACCCAGAAATACGGTTTCCGCGACTACCGGGGCGGTGGCCGTTCCAGCGCCCGGGAAACTGCGGTGCGGGTGGCGGCCGGGGCCATTGCCCGGAAGTGGCTGCAAGAGCGCTACGGGGTCACCATCCGGGGCTGGATGAGCGCCCTGGGGCCCATCGAGATTCCCTTCGTCAATGAAGCGGAAATCGATGCCAACCCCTTCTTTGCACCCAATGCCGACAAGGTGCCGGAACTGGAAATCTTCATGGATGCCCTGCGCAAGTCCGGGGATTCCATCGGCGCCAAGATCACCGTCACCGCCAAGGGGTTGCCCCCGGGCTGGGGCGAGCCGGTGTTTGATCGCCTGGATGCGGACATCGCCCACGCCATGATGGGCATCAACGCGGTGAAGGGGGTGGAAATCGGCGCCGGGTTTGACTGCGTGGCCCAGAAGGGTAGCGAGCACGGGGACGAGATGACGCCGGCCGGTTTCCTCTCCAATCATGCGGGCGGGGTGCTGGGCGGCATTTCCACCGGCCAGGACATCCGGGTGCACCTCGCCATCAAGCCCACCTCCAGCATCCGTCTGCCGCGCCGCTCCGTGGACCTGCAGGGCCGGCCTATGGAAGTGGCCACCGAAGGCCGTCACGATCCCTGTGTCGGCATCCGCGCCACTCCGATTGCCGAGGCCATGCTGGCCCTGGTGCTGATGGACCATGCCCTGAGGCACCGGGCCCAGTGCGGCGACGTGGTGCCGCCCCTGGCACCCATTCCGGCGGCGGCGCCGTCCGCCGCCGACTGAGGCGCACGCACTGTTGCGGTGCAAGATCGACCCGCCCCGGGGCGAGGCATATACTGGGGGCGTCATTCATCGAAAGAAAGGCAAGACCCATGCACGTCGAGCATCACGATCTGCACCACGAGTTCCCTGAAATGCGCGAGACCATCATCCGGCTCAAGGCAGAGGACGCCCATTTCGCCCGGCTCTTCGATGCCTACCATCAGTGCACCAACAAGGTGGAAGCCCTGGAGGGCAAGGATGTGCCGGTGGATGACTTCACCATGGAGGCAATGAAGAAGGAGCGCGTCCGTCTGAAGGACGAGCTGTACCGGATGCTGGTGGCTGCCCAGGCGGCAGCCTGAATTCCTCCTGAATTCCTGAAGGTTCTTGACGGTCGGCTTGCGGGTCGGCCGTTTTTCATGCCCGGGTCCGCCCCCGGTCCGGTCAGGGCGGCAGGCTGGCTGATGCCGCTCCGCTTGGGGCGCCGGACCCGTTAGAATCGCCCCTTTGGCCCTCGGGCCGGTTTTCCTCGAAGCGGATTATGGACATGCTCGCCACCCTCTGGAACGGCCCCGGGGGCACCGGATTCATCTTCGCCCTGCTGGCCCTGATCGCGCTGGGCTTCCTGCTGCGTTTCGTGTTGCCGGCCCTGGTCCTGCTGCGGGAACTGGGGCGCGCCGTGCAGCTGCTGGAAAAACAGGCGGCCGGCGACCATCCCGCCGATCCGGATGCCATCGCCCGCCAGGTGATGACCTCGCCGCGCCTGGCCCACCTGTGGCGGGAATATGCCCAGACCCTGCACGGCATCACCGGCACCGACCCCCAGGGCAAGCCCCGGGTTGCCGCCTGGCGGGCCACGGCCATGGCTGAAACCTATTTCACCGAAGCGGCCCTGGTCGAAACCCCGCTGAAGACCGAGTTTTACAAGCACCTGCCCGGCATCCTCACCGGCATCGGCATCATCGGCACCTTCGCCGGGCTGATCGTCGGCCTCACCCATTTCGAGGTGAACAGCGATGCGGACACGGTGCGCCTCAGCCTCAAGACCCTGATCCAGGGGGTCGGTCACGCCTTCCAGGTATCCGCCCTTGCCATCGGCCTGGCCATGCTCGCCACCTGGATCGAGAAATCCCTGGTGACGCTGGCCTATCGCAAGGTGGCACGCATCTGCGAGCTCATCGACAGCCTCTTCGAAGGCGGGGTCGAGGAGGAATACCTGGCCCGCCTGGTGCGCGCCAGCGAGATATCCGCTCATCAGGGCAGCCAGTTGCGTCAGGCCCTGGTGGCCGAGCTGCGCCAGAGCCTGGGCGCCCTGGTGCAGCAACAGAACGAGCAGGCCGCGAAGCAGCAGGAACAGATGGCTACCGCCGTGGCCAATGCGGTTTCCCTGGCCGTGGGCCAGGCCCTGCGCGAGCCTCTGGTACGCATGGCGGCTGCGGTCGAAAAGGCCGGAGGCAGCCAGGGCGAGGCCACGGCCCGTTCCCTGGAGCCCCTGCTGGAACGCTTCATCGCCCGCATGGAAGTCAACCTGGGCCAGGGCCAGTCCGGCCTGGAGGCCTTGCTGGTCCGTACCGCCGATTCCCTCAACAAGGTGGTGGGCGAGCTGGGCCGGGTCGCCGCCCGCCTGGAAGGGGCGGGGCAGGGGGCCGTGAGCAGCGCCGCCGGGCTGTTGCAGGATGCGGGTGCCGGGGTGGGCCGGGCCGCCGGTACCTTCGCCCAGGCCAGCGAACAACTGCTGGCGGCTTCCGCCTCCCTCACCGCCGCCGCCATGGAGGCCGGCGAGGTGATGCGGGAGCAGGGCCGCACCCGGGATGCCTTCGCCCTGATGCTGGGGGATCTGAAGTCCACCCTGGAAAACGCCCGGCGCGAAGCTTCCCTCACCAGCGAACTGGTGTCCCGTCTGGAAGCCGCGGGGGCCGCCCTGGCCCAGGCCGAGGGCGAGGCCCGGGATTACCTGGAAGGCATCAACCGGGTGCTGGCCGAGGTGCATGGCAGCTTCGCCGAGAACGTGGAACGCACCCTGCGCCAGGGTAACTCCCAGTTCCACAAGGAGCTGTCCACCGCCGTGGATTACCTCAAGGGGGCCATCGAGGAACTGGGGGATACCCTGGAAAACCTGGTGGTGCGCAAATGAGCCTCGCGGGCAAGCGGGCACCGGCAAGGCCGTCCCGGCGTGACGAGGCGGAACGGCCCTTCTGGATTTCCTTCTCGGACCTGATGACGGCCCTGATGGTGCTGTTCCTCGTGGCCATGACCGTGGCGCTGCTCGCCATCACCGACGAGATTGCCGAAACCGAGGACCTGAAGGCGGCCCGGGATGAGGACATCGCCCGGCTCATGGCCAGCATCCAGCAGGCCACCGTCGATTTCCCCGGCGTGACCGTGCGCGGCCGGGTGGTGGATTTCGGCGACCGGGCCCGCTTCGAGAGCAACAGCCACCGGCTCAACGAAGCCCAGGCCCGGTTGCTGCGCGCCTTCGTCCCCAAGGTGCTGGCCGCCGCCCGGGACCCCCTGGGGGAAAAATGGCTCAAACGCATCGTGGTGGAAGGCTTTGCCGACGCCCGGGGCAGCTACCTGCACAACCTCAACCTTTCCCTGCAGCGCTCCGAGCGGGTGCTGTGCGTCCTGATGGCGGGCCCCCCGGCTGCGGAGGCCCTGAGCGACGCCGAGCGGCTCCAGGTGCGGGACCTGTTCCTGGTCAGCGGTGCCTCCTTCAATGCTCTGAAGGATAGCGACGCGGAAAGCCGCCGCATTGAGCTGCGCCTGGAATTTCTGGAACTGGGCGAAAGCCGGGGCCCTTCCCGCCAGCAAGCCCTGGACGGGGACGCCCGCTGCCCTCTGGACCACTGAGATGGCGAACGCCCTGGAAAACCTGCAGGCCCGGCTTCAGGAAATCCTGGCGGGCCGTCCCCGGCAACTGGGCTGGGGCCAGCCCCAGTTGATGAGTCAGAGCCTGGAACGGGCGCGCGACGCCCTGGGCGGCCGCCGTGCCATGGGCCGCAATCAGCGCATCGCCCGGGGGTTGATGGCTTTCCGCATCCAGGGTGCCGGCACCGATTTCGTCCATCTCAAATATGCCTGCCAGGGCCTGGCGTTGCCCATGGACTGGGAATCCCGGCGCCTGCTGGCCGACCGGGAGCAGGTGGAGCGCCTGCTGCAGCGGGTGCTCGATTTTGCCGACGATTCGCGCCGCTTCGCCGCCTGCTACCGGGGCCTCCTGGCCTCCTGCCTGCACGCCCGGGAAGCGGGCTTTCCCCCGGCCGGCCCCCTGGCCGCCAACCTCCAGCGGCTGGAGCAGTTCCTGATCCGGGCGCAGGAGCGTCTGCCCGCCGACATCCGGCCTCTCCTTCCGTTTGCCTGAACCCTCCGAAGCACCATGTCCGACTCCCCCTGCACCGCCTGCGGTGCCTGCTGCGCTGGCTTTCGTGTCTCCTTCTATTGGGCTGAAGCCGACGACGCCCCGGGTGGCACCGTGCCCGTAGCCCTCACCGAAACCGTTTCTCCCCACCTGCGCTGCATGAAAGTGGCCGAACGCAGCGGTCCCGATGCCTGGCGCTGCATCGCCCTGAAAGGCCGGGTGGGAAAGCAGGTGGCCTGTAGCATCTATCCCCTGCGTTCCAGCACCTGCCGGGAATTCGACCCCTACGACGCCCGGGGCCGGCCTCTGGAGGCCTGTAACAAGGCCCGGGCAAGGCATGGGCTGCCGCCCCTGAAGGGCCGCCCTTCCTGAAAAGCGTGCCCCTTCGCCGGGGGCTGTCTGGCTTTCCGGAAAATGGCGCAGGTTGGGGCTGTACCATTTTCATGCGGTGCCAGCCGTGACGTTCAATGGGTTGGGGGTTGCCCAAATCCCTCCAGCACGATCTTGCCCCGGGCCTTGCCGCTTTCCAGCAGGGCGTGGGCGCGTTTGAGGTGGGTGGCGTTGATGGTGCCAAAGTGTTCGGCGCAGGTGCTGCGCAGGCGGCCTGCGTCCACCAGCCGGGCGAGACGGGTGAGCAACTGGTGCTGGGCGATCATGTCCGGGGTGCTGAACAAGGAGCGGGTGAACATGGATTCCCAGTGCAGGGAAACGCTCTTCTTTTTCAGGAGCAGGATGTCCAGATTCGCCGGATCGTCGATGAGGCCGAAGCGGCCCTGGGGGGCGATGATTTCGGCGATTTCACTGAAATGCTCGTCGGTGTGGGTGAGACTGGCGACGTAATCCACCTGGGGAATGCCCAGCCGCCGCAGTTCCTCGCCCAGGGGGCGGCTGTGGTCGATGACGTGGTGGGCGCCCATGTCTTCCACCCAGGCCAGGGTGTGGGGGCGGGAGGCGGTGCCGATGACGGTGATGCCGGTCAGCTGCCGGGCCAACTGGGTCAGGATGGAGCCGACACCGCCAGCGGCGCCGATGATGAGCAGGGTCTGTCCCTGGTGCCCGCCTTCCTGCAGGCCGAGGCGGTCGAACAGCAGTTCCCAGGCGGTGATGCTGGTCAGCGGCAGGGCGGCGGCCTGGGCGAAATCCAGGCGTTCGGGCATGGGGCCGACGATGCGCTCATCCACGCATTGCAGTTCGGCGTTGCTGCCTGGGCGAAGCAGGGAGCCTGCATACCAGACCCGGTCGCCGGGTCTGAACAGGCTGGCTTCGGGGCCCACGGCCCGGACGATTCCGGTGGCATCCCAGCCCAGCACCTTCCATTCGCCCGGCGGGGGTTCGGCCCGCCGACGCACCTTGGTATCGATGGGGTTGGCGGACACGGCCCGCACTTCCACCAGCAGCTCCCGGCCCTGGGGCTCTGGGTCTGGCAGGGTGACATCCTGGAGGCTGTCGGGGTCGCTGATGGGCAGGGATTTCTGGTAGGCGACGGCTTGCATGGCGGAACTCCCGGGAAGGAACAGAGCTTTGAATCACGCCGGGGCGGTTTGGTTCAGCCCCGACGGCGGGCGGTGTCAGGCCACCAGTTCCAGCAACTTGGCGAAGGCTTCCTCGAACTGCTTGAGGCCAGCGGCCAGGAGTTCGTCGGCGATCTGGTCCATGTCCACGCCCCGGGCGGCGAGAGCAGCCAGGAGAGCGTGGTTTTCTTTCTGGCAGCATTCCAGCGTGGCGGCGGCTTCGCCGTGGTCCCGGAAAGCGGCCAGGGTGGCGTCGGGCACCGTGTTTACCGTGCCGGGGCCGATCAGCTCCTCCACGTAGCGCACGTCCCGGTAAGCCGGGTTCTTGCTTGAGGTGGAAGCCCACAGGAGCTTCTGGGGCATGGCGCCGGCCGGCAGCGGGGGCAGTTCGCGCCAGCGGCCGTAGGCGGCCCGGGCCGAGGCAATCGCGATCCTGCCCTGCAGTTCCGGCGGCAGTTGTGGATCGAGCAGAGTGTCGATACGGCTGATGAAGACGGAGGCCACGGAGGCGATGCCGGCCACGGATGCTCCCCTGGTGGCCCGGGTTTCCAGACCCCGGCGGTGGGCGGCCTGGACGGCGGCGAGCTGGTGGGGGCCGAAGATCAGGGTCACGTTCACGTTGATGCCGGCGGCGATGGCCGCCTGCACAGCTTCGATTCCGGCCGGGGTGGCGGGAATCTTGATCATGGCATTGGGGCGGTCGATCTCGGCCCAGAGGCGCCGGGCGGCAGCCAGAGTGCCGGCGGCGTCATGGGCCAGGGAAGGGGAAACCTCGAAGCTCACATAGCCCTTGTCACCCCGGGATTCATCGTAGAGAGGGCGCAGGATGTCGCAGGCACGGCGAATGTCGGGCAGCACCAGGGCCTCGAAGCGGGCCTCGGGCTCTGCCAGCTCGCCCTTGATGCGGGCCAGGTCGGCCTGGTAGCCCGCATCGTTCCTGATGGCGTTGTAGAAGATGGCGGGATTGGAGGTGACGCCGGCAATGGCATCCTCGGCAATCCAGCGGGCCAGTTCGCCGGAATCGAGCAGGTGGCGGGAGAGGTTGTCGAGCCAGATCTGCTGGCCGTACTGGGCGATTTTCTGAAGGCGGGACATGGCGCGGGACAAGGCAAAAAAAGGAAAGAGTGTAGCCGTCCATCGCGCTGGCATCCAGCCTGGTCTGGCCTGCCCGCCGGCGCGGGCCCGGCCGGAGGGCAGGATTTTCCTTGGCGGGCCTCCGGTTTCTGGGAGAATGCGGGGTTTCTCGCAGGAGCAAGATGAGCATGAGCAAGGAATTTGCGGTGCGTGGCGAGTACATCCAGCTGGACCAGTTGTTGAAGGCGGCGGCCCTGGTGGGGTCCGGGGGCGAAGCCCATGCCGCGGTGCAGGCCGGGAGGGTGACGGTGGATGGTCAGGTGGAAAGCCGCAAACGGGCCAAGCTGCGGCCCGGCCAGCGGGTGGAGTTCCATGGGGAGACCCTGGTGCTGGTGGCGGAAGGGTGAGGGAAAATTTCCTTTGTTGATAAACCGGGTTTATCCACGGCTGGCGGGGGTAAGCATGTGGATAAGCTCGGGATAGCCCGGCTAAGTTGCGGAAACTCAAGGTTTTTGCGGAGCTGCTCGAAAAAATGGCAGATTCCGGGCTGGGTTGGGGATTTTTGCGAGGTTGGTGTTTGGGTTGGTGGATAAGCAGGGTTTATCCCCGTCCGGCGGGGGGAAGTCTGTGGATAAGCCCGGGATAGTTGCGGCAAGTGCCGGAGCGGCAAGCAGAAATTTCCGTTGCTCAGAAAATGGGCAACCGGGCGGGTCAGGAGAACAGGCACAGGGGAACCTGGCGCTCGGCGGGGCTGATGCCCCCGTGCATGCCGGTCAAGGTAATTTCCCGCTCGCCGGGCAGGCTGTCCTTGAGGCTCCAGTCTTCCTTCAGAATCAAGGTGATGTCCCCGATGCGGGATAGTAGGTGCGGGTGTCGCGGGCCTTGACCGAACCAGCCGGCTTCCAGCAGGGCCGGGCTGGAGCAGACCCAGAGGGCGTGTCCCAGGCGTTCCCGGGCTCGCTGGACGAATTCCTCCGTCCGTCCCGGCAGCAGATGCACGTAGGCGGCCCGGCGCTCGCCGGAAAGGGGGCGCCGCAGCAGGCCGTGCAATTCCGGCAGTTCATTCAAGCGGATCAGCCGTTCCGGCGGGGCGGTGATGAAACCGTGGTCGGCGGTTAAAAGCAGGGTGGCGCCGTTCAGCCCGGCCCCGAGGAAAGATGCCAGGCCCGCCTCGAAGGCTTTCAGGGCGGCACTCGCCCGGGGGCTGTCCGGCCCGTGGTGATGGGCGAGGCTGTCGTAGTCCGGCCAGTAGGCATAGATGAAGTGGGGGCGTCCAGGGATAGGGTTTGCCAGAGCCTGGCGCAGTTGCAGGAACAGTTCTTCGAGTCGCCGGTAGCCGAGCCGCCGGGCGCCCTGGCTGAGGCTCCGGTTGAAGGGGGAGTGGATGATGTCCTGGGGGGCGATGTGGGTCACCTGGGCATCGAGTCGGGTTGAGAGGTCGAGGGGAGCGGGCAGTTCCGGTGCGGCGAGGATGCGGCGGGCCCAGGTTTCCCGTTCCGCCGGCGTGGGAGGCGGGCCGCCCCGGCGGGAAAGGGGCAGGATGGACAGCAGTTCGCCGACGGTTTCTCCTGCCTCCTCGGCCCAGACATGCCAGCCGGTGAGGCCATGGCTGACCGGGGGCAGTCCGGTGAGCAGGGTGCCCACGGCGCTGGCCGTGGTGCTGGGAAAGACCGATTCGAGGCTGCACAGGTGTTGCCGCGCCAGGATGCCGCCGGGCAGATGGCGCTGCAGCTGGGCTTCTCCCAGGCCGTCTGCCACCAGCAGAATCAAGGTCTGACTTGCTCCCAGTGCCGCGGCGAGGCCGGGCAAGGGCGGTGCGGGCAGGACGGGGCCACCCAGGACCTGGGTCAGGCTGGCCATCAGGTTGGGCAGGCTGCGTGTCGCTGCTGGCGGTGGGGGTAGGGGGGTGGAATCCGGGGACATGGAGAAAGTGTGCGCCCGGGCAGGGCGATTGCCAAGGACCGGCTCTCTGGAGGCCGGGGCGGGAGGCATGCAAGAAAAACTGGCCGAAGCGGCGCTGTAAAAGATAAAATATATAAGACTTGAGCCCTGAACCCGCGTGGTCTGGCGATGTCGTAAAATACCCGTTTTCCAACACCGGGTTCGCTCCCGATTTCTTCCCGCCAACTTCACGAAAGGAAGTCCCCGTGCTTGAAGCTTACCGTGCCCATGTTGCCGAGCGCGCCGCTCTCGGTATCCCGCCGCTGCCCCTGTCCAAGCAACAGACCACCGACCTGGTGGCCCTGCTGAAGAACCCGCCTGCTGGCGAGGAAGCCTTTCTGGTTGAACTTTTGACCTACCGCGTGCCCGCTGGCGTGGATGACGCCGCCAAGGTCAAGGCTGAATTCCTGGCCAAGGTCGCCAAGGGGGAGGAAACCTGTGCGCTGGTTTCGCGCGCCAAGGCCACCGAACTGCTTGGCACCATGCTGGGCGGTTACAACGTCAAGCCCCTGATCGACCTGCTGGCCGATGGCGAAGTCGGCACTGTCGCTGCCGAAGGCCTGAAGAAAACCCTGCTGGTCTTCGACTACTTCCATGATGTGGCCGAGCTGGCCAAGGCCGGCAACGCCAACGCCAAGGCCGTCATGCAGTCCTGGGCCGACGCCGAGTGGTTCACTTCCCGTCCGGAAGTCCCGGCCTCGCAGAAACTGACCGTTTTCAAGGTTTCCGGCGAAACCAACACCGACGACCTGTCGCCCGCTCCCGATGCCTGGTCGCGTCCGGACATCCCCCTGCACGCGCTGGCCATGCTGAAGAATCCGCGTCCGGGCATCGAGGCGGACGAGCCGGGTGTGCGCGGCCCCGTCAAGCAGCTCGAAGCCCTGGCCAAGAAGGGCAACCAGATCGCCTACGTGGGCGACGTGGTCGGTACCGGCTCTTCCCGCAAGTCCGCCACCAACTCCGTGCTGTGGTTCACCGGCCAGGACATCCCCTTTGTTCCGAACAAGCGCTTCGGTGGTGTCTGCCTCGGTGGCAAGATCGCCCCGATCTTCTTCAACACCATGGAAGATGCCGGCGCACTGCCGATCGAACTCGATGTCAGCCAGATGGAGATGGGCGACGAAATCGAACTGAAGATCGATCAGGCAACGGCCAAGGTCACTGCGATCAAGAACGGTGCCGTCATTGCTGAAGCCCAGCTGAAGACCCCGGTCATCCTCGACGAAGTTCGCGCTGGCGGCCGTATTCCGCTGATCATCGGCCGTGGCCTGACCGCCAAGGCCCGTGAAGCACTGGGGCTGCCTCCCTCCACCCTGTTCCGCCTGCCGCAGCAGCCGAACGATCCGGGTACCGGCTACTCGCTGGCCCAGAAGATGGTGGGCAAGGCCTGTGGCCTGCCGGAAGGCAAGGGCATCCTGCCGGGCACCTACTGCGAGCCGAAGATGACCACCGTCGGTTCCCAGGACACCACCGGCCCGATGACCCGCGACGAACTGAAGGATCTGGCCTGTCTCGGCTTCTCTGCCGACCTGGTCATGCAGTCCTTCTGCCACACTGCGGCTTATCCGAAGCTGGTCGACGTCAAGATGCACCGCGAACTGCCGTCCTTCATCTCGACCCGTGGCGGCGTCGCCCTGCGTCCGGGCGACGGCGTCATCCACTCCTGGCTGAACCGCCTGCTGCTGCCCGATACCGTCGGTACCGGGGGCGACTCGCACACCCGTTTCCCGATCGGCATCTCCTTCCCGGCCGGTTCCGGCCTGGTGGCCTTCGCTGCCGCCACTGGCGTGATGCCGCTGGACATGCCCGAATCCGTGCTGGTGCGCTTCAAGGGCCAGATGCAGCCGGGCATCACCCTGCGCGATCTGGTCAATGCCATCCCTTACTACGCCATCAAGCAGGGATTGCTTACCGTCGAGAAGAAGGGCAAGAAGAACATCTTCTCCGGTCGTATCCTTGAAATCGAAGGTCTGCCGGATCTGAAGGTCGAGCAGGCGTTCGAGCTTTCGGATGCCTCCGCAGAGCGTTCGGCGGCTGCCTGTACCGTCGCCCTCAACAAGGAGCCCATCGTCGAGTACATGCGCTCCAACATCACCCTGATGAAGTGGATGATCGCCGAAGGCTATCAGGACGCCCGCACCTTGCGCCGCCGCATCAAGGCGATGGAAGACTGGATCGCCAACGGCACGCTGTTGAAGGCGGACGCCAATGCCCAGTACGCCGCCGTCATCGAGATCGATCTGGCCGAAATCACCGAGCCGATCGTCGCCTGCCCGAACGATCCGGACGATGTGAAGCTGCTGTCCGAAGTCGCGGGTGACAAGATCGACGAAGTCTTCATCGGTTCCTGCATGACCAACATCGGTCATTTCCGTGCGGCTGGCAAGGTGCTGGATGGCAAGAGCGACATCCCCGCTCGCCTGTGGATCGCCCCGCCGACCAAGATGGACGCCCTGATCCTGACCGAGGAAGGCTACTACAGCGTTCTCGGCAAGGCCGGTGCCCGTATGGAAATGCCGGGCTGCTCGCTGTGCATGGGTAATCAGGCCCAGATCCGCAAGGGGTCCACGGCGATGTCGACCTCGACCCGCAACTTCCCGAACCGTCTCGGTATCGATACCCGCGTCTACCTCGGCTCTGCCGAACTGGCGGCGATGTGCGCGCTCTTGGGCCGGATTCCGACCGTGGCGGAATACATGGAGCAGATCCAGGTGGTGAATGCCAAGGCGGCCGACATCTACCGCTACATGAACTTCGACCAGATCCAGGATTTCGTGGATGTCGCCAACACCGTCGAAGTCTGAGCCTGGTTTCAGGTAAAGCCGCCGGTTTACGGCGGCATCATCAGCCCCCTGCCGGGAAACCGGCGGGGGGTTTTATTTTGTGCGCCCGGCAGGGCGCACCC
>DDKS01000021.1 GCA_002340095.1 Betaproteobacteria bacterium UBA2592
TTTGTAAACACCCTCTTAGACAATCGGGATGCGCCGTATATCATGGGCACATGATCCGGCCTGCCTTGACCGCCGCCCTGCTGCGTCTGCTGCTGGTCTGCCTTGCCGTCGGGCTGGCAGCGCCCGGGGAGGTGTTGGCCAGGCCCCTGGAAAAGGTGGTGCTGCAGCTCAAGTGGCAACATCAGTTTCAGTTCGCCGGCTATTACGCCGCCCAGGAACAGGGCTATTACCGGGAGGCGGGGCTGGAGGTGGAGATTCGCGAAGCCGCCCCTGGCAGCGATCCCGTCCGCCAGGTCCTGCAGGGAGAAGCCCAGTACGGTGTCGGCAGCAGCAGTCTGGTGCTGCAGCGCCATCGGGGTGCGCCGGTGGTGGTGCTGGCCGTGATCTTCCAGCATTCTCCGCTGGTTTTGCTCAGTCGCCGCGATTCCGGGATTTCTTCGGTCCATGACCTGAGCGGCCGGCGGGTGATGCTGGAGCGCCAGTCGGATGAACTGCTCGCCTATCTGCGCCAGGAGGGGGTCAAGCCGGAGTCCCTCCTCCAGTACGAGCACAGCTTCAAGCCTCAGGATCTGCTCTCCGGTCGCGTGGATGCCATTTCCGCCTACATCACCGACGAGCCCTTCTTCCTGGAGCGGGCCCGTTTCCCCTTCCTCACCTTCACCCCCCGTTCCGCCGGGATCGATTTCTACGGCGACAACCTATTTACCACCGAGGCCGAGATCCGGCATCATCCGGAGCGGGTTGCCGCCTTCCGGGAGGCCAGCCTCAGGGGCTGGCAGTACGCCATGCACCATCCGGAGGAGATTGCCGACCTGATTCTGCGCCGTTACGGGGAGCGCCATGGCCGGGACTACCTGCTGCACGAGGCCCGCGAGATGGTATCCCTGATCCAGCCGGACCTGGTGGAAATCGGCTACATGAACCCGGGCCGCTGGCGCCACATCGCCGATGTCTATGCGTCCTTGGGCATGCTGCCGGCGGATTTCTCTTTGACAGGCTTCCTCTACGGCCCGGAGCTCGAAGCGAAGCTGAGTCCCAACCTGTTGATCGGCCTCGTGCTGCTTGGAGCCCTGGCCGCCGTCTTCTTTGGGGTGGCCGTGCAGATCGCCCGCCTCAACCGGCGCCTGCGCAAGACCATGGCCGACATGGTGCTCGTCCAGGCCCGGCTGCGGGAGAGCGAGATCCGCCTGCAGCAGCAGGCGATCCGGGACGGGCTGACCGGATTGTTCAACCGCCGTTACCTGGACGAGACTCTGGAGCTGGAAATCGCCCAGGCCCGGCGTCAGGGGCATCCCCTTTCGGTGGTGATGCTGGACCTGGACCACTTCAAGCAGGTCAACGACACCTACGGCCACCCGGCCGGCGACGAGGTGCTCAAGAGCCTGGGCGCCTTGCTGCGGGAAGATTCCCGGGAAGGAGACATTCTCTGCCGTTACGGTGGCGAGGAGTTCTGCCTGGTGTTCCCGAACATGCCCCTGGCGGCGGCCATGGCCCGGGTAGATCTGTGGCGTCAGAAATTTTCGGCCCGGGTGATCCGCTTTGGCGATTTCTCGATGCAGGTCACCTTTTCCGCCGGGGTGGCCAGCTATCCCGAGCATGGGGCCCACCGGGACGAACTGATCGAGCGGGCCGATGCCGCCCTCTACCGGGCCAAGCACCTGGGCCGCAACCGGGTGGAGGCGGCTTCCGTTCCCAACCCGTGAGGCTTTTGCCCCGGGCGCCGGCCCGGCTTACCAGAATTTTTGCAGCCAGCTCTTTTTGACGCCCCGCTTGAGGAGCACCGGGGCGTACTGGGCGTCCTTTTCCTGGATGTGCTGGATCAGCCAGTCCCGCAGCAGGCTGAACAGCTCCATGCTGACGCTGCTGTCTCCTTGCAGGAAGCGCTGCTTGATGTGCATGACCTTTTCCACGAACAGGTCATGGCCCTTCTTGTGGGCCGCATAGTCCTCGTATTCGAACAGGCGCAGCAGGCATTCCTCGATGGCGAAGTGGATGCGGGTGTAGTCCACCACTTCGTGGATGACCCGACCAACCTCCTCGGCGCTGCGCTTCCTCACGATGGCCATGTAGAAGTCGTTGATCAGGTTGACCAGCTTCTTGTGCTGTTCGTCGATTTCTTGAATGCCGAGCTCGTACTCGGGTTTCCAGGTGATCACGTCCACGGTTCTTGCTCCTGTCGGGGGGTCCGGCCCGGGCGGTGCCTGCCGCGTGCGGAGTGGCTACAGCGGAGAATGCCGCCGGGTTGATTCTCTTGTCATTGGTGATGGCAATGGTCCCAGCTTTTGCGGTGGCAGGCAAGTCCGCCCGGCTTTTCTGGCAATCCCATGCCCTCGGTGTGGGGGTGCTGGCTTCAGACCAGGGCGCCCTGTCCTACCAGGACGTAGCGCAGGGCCTTGCCCAGGGCCATGCACAGCAGGCAGGGCAGCCAGTGCAGTTTCAACCAGCCGGCTGCCAGGCAGAGGGCGTCGCCGACCAGTGGTGCCCAGGACAGCAGCAGGGCGGCCGGGCCCCATTGTTCGAGCCTTTCCTTGTGCGGCAGATGCGCCAGCCGCTGCCACCGGGGCAGGAAGCGGCCACAGGCGTAGGTGGTCATGCCGCCCAGGGTGTTGCCCAGGGTGGCGGCCCCCAGGGCCGGCCAGAACTGCTCCGGGTGCAGCTTCAGGAAACCGAACAGCAGCAGCTCTGAGCCGCCGGGCAGGACCGTGGCGGACAGGAAGCTGGACAGCAAAATGCCCCACAGGCCCTGCTCAGCGGTGACGTTCAGCCATTCCACCCTTTAGAATCCCCTCTTTGCCTCGAAAAAGAACCGCCATGTCCCCGGATTACCTGCAGAAAATCCTCAACGCCCAGGTGTACGACCTGGCCGTGGAGACCCCCCTGGATTTTGCCTCCAATCTCTCCGCCCGGGTCGGGAACCGCATCTACTTCAAGCGGGAGGACATGCAGCCGGTGTTTTCCTTCAAGCTCCGGGGCGCCTACAACAAGATCGCCAACCTCTCCGCCGAGAAGTTGAAGCGGGGGGTGATCTGCGCTTCCGCCGGCAACCACGCCCAGGGCGTCGCCATGTCCGCCGCCCACCTGGGCTGCCGGGCGGTGATCGTGATGCCCACCACCACCCCGGCCATCAAGGTGGAGGCGGTGAAGAAGCGCGGCGGCGAGGTGGTGCTGGCCGGGGATTCCTACGACGAGGCCTACGCCCATGCCCTGGAGCTGGAAAAGAGCGAAAAGCTCACCTTCGTGCATCCCTTCGACGATCCGGACGTGATCGCCGGTCAGGGCACCATCGGCATGGAAATCCTGCGCCAGCATCCACGTCACGACGGCAGGGTGCATGCAGTGTTCGTCGCCATCGGTGGCGGCGGGCTGGCGGCCGGGGTGGCCGCCTACATCAAGGCGGTCCGCCCCGAGGTCAAGGTGATCGGCGTCGAGACCTTCGATGCGGATGCCATGAAACGCTCCATTGCTGCCGGTAAAAGGGTGCGCCTCGACCAGGTGGGGCTGTTTGCGGACGGCACGGCGGTCAAGCTCGTTGGCGAGGAAACCTTCCGCCTCTGCAGGGAACTGCTCGACGACATCATCCTGGTGGATACGGATGCCATCTGTGCCGCCATCAAGGATGTGTTCGAGGACACCCGTTCGATCCTCGAACCCTCCGGGGCGCTTGCCATTGCCGGGGCCAAGGAATACGCCCGCCAGCACAAGCTCAAGGACAAGGTGCTGGTGGCCGTGGCCTCCGGTGCCAACACCAATTTCGACCGGCTGCGCTTCGTGGCCGAGCGGGCCGAGATCGGCGAGCAGCGCGAGGCGGTGCTGGCCGTGACCCTGCCCGAGCAGCCCGGTGCTTACAAGAAATTCGTCTCCCTGATTGGCAAGCACAACATCACCGAGTTCAACTACCGCTATCACCACCGGGCCGAGGCCCATGTATACGTAGGCATTCAGGTGGCGAGCCGGGCCGAATCCCTGAAGCTGGTGGAAAGCCTGAAGCGGCACGGCTACCCGACCCTGGACCTGTCCGAGGACGAAACCGCCAAGCTGCATGTGCGTCATATGGTGGGCGGCCACGCGCCCCAGGTGCGGGAAGGGGGCATGAGCGAACTCGTATACCGTTTCGAGTTCCCGGAGCGGCCCGGCGCCCTGATGAACTTCCTCAACCAGATGAGTGCCGGCTGGAACATCAGCCTGTTCCACTACCGCAACCACGGCGCCGATACTGCCCGGGTGCTGGTGGGAATGCAGGTGCCACCCAACGAGATGGGGGATTTCCAGGTCTTCCTCGACAAGCTCGGCTACCGCTGCTGGAACGAAACGGAAAACCCGGTCTACAAGCTTTTCCTGGGCTGAAGCCAGGGCCCGGCCCGGCAGCCTGTCTGCCGGTTTATCGCCGGCAGGAATAACCATCTGGCCAGACGATCTTTATGGTTCGCAGACCGATCCTTAGACTTGTCTCATCCCCTTTTCCGGAGTTTTTCATGAACATCGCCGGCAACGTTACCGAACTGGTGGGCAACACCCCCCTGGTCCGCCTCAACAAACTCACTGCAGGCTGCGGCGCCACTGTGGCCGTCAAACTGGAATTCCTCAACCCGGCCCACAGCGTCAAGGACCGGATCGCCGTGGCCATGATCGACGCGGCCCAGGCCGCCGGCAAGATTGGCCCGGACACGGTGATCCTCGAACCCACCTCGGGCAACACCGGTATCGGCCTGGCCATGGTCTGCGCCGCCCGGGGCATCAAGTGCGCCTTCGTCATGCCCGAAACCATGAGCCGGGAGCGGCGCCTGCTCTTGAAGGCCTACGGCGCCGAGCTGATCCTCACCCCCGGTCCCGAGGGCATGGGGGGCGCCATCAGGAAGGCCCAGGAACTGGCCGCCGCCGACTCTCGCTATTTGATCCCCCAGCAATTCGAAAACCCGGCCAATCCGGAAGTGCACCGCCAGACCACCGCCGAGGAAATCTGGCGCGACACGGACGGCCAGGTGGACATCTTCGTGGCCGGGGTCGGCACCGGCGGCACGATTACCGGTGTCGGCCAGGTCCTCAAGGCGAAGAAATCCGACGTCAAGGTGGTGGCCGTGGAACCGGCTGCCTCCCCGGTGCTGTCGGGCGGCGAGAAGGGCCCCCATCCCATCCAGGGCATCGGCGCCGGCTTCGTGCCGGCCATCCTCGACACCCGCATCTACGACGAGGTGATCCAGGTGGCCAACGAGGACGCCTTTGCCATCGCCCGCCGCCTGGCGACCGAGGAAGGCCTGCTCGTCGGCATCTCCTCCGGCGCCGCGGTCAGCGCCGCCCTGGTTCTGGCGAAGCGCCCGGAAAACGCCGGCAAGCTGATCGTCGCCATCCTGCCCTCCTTCGGCGAGCGCTACCTGTCCACGGCCCTGTACTCCCATCTGGAAGTCTGACTTGAGGCCGAACTTGGCGGATTTCGATTTCGAGCAGGTGCCGGACCGGCGCGGTACCGACTCCATCAAGTGGGGCCGGTACGCCGGTCGGGACGTGCTGCCCCTGTGGGTGGCGGACATGGATTTTCCCGCCCCGCCCGCCGTGCTGGCGGCGCTGCACGAACGCGTCAGCCACGGGGTGTTCGGTTACGGCACACCCTGGCCTTCCCTGGTGGCGTCGGTGCTTGCGCACCTGGAGCGCGAGTATGGCTGGCGGGTGGAGGCCGAGTGGCTGATCTGGCTGCCGGGCCTGGTCACCGGCCTCAACGTGGCCTGCCGCACGGTGACAGGCGGCGTGCTCACCAGCACGCCCGTCTACCCCCCCTTCCTCTTTGCCCCCGCCTTTTCCGAGCGGAAGCTGCAACGGGCCGAACTGGGCCTGCAGGCCGGTCGCTGGCAGATGGACTGGCAGGCGCTGGAGGCGGCCTGCACCCCGGCCACGGAACTGCTGCTGTTCTGCCACCCCCACAACCCGGTGGGCCGCTGCTGGCGCCGGGAGGAACTGGAACAGCTGGCTGAATTTGCCGGGCGGCACGACCTGATCGTCTGTTCCGACGAAATCCACTGCGGTCTGGTGCTGGACGAGGGGCGGCGGCACCTGCCCTTCGCTGCCCTCGGGCCCGAGGCGGCGGCGCGCAGCATCACCCTGATGGCACCCTCGAAGACCTTCAACATCCCAGGCCTGGGTTGCGCCTTCGCCGTGATCCCCGATGCCGCCCTGCGTCGTCGTTTCAGCCGCGCCATGGCCGGCATCGTTCCCCATGTGAATGTGCTTGGCCTGGCCGCCTGCGAAGCCGCGTACCGGGACTGTGGTGACTGGCACCAGGCCCTGTTGGCCCAATTGCGCCAGAACCGGGACCGGCTCGAAGCTGCCGTGGCCGCCCTGCCTGGGCTCGCCATGAGCCATGTGGAGGCCACCTATCTGGGCTGGATCGACGCCCGGGGCCTGGGGCTGGCAAATCCGGCGGCCTGGTTTGAAAGCCATGGCCTGGGCTTTTCCGATGGTGCCGAATTCGGGGCGCCAGGCTGGATCCGCTTCAATTTCGGTTGCACTGCTGCTACCCTCGACACCGCCCTGGCCCGCCTGCGGGTCGCCGTTGAGTCCGCCCATGCCTGATTGGCCCCTGCTGCAAATCACCATCCTCTGCCTCTTCAACGCCCTGGGCATGCAGGTGCTGGCGACCGCCTGGGCCCTGCGCCTGCTGTTCCGGGCCGGCCGGTTCTGGCTGCCCTGGACGGCTTTCACCCTTGCCCTGCTGGCCATGGTGCCCCGTCACTGGCTTTCCCTGGAATTGACCCTGAGCACCGGTCTCTACGATTTTACCCAGGCCCTGCTGGCCCTGGGGGTTTCCTTCCTGTTCCTGCTGGCCATGCCCGGCCTGGCCATCCTGTTGCGCCGTGGAGTCAGCCAGGAAAAGCAAACTGGCTGATTTTCTTTGGCATAATCACCCGGAATCTTTTCTGACGGGTGATCCATGTTCTGCAAATCCTGTGGCCTCGACCTGAGCCAGCAGCCCCCCAAATTCTGTCCTGCTTGCGGCACACCCACGGCCAGACCGGCTATTGCGGTGGAGCCGCAGGAGGTTCCAGCCGTCGAGCCGAACGTAGTTCCTCAGACCGAGATGCCGGACCCTCTTCCAGACACTTCTGCACCTGCACCTGCACCTGCACCTGCACCCGAACCCCCCGTGCCGGCTGCAGAGGTTCAGGGCAGTGCCTCGGTGGAGGCGTCAGTGGCGGCTCCTGCGGTTCCGCCTGTGGGTCGTGCCGGGGTTGATCCCCGCCTGGTGATGGGGGGGGGAGCCCTGCTGCTGGCCCTGGTCCTGGGCGGGGCCTGGTGGTTCCTGGGCAAGAAGGTGCCGGAACAGGTACCCGCCGAACCGGCAGGGGTCGCGGTGAGCCCGGCGACGGAACCTGCTTCACCAGTTTCACCGGAGCCGCCTGCCCCTGTGCCAGTCCCGGTGCAGGAGCCGGAGAAGAAAATCGTTCAGGAACCTGCCAAAACCACACCCAAGCCGGAAGCCGTCAAACCCAGGCCCAGAGCCGAGGAAAAGCCGAAGAAGGAGGAGAAGCCGCCCGTGCGGGAAACTTCCGTGCCGGACCAGAACGGGGCACCCACATGGCTGCAGAAAATGCGGCGTGATCTGGAAAATTGCCAGGGGGGATTCTTCTGCCGGGAGAAGGTGCGCTGGAAATATTGCGACGGACGCTGGAATACCGTGCCCGAGTGCAAGGTGAATGATTGAAAAGCATGGACCATTACATTGACAGGGGGAAAACATGAATCAACAAGCATCCATACCGGCGCAAGGGGCCCGTTACTTTGATCTGCTGCGGGCCACGGATGCCCTGCGCAATTGGAAGGCGCCGGGCATCCTGATCGGCAGCGGGCTGGTGGCAGGCCTGCTGGTCTTCCTCGGTGGGGTGATCGGTGCCCAGATGGGGGGATTTGTCATTTCCGCCCTGTTTGCTTTCCTGGCGATGCTGGTGTTTCCCGTCGGGGTTTCTGCAGCGGGCCTGGTGTTGATGGATCAGGCCCAGGGCCTGCCCAGCCGTCCCCTGGCCGTGGCGGTGCTGGACGGGGTGTTCGCTGCCCTGAAAGTGCTGGCCGTGGCCCTGATTGGTGCGCTGGTGGTGCTGGCCTTTTACATCGTCATGGCCCTGGTGCTGTTCCTCTGCAAGATTCCGGGCCTGGGGCCCGTGCTCTATGCCATCACTTTCCCGGTGCTGGTGGTGGTGGCCGGAATGCTTTTCTTCAGCCTCTACGTGGCCCTGTCCATGGCCGGTCCGGCCATCTGGAGCGGAGCCGGCATCAAGAGTGCCGTGGCCATGCTCTGGCAGATCGCCACCCATCGCATGGTGGAACTGCTGATCAGCCTGCTCCTGCTCGGGCTCCTGCTGGGGCTGGTGGGTGCCGTGGTAGGTGGCATCCTGGGGGTTGGTTATTTCTCGGTGCTGGGTATGTCCCTGCCCATTCTGGGTAATGAGGTGATGGCTTCCCTGGGCGGCATGTTCGGAGGCTTGGGTGGTTTCGGTGGCTATGGTGCCCGGAGTGGCATGGGTTACATGATGGCGGCCGGGTTTGGCTCCATGGTGATCTTTGCGCTGGTCGGGGGCGCCCTGATGTCCATGGCCCTGATGGGGATCAACCTGATCTACCTGCGGGTCGCCGCTGATCTGGACCCGAGCGAGGCCGAGCGCCTGATCGGAGATCGACTCGATGAAGCCAAGCGCAAGGCCCAGGCCCTGAAGGAAGAATCCCAGCGCCGGGCCGAGGAAGCCCGGGAGCGTCTGCGGCAACAGCAGGAGGCAGCCCAACAGGCCAGGGCCGCCGCCGCGGCTGAGTCGGCTGCGGCTGAGGCCGCCCGTCAGGCAGCGCCTGGGGTCGAGCCGGTGGTTGAGGCAGCGCCTGCCGAAGCGGCCGTGCTCAGCCACTGTCCCCAGTGCAAGGCAGCCATTCAGCCGGGTGACCGTTTCTGCGGTGAGTGTGGCAGCAAGCTGTCTGGTTAAGCGGGCTTAGCGGGGCCGGAAACAGCCGGCCTCGGTGACGATCCAGTCGAGGGGCTGGTCGTGGACTTCGGGCTGGATGCTGTCCACCCGGTTCAGCTCGAAACCCACGCCGATGGCGAGCGGCCGGGGGTCGAGGCTGGCCAGGGTGCGGTCGAAGAAGCCGCCGCCGTAGCCGAGTCGGTAGCCGGCGGCGTCGAAGGCATTGAGGGGTAGCAGCAGTACGTCCGGCCGCACCCAGGGCCCCGCAGTGGGTGTGGGAATGCCATAACGGTCCGGCTCCAACCGGGTATCCGGGCTCCAGGGGCGAAAGGCCAGGGGCCGGGCTGGCGCCGTGACCACGGGCAGGGCGGCCTGACAGCCCTGGGCCTGCCAGGCCGTCAGGGCCGGGCGCACATCGGGTTCGTGGTGGATCGGCCAGCAGAAGGCGATGCACTGGCCCGGGGGGCGGGCGAAGCTTTCCAGCAGGTGCGCCACGATCATGGCCGACCAGCCCGCCACCGTGGCAGGGGCCAGTTTCCGGCGGATGGCGATCATGTGGCGGCGCAGCTGGTCCCGTTGCTTCTGGCTGCGGGCCCGGGAGGCCATGGTATCCTCGGCGGCGGTTTTCATCCGTCGAATCTAACACATGAAGCTGCGCCCGATTCTCGCCGGCCTGGGACTTGTCGCCTGTCTTGCCGCTCCGCTCCAGGCCCAGGAAATGCCGGGGGATACCCAGTTCGTTGCCGCCCGGGAAGCCTTTCGGGTGGGCAACCGGCCCCGCCTCGAGGCCCTGGCCGCCGAACTGCGGGGCCACCCCCTGGCCGACTACGCCGATTACTACCTGTTGCGTCAGGGCATCGAGCAGCAGGATCCGGCCGCCATCCAGGCCTTCATCCAGCGCCAGACCGGCAACTATCTCGGCGAGCGCCTGCGGACCGACTGGCTCAGGGTCCTGGCCAAGCGCGAGGACTGGCAGGGGTTGCTGCAGCATTACGCCCAGCTCAAGGCGCCGGATCAGGAAGCCCGCTGCCTGGCCATCCAAGCCCGGCTGCAATTGCGCGAAGCGGCCGCCCTGGCCGAGGGTGAGAGCCTGTGGCTGACGCTCCACGAAGTGCCGGAAGGCTGTCGGCCCCTGATGACCCTGATGGCGGATAAGGTCAGCACCGACCAGCTCTGGGCCCGGGTACGCCTGTTGGTGGAGATGAACAAGCTGGCGCCCGCCCGCCAAGTGCTGGCCACCCTGCCCCCGGCCCACCAGCCCGATCCGAAGCAGCTCGACCTGGCGCTCGACAAGGCGGCCCCCTGGCTGGCGCGCCTGTCCCCGGCCAGTCTCCGGGGGCGTACCGATCGGGAACTGGTGGCCCTGGCCATCCAGCGCCTGTCTCGCAACGATCCTGCCTTTGCTGCCGAGCAACTGGAACGCTGGGGCTCCCACCTGGGCGAACAGGAAAAAGCCTGGGCCTGGGGCCAGATCGGTCTGCAGGCGGCCCGCCGCCACATGGACCATGCCGGCGAGTGGTTCCGTCGCAGCCAGCCGGCCCTGCTGTCGGACGAGGGTCGGGAGTGGCAGGTGCGTGCTGCCCTGCGCAGCCGCGACTGGGTGGGGGTGCGCCGCAGTATCGAGAGCATGCCCGCCGGCCTCCAGGAAAAACCCGAATGGGTCTACTGGCTGGGCCGGGCCTATCAGGCCGGTGGTCGCCAGGACCAGGCCCGGCAGCTGTTCGAGCGCATCGCCGGCCAGCCCAGTTTCTACGGCAACCTGGCAGATGAGGAACTGGGGCGGCGTATCAGCATTCCGCCCCGGGCCCAGCCGGTGACCCCCCAGGAACTGGCCGAGGCCCGCGCCCATCCCGGCCTGACCCGGGCGCTGGCTTTCTTCCGGCTGGACATGCGCCTCGATGCGATCCGCGAATGGAACTGGAGCATCCGCGATATGGACGACCGGCAGCTGCTGGCCGCCGCCGAGCTGGCCCAGCGCCATCAGATCTACGACCGGGCCATCAATACTGCGGACCGGACCCGCAATCAGCATGATTACACCCTGCGTTTTCTGGCCCCCTTCGATGATCAGGTGCGGCCTGCCGCCCGCCAGCAGGCCCTGGATGAAGCCTGGGTCTACGGCCTGATGCGCCAGGAAAGCCGCTTCATCACCAATGCCAGGTCCTCCGTCGGGGCTTCGGGCCTGATGCAGCTGATGCCGGCTACAGCCAAGTGGGTGGCGAGGAAGATCGGCCTCAAGGATTACGACCACCGCCGGGTGAACGATCCGGAAATCAACCTCTTGCTCGGCACGACTTACATGCGCATGGTGATGGAGGATCTGGACAACCATCCGGTGCTGGCCTCGGCCGCCTATAACGCCGGCCCTGGCCGGGCCCGCAAATGGCGCGCCGAAGTACCCCTGGAAGGGGCCATCTACGCCGAGACCATTCCCTTTTCCGAAACCCGGGATTACGTCAAGAAGGTCATGAGCAACGCTGTCTATTACTCGGTGCTGTTCAATGGTCAGCCGGCTTCCCTGCGGGCCCGCCTGGGCATGGTTCCCGCCCGGCCTGCGGTCGATACGCCCAAGACTCCGGATTTGCCTTAAAATCCGGCCCTTGCCATCACGCCAACCATTCCGCACGGGATCGCCATGGAACAGAAGAAAATCTTGCTGCTGGGAGGCAGCGGTTTTGTCGGGACCTACATCGCCAACCGGCTCTCCGAGCAGGGCGCCAGGCTCACCATTCCCACTCGCCGCCGGGATCGCAACAAGAAACAGATCATGTTGCCCGGGGTGGACATGCCCGAGGCCGACATCAACGATCCCGCCCAGCTCGAAGCCCTGGTGCGCGGCCAGGATGTGGTGATCAACCTGGTGGGCATCCTGCACAGCCGCGACGTGAAGCTGCCCTACAGCAGGGATTTCGAGCGGGCCCACATCGACCTGCCGAAGAAGATCGTCGCCGCCATGAAGGCCACCGGCGTGCGCCGCCTGGTGCACATGAGCGCCCTCAAGGCCGACGTCAATGCCCCTTCCGAATATCTGCGCTCCAAGGGCGAAGGTGAGAAGATCGTCCTGGCTGCCCAGGGTGATCTGGACGTGACCGTGTTCCGTCCCTCCGTCATCTTCGGTTATGGCGACTCCTTCCTGTCCATGTTCTCCAGGCTCCTGAAAACCTTCCCCGTCTTTCCCCTGGGCATGGGTCAGGCCCGCTTCCAGCCCGTCTGGGTGGCCGACGTGGCCGGCGCTTTCGTGGATTGCCTCGACAACCGGGACACCTTTGGCCAGGTCTACGAGCTGGTGGGGCCCCAAATCTACACGCTGCAGGAGCTGGTGCAGTACGTGGCCCGGCTGTCCGGAAGCCGGGCCCGCATCCTGCCCATCTCCGAAGGCTGGGCCTACCTGCAGGCTGGCCTGCTGTGGCTGTTGCCCAAGCCCATGATGTCCCCGGACAACCTGCGTTCCATGCAGGTAGACAGCGTCGCTGACGGCTCCGGCCAGGTCTTCCCCGGCTGGCGGCCTGCGCCCCTGGAATCCATCGCCCCCACCTACATCGCCGGCAACCGCCCCAAGCAACGCCTGGACCGCTACCGCTGGTACGCCGGCCGCTGATCCGCCTGTGGCCGAGCGGCGCCTTGCCCTGCTTGCGCACGGCAAGGCGTTTTACCATGTACGGAGCCTGAAGGATGCAGATCTACGTTGTCGGCGGCGCCATTCGCGATGAACTCCTGGGCCGGCCTGGTGCGGATCGGGATTACGTGGTGGTGGGTGCTACGCCGGATCAGATGCTGGCGGCTGGTTTCCGGCCCGTGGGCAAGGATTTTCCCGTGTTCCTGCACCCCCGCACCCAGGAGGAATACGCCCTGGCCCGCACGGAGCGGAAGTGTGGCCGGGGCTACCACGGCTTTACCTTCCATGCCTCCCCCGATGTCACTCTGGAAGAGGACCTGGCCCGCCGTGATCTGACCATCAACGCCATGGCCCGGGGCGAAGACGGGGTACTGGTGGACCCCTTCAACGGCCGTGCCGACCTGCAAGCCCGGATACTGCGCCACGTGGGGCCCGCCTTCGTCGAGGACCCGGTGCGCATCCTGCGCCTGGCCCGCTTCGCCGCCCGTTTTGGCGACTTCAGCGTGGCGCCGGAAACCCTGGAACTGATGCGCCGCATGGTGACGGAGGGGGAAGTGGACCATCTGGTGGCCGAGCGGGTCTGGCAGGAACTGGCCCGGGGCCTGATGGAGGACCATCCCCAGCGCATGATCGAGGTGTTGCGCGACTGCGGTGCCCTGGCCCGGCTGCTGCCCGAAGTGGATGCCCTGTTCGGCGTACCCCAGCGGCCCGAATACCACCCGGAGGTGGATACGGGCGCCCACCTGCTCCTGGTGCTCCAGGCCGCGGCGGCCATGGGCCTTTCCCTGCCGGCCCGTTTCGCGGCGCTCACCCATGACCTGGGCAAGGGCCGCACACCGCCCGCCGAATGGCCCCGGCACATCGGCCACGAGGCCCGGGGCGAGCCCCTGCTGCTGGCCCTGTGCGAACGCCTGCGGGTGCCGGCGGACTGCCGGGAGCTGGCGCGGCTGGTGATGCTGCAGCATGGCAACGTGCACCGGGCCGGTTTCGGCGACAACCACCTGCGCCCGGACACCATGGTGAGGCTGATGGAACGCTGCGATGTGCAGCGCCGCCCGGAACGTTTCGAGGATTTCCTGCTGGCTTGCGAGGCCGATCACCGGGGCCGGTTGGGCTGGGCCGCCAGTCCCTACCCCCAAGGGCGCCTGTGGCGGGTGGCGGCGGCGGCCTTTCGGGCCGTGGAGGGCGGTGCCATCGCCCGGGCGTGTGCCGACAAGGCCTGCATTCCCGCACGCCTGCACGAGGCCCGGGTGGCGGCCGTGAGCCGGGCCCTCGATGAACTCAGAGCCAGCGGGTGATGAGGATCAGCAACAATGAAAACAGCAGGGTGGAGGCAAAGGGGAAGAAATAGGCCCGGCCCTTGTAGCGCACGGCCACGTCGCCAGGCAGGCCGCGGGACCCCAGGCGCCGGCGCAGCCAGGGGGCCAGCAGCCCGAGGATGACGGTGGCGATGGCAAGGGTGAGCAGCCACTTGAGCACGGATTTGCTTCCCGACGACAAAGCTGCATTTAACCACGCTTCAGTACAGAAAAAGATCACAGCCCATGGACAAGCCCTTACCGATTCAAACCCACACCGTGGCCGGTTGCGAAGTGCTGGCCTGCATGCCCGAAGCCCCCCGGCGCAGGACGCCCCTGCTGTTCGTGCATGGGGCCTTTGCTGGTGCCTGGATGTGGACTTCCACCTTCCTGCCCTGGTTTGCCCGGGCCGGCTACGCCTGTTGTGCCGTTTCCCTGCGCGGCCACGGCAGCAGCATGGATCGGGATCGCATCGACTGGCTCAGCATCGCCGACTACGTGGAGGATGTGGCGGCCGTTGCCACCTGGCTGGAAACGCCCCCGGCCCTGATCGGCCATTCCATGGGGGGGTTCGTGGTGCAGAAGTATCTGGAGCGTTGCCCGGCGCCGGCGGCAGTGCTGCTCTGTGCCGTGCCGCCCCAGGGGCTGGCGGCTTCCCAGTTCCACATGCTGCTGCAAAAGCCGGCCCTGATGCTGGAGCTCAACAAGGTGATGAGTGGCGGTACGGTGAGCCTGGAGGCGGTGCGGGAAGCCCTGTTCGCCCAGCCCGTGAGCGATGCGCTGCTGGAGGAATTCCGCACCCACATGCAGGTGGAGTCGCAGCGGGCCATCTGGGACATGACGATGTTCAACCTGCCGCTGTTGCCCTTCAAGGCCCGGCCGCCCCTGTTCATCGCCGGGGCCGAGCACGATGTGATGGTGCCGCCCTTCCTGGTGCAGGCCACGGCCCACAGCTACGGGGTGCCGGCGCACATCTTCAAGGGCATGGGCCATGCCCTGAGCCACGAGCAGGGCTGGGAACACGTGGCCGAAACCCTCTGCCGCTGGCTGGACGAACACCTGACCTGAAACCCGGCCCTGCTTTCAGACCATCATGTCGATGTTCTGCCCCAGATGAGGGGGATTGCTGGCCACCGGGGGTAGCGAGGCGATCAGCTGGGAAGCGGACTGGGCCTGGATTTCCATGGCCTTCTTCTGGACCAGGATGTTGACGGCGTCGCCGGTCTGTCCCTGGCTGGTCTGGATGGCCAGACTGTTGACGGCTGAAACGTTCATGGTGCGCTTCCTTTGGCAAGGGGCTATGAGTAAAGTATAGGCCTCCGAGCACAACTTTAGTTCAGGTTGCCAAAGTCCAGAGAGAACTCCCCCATGTCTGACCAGGATGCGGCATCGTCCGCCCATATCCAGATTGCCGAAGCCATCCGCGCCAAGCGCGAGCGTCGTTCGAGCCAGGCCATCCAGGCCGAGCTCGAGGCGATGGAAGCGGCGTTGCTGGCCGACATCAGCAGTTTCGACCTGGAGGCGGCCGCCCGCCAGGTCCGGGCCGAGGAGCAGCGGAGCAGGACCTCGGGGCAGGCCGTGGAAACCAGGCTGGAGTTTCCCGACATCCTGGCCGAAGTAGCGCAGCCTGCGCCGCTTTCCCGGGCAAGCCAACCCCGGGCTGCGACGGTGCCCGGTGCAGGTCAGGCGCCGATCCCGGCTGGCGGCCTGCTTGCCCAGTTGCGCCAGCAGGCCGAGGCCTGCCAGAGCCACCGCAATGCCGAGCACCACCATCTTTTCTTGCTGGAGTCGCGGCTGGACCAGGCCCTGCGCCAGGTCTTCGCCTATTTGCACGAACTGGTGCAACAGTTGAACGTGATCAAGCCCGCCATTCCGCGCAGCTATCCAGTGCCGGGGTCACAGGAACTGCAAGGATTGGTGTGGCAGCAGGGTTTTGCCGACTACCGCAGCCGCCCCCAGAGTGCCGGGGCAACCATGGAATCGGTCAGCCTCAGCTACCGCCTGGCGGGCCAGAAGGGGCTGGTCATGGAGCGGGATGGTACGGTGGCCGAGCAGTTCCGCCAGACCCTGTTCGACCTGAACTTGAATGTGAAGGTGGAGGAGTTCCGCAACGAGCGCCGCTACCTGGAGCGGGCCCGCTTCACCGTGCAGCCCGAGGTGAAGGTGAATGTGCGCTGGGAGGCCGACCTGGCCAGCGGTACCCTGGTGGTGCTGGCACGCAATCTGGAGCGCTTGGGCTCCGTGCGCTACAGCATGTCCCCCGAGGCCGTGAATCAGGCCCTGCTCGATGAATTCGGGCGCATGATCCTGGGCCAGGCCCACCAGTTTCCCCGCCTGCTCAGCCGCTGATCCGGCCATCCACCAGGTGGATCTGGCGGCTGGTCTGTGCCGCCAGGTGCGGGTCGTGGGTCACGGTGATCACCGTCTGGCCCCGGGCGGCCAGGCGGCGGAAGATGTCGAAGACGATCTGCCCGTTCCTGGAATCCAGGTTGCCCGTGGGTTCGTCCGCCAGCAGGATCAGCGGGTCGTTGGCCAGGGCCCGGGCGATGGCCACCCGCTGGCGCTGGCCGCCGGAAAGCTGGTCGGGCCGTTTGTCGTGTCCCGTCTCCAGGCCCAGTTCCACCAGCAGGGCCGCCGCCCGCTCGCGCATCTCTTGCGTTTCAAGTCGGCCCAGCTTCTGCATGGGGATCATCACGTTCTGCAGCAGGGTGAATTCCGGCAGCAGGAAGTGGAACTGGAACACGAAGCCCAGCCGGGTGAGGCGCAGCCGGGCCAGTTCGGTGGCAGACAGGCGGGCCGCATCCTGGCCGTCGATCCACAATTCCCCGGCGGTGGGCGTGTCGAGCAGGCCGAGCAGGTAGAGCAGGGAGGACTTGCCCGAGCCGGAAGGGCCGGTGATGGCCACGAATTCCCCGGCCTCCACCTGCAGGTCGATGTCCTGCACCAGGGGCACGGGCTGGGGACCGTCACGGAGGATGCGGGTCAGGCCCCGGGTCTGCAGCACGGGCATCAGGCCGCTCCCCGGATGATGTCCACCGGATTCAGGCGAGCGGCCTTCCGGGCCGGCAGCCAGGCGGCGAAGGTGGCGGAAAGCATGGCGAACAGGGCTGCCACCCCGTAGGGTTTCAGGCCCCGGTCGAGGATGAAGCCCTGGGTGCGCACGAAGCCTTCCATGTTGAAGCGGATGCTGGCCAGCATCTCCGTCAGGCCATAGCCCAGGGCCCAGCCCAGCAGGGTGCCCACCAGGCCGAGGATCAGCCCCTGGATCATGAACACTCCCTTGATGTCCCCCTCCGAGAGGCCGATGGACTTGAGGATGGCGATGTCCCGGCGCTTCTCGTTGATGACCGTGGAAATGATGTTGAAGATGCCGAAGGCGGCCACCACCAGGATCGCCCCCACGGCGGAGTACATCACCCCGTTCTGCACCTTGAACAGGCCCAGCACGTTGGAGTAGCTCTCTTCCCAGGATTCCGCCTTGTAGCCGAAGCGGTTTTCCAGCTCCTGGGCCACCTGGCGGGCCACGCTCACGTCGGGGATGCGCAGCCGCACCTGGTTGATCACGTTGGCCCGGGCGGCCAGCACCTGGGCCTTCTTGATCAGGCTGTAGGACTCGAAATTGTCCAGAGCCGTGACCCCGGTATTGAAGATGCCCACCACCTTCATCTTCAGCACCGCCCCTACCGGAGAAGTGACCGAGAGCATGTCTCCCAGGCCAACCCCCAGTTTCTTCGCCAGTCCTTCCCCGAGGATCACCCCGTTGGCGGTGCTGTAGAGGGCGTCCAGGCTGCCCTGGTTGATGTCCCGGGCGAGCTGGGTGACTTGCATCTCCCGTTTGGGGTCGATGCCCACCAGGGTGGCGGCCACTTCCCGGGAACCGTAACGGTAGAACACCTGAGTGCGCAGGGTGGGCGCGGAGGCGTAAGGGCTGTCTTCCAGGGCGGCGAGGATTTCCCGGGCGTTCCTGATACCCTTGAGCTCGTCCCGGGGTTTCAGGCTGACGAGCTGCACGGCGCCCTGGGGATAGACGCGGAACACCGGCTGCAGGGCCGGTTCCCGGAATTCGTCCTTGATGATGATGTGGGGCCAGCTGTCGATCACCTGGGTGATGAAGTATTTCTGGAAGCCCCCCATCAGGGCCATCATGCCGATGAAGAAGCCCACCCCCAATGCCACTCCGGCCACGGAAACCAGGGTCTGACGTTTACGCTGGCCCAGGTGGCCCAGGGCCAGTTCAAGGACCAGGCCCATGCTCAGGGGCGCACCCGGTCGCCGGCCTTGAGGCTGGCGGGAGGATTGACGATCAGGGTGGCGTCCGCCCTCAGACCGGCAAGGATTTCCACCTGCTCCTTGCCGCGCACCCCGGTTTCCACCGGCACCAGGGCCGCCCTGCCATCCTGCACGGTCCAGATTTCCTTGCCCTTTAGACTTGCCACGGGGGCCAGCAGGGCATCGGCGCTCTCCCGGGTCACCACGTTCACCTCCACGGTCATGCCGGTCTTCAGGGGCGTGGCTTCGGGCAGGCTGATGCGCACCCGGTAATTCTTGTTGATCGGGTCGCCCTTCTCGGTGATCTCGCTGATCTTTCCTTCGATCACCTGGCCGGGCAGGCCGTCCGCCTTGATCAGGGCCTTCTGGCCCGGGGTGAGGCGCAGGATGTCTTCTTCATCCACATCGGCCGTGATGCGCAGGGGCTGGGGGGCACCGACCCAGAACAATACCTGGCCGGCCGTGAGCATTTCGCCGATTTCCCCATCCTGGCGCAGCACCATGCCCTCGATGGGTGCGCGCAGCACGGTTTCCGCCAGGGGGCGGCGGGCTGCCGCCAGGGCGGCCTCGGCCTGGCGCAGTTCGGCCCGGAGCCTGTCCAGGGTGGCGGGGCTGACGAAACCTTGTTGGACCAGGGCCTGTTGCCGGTTCAGGTCCTGGCGTCGGTAATCCCGCTGGGCGGTGAGTTGTTCCAGGTTGCCCCGGGCCTCCCGGTCGTCCAGCTGGGCCAGGGCTTCGCCGGCTGCCACCGGCTCTCCGTCCCGCTTCAGGATGGCCACCAGCCGGGCCGCTGTCAGGGGCGCCACCTTGGCCATCACCACGGGCTCGACGATGCCGGTGGCGTACACCGCCTCCACCGCCGGGCCCCGGACGGGGCGTACGGTTTCCACCGGCAGGCCCCGGCCCAGGGCCAGGTAGGCCCCCAGCGCAAGCAGCAGGGCGAGGAGTAGCAGGCTGGCGAGGAGTTTGACGGGCTTGGTCATGATGAGTTTTTGCTGATCAAGGCGCCATTCTACTGCCTGAATTCAGGCACGGCTGATGCTTGGTTTCGAGCGTGGCACCCGAAAGCCATCATTCTGTAGCGTGTTTTGCAGTCTTTCGTACAGAGGAGAGCATCATGGCAACGACAAGCATGCATATTCCCTTGGCGGATTTCCGCACCATCTACGATGTGGAAGCCGTTGAAAAGGCCATGGGCGAGGCCAGCAGCCATCGTAATGAATCCCTCAACTCCCTCTACGAAAAGATGAAGAAGCTGGGCGGGGTGCGCTACGTCATCAAACCCTCGGCTGTAGACAGCCTCGACCCGCTCTACGATCAGTGCCCCAACTTCTCCGAGGTGGTGGACGACCTGAAGAAGTACCTGGCCCTGGCCGTCTCCGGCAACGAGCCCATGCACTTCACCCCGATCCTGCTGCTTGGGGAACCCGGCGTCGGCAAGACCCACTTTGCCAAGGCCCTGGCGAAGCAGCTGTCCACCGGCTACGAATTCGTCTCCATGAGTTCCCTGACGGCGGGCTGGATTCTCTCCGGCGCCTCGTCCCAGTGGAACAACGCCAAGCCCGGCAAGGTGGCCCAGACCCTGATCGAGGGGGAATACGCCAACCCGGTGGTGGTGCTCGACGAGGTGGACAAGGCCGGCGGCGACCACCGTTACGATCCCCTGGGCGCCCTCTACGGCCTGCTGGAAAAGGAAACCGCCAGCCACTTCAAGGACGAGTTCGTGGAGGTGGACCTGGATGCCAGCCACATCCTCTGGGTCTCCACCGCCAACGAGGCGCGCAACCTGCCCGAGCCCATCCTCTCCCGGATGCTGGTCTATGAAATTCCCAGGCCCGATCAGGAGGCGGCGCGCAGCATCGCCAGGCAGCTGTACCGGGAAATCGTTACCGCTCACGACTGGGGCTTCCCCGAAGAGGCCAGCGACGACGTGCTCGATGCCATGGCCAGCCTGCCGCCCCGGGAAATGCGCAAGCGCCTGATGGCTGCCTTCGGCAACGCCAAGCTGGCCCGGCGGGACGAACTCCTGGCCGACGACTTGGAAATCGCCAAACCTGGCCGCACCCGGCGCATCGGCTTCTGAGCGCAATCTCGCCCGCCCCTGCCGGGGGCGGGCCGGCTTTCCGGTAGAATCCGGCGCCATGAGCCAGCCCGACCCCAGCATCCTCTCCCCTCTTGGCAAACCCACCGAGTACCGGGCCGATTACGCGCCGGAACTGCTGTACCCGATTCCCCGCCAGCTAAAGCGGGACGAACTGGGCATCCGCCCCGATGCCCTGCCCTTCGTGGGCGAGGACATCTGGAACGCCTACGAGCTGTCCTGGCTCAATCCCCGGGGCAAGCCGGTGGTGGCCCTGGGTGTTTTCCGGGTGCCGGCGGACAGCCCGAACCTGATCGAATCCAAGTCCCTCAAGCTCTACCTGAATTCCTTCAACCAGACTGCCTTTGCCGATCTGGATGAGGTGCGGGCCACCCTGGTGCGGGATCTTTCCGCCGCCGCCGGGGCCCCGGTCGGGGTCAGCCTGGAAAACCTGAGTGCCCAGCCCCGGGTGCAGCCCGGCTACCCGGCGGGAATCTGCCTGGACCAGCTGGACATCGCCTGCGACCGCTACCAGCCGGCTCCCGAGCTGCTGGGCACCACGGACGGGCCCGTGGGGGAAGAAACCCTGTATTCCCACCTGCTCAAGTCCAACTGCCTGGTGACCGGCCAGCCCGACTGGGCCATGGTGGTGATCCGCTACCGGGGCCGCCCCATCGACCGGGCCGGGCTCTTGCGCTACCTGGTTTCCTTCCGGGGCCACAACGAATTCCACGAGCAGTGCGTCGAGCGCATCTACTGCGACCTGAGCCACCACTGCGCTCCCGAAGCCCTGCTGGTCTACGCCCGCTACACCCGCCGGGGCGGGCTGGACATCAATCCCTGCCGCAGTAGCGGCGAGTTTCCCCTTGCCGACAACATCCGGGAAGTGCGTCAGTAAGCGGCTTGGCCTGCTGGCCGGCTGCTGGCTTGCCCTGGCGGTCAATGGGACCCGGGCCGACCTGTGCGCCGACCTGCCGCCTCCTGCCGCCACGGTGCAGAAGCTGGAGGCCCGGGTGGCGACCAATCTGGAATTCAGCGTGGGGGGGCTGACCCGGCTCGCGGCAGAAATCGCCCGGCCCCAGCATCAGGTGCTCGGGCTGACCCGGGGCCAGGCGGTGGTGCGCTACAAGCTGGAGATCCAGCGCCAACTCGATCCTTCCGGCCAGTGGGAATGCGCCAGCCCGAGAATCACCCTCACCTACGGCTTCGACCCCATCACCGTGTTCGTGGCCCGGGAATTTCCCCCGGGCAGTTGCGCCTATCAGGAAATCCACGCCCACGAACTGCGTCATCTGGAAACCTACAAGGCCCAGGTGGACAAGGTGGAGGCGGAAATCACCCAGGCCCTGCAACGCCGCTTTGCCGGCCCCACCCCCTGGCGCGGCCCGGCCGGGCAGGCCCAGGAAGTCCTGCAGCGGGAACTGGACGAACGCTGGCTTCCCTATGTGAAGCTGCTGCTGGAACGGGGCGAGACCGACCAGGCCAGGATCGACACCCCCGAGGAATACGCCCGCATCGCCGCCAGCTGCAACGGCGAGATCCGCCAGCGTTTGAAGCCTTAGCCGCTCCCTAGAGGGCGTGGCTTCGGTCGCCCCGGGCAAAGCCCAGCAGGGGTTCGCCCATACCCTTGCCCATGGCGATCACCTTGAACAGCTCCCCCATTTCCTGGGGCTGGACCAGTTTGTTTACGGCGGCGGCGGCCTTCAGGTAGGGCGGGCTGCCCGGCTCCAGGGTTTCCAGGTCCTGAAGCAGGCCGCAGTTGAACAGGAACTGGGCCTGGCTGGTGTAGCCCAGGAGTTCCAGCCCGGCCGGGAAGGCGGCGGCGATGATGCCGGTGAAATCCACGTGGGCGGTGATGTCCTGTAGACCAGGCAGGTGGAAGGGGTCCGGGTGGGCCTGGTGACGGTAGTGGCACATCAGGGTGCCGCCGTGCCGTTGCGGGTGGTAGAACTCCCGGCGCGGGAAGCCGTAATCGAGCAGCAGCAGGGCGCCCTGCGCCAGCCGTTCGCCCCAGGTGGCGGCCCAGGCTGGCGCCGCCAGGGCCACTTCGCTGGAAAAACCGGGGGGCGGCAGGCATTCCCCGGCGATGGCGCCGGCCTCTTCCAGCAGGCGCCCGCTGGCAGGCCTGTCCTGCCAGCAGAACTGGCCTTCGGCATCCAGGGCCACCCCCTTTTCCAGCACCGCCCCGTCTTCCCAGGTGACGCAGTGCACCGGCATCGCGTCCAGCAGCTCGTTACCCAGCACCAGGCCGGAGAAGCTTTCCGGCAGGGTTTCCAGCCATTCCACCCTTTCCAGCAAATGCGGCACTTCCTGTTCCAGCCGCTCTCTCTGGCGCTGGCGCAGATCGGTGGAGATGTCGAGGATGAAGTAGCGTTCCGGCAGGCTGCCCATGCCCTCCAGGGCCTTGAGCAGGTCGGCGGCCAGGCGACCGGAACCGGCGCCGGCTTCGAGGATGAAGGGGCGGGAAGCGGCCATCACCTGGGCCGCCTGGCGGGCCAGGGCCCGGCCGAACAGGGGGGTCAGTTCCGGTGCCGTGATGAAGTCCCCGGCTGCCCCGAACTTGCGCGCGCCGGCCGTGTAGTAGCCGAGGCCCGGGGCGTACAGGGCCATGCCCATGAACTGGGCAAAGGAAATCCAGCCGCAGGCCTTGCGGATTTCCTGGCGGATCAGTTCGGCCAGTTGCTGGCTGTGGGCTAGGGCTTCGGGAGCGGGGGCAGGCAGGGACATGGCGGGTTCCCGGAAAAAGGCGCCATTGTATGCCCGGGTCGTCCCTTGCCGCAGCCGGTCGGAGGCGGGAATGGCGTAAAATTCCGCCCCATGCCCTCTTCCTCCCTTCCCCTTTGCGGCAAGACCGTGCTCATCACCGGCGCCTCCCGGCGCATCGGTGCCTGCACGGCCCGCCTGCTGCATGGCGAGGGGGCGAGGCTGGCCCTGCATTACCGGCAGGACCGGCAGGGAGCCGAGACCCTGGCGGCTGAGTTGAATGCCCTGCGGCCAGGCTCGGTGCTCACCTACCAGGTGGACCTGCGTGACATTCCCGGCCTGGAAGCCCTGGTGAAACAGGTGGTGGCGGATTGTGGCGGCCTGGATGCCCTGGTCAACAACGCCTCGAGCTTCTTCCCCACGGCGGTGGGGACGATCACCGAAACGGACTGGGACGATCTGGTGGGCAGCAACTTCAAGGCACCCCTGTTCCTTTCCCAGGCGGCGGCACCCTACCTGCGCCAGCGGTGCGGGGCCATCGTCAATATCACCGATGTCCATGCGGAGCGGCCCCTGGCGGGTTATCCCCTGTATTCGGCGGCCAAGGGCGCCCTGCTCACCCTGACCCGGGCCCTGGCCCAGGAGCTGGGGCCGGAGGTGCGGGTGAATGCGGTGGCGCCCGGTGCCATCCTCTGGCCGGACGACGGCCAGTTCCCCACGCCGGAGCGGGCGGCCATCGTCGCCCACACCCTGCTGAAGCGGGAGGGCAGCCCCGAGGACATCGCCCGCACGGTGCGCTTCCTCCTGACCGATGCGCCTTATGTGACGGGGCAGGTCATCAATGTGGATGGGGGCCGTACGGCCCACCTCTGACTCAAGCAAGGATTTTTCGTGGAACGTTCCCAGACCCTGCAGCGCCTGGAAAAGTGGCTGCTGCGCCAAACCGGCAAGGCCCTTGCCGACTACAACATGATCGAGGAAGGCGACACCGTGCTGGTGTGCGTCTCGGGCGGCAAGGATTCCCACACCCTGCTGCACCTGCTGCGCCTGCTCCAGGCCCGGGCGCCGGTGAAATTCCGCCTCATCGCCATGAACCTGGATCAGAAGCAGCCCGGCTTTCCCGCCGAGGTGCTGCCCGGCTACTTCGAGCAGATCGGCGTCGATTACCGCATCATCGAGGCCGACACCTACTCGGTGGTGAAGGAGAAGATTCCCGAGGGCAAGACCACCTGCTCCCTCTGTTCGCGGCTGCGCCGGGGCATCATCTACCGCACCGCCAAGGAGCTGGGCGCCAACAAGATCGCCCTGGGCCATCACCGGGACGACATCGTGCACACCCTGTTCCTCAACCTGCTGTTCGGCGGCAAGCTCAAGGCCATGCCGCCGAAACTGGTGACGGACGACAAGGCCCACATCGTCATCCGTCCCCTGGCCTACTGCCCCGAGAACGACATCGCCAGGTACGCCCGGGGCATGGAGTTCCCCATCATTCCCTGCAACCTGTGCGGTTCCCAGGAAAACCTGCAGCGCCAGAAGATCCGCGAGATGATGCAGGACTGGGACCGGCGCTACCCGGGTCGCACCGAATCCGTGTTCACCGCCCTGCAGAACGTGGTGCCCTCGCATCTGGCCGACAACCAGCTCTTCGATTTCAGGGGGCTCAGCCTCGACAGCCAGGTGGAAGAGGGCGACATGGTGTTCGACGAACCCGAGCTACCGCCCATCGGCTCATTCCCCCTGCCTGTCACTTCGGCGGAGTCCGAATAAGACCAATGTATTGGCGGCAATGGCTTTTTGCTATGGTTCGGGAACTTTTTTCAAGGAACACCGGTTAATCCGGAGGATGGCATTGTGATCACCATAGTTCGCGGCGAAATCATCGGTGGGGTGCGTCTGGCCAGCCGGCTGGGCGAGGCTGAAGCCGCTCACGCTGTCGAGCGTTGCCTGAAGCGTGTGGAGCGGGTGGTGGACGGTTTCCGGGGGCGGTTGCTGCGTTCCGGCGCCGGCCAGATCAGTGCCGCCTTCCCCACCCCGGAAGAGGCCTCCCTGGCGGCGATCGAGATGCAGCGCCGGGTGGCCGACCTGCCCCCGGCCTCGGGCGTCAAGCTGGCCCTGCGCCTCGGGGTGCACGAAGCCGGCAGCGAGGACCAGGCCGGCCTGATCGCGGCCCAGTTGCTGGAACTGGCCCTGCCTGACCAGATCCTTTGCAGCCGCGAGATCATGATCGAAGTGGCGCACAACATTGGTGTCCGGGTGCGTGACCTGCACCAGCTGGAACTGAGCGGCGGCGAGGCTTTCCAGGTCATGGAGCTGATCTGGCACGAGCTGGACGCGGACGAGATGCCCGCCACCCTCACCTCCACCTCCCTGCTGGCCCTGGAGGATCTGGAACGGGGCGCCGAGGCCATGCGCAACAACCTGCCCCAGCAGGATTTCCACCCGGTGTCGAATGGCCAGCCCAAGCTGTGCGTCCGCTACCGGGGCAAGGCCCATCTGCTCGACGAGAAGACGCCCTTCCTGACCCTGGGGCGGGAGCAGAGCAACGACGTGGTGATCGAAGACAGCAAGGCTTCGCGCCAGCATGCCCGCATCGAACGCAAGGATGGCCGCTACTATCTGGTGGACATGAGCACCAACGGCACCTTCGTCACCTTCTCCGGCGAGCCCGAGCTGTTCCTGCGCCGGGAAAGCCTGCCCCTGCGCGGCACTGGCCGCCTCTGCTTCGGCGTTTCCGCCCGCGACCCCAAGGCCGAACAGGCCGAATTCGAACACATGTGATTCCCTGCCGCCCGTTCCCCGGGTCCGGGTACCGGCTGCGCATGGCCACATGGCTACAAAGACGCTGGCCGATGGCGGCATAATCACGGCTTTGCCACTGCGTCGAGCCATCCATGAGCCATTTCAAGCAACACGTCTTTTTCTGCTGCAACCAGCGCCCCGAGGGTGAATCCTGCTGCAACAACCGGGGCGGCACCGAAATGTTCCAGTACGCCAAGGCCCGTGCCCGGGAACTGGGGCTGGACGCCGCCGGGGTGCGGGTCAACAAGGCCGGCTGTCTGGGCCGCTGCGACCAGGGGCCGGTGCTGGTGGTCTATCCCGAGGGCACCTGGTACACCTTCATCGATCAAAGCGACGTGGAAGAGATCATCCAGTCGCATCTGGTGGATGGCCAAGTGGTGGAGCGTTTGCAGGTATGAGGGTCGTCGAGGAAAAAATCTTCGTGGATGGCCCGGTGGGCAAGATCGAGGTGATCATGGAAAATCCGGGCGCCCCCAAGGGCATCGCCCTGATCGCCCATCCCCACCCCATCGGCGGCGGTGCCAACACCAACAAGGTGGCCTACACCCTGGCCAAGACCTTCGTGCACCTGGGCTACGCGGCCTTCCGCCCCAACTTCCGGGGCGTTGGCGGCACCGAGGGCGAGCACGATGAAGGCATCGGCGAGACCGACGATCTGCTGGCCGTGCTGCACGAGGCCAAGTGCCGCTGCGGCGACCTGCCCGTGGCCCTGGCCGGCTTCTCCTTTGGCGCCTACTGCCAGACCCGGGTGGCGAAGCGGCTGGCCGAGTCCGGCCACCCGGCCCAGCGCCTGGTGCTGGTGGGTACCGCCGCCGGTTTCGTGGAAGGCACCCGCAACTACGACACCGAGCCCGTGCCGGCCGACACCATCGTCATCCACGGCTCCGCCGATGAGACCGTGCCGCTCGCCAACGTGCTCGCCTGGGCCCAGCCCCAGGACCTGCCCGTGGTGGTGGTGCCCGGCGCCGACCATTTCTTCCACCGGCGCCTGCACAACATCCGCGACATCATCCACCGGGCCTGGCGGCACTGATGACGGCCAGTGTCGTGATGGCCAATATCCCCCTGCGGGTCGAGGAGCTGAAGAAGGCCTACGCCGGCACCCCGGTGGTGGACGGCCTCTCCTTCGCCCTGGAACCGGGCAGCTGCTTCGGCCTCCTGGGCCCCAACGGGGCCGGCAAGACCACCACCCTGAAACTCTGCCTGGGGCTCACGGCCCCCGATTTCGGCGCCATCACCCTGGCCGGCCAGCCGATTCCCGCCCAGGCCCAGGCGGCCCGGGCCCGTACCGGCGTGGTGCCCCAGTTCGACAATCTCGACCCGGATTTCACCGTCACCGAGAACCTGATGGTGTTCGGCCGCTATTTCGGCATGACGAAAGCCGAGATCACCGCCCGCATTCCCTGGCTGCTGCAGTTCTCCGGCCTGGAGAACAAGGCGGATGCCCGCATCGCCACCCTCTCCGGCGGCATGAAGCGGCGCCTGACCCTGGCCCGGGCCCTGGTGAACGACCCGGACATCGTCTTTCTCGACGAGCCCACCACCGGCCTCGACCCCCAGGCCCGGCACCTGATCTGGGAACGCCTGAAGCAGCTCAAGCTGAATGGCAAGACCCTGCTCCTGACCACTCACTTCATGGACGAGGCCGAGCGTCTCTGCGACCGGCTGATCGTCATCGACCACGGCAAGAAGATCGCCGAGGGCAGCCCCCGGGATCTGATCGCCACCCACATCGAGCCCCAGGTGGTGGAAGTCTACGACGAGGCCGCCGGCGCCCTGGACGCCTTCGTGGCCGCCTGGCGGGGCAGCACCGCCCGGGTCGAGATCAGCGGCGAAACCGCCTTCTTCTACTGCCGGGACCCCCAGCCCCTGCTCGCCGCCCTGGCTGAGGCCAGTGGCCTGCGCTACGTGCACCGGGCCTCCAACCTGGAAGACGTGTTCATCAAGCTCACCGGGCGGGAATTGCGGGACTGATACCGCAGGGGTAGCGATTCAGCAGCCTGGCAGGCTCAGGCAGAAGCGGGTCAGTCCATCCTCCGATTCGGCCCGGATCCGTCCGCCGTGGGCGAGGACGATGGAGCGGGTGATGGCCAGGCCCAGGCCGGTGCCGCTTTCGCCTTCCCGCTGTCGGGCCGCGTCGACCCGGTGGAAGCGTTCGAAAATCCGCTCCAGTTGGGCGGCGGGAATCGGGGGGCCGGGGTTTTCCACGCTGATGTTCACCTCGCCGGGACTACCCGGTTCGATCCGGATGCGCACCGTCGCCCCGGAGGCCGTGTAGCGCAGGGCGTTGGAGAGCAGGTTGCCCAGGGCCCGGCGCAGCATCAGGGCGTCGCCAGTGACCGTGGCGCTGCCGCTCACTTCCAGGCGGATTCCCTTTTCTTCCGCCAGCAGACCGTAGAACTCCCCCAGGGATTGCAGCAGCGCCGCCAGGTCCACCTGTTCCCGGTGCGGCACCATCAGGCCGTTCTCGGCCTGGGCCAGGAACAGCATGTCGCCGATCATGCGCGACAGGCGTTCATGCTCTTCCAGGCTGGAATAGAGCACCTCCCGGTATTCCTCGGCGCTCCTGGCCCGGCTCAGGGCCACCTGGGTCTGGGTCATCAGGGCCGTGACCGGGGTGCGCAGTTCGTGGGCGATGTCCGAGGCGGCGCCGGAGAGCCGGGTGAAGGCATCCTCCAGCCGGGCCAGCATCTGGTTCAGTTCTTGAGCCAGGGGCTGCAGTTCCAGGGGCAGATGTTCAGTTTCCAGGCGTTCGTGCAGCCGTTCGCCGGAGACCCGCCGGGCCAGTCCCAGCAGTTGCCCCAGGGGGGCCAGGCCGCGCCGGGCGGCGATCCAGGCGCAGAGCAGGTTGCCGAGGATGGCCAGGCCCAGGGCCCAGGCCAGGGAGCGGAAGAAGCTGGCCATGAAGTGCTGGTGGTGTTCGATATCCACGGTGATGGCGACCTGCACCCATTGTCCGTCGGCGGTGCGGGCCAGGGCCAGGATGCCGCGTTGGGGCTTTCTGCCCGGATCGCCGCCCGCGTAGGCCTGGGGGTGTTCCGCCTCGCCCGGGGCGACCGGGTGGCGCAGCAGCCATTCGGGAATGCCGGCGCCGCCGCTGAAGAGAGGAAAGCCTTCCCGGTCCAGCACCGTCAGCCCCAGGTGGGGATGGCCCAGCAGGGCCGGGCCCAGGCGCTTGGGCAGGGCTTCGAGCAATTCGTCCGCCGGCAGGGTGGCGATGATGCCCCGGCTCAGGGTCAGCTTGCCGTGCAATTCCTCCAGGTCGCCTTCCTGAAAGTGGGCTTCCACCTCGCGGCCCACGAAGAGCCCCAGGCCCAGCAGGATCAGGGTGGACAGCAGGGCAAAGAGCAGCGCCAGGCGCAGGGTGAGGGAGGGGCGCCTGTGCAGCGACATGGATTTAGCGGGAGATTTGCTCGGCGATGGCTTGGGCCCAGGGATTGAGCGGGCCGTAGGTTTTCACCAGCTGATTGTCGGCCACCCGGAACAGCAGCCGGGCTGCCTGATCTTCGACAGAATTGTCATAAAAATAGGCGCGGTCCGCGATCTGGGCAACAACGGCGCCAAATGCCAGGGAGCGGGTGTAGCGAGTGATGATCTTGGGAATGGGGACGTCGTGCCCTCCCTCTAGCACCCGGAGGGCAACCCGTTTGGCGTTGATGGTCGGGTCGTCCGTACCAATAAAAAACAGTCGAACGAAAAAGCCGGCCGCTTTGGCCCGTTTGATGAAGTCCACCTTGTCCGGGCTGGAAAGCACGGTTTCAAAGGCCAGGCTTTGCCGGTCACGCAGACATCGCTCCCGGATTTCCTGCGACTGCTCAGCCGCCTGCACGATGGCGGTGGGGGCGTTCCAGTCCCCGAACTGGTCCCGGGCGATGAAATCGGGATTCACATACACGCAGCCCTGCATCCACTGATGCATCAGCAACTGTTCCGTGATCGAGGTCTTGCCCGAACCATTCGGGCCCGCAACCACGATCAGGCGAGGTTTGAGACTTGCTGCTGTCAAGCGATTTCCCGGGCCTGGCGCACGGCCTGTTGAATGGCAGCTTGCACATTTTGCTGCAGCAATCTGCGCGCAGCCTCTGCCTTGCTCCGGGCTTCCAGGGCAACGGCCTGCATCAGGGCGCTCAATTGCGCATCGCTGGGCTCGTGCTCAATGTCGTTCAGGTCAAACACGGTATCGTTCATGACAACACTTTCCTTGTTGCAGGGAGATTGATTGTGGCCCAATGCAGGGCTTGCGCCAAGCAGGGCTTGCCAGGTTCAGGCTTCCGGCACTTCCAGCACATAGCCCATGCCGCGCACGGTGCGGATCAGCTTCGGCTCGAAGGGGTCGTCCATCTTGGCGCGCAGGCGACGCACGGCCACCTCGATGACGTTGGTGTCGCTGTCGAAGTTCATGTCCCAGACCTGGGAGGCGATCAGGGAGCGGGGCAGCACCTCCCCCTGGCGGCGCAGCAGCAGCTCCAGCAGGGCGAATTCCTTGGCGGTCAGGTCGATGCGCTGGCCGGCCCGGGTGGCCCGGCGTTTCAGCAGGTCCAGTTCCAGGTCGGCGGCGCGCAGGATTTCCGGCTCCTTGACCTTGCCCCGGCGCAGCAGGGTGCGCACCCGGGCCAGCAGCTCGGAAAAGGCGAAGGGCTTCACCAGATAGTCGTCGGCCCCCAGTTCCAGGCCGTGTACCCGGTCTTCCACCTGGTCCCGGGCGGTGAGGAACAGCACCGGCATGTCCTTGCCGGCGGCGCGCAGGGTTTGCAGCACCTGCCAGCCGTCCAGGCCGGGCAGCATCACGTCCAGCAGCACCAGGTCCGGCTCGCCGGTGAGGGCCAGGTGCAGGCCATCCGGGCCGTTGCGGGCCAGGTCAACGCCAAAGCCCGCTTCTTGCAGACCCTGGCGCAGGTAGTCGCCGGTCTTGGGTTCGTCTTCGATGATCAGGATGCGCATGGCGCCATTGTGCCCCGGGGTAAGGGGGCCTGTCCTCCTGCCGGGGCCAAGATTACAAAGATGTAATCTGCCCGTCAGCCTGGCGTCGGGGATGGGTTGTCATCATCGCCCCATCTTCCCCGTGGAGCCTGTCATGAAACTGCCTGCCTTGGTCCTCACCGGCCTGCTGGTCCTCAGCCTGCCGCTCCGGGCCGAGTCCTTGGCCGACCTGTTTGAAAAAGCCTGGCAGCGGGCACCCCAGGCGGCCCTGGCCGGGGCTCGCCAGGAAACAGTGCGGGCCGGGCAGGAGGCGGCCGGGGCCCTGTTCCCGGAAGCCCCCAGCATCGGCCTGCTGCACACCAGCGACCGGGCAACCGAGAACCAGGGGCGCCGGGAAGAGGAACTGGAACTTTCCCTGCCCCTCTGGCAGTGGGGCCAGAAGTCGGCGGCCCGCCAGGCCGCCCAGGCCCTGGCCGGGGAGCAGGAAGCCGCCATCGGCGCGGATCGGCTTGCCCTGGCCGGTGAATTGCGCCGCAGCCTCGCGGCCCTGCGTGAAGCCCGGGCCGCCGCCGAACTGGCCCGGGAGCAGGCCCGCATCGCCACCGAGCTGGAAGCGGACGTGGCCCGCCGGGTCAAGGTCGGCGACCTGGCCCGCAGCGATCTGCTGCTGGCCCGCCAGGAAGCCCTGTCCAGCCAGGGCGAAGCCGCCCGCCTGGAAGCCGAACTGGCTCAGGCCCGGCAACAGTGGCGCCTGCTCACCGGGGGCGACGCCCTGCCCGATCCCCTGGAAGAACAGCCCGCCGAGGGGGTGCCGGGGAATGCGCCGCAAGCCTACCCAGAAGCCCACCCGGAATTCCAGGCCGGGGCCCGGCGCCTGGCCCTTTCCCAGGCCGAATTCGAGCTGGCCCGGGCCTCGCGCCGGGGCGCGCCCAGCCTGGAGCTGAGCTATACCCGGGGCCGGGACGACTTTGCCGCCCCCCGTGATGCCGCCGTCAAGGTGGGCATCCGCATTCCCCTGGATTCCGCCGCCGTGAGCCAGCCCCGGCTGGCCGCCGCCAACCAGGCCCGCATCCAGGCCGAGGCCGAGCAACTGCGCCGCCAGGCCGAGCTGCCGGGCCGCATCGACAGCGCCCGGGCCCGGCTGGCCGCCGCCGACACCGCTGCCCGTCTGGCCCGGGAGGGCGCCACCCTGGCCGAAGAACGCCGGACCCTGCTGCAGCGGGCCTTCCAGCTCGGGGAGCTGGGTTTTGCCGATTACCAGCGGGTCCTGGCCCAGACCCACGCGGCCCGCCTGGGCGCCGCCCTGGCCGACATCCGCCGCGCCAGCGCCATTGCCGACCTGAACCAGGCCTTAGGAAAGTTGCCATGAACCTGAACATTGCCGGCCTGCTCCTGGCCGGACTTCTGCTGAGCGCGCCCCTTGCGGCCCACGAAGGCCACGACCACGGGGACGAAGCCGCCCAAGCGCCCGCCCAGGCCCTGCCCCGCTTCGCCGTGCAGGGGGAAGAACTGGAAGTGGTGGGGGTGCTGGCCGCCGACACCCTGGTGATTTACGTGGACCAGCGGGCCGACAACGCCCCGGTGACCGACCTGGCCGTGGAGGTGGAAGGTCAGGGCTGGAAGGGCGTGGCCGAGCCCGATGGCCTGGGCGCCTACCGCATGGCCCTGCCGGCTGGGGCCCTGGGGGCGCCGGGCAGCCATCTTCCCTTGAATCTCAGCCTGAGCAACGAGGCCTTCGCCGACCTGCTGCTGGCGGAACTGATAATGCCCGAGGCCCAGGCCGAAACTGCGGGCGGTGCCGGATCGGGCGGCGGTTGGCTGGGAGCGGCCCTGTTGCTGGCAACCCTGGGGGGCGCCGGGTTCATTCTGCGCCGCCGTGCTGGAAGGAAGTCTTCATGAAACACCCGCTGCCATTCCGGGGGCTGACCCTGGCCGCCGTTCTCTCCCTGCTGCCCGCCACGGTGACCCTGGCCCATGAAGGTCATGACCATGCCGAGCCTGCCGCCCCGGCCGTTTCCCCGGCGCCGGTGAAGTCCGTCACCGGCCAGCCCCTGAGCGAAGCTCCCTTGCGCCTGCCCGACGGCAGCCTGTTCGTGCCCAAGTCCGTGCAGCGCCGCATGGGGGCCCTGGGCCTGCGCACGGCGGCGGTGGAAAGCGGCCAGTTTCCCCGGGTGCTGGCCCTGCCCGGCCAGATCGTCGCTGATCCTGGCACCGGCGGTCGGGTCCAGACCCTCCAGGCCGGGCGTATCGAAGCCGGGCCCGAGGGGCTGGCGGTGCTGGGCCAGCGGGTGAAAAAGGGCCAGATCCTGGCCTGGCTGGAGCCTGCCGCCGGCGCCTTGGAAAAGGGCGCGGGTCAGGCGGCTCTGGCCGAACTCACGGCCCAGGAAAGCCTGCTCGCCAGCCGGGTGAAGCGCCTGGAGCAACTGGAGGGCAGCGTGCCCGCCAAGGACATCGAACAGGCCCGCATCGAACTGCAGTCCTTCCGCCAAAAGAAGTCCGCCGTGGCGGGCAGCCTCGGGCGGGAGGCCCTGCGCGCCCCGGTGGACGGGGTGATCGGCGCAGCCAGTGCGGTGGCCGGCCAGGTGGTGGACGCCCGGGAAGTGATCTTCGAAGTGCTGGACCCGGCCCGCCTGGCGGTGGAAGCACAGGCCCCGGAGCCCGCCGCCCTGGCCGCCGGGGTGGCCGGTGGCAGCCTCGATCTGGGCAACGGGGTGGGCGTGGAGCTGGCCTTTGTCGGCATGGGCCGCAGTCTCAAGGCCCAGTCCCTGCCCGTGCTGTTCCGGGTGCAGGCGGGCAAGGAGATGCCGCACCTGATCCTGGGCCAGTCGGTCCAGGTGCTGGCCCGGCTGAATGCTCAACCGCAGACGCTGTTGGCGATTCCCGCCAGTGCCCTGGTGCGGGACGGGGACAACCAGCCCCGGGTCTGGGTGCAGGTGGCGCCCGAGCGTTTCGAATCCCGCAGCGTACGTATCGAAGCTCTCGATGGCCAGCGGGTCGCCGTCCTGCGCGGCCTCGCCGCCGGTGAGCGGGTGGTGCGGGATGGGGCTAACGACTTGAATCGGATTCGCTGATGTTTGACTTCATCATTCAGGGCAGTCTCAAGAACCGCTTGCTGGTCCTGGGCCTGGCCATGCTCCTGATGCTCCAGGGGCTGCTGGCCATGCGCCAGACCCCGGTGGATGTGTTTCCCGACCTGAACAAGGCGGTCATCACCCTGATGACCGAGGCCGGGGGCATGGCCCCGGAAGAGGTGGAGCAGCAGATCAGCTTCCCCCTGGAGTCGGCCCTGAACGGCATGCCCGGCGTCACCCGGGTGCGTTCCGTCTCCGGCATCGGCCTCTCCGTGGTCTATGTGGAATTTGACTGGGGCACCGACATCTATCGCAACCGCCAGCAGGTAGCCGAGCGCCTTTCCCTGATCCAGGGCCAGCTGCCCGCAGGCATCCAGCCCCAGATGGGGCCGATTTCCTCCCTGATGGGCGAAATCCTGATGATCGCCCTGCCCGCCGACCCGGCCCGGGTGAGCCCCATGGCGGCCCGGGAATACGCCGACTGGGTGATCCGCCCCCGGCTGTTGACCATTCCCGGCGTGGCCCAGGTGATTCCCCTGGGGGGCGAGGTGAAGCAGTACCGGGTCAGCCCCGACCCCCAGCGCATGGCCGCCGCCGGCATCAGCCTGGACGCCATCGAAAAGGCCCTGCAAGGCTACTCGGGCAATGCGGCCGGGGGCTTCATCGACCTCCAGGGCCAGGAACTGCTGATCCGCCACCTGGGCCGCAGCTCCCGGCTCGAAGACCTGGCCCGCCTGCCCGTGGGTATGCAGGCCGGTCAGCCCGTGCTGCTGCAACAGGTGGCTGAAGTGGGCTTTGCCCCCGGCATCAAGCGAGGCGACGCCGGTTTCATGGGCCAGCCGGCGGTGATTCTCTCGGTGCAGAAACAGCCCACGGCGGACACCGTGGCCCTGACCCGGGACGTGGAAGCCGCCATGGCCGAGCTTTCCCGCAGCCTGCCCGCCGGTATCGAAAAGCCCCAGTTCCTGTTCCGCCAGGGGGAATTCATCGAGGCCTCCATCGACAACGTGCGCGAAGCCCTGCGGGACGGGGCGATTCTGGTGCTGGTGCTGCTCTACCTGTTCCTCGCCAACTGGCGCACCACCTTCATTTCCCTCACCGCCATTCCCCTGTCGCTCCTGGCCACGGTGCTGGTGCTGCGCTACTTCGATCTTTCCATCAACACCATGACCCTGGGGGGCCTGGCCATCGCCATCGGCGAGCTGGTGGACGACGCGGTGGTGGATGTGGAAAACGTGCTGCGCCGCCTGCGCCAGAACCGGCTGACGGAGCGGGCCCGGCCCGTGCTGGAGGTGATTGCCGCCGCCTCGAAGGAGGTCCGCTCCGGCGTGGTGTACGCCACCTTCATTGTGGTGCTGGTGTTCGTGCCCCTGTTCGCCCTGCCCGGCATCGAGGGCCGCCTGTTCGTGCCCCTGGGCATTGCCTACATCATCGCCATCCTGGCCAGCCTGCTGGTGGCCGTTAGCATCACCCCGGTGCTGTGCTACTACCTGCTTCCCGGCCTGCCCAACCTGGGCGAGGGGGACAGCCGCCTGGTGCAATGGCTCAAGGCCCGGGACGAGCGCCTGCTGCACTGGTCCTTCGACCGGGTGAAACCCCTGCTGGCTGGGGCCCTGGCCCTGGTGCTGCTGACGGCGGCCAGCGTCCCCTTCTTCCCCAAGAGCTTCCTGCCCCCCTTCAACGAAGGCACCCTGACGGTGACCCTGCTGCTTAACCCGGGCGTTTCCCTGGCCGAATCCAGCCGGGTGGGCAGCGCGGCGGAAAAGCTGGTGATGGGCGTACCGGAAGTGGCCCAGGTGGGCCGCCGCACGGGCCGGGCGGAACTGGATGAACACGCGGAAGGCGTCCATACCACCGAGCTGGAAATCGACCTGAAAGCCGAGGGTCGCCCCCGCCAGGAGGTGATCGCTGACATCCGCCAGCGCCTCGCCCCCCTGGGGGCCGCCGTCAGCGTCGGCCAGCCCATCTCCCACCGGCTCGACCACATGCTCTCCGGGGTGCGGGCCCAGATCGCCTTGAAGATTTACGGGGATGACCTGGACACCCTGCGCACCCTGGCCCGCACCGTGGAAAGCCGGCTCGCCACCATCCCCGGCATCGCCGACCTGCAGATCGAGAAGCAGGTGCTGATGCCCCAGGTGAAGGTGCGCCTGGATTACGACGCCCTCTCCCGCCACGGCCTGGCGTCGGGGGACCTGCTCAGCCAGTTGGCCCGCTACACCGAAGGGGAAAAGCTCGGCCAGGTGATCGAGGGAGGGCGGCGCTTCGACCTGACCCTGCGCCTCAAGGACGCCGCCCGGGAACCCGAAGCCCTGGCCCGGCTGCTGGTGGAAACCCCGGTGGGGCCCGTGCCCCTCTCCCGCCTCGCCAGCGTCGAGGAAGACCTGGGCCCGAACCAGATCGGCCGGGAAAACGCCCGGCGCCGCATCGTGATTTCCGCCAACGTGGATCCCCAGGCGGGGGATCTTTCCTCCGTGGTGGATGCCATCGAGGCCGAATTGCAGCAACTGACCCTGCCCGAAGGCTACTTCACCCGCCTCGAAGGCCAGTTCCAGGCCCAGGCCGAGGCGGCCCGCAACATCGCCCTGCTGGCCGGCATCGCCCTGCTGCTGGTGTTCCTGGTGCTCTACAGCCGCTACCGCTCCCTGGTGCTCACCGCCATCATCATGGGCAACGTGCCTTTAGCCCTGGTGGGCGCGGTGATCGCCCTGTGGCTCTCGGGCCAGCCCCTCTCGGTGGCCACCCTGGTGGGCTTCATCACCCTCACCGGCATCGCCACCCGGAACGGCATCCTCAAGATCAGCCACTACATCAACCTCTGTGCCTTCGAGGGCGAGCGCTTCGGCCGGGCCATGATCGTGCGCGGCTCCCTGGAGCGCCTCACCCCGGTGCTGATGACGGCGCTGGTCACCGCCATCGCCCTGATGCCCCTGCTCTTTGCCGCCGAGGCGCCGGGCAAGGAAATCCTGCATCCGGTGGCCGTGGTCATTTTCGGCGGCCTGATCAGCGCCACCCTGCTCGACACCCTGCTCACCCCGGTGCTGTTCCTCGCCTTCGGCGAAAAACCCCTCAAACGCCTGCTCGCCGAACAGCAGCAGGAAGCCTATTGAAAACCTACTCAACCGAAAAACCTCACCACAGAGACACAAAGACACAGAGAATTTCAAAAACGATGGCTTGCATGATCTTCCGCGCTCACCCAGAAGGTGGCCTGGCCTCCCAGGACAAGTCTTTGTTTTTGCTCGGCGTCTCTGTGCCTCTGTGGTTTAACAGAGGTTTTAAGGTTGAAAACCTCTTCAACCCTCAAGGAGACATCATGAAAAAATTTACCTGTTTCGGTCTTGGCCTGGCGCTGCTGGCCAGCCTTGGCACCCCCGCCCTGGCCCACGACGATGCCACCCTCGACGCCTTGCCCTCCCCCAACGGCGGCCAGGTGCGCATGGCCGGCGCCTACCACTTCGAACTGGTGGTGGCCAAGGACAGCCCCACTGCCAGGGCAAACCCGGTCGCCGTCTACCTCACCGACCACGCCGACCAGAAACTGCCCGCCGCCGGCACCAAGGGCAAGGTCATCCTGCTCTTTGGCAAACAGAAGACGGAAATCGCCCTCACCCCCGCCGGGGACAACAAGCTCGTCGGCCAGGGCACCTACGCCTCCCTGCCCGCCATGAAGGCCATCGTCGCCATCACCTTCCCCGACGGCCGCACCGAACAGGCCCGCTTCACCCCGCTCATGCCCAGGCCCCTGCCGGCCGGTGCGGCGGGGCATCAGGGGCAGCACGGCCACTGAGACCGGGCCGGGGCGCTACACAAACGTCCTACCCCGGCGTAGCATGGAAGTCTGACCGGGTTCCGGGCCTGCCGGAACCTGCCTTCATGTTCGTCTCAGGAGCCCCGCCATGTCCCACCGTCTTCACTCCGTCGCCACCCTTGCCCTGCTCGGCCTGTTTGCCGGTTCCGCCGCCCAGGCCGCGAGTTTCGATTGCAACAAGGCCCGAACTCCCATGGAAAAGGCCATCTGCAGCGACATGAAACTCTCGGCTCTGGATGACGAGCTCAACGCAGCCTACAAGGCCGCGCTGGAACGTTCCGGCAGCAAGGAGGCGATCCGCCGCTGGCAGCGGGACTGGCTCAAGTCCTATGCAGTCACCCGTTGCAAGGATGCCACCTGCTGGCAGGCCCAGTTCAGCGAACGTATCGCCGCCCTCAAGAATGTGGCCGGCAGCCAGGAGCCGGCGGCCCGCTGGAGCGGCCACTACGTGCGCTACACCAGCGGCCGCAAGGAGATCGACCCGGCCAGCATCACCCTGATCGGCCTGAGCGGCAACCGGGTGTTCGCCAGTGGCAATGCCCTGTGGGAAGGCCCCAACGCCGCCAACGGCCAGGTGCACACCGGTGAAATCGAAGGTATCGGCCATCTCAAAGGGGGCAAGGCCGTGTTCGACCTGGACGGCTGCTCCGCCACCCTCGCCCTGGAAGCCCAGGGCCTCACGGTGCTGGAAGAAAGCGGATGCGGCGGCATGAACGTGAGCTTCGTGGGGAATTACCGCCGGGAGAAGTGAGGCGGGTGCCTTACTGGGTGCCGTGTTCGAAGGCGGGTATGTTCGGAGCTCTGCCGTTGAGCCCGGCAGGCCCGAACACCAGTTCCGGCACCACCACCTCCCATGCTTCGGAGCGGCAGCGCTGCTGGTATTCCGGGTCGCTGTCCGTCCGGCGCCAGGTGCGAACTCGATAAGAACCCCAACTGCTCCATCGGCGTGGCTGCGCTATCCGCCTCCCAGCGCACCAGAACAGACTCGCCCGCCGTCTGCACGTCGGCGCATGCCTTGCGTGTTTCCCGCCCCTTCGCCTGCTTCGGTTTCGCCTCACCCAGGGGGGGACTCCCTTGGCAATCATCAAACCCATAGCCGGCCGCCATGTCCGGCTGGCCACGCGTCGTCAACTGGGATTTTAGGTTCATGCGATTGACCTGCTAACGGTGCTCTAACGTCTTGATGGTGGAATACCGGAGTTTATCCTGCCAACAGAGGAGATCAGGCATGAACCCGGCCGGTTTGAACCACACCTACCGTCTCATCTGGAGCGACATCCACCAGGCCTTCGTCGCCGTCGCCGAATTCGCCCGAGCGCGCGGCAAGCGGGCTTCAAAAGCCGTGTTCGCTGCGGCCTGCATCGCCGTCCTGGCGGGGCCGACAACGCGCCGACGTCAGTCGGCAATCCTTTCTCTCCTATCCACACTTTGGTTGGGCGCCGCTTGCGGCGCCACCTTCGCCGCCAATCTCCCTGAAGGCGGCCAGATCGTCGCCGGTGCGGGCAGTATCGCCCAATCCGGCAACACCATGACCGTGACGCAATCCACCGACCGCATGGCCGCGAACTGGCAGAGCTTCTCCATCGGACAAGGGTATGCGGTCAACTTCGTCCAGCCCTCATCCTCCGCCATTGCCTTGAACCGCGTGCTGGGCTCGGATGTTTCCCGCATCCAGGGCAGTCTCACCGCCAACGGCCAGGTGTTTCTCGTCAACCCCAACGGCGTGCTCTTCACCCCCACGGCCCGGGTCGAGGTCGGGGGCCTCATCGCCTCCACGCGCGATCTTTCGGTGCAAGACTTCATGGCCGGCCACTATCGCTTCAGCGGCAGTGGCAATGCCGCCATCCGCAACGAGGGCGAGATCAAAGTCGGCGCTGGCGGGACGGCAGCCTTCATCGCCGCGCGGATCGAGAACGCAGGCCGCATCGAAGCGCCGCAGGGCAATGTGCTCATGGCCGCCGCCGATACCGTGCGGCTCGATCTGGGCGGGCCGGTGAAGCTCGAAGTCGAAAAAGGCGCGCTCGATGCCCTGATCGAACAGGGCGGCGCGATCCTCGCCGACGGCGGCCGGGTGCTCCTGACCGCCCAGGCCGCCGACGAACTCGCCGCCGCCGTCATCAACCACACCGGCATTACCGAAGCCAGGACGCTGGCCACCGGCGAGAGGGGCGAAATCCTGCTCTTGGCCGACATGAAGACGGGTCAGGTCAACGTCGGCGGGCGGCTCGATGCCAGCGCCCCAGCGGGCGGCGACGGGGGCTTCATCGAAACCAGCGCGGCAAGGGTGAAGGTGGCCGACGATGCCCGCATCACCACCCATGCCGCGCAGGGCGCAACCGGCACCTGGCTCATCGACCCCAACGACTACACCATTGCGGCTTCCGGCGGCGACATCACGGGCGCGACGCTCTCGGCGAATCTCGCCTCGAACAACGTGACGATCCAGTCGGCGCACGGTGCCACCTCGGGCAACGGCGACATCTTCGTGCGCGACAATGTCACCTGGACTTCCGGCAACACCCTCACCCTCTCGGCCTATCGCAACATCGAGATTCTCGCCACGCTGGACGCCTCCGGCGGCTCGGGCGGCAAGGTGGCGCTCGAAGTCGGCCAAGGCGCGCCGGCCGCCGGCAACACCGCCAGCTACAGCTTCGGCCTCACGTCCTCGGGCTTCACCGGCAAGATCAACCTGCAAGCCGGCCCCAACTTCACCACCAAGCTCGGCAGCGACGGCGGCACCATCACCTACACCGTCATCACCAGTCTGGGCAGTGAAGGGGATGAAACCAGCGGCCCGGCCAACAGCCTGCAAGGGCTGGCACATGCGAGCAATTTCTCCGGCAACTTCGTGCTGGGCACCGACATCGACGCCAGTGCCACCAACGGCTGGATCGGCGGTGCGGGGTTTGTGCCACTGCACGACGGCTTGTCGAGTTCCTACACTGGCCGCTTCGACGGGCTGGGGCACACCGTCAGCAACCTTACCATCTACCGTCCCGGTTCCGACTACGTCGGCTTGTTCGGGTCGCTGCAGACCGGGGCGAGCATCGCCAACCTGGGTGTGGTGAATGCGAGCGTTACAGGTCGGGCTGGCACCGGGATACTGGCAGGCAGTATCAACGGCGGTACGGTGTTGAACAGCTACGCCACGGGCAGCGTAACGGGCAGCGTCGTGGGGTTGGGTGGCTTGGTGGGCTATGCCGGGCTCAGCACGGTCTCGGGCAGCCACGCGAACACCATCGTTTCGGGGGCAGCCGAAGTCGGCGGTTTAATCGGTGCTGTCGTTGGCAGCAGCGTTCGCGACAGCTTCACAACCGGCAGCGTGACGGGATCGGGCAATTACGTCGGCGGCCTGATCGGGCGAAGCGTCAGCGGCGGCGGTTCGGACCCGCTGATCGAACGCACCTGGAGCACGGCCACGGTGCAAGGGAGGCAACTGGTGGGCGGCCTGATCGGGGAAGGCGCCGGCTCGACTACAGTGCGCCAAAGCTTCGCCACCGGCCATGTCACGGCCACCTTTGGCGGCAATGACGCTGCTGGCGGGCTGGTGGGGCAACTGACCTGGGGCAGTTTGGTGGAAGACAGCTATGCCACCGGCAACGTCAGCGGTCAAAACTTCGTCGGCGGGCTGGTGGGGGTGAACAACAGCGGGGCCACGATCCGGCGCAGCTACGCGACCGGCAATTTGCTGGGGACGACCGGCTCTGCTGTCGGCGGGCTCGTCGGAGGCAACTGGGGAACGATTCAAAACAGTTTCCACACCGGCCCCGACAATGGTCTCGGCACATTTTTCACGACCGACGATATGAAGCGCCTGTCCGCCTTTGGCGATTCCTTTTGGGACATCGACGATGAGGGCGGCACGGGCACGGTCTGGCGCATTTACGATAGGCTGAGTTATCCCCTGCTGCGCTGGGCGCTCACGCCGCTCACCGTCACCGCCAATTCCGGCACACGCGTCTACGACGGCACCACCGATGGTCTCGGCGTGAGCTATTCGACCACGACCAACCCCAACCTGCTCGGCACGGCCACCGTCACCGCAGACGACAAGGACGCGGGCAACCGCACGCTTAGCGCATCCGGTCATTACTCCACCAGCCAGTGGGGCTACGACATTGCTTACGTTGACGGCTCGCTGACCATCACCCCCCGCCCGGTGGTGGTGAGGGCGGACGCCAAGAGCAAGACCGAAGGCCAACCCGATCCCGCGCTCACCTACAGCACCGGCTGCGCGGCGGGGCAGACCACGGACTGCGGTCTCGTCACAGGGGAAAGCCTCACCGGCAGCCTCACACGCGATGCCGGCGAAGCGGTGGGGGCTTACGCCATCCGGCAGGGCACGCTGACCGATGCCAGCAACCCCAACTACGCCATCAGCTACGTGGGCGCGAATCTCACCATTGCTGCGGCGAGTTCCGGGGGCGGTTCGACGGGCGGTGTCCCGCTCGACGCCGCGCTTGCCAGTGTGCGGACGACGGCAGGCAAGGGTGGCGGGAACTCTGGATTCGGCGAAAGGGACGGCATGCTTGCCCGCTTCTCGGGTCTGTTCGACATCGCAGGTAACATTCGCCTGCCCGCCAACGTTCTAGTCATAGGCGAAGAGGAGACCCGCAAGTGAAACGCCTTTCCCCATCTCCCCTTGCCGCCGCACTGTGCGTGGTCTTCGCGTCTTCCGCACTTGCGCAACCCGTCCCCGACGCCGGCCGGCTGTTGCAGGAAACGCAACCGGCCCAGCCTGCGCCTCTGCCGCAACGCGAACTGGGCCTGACCCCGCCTGCCGAGGGCGAAGTCCTCCCCGGCGGTGCGACGGTCACGCTCGGTAGCGTAAAGATCGAAGGCAACACGGTCTTTGATGAAGCCGAACTCCGTGCGCTAGTGGGCGACATCAAAGGCAAGACCTACGATCTTTCCGGCCTCAAGGCACTCGCCGTCCGCATCACGCGCCACTACCGCGAAGCGGGCTACCCCTTCGCGCGCGCCGTGATCCCGGAACAGCGCTTCGCGGACGGCGCGCTCACGATCCGGGTGGTCGAAGGGCGTTACGGCCAGGTGCGCATTCAAGGCGACGATTCGGCACAAGCCTTTCTCGCCGGCCTTATGCCGGGTGCCATGATCGAACAGGCGCCGCT
>DDKS01000034.1 GCA_002340095.1 Betaproteobacteria bacterium UBA2592
TAAAAACCTCACCACAGAGACACAAAGACACAAAGAGCTTCAAAAAATCAATGGCTTGCATTTTCTTCCACGCGCACCAACTGAGGTTTTAAGGATCAAACTACGTAAACGACTAAGGGCCGGACAAGTCTGGGGATAAGTCTGGAAAATCCTTTTTTTTCATGGATTTGAAGGAGGTTTTCGGGGCTTGGCAAGTGTCCGGAAAACCTGGGGATGAAAACGGGACATTTTTTCCCCAGCCGCCGTTTTTCCGATTTTTCCCCCGGCTGGCTACAGCTTGTGCACAGACTTGTCCGCCGCCGGGCTTCAGCGGCGGATCAGCAGCAGGCCGCTCTCCAGATGGTGGGTATAGGGAAACTGGTCGAACACCGCAGCCGACCTGATCCGGTGGGTATCCGCCAGGGCAGCCACGTTTTGCAGCAGGGTTTCGGGATTGCAGGAGATGTAGAGGATGTGGTCGAACCGCCGGGCCAAGGACAAGGTACGGTCATCCAGGCCGCTGCGGGGCGGATCCACGAACAGGGTGGAGAAGCGGTAGCTGCCGAGATCCACGTGCTGCAGGCGCCGGAAAGGCCGCACACCATCCATGGCGGCGCAGAATTCCTCGCTGGAAACCCGGCCCAGGGCCACATTGCCGATCCGGTTGGCTTCCAGATTGAACTGGGCGGCCTCTACCGAAGACTTGCTCAGCTCGGTGGCCAGCACCCGGCGGAACAGGGGGGCCAGGGCGATGGTGAAGTTGCCGTTGCCACAGTAGAGTTCGAGCAGATCATCCCCGAGGTTTTCCGCCTGGCGGCAGGCCCAGGCCAGCATCTTGCGATTCACTCCGCCATTGGGCTGGGTGAAGCTGCCTTCGATCTGCTTATACCTGAGCTGGCGTCCGTTCAGTTCGAAGCTTTCCAGAACCCAGTCCCGTTCCAGAACCACCTTGCTGCCCCGGCTGCGACCGATGAGTTGCACTTCCAGCTTGCCCGCCAGTTCCCCGGCAGCCGCTTCCCAGGCTGCATCCAGGGGCTTGTGATAGACCAGGGTAAGCAGCATCTCGCCGCTCAGGGTGGCGAGAAAATCCACCCGGAACAACTTGTGACGCAGCAGGGGGGCGATCTTGAGCGCCGCCTTGAGGCGCGGCATCAGTTCGCAGATGGACCGGGCTGCCACGGGAAAATCTTCCACCAGCACGGGAATTCCGGGTTTACCAGGCTGGAACATGACGTAGTGCAGTTCTTCCCCTTCGTGGCGGATGTGGAACTCGGCTCGCAGGCGGTAATGCAGGGGCTCGGAAGTAAACACTTCCGGCTCGGGCAGGTCATGCACTGCGAAGGCCTGTTTGAATTGCGCCCGCTTTTGGTCGAGCTGTTCCTGGTAGAGATCGGGATCGATAGGGGTAATGGACATGGAGATAGGCAGAGGAAAGGGACGGCACAGGCGCAGGGCTTTGCCTTTTTATAAAGGGTGTACAGTCAACGACGTTTACGAATAAGTACCGGACAAGTCTGTGGATAACTCGGATAAATCCATACAATACCGTGGGTTGCGACCATTTTACGGGTCTTGGCAAGGGGGCCGGAAAGCTGTGGGAAAAAATGGAACAATTCATCCACAGGCTTGCTTTCCGGCAATTATCCCCTTGCCGCTGACAGTTTCTGCACAGCTTTGTCGACAACCCGGACCGAGGGGGTGGAAGCCCTGTCGGTCCGATGACTGGAGGCATCATGTTCTTCTTTGGAAAAAAACATCCCCACCAACTGACCGTGTTGCCGCACCCGGCGCTCTGCCCGGAGGGGGAGATCGTGCCAGCCATACCGGGCCGGTCCGTGGCGGAGATCCTGCTGCAAAACCGGGTGGAGATCGATCACTCCTGCCAGTTGCAGTGCGCCTGTACGACCTGCCACGTGCACATCATGGAAGGGGCACAGCACCTGAGCCCCATGGAGGCGGACGAAAGGCGGATGCTGGACAAGGTTCCGGGCCGGGACGGCTTTTCCCGGCTTGCCTGCCAGGCCGTGTTCCAGGGGGGTGGAAACGTGGTGGTGGAGATTCCCTGACCCGACCCTCCTGCTGGACCGGGTCGGGCAGATTCACGGACGGGCAGGCGCTGGGGGCCAGCGGGACTGGATGAAGTGCACGACGTTCTCCACCTGGCGTTCCGTCAGCTTGCCGGCGAAGGCGGGATGACTGCCGCCCTGGCCTGTCTGGGGTGGCACCACGCCCAGTCGGGTGATGCTGACCAGTTCCGGAAAGGTCCGGCGGCTGGCGGGGGTTTCCCCGGCCAGGGACGGAGCCGGGGGGTGGCCATCCTGGCCTGCTGCCGGCCAGCCCGGCTGGCCTTCCATGTCCTTGCCGTGGCAGCCGGCGCATTCGGCCTTGTAGATCGCCTCGCCTTCCATGAGGGCAAAAGGATCCACCTTCTTCTCGTCCTTGCCGCAGCCGGCGAGGGAGAGTGCCAGCATGGCGGACAGACAGAAGCCGGAGAGGGGGCGTGGCAGGGGTGAAGGACGCGTCATGAGCCCTGTTTCCTGTTCTTTCTGGCGTCCAGCAGGATCTTGCCCGCTGCCAGCAGATTGACTCCAACCACGGCCAGGGCTGGCCACAGGGGCAGTTCCTGTCCCGTGGCCCAGCCATAGAGCAGCAGGCCGGCGAGGGCGAGGCCGCCAATCAGCAGGGTCAGGTTGCCCATGTTCATCTTCCCTGTCGGATTCATGCGCATCTCCTTTTGCTGCAAAAAAACGCTGGCAAGTCTAACCCGAAAATTTCATGACCTCCGGCCAAAGCGATGCTTCCGATGCCAGGTCAGATAAACCTGATGGCGTTCGGTCAGGCCGACAATGGTTTCCGAACCGGTGAGTCCCAGGCAAGTGCGGCTGGCTGCGTCCAGCGCCTGGGAAATCCTGATTTGTCCGGAATCCAGGAAGGTGATCCAGCCACTATCGAACAAGGCATCCAATTGAGGGGCCAGGAGCAGGCCGTTGAACACGTCGAGCCGTTCGGCGTCGGAAGTGCAGTCTGCCCATGGTTTGATATGGGAGGCGCGGAGAAGTCCGGGGATCGCCAGCCCACTGACGGCGCAGCGCTGTCCCCAGTAAGCCAGCAACGAGGCGCGGAAGATATCCTGCCCAACCCGTTGCACAACCAGTCGAGTGGCTTCCGTCGTATCAGGAGACTGGCGGCAGCTTGCCTCGAAAGTCCGAAGTCCTTCGCCAGCCAGCACGCGGCCTACCGCTGCAATACGGGCGAACAGTCGATGCAGGGTCGGATAGTCCGCAATTCCATCCAAACATGCTTCCCAGGGTGGCAAAGCCTCGGCTATTACCGGAGGAAACTCAATGGCCACTCGCCGGGCCAGACCGGCATCACTCACGCCAACACGGTAGCCGTCACGCCCAGGGGCGACGCCTACGGTAAACGGGAAAGCGGTTGAACGGAAAACCAGCCAATCTCCCTCCAACGATGCGGTCAGATCAAACCCCGCATCCTGCGCGGCCTTCTCCAGCCGGGTCCGCTCAAGGATGCCCAAAGGTGCCGCAGGGGCATCGTAAGGATGAATCGCTTCCGCCAGTTCTGCCGTGATGATTTCAAGGGCGATCCCGCCTGGAAGCTTTGCAGCGCTACTCATACCCCTGCACTCCCGCTCCGCAGTGCCTCCTCGCATTCCTTGTAAAACTTCCGAAATGAGCGGCTTGCCGCAAGGGCCTGGTCAATGTCAAAAGTTGCTGAAAAAGCTGCCTGGTCGCTCACCTCGTGGTAGCGTCCATTGGCTATCCGCTCGCTCAACCAACCCTTGGCATTACGAATACTCTCGGGATTGGGAGGTGCCACCAGATCAACGGGCAAGCCCCTTTGTCCGGCCAATGAGTCCGCAGCAGCCAGTAACCATGCCTCGTACTCCTTCTGCGCAATGACAACAGACAAGGACTGGGATACCGGAATGATGCTCCTTGCGCCCTCCTTGATTTTGCGCATCAATGTCACGGGGCAATCATCATCCGCATCCAGCAAAACCATGACCCTGCCGTCTCTTGCTTTTGTGGACGCAAGTCGCAACATACGCCGGAATTCGTGTGAGTCATTCAGGAACTTGTCGCGATGTACCCGGATCGGTGTCTGAATCGTCACATCGTATCTGCCCAATCTGGATGCGATGCGGCGCAGTAGTGCAGGCAGTGCGCGAACCTCGCCGTCCCCCTCGACGATGGCGATGAGCGAATTCATGACTCTGTCCCAAAAAGCTGAACCTGACGGGCATTGAGCCGACACATACTGTCCTCGTCGGGTGCCAGCTGATTCAGCACAAGCAATTCTCCCGGGGTGTAAAGGCCTTCCCGAATCACTTGCCGGGAAGATTCATCGATGGGGGCGATGATCGTCACACCGCCCTCACCCGACACTGCCAACAAATTCTCGACCGCAAGCGACGTATCGTCCAGCAACTCCGGGCTGTGGCTGGTGACCAATACCTGGGTACGCTCAGCCGCACGCGACAAGGCATCCCGCAATACGGCTGCAGCAGCGGGGTGCACGGCAACCTCGGGTTCCTCGATACCCACCAGCATTGGACGTTCCGTATCCCCCCCTTGAAAAAGGGCCACCAGTATGCCCAAGGCACGTAATGTGCCATCCGACATGCTGTTGGAGGAAAAGCGCCACGGGTGTTTTGATCCAGCCGCATCCTGCCGGAACTCCAGGGTTTCCATGTGTCCTACCGCCTTACGCTCCACCGCATGAACTGTCGGGATCACCATGTTCAGATACTCTTCCACACGCTCCTTTTCTGCGGGCGAATGGCGCTCCATGAAGGCCAGGACACTGGCAATATTTTCCCCGAGTGGCTTGAGCGCCGCCCCATCCTGAGGCTTCTGGAGGTCCCGGATGACACGTGGATTGAGGTTATAGAAGCGCATGCCCGTCAAGGCATCGAAAACCGGGCGGAAGGCAGGTAAACCGGCGGCATTCACTAGCGCCAGACGATCTGCGGTGCAGGGAGGGAAAACAGCCTCACTGGACTTCTGCAGCACACCTTTCATGATCTGGTACGCAGGTCCTTTGCCTGGCGCATCGATGACGCACTCCTCCATCTGGACCTCAAAGTTCCCACCTGGCAGGGCGCCGATCTTGAATGCGTAATGCGCATCCCGGCCATCGGGCAGACAAAAATCCAGCCGGATGCCGAAATGCGTCGGATGCCCACCCGAGCGGCGGCGAACCTCGCTGATGCCGCCGCGAACCTGCAGCGCGTTTTCCAGCGAGTTTTCCAGCGCATCCTTCACGAAGTGCAAGACATCAAGAAAGTTGCTCTTGCCCGATCCGTTCGGACCAATCAGGTAGCTCAGCGCACCCAGCTCGACATCGCACAAGGCAATGCTCTTGTAGTTCTGCGCCCGGACACGGCGAATGAAGACAGAAGATTTCACGGGCGGCTCCTTGCTGCTTTCGGATCAAAAAAGCTCATGACTTACCCTTGTCGTGCAGTTTATCCCAGGCCTCCAGCACCAGCCGCCGGGTGCGGTATTCACCGAACTCGCGCATTTCATTGTTTTTGAGTACGCGGAAAGTTTCGGAGGGGTAGTCCTCGCCCATCACGTCGGCTGGGTCGAGGATGTAGCGCAGTTCGTCTCGGGTCAGGCCGTAGAGGTGGGCGTAGTAGGCATCCAGTTCGGCACGCAGTTGGGCGCGGCGTTCGGGGTTCCACGGAAAAGGCGGGCCGTCATGGCCCAGGTCTGCGGCCCAGGGTTTCAGGTCGCAGGCGGTGTAGGTGAGTTCGAGGACGCGGGGGACGATGAAGGCGAGGTCGGCCTCGGTGTAGCGGTCGGGGGGGAGAACGGGCAATTGCTTGGTTATGAAGTCAGCCAGATGTGTCCCGCCAATCTTTTGCCGAGCACAAAAGTCCAAAGTGATGGCGTTTAGGTTTGCAAGAAGACAGGCGTATTTGGCGATGTGGGTCTTCGTAACGCCGATATTCACACGTAGCGTAAAGTCGGTTCCCACCCTCGGCATCACCGACGCAATCACCGTCCGCTCATTGGTCGCGTTGGTGATGTCCCGCCACCCCATCAGCCAGCCCCGCGCCCAGCCCTTGTCGGCGAGCCGGGCCTCGACCTCGGCGGCTTCGACCCAGTAGCGCGGGGTGACGCGGAAATCCGGGTCTTTTTTCCGGTCCACCGCGACATCGCCACTGCTGCCATCGGCGCCGTAGCTCGCCCAGCGGTGGTCGAACTGGTGAATCATCTTAGCTTCATAGACTGGGATGAAACCTGTCTGAGGCTCTCGAAGGCATGCACCAACAACCTCTGCTTTTGCCATATCCAATACACGCCGTATCTGGACGCCCCACGGATTAACTTCTGGTGGCCCATCCTGAACAAGCACGGGTGCCGCCCGGTAGAGTTTCTTGGTCAGCGCCGCGTCCCGCTCGCTGCGGAACACCGGGCAGGTGAGCGTGTTGGGGTTGATGAGGCGGAATTCGTCCGGGGTCAGGGTGAAGCGCCGGCGCGGGTCGGCGAGCTGGTGGGTCTGGGTGGCGAAGCAGACGAACTCGGCGGCCTCGGTGCGGCCCAGGGTCAGCAGGCAGAACTTGTAGCTGCGATGAACCGATGGAAAGACAGCCTCCCGGTTCTCGATGTCGTACAGGCTGGCGAGCCTTCCCGCCTGGGTCAGCCCGGCAAAGAAGGCCTTGGTGCTGTCATCGGTGGCGATGCCGGTGGGCACGATGAAGCCTGCCCGGCCAGCTTCGGCCATCAACTGCGCAAAGGTCTCGGCAAACAGCGCATAGGTATTCACATCGCCCACACCGGTGAGCGGATAACGCCCGGCGTCGTGGGCGAACAGGCTGGCGGCCTCGGCATTGCGCCGCGCGGCGAGGAAGTCCGCATACAGCGCTTGCTCCGCGCCATTGGGCGGCGCCAAGCCCTGGGCGGCTTCCACCTCCGGGTACAGGGTGTGCAGCAACATGCCTTCGGCAAGCAGCCCGATACGCCGACCGCGTTCGGCCTTGTGCTGGGCCTCGGCCACCAGGGGGCTACGGGTGGCGAAGAACTCCTCCTCCTGCAGCTTGATGCGCTCCCACGGCGGATTGCCGAGCAATACATCGAAGCCGCCTTTGGCCCGCACTTGCGGAAAGGCCTGCCACCAGTGGAAGGCCTGCGCCGCCTCGGCAGCACGCCGTGCCACATCGGCCACCCCCGGGCGCGGGGCGCTGCCGTTTTGCACCAGCCACAGGTCCTGGCTGGTGGGCACGCGGGCTTCCGTCTCCGCCGTCTTGGGCAGCACGAAGGCGGCCACGAAAAGGTCGGCCGCCAGCCTGGCGCGGGAGGCGGCGAGCTTTTCCTGCAAGGCGGCGAAGGCGGCGCGCTTGGTCTCAATCGCCTCCAGCGTGTCATCGGGCAGATGTTCAAAAGCATCGGCGTCCTGTTCGGCTTCCAGCCCGAGGCTGAACTGGCCGCCGGGCGCCTTGGCCCTTTCGATGGCTTTCAGGGCGTCGCGGTTGGCCTTCTTGAGGCGTTTGACCACTTCCTTGTCGTCGCCGGAAAGCGCATGGAAGGCCTTGTCCGGGATGCCAGCATCGAGCACCGTTGGGTCGAGGATGCCCAGCAGCGCGTCGCCGCAACGGAGATGGGCATCGAGGAAAGTGAGCGGGCGTTCCGGGGTGTAGGCTTCCAGCCACAGGGCAGTCCGGGCGAGTTCCACCGCCATGGGGTTCTTGTCCACGCCGTAGATGCAGTGGGCCACCACGTCGCGCAGGGCGTGGCGGAAGTCCTGCTGGGTGGGGTTGCCTTCCGGGGCGCGCAGTAGCGCCACCTCATCGGCAATGCGGCGGGCGGCGGCAAGCAGGAAGTGGCCGGAGCCGCAGGCCGGGTCGCAGACGGTGAGTGCCAGCAAGGCCTTGACCGGCTCTTGCGGGTTCTCGGCCAGGGTGCGGGCGATGACCGGTTCCAGGGCGCTCTTGATGAGTTCCTGCACCAGGCTATCCGGGGTGTAGTAGGAGCCGGTGAGCTTGCGGGCGTTGCCCTTCGTGCTGCCTTCTTCTTCGTCGCCGATGAAGCCAAAGCGGCGAACGCCTGCGGTCAGCGTCAGATTGGGCACCAGTTCCAGCAGGCTTTCATAGACGCTACCCAGTTCCTCGGAATCCATGTCGCGGTAATTGACGCGGGAGAGCGCCGCGCCATCGCGGAAGAAGCAGAGGCTAAAGAGCGCCGAGAGCAGCGAACTGTTGTCGAGTTGGGCCGTGTCGAGGTCGGGACAGTGGCTGGCGGCAAAGAGGCCGCCAAGGGCCGGCAACCCGAGCGCCGGCTGACCTTTGCCGAGACCCGTGAACGTGATGGTCAGTGCTTGCCAGAGGTCGGCATGGCGGTCGTAGCTACGGCGACGGGCGGCCAACTGGCGTAGCCGCGTCAGACTGTAGCCAGCGAGGTAGCGGGCTTTGGCTTTGGCCTCGGCCTCGGGCGCAAAGACCAGTTCGCGGTCCTCGATGGTGGCGAGGAAGATGAAGCGATAGATGAGGCGCAGCAGTTGTTCGAAATAGGCTTGGGTGCTGAGTTCGCCGGTTTCGAGGCGGCGGCGCAGTTCCGTGTTCGCCGGGTGCGTGAGGAAGCCGGTGCCAAGGGCGCGCAGGGCTTCGGTGACGCCGATGCGCAGGCGGTCGCGGGCACGGATGCCGTCCTCCTGCGCAGTGTTGCGCCAGCGTTCCAGCGGGCAATTCGCCGGTTCGGTACCGACCTTGCCGAAACGGGAAGCATGAGCCAGCAGCCAGAGGGCGGTGAAATCCGGGTAGAGGCCCTCGTTAAAGATGGCTTCCAGGTCGGCCTCGATGTAGGCCGGGCGGGTCAGGCTGGGGTTATCCCGCAGGATGCGCAGCTTGAGGCCGTTGCCGACGATGGCCCAGAGGGCGCCATCGCTGGCATTGAGGTATTCCTGGGCGAGCAGGAATGGCGAGCGGCGGCGCACACCGTCACCGAAGCGGGCATCCGGTTTGTCGAGGAGCTGGTCGTGGGCAGCCAACACCACCGGCACCCGCCCTTCATTGGCGGCAAAACCGATGGGAAAGACGCGCTCCCCGAGCGTGACCTGTCCAACCGCCTTGAGGTCACCAAAGCAGAACACGTGGCGCAGCAGCGGTTCGAGCAATTCCTTTATGGTCAGCGCATGGGTATTCAGGTCAGTACGGGCGCGCTTGGCTGCAAAGTCCTGCCAGAGGGTCTGGGCAATCTTCCAGTAGCGACCAATTTCATCACGCAGCTTGAGGCCGCGAGGGATGTCGTAATCTGCTTCCGTTTGCTCGCTGGCGTCGAGATGGGCAACCTTGTTGAGAAAATCCGGTGCGAGCAGGCCGCCTTCAATGCTGAGGGCGGGAAAGGCGAGCTCGTTGGCGTTTTTTCTGGCCATTTTCTTTTAGTTCCGGGTGCGCAGTAGGTTGCGCGCAATGGTGTAGCAATGCAGGGCGACTGGCATGAATTCGATAGCGATGCCGTCGAGTTCAGCTTGACCGGTGTAGGTACGAGTCGTTACCAGCGGCTGGCGGGCTAGCGGGTGTTTGACTGCGAGCTCGCGTAGCGCACGCAGCTCCTGCAACTGCCCAGGGATACGGTCAGACCATTTGATTTCAACGGCAAACCGGGGCTTCTGGGTCTGGGCATTGAGCGAGACGATGTCAATTTCCAGCGTTTGGCGCCCTGACTTCCAGCGGGCATAGTGCAACGACCGGCTCGTGTCGGTGTCGTGCAGCCACTGGCTCCAGACGGCCGTTTCGGCGAGGCTCCCCATGGCCTCGTCGTCGCTGGTGACGAATCCGAATAGTGCCGCTCGTACCGAGGGGTTGGTGAGATACACCTTGAAGGTACGCGCTCGCTGCATACGCAGGGCGTTTTCGTCGATACGGTGGACGCGACGTATGAGGTGGGCAGCCTCCAGGTATTCGAGATAGTCAGAGAGTTTCTGCTTGGGGATGTTGGCGTGCTTCGAGAGGTCCTCCAAGCCCAGTTCATCGCCCGTGTTGAAGGCCAGCACGTTGAAGAAGCGGTTCAGCTCCTGGGTATCCGAAATGCCGTAGAGACTGGGCAGGTCTTTGAGCAGTACCTTGTCGATGATGTCCTGGCGCAGGAAGCGGGCCGGATTGGCACGGACGACAGGATTCATGACCGCTTCGGGGAAACCACCGTAATTGAGGTAATTGAGAAACTCCCGGTTGAGGGCATCAATGTCCGTCGCCAGATAGCGGCCGCTGCTCCCGGCATCGTCCAGTTCGTTGATGAGTTGGTGCTCGACGCCGGCAAAGTCGAGGTATTCGGCGAAAGTCAGCGGAGGCAACACAAATTCGCTGAAGCGGCCCGCGCCGGATTCACGGCTTTTCATACGCAGCGCGGCGGCTGCCGAACCGCTGGCCACGAAGCGCAGCTGCGGGTAGGTGTCGACCAGGGACTTAAGATGAACTTCCCAGTCCTTCAGGTATTGGACCTCGTCAAAAATAACCCACAGCTGCTCGTTGGCAGCGTGCTGATGCATCTCGATGAAGGCTTGCACCAGGCTTTCCAGCGAGCGCCCGGAATACAACGGGGTATCCAGGGAGGCGAAGAGGATGCGTAGGCCGGGGACACCATTATCGAGCAGGCTCTGGATGAAATGCTTAAGCATGACGGTCTTGCCAACCCGGCGCGGCCCAATGAGCACGACCGCTCGACGGACTCGGGTTTCGCTAGCCAGTCGGCTGAAATGCGGGAAATAGGCCCGACGGGGCCAACCGGCCTCCTCCGGGTCGATGCCGCTACCGGCACGCCACCAAGGATTGTCCAGACTCAGGCGGCGTCGGACTTCTTGCATGGGTATTTCGAGGCGAGAGGACATAGCTTTGTGTTCCGAATGCTAATGCGTCAATTTAAGCACAATATTTATTGCTTAATTAAACAAGCGCAGTAAAGCATATCTATATCAATGGGTTAGTATGTTTCGCCTAGCTTGGCAGGAGGACAAAAACACCCATGACGTCGACAGGCAGGCTAGGCGTAACGCGGTATTCCCCCCGTCCCTGCGCCGCCTCTCTGACACGCCTATGGTCATCGAGGAGTAACTGCGCACGTTTACGCGCCAGGGCTTCCAGCGTCGCTTGTAGGGTATCCAACTGGTCGAGGGCGCGCTGGATATGCTGGTCGCGCAGCGGTGGCGGCATGTTCCGGGCCGGTTCGGCAGCCATCAGGGCACAGGCAGCAGCGTCCTCCAACAGAGGCATTGTTTCATCGGCTGGCACACCAACGGTCAGTGTTTCTTCACACAGCAGCAAGCGCGATTGGCCGCGATGGGTCACTGTCAGCTGGTGTCGCAAACGCACCAGCAGGACGGTGGTTTTGACCTGGACCGCCTCGGTGAAGATGGCGCCGGCGCGGGCTACGGCATCTAGCGGTTCCCCATTGACGGCCGAATTCTCCAGCGCCGATTCAAGCAGGTAGTCGGCGAGCACCGAAACCAAGGGGTGGGTCCGATGAATGAATTGTGCCCCCGTCGCAACGGGCTGATGGAAATCGATACGCAGCGTACCTACTAGCCCTTCGCCTTCGAGACGCTCACGCACGGCTGCCGGCAAACTGCCAGCGTGAAGTTTCCAGTGGTTGGCGCCTGCCTTGCTGGCGGCTTCCAGGGGAGCCCCAAGTTGCAAAGCTGCACGTTTGACAAAACGTTCGACATCTTCTTCGCCGCCCAACACAGCCAGCGTCTTCTGCCATTCGGGCAGGACATCTTCGGGCTTGAGGCGGCGCTGAGCGAACAGCGTACGGTTCTTCGAGGCTTTGTCTCGTGCCGATTGCCAGGCGGAATCGATGGCGGCCTCGGGCTCACCAAAGTCCAGGCCCATCTGGGGCATTTTGCTGGCCGTGGTCCCTTTGCGCAGCAGTACGGCGCCAACCAGTGCCTGAGTGAGCTTACCCTCGTCATCGGGCATGGGTACCAGCACACCGAGCTCCTTGCGGATACTCTCGGCCTTCTTCAGGATGACTTGCAGTACAGCGCCATCAACCGGGTTGTCCTGACCATACAGCATCGTGGTGCGCACCTCCCGGGCCTTCTGGCCGAAGCGGTCGACGCGGCCTTCCCGCTGTTCGTGGCGGGTCGGGTTCCAGGACAGGTCGTAATGAACGACAGCGGTAAAGAGATTCTGGAGGTTGATACCTTCAGACAGGCAGTCGGTGGCGACCAGGATGCGCCGCTCTGCTTCTCCCATCGCTTCTACCGCGGCTTCGCGCTCGGATGGGGCGAACTCGCCGGTCACAGGCGTCACCAGATGGTCGCGGAAGACCGTGCGCAGTTGGTCCGCCACATAATGGGCCGTTGCGATGTAGCGGCAGAACACGACTGGCTGGAAGCCGGCAGCGGTGAGTTCTTTCAGGTGCTCGATAAGTCGTTTGAGCTTGGGGTCCTTGGCTGCGCCGGTCAGACCCTCGGCACGGCCAATCAGGTCACTCAACCAATCGGTATCCTCGGTGCGGGCACCCGGTTCAATGTCCTGCGTGGAGAGATTGTCCTCCAGACCATCGAGAACCCGCTCCCTGCCTTGCTCCTCGGCTTCTTCCAGCGTCAGAGGTTCAACCTCTGTCACTCCCTCGGAGAGCGCCGTACCTGATAAGCGAGTCCGCAGGGCATTGATGGCTGCTGCTGGCGATGAGGAGATACAGCGCAGCAAGGCCAACGCAGCCCACCAGCTCATGCGCTGCTGAAGCAGTCCCTGGCCTTCGGCACGGACCACCAGGGTGCGGGCATATTCGAGTACGTCATCGAAGAGCCTGCCCCAGTCGCCGGTGAGCTTGTAAGTCACTTCGGTGGAAAAACGCTCCGGAAAGACACTGCTGTCCTGCCATTCCTCGATGTCAGGGCGGCGGCGCTGGACGAAATGATTGGCGAGTTGCTCGCGCAAGGGGCGACGGCTGTCCGATGGAATGTCTTTCAATTCCTTGAACTCTGGTTTCAACAGCCCAAGGAGGTTGTAAAAAGCCTCCTCATCACCTGAGTGCGGTGTCGCAGTGAGCAATATCAGGTGGCGCTCCGGGTTGTCGGCCAGTCCCTTGAGCAGGGTGTAACGCTGTTGCCTACCCTGGCCACTGTAGGTGCAGGTATGGGCCTCATCGACGATGACACACTCCGGACAGGCACGCTGGAATTCATCCCGACGACGGTCGGACTTGATGTAGTCGAGACTGACGACCGTAAACGGGTAGGCTTCGAATATGGATTGGTTGGCGGGTAGCCCGCGCTCCAGCCTGTTGGCTGTCGTATTGCGGACCACCACGGCGTTGATGTGGAAGCGCTGCTTCAGTTCGCGCTGCCACTGTTCGCATAGGTGCGGGGGGCACAACACCGCCAGGCGAGTGATTTCGCCCCGGTCCAACAATTCCCGAACGATGAGGGCTGCCTCGATGGTCTTACCGATACCCACGTCGTCCGCAATCAGCAGGCGAACAACATCCTGCTTCAAGGCCATTAGCAGTGGCACGAGCTGGTAGGCGCGCGGCTCGACGGCAATGTTGCCGAAACTACGGAAGGGACCCGCGCCGGTGCGAAGTTTTAATTGAAGGGCATCGCGCAACAGTTGGCCGGCTGCAAAATTGGCTGCCTGCTGGACCGAAGGCTTAGGGAAGGTCGCAGGGCCCACGGGACCGGGTTCAATCGGCAGGTAGATGAGTGTCGAGTCATCCTCAGCTGCGCCAAGCGGTCGTAGATACAGGGTGTCGTCGGAAGATTGCGGCAGGACAATCCATTCGCGGCCACGGGCCGAGACCAGACTGCCGGGTTGAAACGAGATTTGCTGCGTCATGCGTTATTTCCTGTGCTTTTCCCTGTACCGAACAAGTCGGCATGTGCCTTGAAGATACCCGCCCAGGCATCTTTTTCCTTGGGGAAGCGCACGACGTAATAGCCGGCGGCTTCTAGGCAAGCATTGATGGAGTGGTCTTTGCCTGCCTGAGCAGGCGCTTCATGGTGGGGGCCATCAATGAATATGGCAGCCTTCCAGTCGGCATAGTAAAAATCAGCGGTGGTCTGGCAGCGTTCAACCGTATGCTGTCCTGAATCAGGCGCGCGATAGCCGTTGGCCTGCACGTAGTCCAGCCAGGCTTGCTCCAGCGAACTGCCGGCAATCCTTTGAAGTTCGCCTTGCTGTTGCTCCGGTGTGCGGCCAAAGCTGCCCACCTCGCCGCGGGAACGCGTCAGCTGACAAAGGATATCCAGCGCCTTGCCTTCGTTGTCCGCATCCTGGCGGTCGATGTGAAGGTGGTCTGGCTGGTTGTAGTATGAGAGGAGGCATTTATAGCAGCCGGCTTCGCAAATAGGCTGACCATCCGGACCCAGGTCATCCGTTAGCTGGGACAGTTCCCAACGCCCATTCGCTGGCCGCTGGTAATGCATGATGGCCAGTGCTTCGGCCGCTACCTGAGCGAGCGCATCAGGTTCCGTCGCAATTCGCGTGAGCACACCTGCACCCCCCTCGGCGGACTCGTAGAACAGGATGGCACGACGTAGGTCTGCCTTGGGGAGTGGCTCGGCCATCAATTCGCTCTCTTCGAGCTGATATACCGCCTCAATGCCTCGCTTCAAGGCGTACTGCAAGGTAGCCATGGTCTTGATGTCCAGCTCTTCGAGCGGACGCACGATGAGCACGTTGCGCCGGTCCTCCACGTAGGGAACGATACGCTGCGGCGGAGTCTTGTCGGGAGGTGTTTCCGGGTCCGGCTCGCCAGCTTCTTCAGCACCACCCATCCAGTGTCCAGTCACCGGGTTAATCATGAAGCCGAGTAGGCTCTTTTCTTTCCGGCGCCGCCATCCCAGATTCATGCGCCAGACGGTCGCGGCCGAGCCATATTGCAGTTCCAGTACCGGGGTGTCGCCCGTTTTCAACAGTGTGCGCATTACCTGGAGCTTGCCCTCCTGCTCGCCGAACTGGAGGGTGGTTTGCATCTCATAGCCTTGACGCACCCGCTCTTCCTCATTGGCAGTGATGCGCTCCGCCCGCTTGGTGGAGACGTTCTCGATACGGTAGAGGTTTTGCACGGCCACGGCATCGGCCAGTGGTGCATTGCAGGAAACACAGCGGTCGGCATCCCGCTGGTTGCGGAAATGGCCGTAGCCGCAGAGCGGACAGATGCGTGCCACATCGGTCGTGAGTTTCGCACCGATGGAAACCTGGTCATCCGAACCGACGGAGAGCATGGCGCGCATCACGCGGTACTGGCTGCCTTCGTGGTAGATGAGGCTGTAGGGACCGAACTCGGACAGGGCCAAAAAGCGCGGACGTGAGAGGAAGTTCTCCCGGCCAATCTTGCCCTTGCGTGCGGGGATGTAGGCCATCAACGGCAGGCGCGGGAAATTGTAGCCGGGAAGGAAACCCTGGCTGGCCAAGTATCGATAGGTGTAGAAGTCCGAATTGGCCGAACCAGATTCCTGTAGCAACAGGGACTGCTGCCGGAAAGCCTCGTCGTGACGCTGTTTGGCATCGCGCCGGTCGCGTTCGCTGGCTGCCGGGTTGTTCATCACCTTCTGGTTGATTTCCATCTGGCGCTTGGTGGCGGCGAAGAGGTCACGCCAGCGGTCGAGCGCCTTGTCGAAGGAGGTAAAGGCTTGTCGGAAGACCTGTTCGGCAAAGTGCTCTGTATACCAAGGGGCTTTCTGCGGCGTCAGTTCTTCCGCCAACATCGACAGGATACGCAGCCCCCGGGCATGAGCGCGCTTCTGGGGCGCATCAGCATCCATCTGCTGCTTGTATTCGTCGGTGAGCGGTGCAGCCGGGTCGTTCATGTCGAGTAGGCCGCGCACGCTGTTGTCGAGCTTCTTTCCTGTTTCTGCCAGCCAGACCGCATGTAGATGGCTCTGGATGAGCTCGCGGTTGGCCAGGTCGAGGGTGGGCGGATTCACCTGGCCATGAACCATGCGTACCGGGTCCCGGAAGAAATACTGGTCGTGGGGCGATTGAGCAGCACAGTAGGTAATAACTAGCGCAGGCTGTCCGGCACGTCCGGCACGTCCGCTACGCTGGGCGTAGTTGGCCGGCGTCGGCGGGACGTTGCGCAGATAGACGGTATTCAGTGAAGAAATGTCGACCCCGAGTTCCATGGTCGGGGAGCAGAACAGTACCGGCAGCCACTCCAGGGGCTTGCCCTTGGCTGCGAGCCAGTCGGCTTTGTCTTTGGGGGTGAAGCGGAAGCGGGCCTCACGCTCCAAGCGGTCGTCCTGCTCCACTTGGGCGGTATGTTCGCGGGCCTCGAAGTCATAGAGGCGATGGAGTGGATTGGCGAGCAGAGCGGCGATATTGCCGTACAGACCGCGGAAGAAAGCGTTGTCGTCAGCGCCTCGCTTGCTTTGCCCATCACCGACCGTCCAAAGCAGGCTGGAGCCGTTCAGCTGATACCCGGTCATGCCGAATTCGGTTTCCTCGGCCACGACCAAGCCATAAGATTTGGCGGCCTTTAGCAACGCTCGGACGATTTCCTCGTAGTGCTCGTCCTTAATTTTGGCGGCATGTGGGTTTTCGCTGCCATCCGCTTCCCGCCAGGTGCTGCTCTTCTTGATCTCCTTGCCCAGCTTGGAGCGGGGGCTGCCCGAGACCAGGTACTCGACGTTGCGACGATCCTCATCGCGTGGCTTGCCCGTGATGATGAACCAGTTGGCGGAAATGGGGGTTTCGTCCTCGGTAAAGCCCCAGGGTTCGCGCAAGTTCGCATAGCTGGATGTTTTCAGGCGATCCAGTTCGGTACGGTCAAGGAAGCGCGACGCCAGGCAAAGCCCTTGGCGCATGGCGTCAAAGAGCTTGATGAGCAGGCGCTTGCGCACCTCAGGCGATGCAGCCAAAAGAATCAGCGGGGCATCAGCCCAGGATTCCTTGTCAGATACAAGGTCATCAAGGTCCTGATATTCGATATGAACGAGGCCAAGTTGCTCAAGGTTAGGGTTGTTGAAACGCCACCCGCGGCGCAGGTCGAAATACACCCGGTAGCCGAGAATGGCGCGCATGATCTCCTGCACCTGGCGACGGGCATTGCCCTTGATGTCGGGGTCCTGCATGTATTCGGCACGTACGCCGGGGTCGTCGCGGTCGAAGCCCAAGGCCCGGAAGACCGCATCCGGGACTTCCGCTTCGCTCAGGTGGCCGCCGGCTTTCTGTACTGCCGCCAGTAGGGCTGCGCGTTGAAGGAGGACCTGAAGGAAATCGTTGAAATGGCCAACCTGAAGAGCCGCATCCTGGCGGTTATCCGTGAAACCAAGAACCTTTTTGGCTTCCGCCTTGAGCTGCTCATCCTCTTCGTAGAGATAGCGCAAGGCAGAGAGGGTCAGCATCGTGGTGGCCGAACTGCGCCCTTCGCCAGAGAGTCCGGTCAGCCTGAGCGAGTCTTTGCCAGCTGTCTGATGCACGACACCACAACACAGGCAAAAACCAAAACTGCCAGGGATGTACCAGCCCGGTGTGCCCGTCGCCGTGAGCGCCCCTCCGGCGTCGAGCCTGACGTGATGCGGCTGGCGTTTCCTGTAGGCTGACTTGAGCTTCAGGTCGCCATTCTGGCGCTGCTCCAGCCAAGTTTCCGGATAACGGTCGAGGCTGTCCTCCCAAACGCCTTGGGTATCGGGCATGAAATAGCCACTCTTGATGTCCTCGTCGTCGTGGTTGCGCTCTTCGATGTTGCGCGGGCTGAAGCTGCGACCACTTGCGGTGTTTTCGTCCCAGACCGGGATGTATTCCTGTCCGCATTCTCGGCAGAAATGCAGTGTGTAAAGCCGACGTGAGCGGTCACCTGGTACAAATTGGCCCCCTTCCAGCGTCAGGTAGCGTTTGCCTTCCGGTTCAAGCGAGCCGTAGACCTTGCTGCCGCCCGAGATGAACTGGTGTAGCTTGAAGGCGAAGAGGCTGCGCCCGCCTTCTGCCATGGGCTTGTCGGTCGTGCGATAGGCAAGCAGGAGAAACTCAGTCAGCACCCGTCTGGCCAAGTCCATCTCGACGCCGCTATCTACGGCCAACCGATCCGCTGCTGCTTCCAGGGTGATGGGCTTGGCCCGGCGCCACTTCCCTTCGTCACGGCTCAAGCCGAGGGTCAGCTCCACCCAGATGGCGAGCGGATGGCGGGCCAGCTCAGAAAACGTCGGGCCTGCAGGGAGCCCCGCGCGAATCGCCTCGCCGAGTTGTGGCCGGATATCCTCGATCAAGCATTCTTCCGGGGTGACGCGCTGAAGGGTTTCGGTGATGACATTGGCAGCCGTCAGTTTCACCCCGAACAGGCGGCTGGCCACTTCGGCGACCTTGGTGTTCTTGTCTCTTTCACTGCCTTCGGTTGCCATGGTGGCTGATGTGCCGATGCACTGTAGCTCGTCGGCCAATGCTTCACGAACGCGCCGGACCAACAGGGCCACATCGGCGCCTTGTCGCCCCCGATAGGTGTGCAATTCGTCCAGCACCAGGAAGCGCAGGCCCCTGGTGTTGCGGATGACGGCCTTGTCCTTGTCGTCCTGACGGGTCATCAGGAGTTCCAGCATCATGAAGTTGGTCAGCAGGATGTCTGGTGGATGAGTTGCGAGTCGCTGGCGCTCTTCTTCATCCTCCTGGCCGGTGTACCGGCCATAGCTAACCGGTGGATGCTCACCATAATCGCCTAGGAATTTCCCCAGCTCTTCAAGCTGGCTATTGGCCAGGGCATTCATCGGATAAATGACGATGGCCCGCGTCCGTGGGGTGGGGTCAGCGGCTTTGGCCTTGAGGATGGCATCGATCACCGGGATGAAATAGGCCAGTGACTTGCCGGAACCGGTTCCGGTGGTCAGAACGTAGCTTTCGCCGCTTTGGGCAAAGCTGATGGCTTCTTCCTGATGCTTGAACAGTCTGAGGGAGATGCCGGGATTGTCAGAGGATTTCCCGGCACGGAAGATGCGGCTGCACTCAGGGTGCAAAACTTTCTGCTGGACCAGGGCTTCGACCGTGGCGCCGGTTTTGAAGTTGGGGTTGACCTGAACCAGAGGTGCGGGCCAATACCGCCCAGAGTCGTAGGCCTCATCGACGAAAGCCTTGATGTCCGGGGCGTGGATGCGGGTGAAACTGCGGGTGAATGCTGCGTAGTCGGATAGCAGCCTGGTACGAAACTCGAAAACATCCATCGCAGAACCCCGGTTTTACCATGTAGACCGCGAGCATTATCCCAAACGCAGCGACAACCTCGAAGCAGAAAGCGCATGGAGCAGCCGTCTTGGAATTTGCGCTGGTGGTGCTGGCGAGAATTTCATCCGGCCTGGAATGCTTTGCCGGCGCCGTGGCTGAGGTTTGGATCAGGCGTTACGGTTTGGCCACAGGGGGAAATAAGCCGATAGGCTCTTGAAAAGTGAAAGAAGGGTCCTCTGCGGCCTCACCCGGTGCCGCTTCCTGGCTTTCGATGCGACAAGGTCTTGGTTGCTGCGTTCGGGCGTCTGGCACTCCTCCCTTTCTTGCCGGATCAGATCGCCAGCCCGCTGCTTTCCTCCAGGCCCAGCATGATGTTCATGCACTGGATGGCGGCGCCGGAGGCACCCTTGCCCAGGTTGTCGAAACGGGCGGCAAGCAGGATCTGTTCTGCATGGCCGAAGACGAAGATTTCCACCCGGTTCGTGTCATTGCAGGCGGTGGCAGGGAGGAAGCCATTGTCCAGCACCGGGGTGGCATCCGCCGGCATCACCCGCACGAATACTTCGCCGGCGTAATACTCGCTGTAGAAGGCCTGCACATCGGCCGGAGTGACCTGCTTGCCGAGTAGCCGGGGCAGCAGGGGTACGGCCACCACCAGGCCCTGGGCGAAGTTACCGACAATGGGGGTAAACAGGGGCTTGGCCGCCAGGCCAGTCTGGGCCTGCATTTCCGGCAGGTGTTTGTGGGCGAGGCCGAGGGCGTAGAAGCGCGGGCTCTTCATGGCGTCGGGCAGGCTGGCCGGCTCCTCGTAGCTGGCGATCATCTCCTTGCCGCCACCGCTGTAGCCGGTGATCGAGTAGGTGCTGACCGGGTAGTCCCGGGGCACGATGCCGGCGGCCACCAGGGGGTGCATGAGGAGGATGAAGCCGCTGGCATGGCAGCCGGGCACGGCTACCTTCTGGGCATTCTTGATCCGTTCGCGCTGGCCGCCGTTCAGTTCGGGCAGGCCGTATACCCAGTCCGGATGGGTGCGATGGGCGGTGGAAGCATCCAGGAAACGGGTCCGGGTATTGCCCGGCGCCAGCAGGGAGACGGATTCCTTGCTGGCGGCATCGGGCAGGCAGAGGAAGACCACGTCGGCGCTGTTGATGTACTCGGCCTTCACGGCCGGGTCCTTGCGCTTGTCTTCGGGGATGGCGAGGACCTCGATTTCCGGACGCAGGGCGAGACGTTCGTCGATCTTGAGTCCGGTGGTGCCGTGGCGGCCGTCGATGAATACCTTGAAAGTCATGGATGCTCCGGGCGGTCTGGGTTCGAGCCCGTTATTTTAGGCGGGATCGGAGCATTTTTCGTGACAGGATGTACGCGCCGGGGGAGATAGAATCGGCACATCTTCCCGGCCGCCGAAAACCATGGAACTGACCACACCCGCCCTGCTGTTTCCTGCCATCTCCTTGCTGTTGCTCGCCTATACCAACCGTTTTCTCTCCCTCGCCCAGGTGATTCGCCAGCTGCACGCCTCGGAAGACCGGCAGGCGCCGGTGGTGCGGCGCCAGATTCCCGGCTTGAAGCGGCGCATCGTGCTGATCCAGTACATGCAGGGTTTCGGTGTCCTCAGTTTTTTGCTCTGCGCCCTGTCCATGTTCGCCCTGTTCATCCACGGGCAGACACCGGGCAAGGTGCTGTTCGGCACCAGCATCCTGGCCCTGGCGGTTTCCCTGGTGCTGTCCCTGGTGGAAGTGCTGATCTCCACCAATGCCCTGGCGGTGGTGGTGGAAGACCTGGAACAGCCGGGCGTCTGAAAAAAGCAGCCGGGGCTGCCTTTCTCCGGGGCGGGAATGGCTCAGAGCAAGGGGGCCAGCCAGCGTCTGGCCTCGTCGATGTCCATCCGCGAGCGTTTCGCCCAATCCGCCAGCTGATCCTCGCCGATCCTGGGGATGGCGAAGTATTTCGCTTCCGGGTGGCTGAGGTAGAAGCCGGACACGGAGGCAGCAGGAGTCATGGCGCAGGATTCGGTCAGGCCCATGCCGATGCGGCTTTCCACTTCCAGCAGGCGGAACAGCTCCCGCTTGGCCGTGTGGTCCGGGCAGGCCGGGTAGCCGGGAGCGGGGCGGATGCCCTGGTATTGTTCGGCGATCAACGCGTCGTTGTCCAGCTTCTCGCCCTTTGCATAGCCCCAGAACTCGGTGCGCACCTTCATGTGCAGCCATTCGGCGGCGGCTTCGGCCAGGCGGTCGGCCAGGGCCTTGAGCATGATGGCGCTGTAGTCGTCGTGGGCGGCTTCGAAGGCGGCGATGCGGGACTCGATACCCAGGCCGGCGGTGACGGCAAACAGGCCGGCCCAATCCGGAATCCCGCTTTCCTTGCTTGCTACGAAGTCGGCCAGGGCCAGGTTGTGGCGGCCCTGGGGCTGCTTGTGCTGCTGGCGCAGGCCGAGCCAGCGGCCTTTTTCCCGGCTGCGGCTTTCATCCGTGTAGAACACCAGATCATCCCCGTCCCGGGCGGCGGGCCAGAGGGCATACACGCCTTTGGCTTCCAGCCATTTCTCGCTGACGACCTTTTCCAGCATGACCCGGGCGTCGGCGTAGAGCTGGCGCGCGGTTTCGCCCACCACCTCGTTGTCGAGGATGGCGGGGAAGCGGCCAGCCAGATCCCAGCTCTGGAAGAAGGGGCTCCAGTCGATCAGCTCCACGAGCTGGGCCAGATCGAACGAGATCTGGTGCAGACCGGGCTGGGCGGGGGCCATGGGCCGGTAGTCGCTGTTCCACGTGAAACCGTTGGCCCGGGCTTCTTCCAGACTCACCAGGGTGGCACCCTTGCGGCCCGCGTGTTCCTGCCGCACGGATTCATATTCGCTGGCGATTTCGGCCATGTAGCTGTCCCGCTGCTCGGCGGACAGCAGCCTGGTGGCGACGCCCACGGCCCGGGAAGCATCCGGTACGTAGACCACGGCGCCTTCGTAATTGGGGGCGATCTTGATGGCGGTGTGGGCGCGACTGGTGGTGGCGCCACCGATCAGCAGCGGCTGTTTCATGCCCTGGCGCTGCATCTCGCCGGCCACGTGAGACATTTCTTCCAGGGAGGGCGTGATGAGGCCGGACAGGCCGATGATGTCCACCTGATGCTCCCGAGCGGCCTTGAGGATGTTCTCGCACGGGACCATGACGCCGAGGTCGATCACGTCGTAGCCGTTGCAGCCGAGCACGACGCCGACGATGTTCTTGCCGATGTCGTGCACATCGCCCTTGACCGTGGCCATCAGGATCTTGCCCTTGGAGCCGACGCCGGAGCGGGCCTTTTCCGCTTCGATGTAGGGCACCAGGTGGGCGACCGCCTGTTTCATGACGCGGGCCGACTTGACCACCTGCGGCAGGAACATCTTGCCGGCGCCGAACAGGTCGCCGACATGGTTCATGCCGGCCATCAGCGGCCCTTCGATGACGGCGAGCGGCGGCTTGCCTTCGGCCTCCAGCTTGGTGCGCACTTCCTCGGTGTCGGCCACGACGTAGTCGGTGATGCCTTTGATCAGCGCGTGTTCCAGGCGCTTTTCCACCGGCAGTTCGCGCCAGGAGAGATCCGGGCCCGTGTCCCTGGCCTTGCCTTCCTTGATGGTCTGGGCGAATTCCACCAGGGCTTCCCCGGCGCCGGGGTGGCGGTTGAGCACGACATCCTCCACTTTTTCGCGGAGCACCGGATCCAGATCGTCATAGACCCCAAGCATGCCGGCATTGACGATGCCCATGGTCATGCCGGCCCGGATGGCGTGGTAGAGGAAGACGGTGTGGATGGCTTCGCGCACCGGGTCATTGCCGCGGAAGCTGAAGGAGACGTTGGATACCCCGCCCGAGACATGGGCGTGCGGCAGGTTCTGGCGGATCCAGCGGGTGGCCTCGATGAAATCCACCGCGTAGTTGTCGTGTTCGGGGATGCCAGTGGCGATGGCGAAGATGTTCGGGTCGAAGATGATGTCCTCGGCCGGAAATCCCGCGCCGGTGAGCAGTTCGTAGGCGCGACGGCAAATCTCGATCTTGCGCGCGTAGGTGTCGGCCTGGCCCTTCTCGTCAAAGGCCATGACGATGACGGCGGCGCCGTAGCGGCGGGCGAGTCTCGCCTGTTCGATGAACTTGGTTTCACCTTCCTTCAAGGAGATGGAATTGACGATGCCCTTGCCCTGAATGCACTTCAAGCCGGCTTCGATAACCTCCCACTTGGAGGAGTCGATCATGATCGGCACCCGGGAAATGTCCGGCTCGGACGCTACCAGCTTGAGGAACTTTTCCATGGCCGCCACGGAATCGAGCATGGCCTCGTCCATGTTGATGTCGATGACCTGGGCACCGTTTTCCACCTGCTGGCGGGCCACGGCCAGGGCGTCGTCGAAGCGTCCCTCCAGAATCATGCGGGCGAAGGCCTTCGAGCCGGTGACGTTGGTGCGCTCGCCCACGTTCACGTAGAGGCTGTCGGGTCCCACGTTGAAGGGTTCGAGGCCAGACAGGCGCAATTGTGGAGCGATGGCGGGAATGGGGCGCGGAGCAATGCCGGCCACGGCCCGGGCGATGGCGCCGATATGCTCCGGCGAGGTGCCGCAGCAGCCGCCGACGATGTTCACGAAGCCGTGTCTGGCCCAGTCGGCGATTTCCCCGGCCAGTTGCTCAGGGGTTTCGTCGTAGCCGCCGAAGGCATTGGGGAGGCCGGCATTGGGGTGGGCCGAGACGTAGCAATCGCAGACACGTGACAGTTCCTCGACGTACTGGCGCAGTTCCTTGGCCCCCAGGGCACAGTTGAGGCCGAAGGAGAGCGGCTGGATGTGGCGCAGGGAATTCCAGAAAGCTTCGGCGGTCTGGCCGGACAGGGTGCGACCGGAGGCATCCGTGATGGTGCCGGAGATCATCACCGGCCAGCGCCGGCCCGCCTTGTCGAAAAAGCTCTCGATGGCGAAGAGGGCGGCCTTGGCGTTCAGGGTGTCGAACACCGTCTCCACCAGCAGGATGTCGGCACCACCTTCCACCAGGCCGGTGATGGCTTCGAAATAGGTGGCCACCAGGATGTCGAAGGTGACGTTGCGATAGGACGGGTCGTTTACGTCCGGGGAGATGGAGGCGGTGCGGCTGGTGGGACCGAGTACCCCGGCCACGAAGCGCGGCTTGTCCGGGGTGGCGGCGGTGAATTCGTCGCAGAGCTGGCGAGCCAGGCGGGCGCCCTCGAAGTTCAGCTCATAGACGATCTCGGTGAGGTTGTAGTCCGCCTGGGAAATGGCCGTGGCGTTGAAGGTGTTGGTTTCGAGGATGTCGGCCCCGGCGGCGAGATACTGGCGGTGGATCTCGCGGATCACATCAGGCCGGGTCAGCAGCAGCAGATCGTTGTTGCCCTTCAGGTCGTGGGGGTGGGCCTTGAAACGCTCGCCCCGGTAATCGGCCTCGGTCAGGCCGTGGCGCTGGATCATGGTGCCCATGGCACCGTCCAGGATCAGGAGGCGCTGCTGGAGGAGGGACTGGAGTTCGGAACTGCGATCGGGCTGCATGGAATCTTCCTCGGCGAAATTCGGGTTCAGGGCCGGGCGCCACAAAAGCAGACGGCGCCACAAACCCCCGGGGTCTGTGAGCGCCGTTGATGATTGCCGAGCCTGGCCCTGATGGAGAAGGGTCGCAGCGCTCCTCGGCAGGGGCGCAAGTTTACTTTCCGGAGCCCGGCCTGCCAAGAAAAAAATGCGCCAAATCAAGGTGGAGGCGGGAAATCAGCCGCGCATCTCCAGGCGTTCGCTGGTCCGTACCACCGGCCGGGCGTCGCAGCCGCCGGTGAGCAGCAGCAAGGAAGAGAGCCAGGCAAGGATTTTCATGACCGTCGGGGCCAACAAAGGTTCGCGTGAGCGTTTGGTAATATGTCGGGAGGACATTATTCCAGAGTGGTTCTTGCATCATGAAACAGTTGCAGCCCCGGGAGGCCTACGCCTACCTGCAGCAGAATCCTGAAGCCCTGTTCATCGACTGCCGCAGCGAGATGGAATATCTCTTTGTCGGCCATCCCGTGGGTGCCATCCATGTGGCCTGGAACGACGGGCCAGACTGGGAGGTGAACCCCCACTTCGTTGCCGATGTGAAGAAACTGGCGGGTAACGGCCTGGAGCGGCCGGTGGTGGTGATCTGCCGCAGCGGCCAGCGCTCCCTGGCGGCCGGCGAGGCCCTGGAGGCGGCCGGATTCACCGAGGTGGTCAATGTGGTGCACGGCTTCGAAGGAGAACTGGACGAACAGCACCACCGCAGCAGCCGTTCCGGCTGGCGTCACGACGGCTTGCCTTGGGAGCAGTCCTGAGCCGGCCTGCCGCTCTTCACGTCAGGAGCCTGCCGGTGGCCCGCGCCTGAAGTGGGCCAGCACCAGCAGGACGCCCAGACTGCCCAAGCCGGCCATGCCCAGGGCCAGACCCAGACGACTGGCCCACAGGGCCGGTGCCACGAAGGCGGCGATGCCGGCGCTCAACAGGGTCTGCAGAAAGCTCTGGCAGGAAGCTGCCATGCCCCGGTTGTCCGGGAAGATGTCGAGGGAGCGCAGGGTGAGGGTGGGCATGGCCAGGGACATGCCCAGGGTGTAGAGGGGAATGGGCAGCAGGCTGGGCAGCAGGAGCGGTGGCAGCAGGGCCGCAGCCAGCAGGTTGAGCAGGGCTGCCGCGCCAGTGAGCGCAAAGGCGGTGCTCAGGGTGCGCCGACTGCTCCAGCGGCTGGCAACGCGGCCCGAGAGCCAGGCGCCGCCCATCATGCCTGCCGTGGCTGGTACGAACAGCCAGTGGAAGTCCCGGGGGCCCAGCCCCAGGTGCTCCATGAGGAAGACCGGGGCCGAGAGCACATAGACAAAGAAACCGCCGAAGCTGCAGCCGATGCCGATGCTGGCGGCCAGGAAGCCGCCGTGGCCGAGCACCCGCCGGTAGTTCCGCAACAGGGAGCCGGGGGACAGGGGCTGGCGTTTTTCCGGGGCCAGGGATTCGGGCAGCAGCTGCCAGCAGGCCAGCCAGAGGGCCAGCGCCATCAGGGCGAGGAAGGCGAAGGTGGCGCGCCAGCCGGCCAGGCCGAGCAGCCAGCCGCCGATCATCGGGGCCATGGCCGGGGCCACGGCGAACATCATGGCGATGTGGGACATGAGCCGCTGGGCTGCGGGACCGGCGTAGAGGTCGCGCACCATGGCCCGGCTCACCACCATCCCGGCTCCGGCGGAAAACCCCTGCAAGCCTCGCATGAGCCAGAGCATCTCGATGCTGCTGGCCAGGGTGCAGCCGAGGGAGGCGAGGCCGTAGACCGCGACGCCGGCGAGGATCACCGGGCGACGGCCGAAGCTGTCGGACAGGGCCCCATGCCAGAGGGTCATCAGGCTGAAGGTGAACAGGTAGATGGACAGGGTCTGCTGGATCGCCAGGTTGTCCGCCTGCAGGGCCGCCCCGATCTGGGGGAAGGCGGGCAGGTAGGTGTCGATGGAAAAGGGACCGACGGCGGCCAGGGCGGCCAGCAGCACGGTCAGCCCCAGGGTGGGCTGGCGGGAATTCATGCGGGTTCGCTGAAGGGGCGGCGGTATTGCAGGGCTTCCGCCAGGTGGATTTTCCGGATCGACGGGCTGTCGGCCAGGTCGGCGATGGTGCGGGCTACTTTCAGGACCCGGTGCCAGGAACGGGCCGAGAGGTCGAGCCGGACGGCGGCCTGCTGCAACAGGGCGAGGGCATCCGCTTCCGGGCGCAGGTGGGTGTCGGCCTGGGCCGGTCCGAGGCGGGCATTGGCAACGCCCTGGCGCTGCTGCTGCCGGCTCAGGGCCGCCGCGACCCGCTGCCGCACCGTTGCTGAGGCTTCGCCGGTGCCGGTCTGGGCCAGGGTTTCCGGGGGCAGGGCGGGGACCTCCACGATCAGGTCCATCCGGTCCAGGATGGGGCCGGAAATCTTGCTGCGGTAGCGACGGATCTGGTCCGGGGTGCAGCGGCAGCGGCCGTTGGGGTGCCCCTGCCAGCCGCAGGGGCAGGGATTCATGGCCGCCACGAGCTGAAAGCGGGCGGGAAAGGTGGCGTGTCGGGCGGCCCGGGCGATGTGGATTTCGCCTCTTTCGAGGGGGTCGCGCAGGCTTTCGAGCACCTTGCGGTCGAATTCGGTGAATTCATCAAGGAACAGCACGCCCTGGGTGGCCAGGGAAATCTCCCCGGGTCGAGGCGGGCTGCCGCCGCCTACCAGCGCCACGGCGGAGGCGGTGGCGTGGGGGGCACGGTAGGGGCGCTGACGGAAACGGGACGGGTCGAAGCAGCCGGCCAGGGAGAGTACGGCGGCGGATTCCCGGGCCGCGGCATCTTCCAGGGGCGGCAGCAGGCCGGGCAGGCGGCTGGCGAGCATGGACTTGCCGCTGCCCGGAGGGCCGTATAGCAAGAGGGAATGCCCGCCTGCCGCGGCGATTTCCAGCACCCGCCGGGCCTGGGCCTGGCCCTTGACATCGGCCAGATCCGGGTGTTCCGGGCCGGCTTCCGCCGGAGCCGCTTCAGGCGTGGCCAGCCCGGTTTCGCCGCGCAGGTAGGCGCACACTTCCAGCAGGCTCGTCGCCCCCAGGACCGGAGCGGCAGCGGCCTGGGCTGCTTCGCTGGCGCTGGCCTGGGGCAGGATGAAGGTGCAGCCCGTGTCGCCGGCCGCCAGGATCATCGCGAAGGCACCCCGTACCGGTTGCAGGGCCCCCGATAGGGAAAGCTCCCCGGCGAATTCGTGGTTTTCCAGGCGCCGGGCAGGAATCTGCCCGGAGGCGGCGAGGATGCCGAGGGCGATGGGCAGGTCGAAACGGCCGGATTCCTTGGGCAGGTCGGCCGGGGCGAGGTTGACGGTGATGCGGCGCTGGGGGAATTCGAAGCCGGAATTGATGATGGCGGCCCGCACCCGGTCCCGGGCCTCCTTCACCTCGGTGTCGGGCAGGCCGACCAGGGTGAAGCCGGGCAGGCCCGCCGCCAGGTGCACTTCCACCCGGACCCGGGGAGCCTGGAGGCCGTCCAGGCCCCGGCACCAGAGGCTGGCCAGGGTCATGGGGGCTTATTCGTCCCGCTGGGCTTTTTCCAGGGCTTCCACCCGCGCTTCCAGCGCCTGCAGCTTTTCCCGGGTGCGGGCCAGGACCTGGGCCTGGATGTCGAATTCCTCCCGGGTTACCAGATCCATCTTGGTAAACAGGGTGCCCATCAGGGCGCGCACATTCTTTTCCACGTCCTTGGCAGGGCTGGCGGCGATCAGGGCGCTGATCTTGTTGCTGATGTCCTCGAGAACCTTGGGATCAAACATGGTGCTTTCCTCCTTGCCAGCGAGTTTAGCACGGGGCCGGGAGGGGGCCGGCAGGCTGCACCCTGCGCAGGACCGGGGCGTTCGAGATGGTGCGCCAGGGTGGGGGGGCGCACCGCGGTGGTGCGTGGGGGCCGGAGCCTTGCGCCGGTGCATGTCCAAGCTTTTGAATGGAAAGGGTTTTGCTGTCTGGCACGGTCCCTGCTTTTGTTGCGGTGCAAGATTGACGCTTCACAGGAGTCTCCAGTTTCCGCTCCGGCCGGGGGAAACCGGGAGAAAGCCCAATTACTTTAGTGAGGAACCTACCCATGAAATTCGTAACCGCCATCATCAAGCCGTTCAAGCTTGACGAAGTGCGTGAGGCCCTTTCCGCCATCGGCGTCCAGGGCATCACCGTTACCGAAGTGAAGGGCTTCGGCCGGCAAAAAGGGCATACGGAGCTGTATCGCGGCGCCGAGTATGTGGTTGATTTTCTGCCCAAGGTGAAAATCGAGGCAGCAATCAAGAGCGAACTGCTGGATCAGGTCATCGAAGCCATCGAGAAGGCCGCCAGCACCGGCAAGATCGGCGACGGCAAGATCTTCGTGTCCGATCTGGAACAAGTCATCCGCATCCGTACCGGTGAAACCGGCGTGGACGCCCTTTAAGGAGAACTGGATCATGAAACGCCTGTTTGCATGTCTCGCGCTGTTGGGCGCGGTAGTCCTGGGCGCCCCCGCCTGGGCCGAGGAGGCCAAGCCCGCAGCCGAAGCGGCCGTGGCCGCCGTCGAGGCCGTTGTCGCAGAAGCTGCTCCCGCTGCGGCCCCGGCCGAAGCGGAGCCTGCCCCCGCTCCCGTGATCAGCAAGGTGGATACCGCCTGGGTGATGGTTTGCGCCGCCCTGGTCATTCTCATGTCCATTCCCGGTCTGGCCCTGTTCTACGGTGGCCTGGTCCGTTCCAAGAACATGCTGTCGGTGCTGATGCAGGTCTTCGTGGTGTTCAGCCTGATCAGCGTGCTTTGGGTGGTGTATGGCTATTCCCTGGCCTTTACCGAGGGCAACGCCTTCTTCGGTACGCTGGACAAGCTGTTCCTCAAGGGCATCACTGCGGATTCCCTGGGGGCGACCTTCTCCAAAGGTGTCTACACCTCGGAATTCGCCTTCGTGATCTTCCAGGGCGCCTTCGCCGCGATCACCTGCGGCCTGATCGTCGGTGCCTTTGCCGAGCGCATCCGCTTCTCCGCCGTGCTGTTGTTCATGGTGATCTGGTTTACCTTCTCCTACGTGCCCATGGCCCACATGGTCTGGTACTGGGCCGGTCCTGACGCCTATACCGACGCTGCCGCCGCCGAAGCTGCCGCTGCCACCGCCGGCCTGATGTTCCAGAAGGGTGCCCTCGACTTCGCCGGTGGCACCGTGGTGCACATCAATGCCGCCGTGGCTGGTCTGGTCGGAGCCTACATGGTGGGCAAGCGGGTGGGTTACGGCCGTGAATCCATGGCTCCCCACAGCCTGACCTTCACCATGATCGGCGCTTCCCTGCTGTGGTTTGGCTGGTTTGGCTTCAACGCCGGTTCTGCCCTCGAAGCCAACGGTGTGGCTGCCGGCGCCATGGTCACTACCTGGGTTGCCACCGCTGCCGCCACCCTGTCCTGGATGCTGGCCGAGTGGCTGCTCAAGGGCAAGCCCTCCATGCTGGGTGCCGCTTCCGGTGCCGTGGCCGGCCTCGTGGCCATCACGCCCGCCGCCGGTTTCGTCGGTGTGATCGGCGCCATCGTCATCGGTCTGGTGGCCGGTGTGGTCTGCCTGTGGGGTGTCAATGGCCTGAAGCGGATGCTGGGTGCCGATGACTCCCTGGACGTGTTCGGTGTCCATGGCGTGGGTGGCATTCTCGGTGCCGTGCTGACCGGTGTGTTCGCCGATCCCGCCCTGGGCGGCTCCGGCATCTGGGATTACGTGGCCAACAAGGTCGCCGACGGCTACTCCATCGGCGCCCAGGTCATGATCCAGCTGACCGGCGTCGGTATCACCATCGTCTGGTCCGCCGTCGTGGCTTTCATCGCCTTCAAGCTGGTGGATATCTTCGTGGGCCTGCGGGTGCCCGAAGAAGAGGAACGGGAAGGCCTGGACATCACGTCCCACGGCGAAACCGCCTACCACCACTGAGCACGCCAGCAATCTTCTCTCTCCTTTGGGCGCCTTTGGGCGCCCTTTTTTTGTCCACGGTCGGGCTATGATGCAGGGCATGTGGATCGCACATCTTTCCGACCTCCATCTGACTGCGGATGACCAGCCTCTGTATGGCCGGGTGTATACCCGTTCGGCCTTTTGCCTGGCCCTGGAGCGGATTGCCGGGTTGAAGCGGCAGCCGGATTTGCTGCTGCTTACCGGCGATCTGGCCAATGGCGCTGATGGGAGGGCTTACCGGTTTCTCCAGCAGCAGCTGATACAGCTCGGCTTGCCTTTTTGCCTGCTACCCGGCAACCACGATGGGCGGGAAACCATGGCCGAGGTATTCCCTGGTGCTTTTGCCGGTTGGCAGGGACGGGTCGGCTATCTTGACCTGCCGGAAGGACGTCTGCTGCTGCTCGATACTTCGGTGCCGGGAAAGGAATGGGGAAGCGTCACGAAAGATGAGGTGGCGCGGTTGGAGGGTCTGCTGCAAGGTCCGGTTTTGCTGGCCATGCATCATCCGCCCTTTGCCGTGGGCATTCCCGGCATGGACCGGATCGCCTGCCGGGGCGAGGTGCAGAGCCTGGGGCAGCGTCTCGGCCAGCGGGGGGTCGAAGGGCTGCTGTGCGGCCATGTGCACCGCCATGTGAGCACGTGCTTTCACGGCATTCCCGCCCAGGTGGCGCCTTCGCCGGCGCACCAGATCGCCCTGGATGCCGGACCCCTGGCCTATACCCTGGAGCCGGGTGGCTTCCTGCTGCACGACTGGGAGCCCGGCCGGCATCTGATCAGCCACTACCTGCCGGTACAGGCCGCGCCGGTGCATGTGTACGCGGAATGAACCTAAAAACCTCACCACAGAGACACAAAGACACAGAGAGCTTCAAAAAAACAGTGGCTTGCATTTTCTTCCACGCACACCCAGAAAGTGACCAGGCCCTCCAGGACAAGTCTTTGTTTTTCCTCGGCGTCTCTGTGCCTCTGTGGTTTAACTGAGGTTT
>DDKS01000009.1 GCA_002340095.1 Betaproteobacteria bacterium UBA2592
TTTGTAAACACCCTCTAAAGCGGGTCAGGGCAGGGTGTTGAGATAAGCAGCCACTGCCTTGATGTCGGCATTCTTGAGGGGGGCAACGGCGCTGGACATGGCGGGATCGAGCCGCTCCCCGGTCCGGTCCCGGTAACGGGTCACCGAAGTGACCAGATATTCCACATGCTGGCCGGCCAGCCGGGGAATGGCCTCGTTACCCCGGGCCTGCTCGCCGTGGCAGCGGGCACAGAGCTTGTCGTAAACCTGCTTGCCGGCGGCCACCTGGCTGGCCTCCTGCCGGCCCGGGGCCGGAATCTGGCCGGCATAGAACACGGCAATCTGAACCTGCTCCTCCTCCTTGAGCACCTTGATCAGCCTCTGCATGAACTCGTCGCGGCGCTGGCCGGTGCCAAACTTGCGAATCTGTTCAAGCAGGTAGGCCGGATTCTGTCCGGCCAGGTTGGGCACCTCGGGCAGCTTGCTGACACCGTTCTCCCCATGGCAGTTGGCACAGAAGAAGGCCGCCTTGCGGCCGGCCGCCTCGGCGGCCTGCCGGGCTGCCGGATCGGCCAGCACCGCGCGCAGGGTATCCCCGGGCGCAGCCTGGACCGACAGGCCAAGGCCGCACATCAGCAACAATCCCGCCAATTTTTTCATCGTCCCTCTCCTTTGCACCGTCTCAGAGCCGGAGGAAGTTTTCCCGGTAATACTTCAGCTCGTCGATGGATTCGTAAATGTCGGCCAGGGCCACATGGGCCCCTTTCTTCTGAAAACCCTTGTAGACCTCAGGCGTCCAACGCTTGCACAACTCCTTCAGGGTACTCACGTCCAGATTACGGTAATGGAACCAGGCTTCCAGCTTCGGCATGTAACGGGCCATGAAGCGGCGGTCCTGGCAGATGGAATTGCCGCACATGGGCGATGCCCCCTGGGGCACGTACTTGCCGAGAAACTCCAGCGCCTCGGCCTCCACCTGGACCTCCGTGTGCCGGGTGGCCCGTACCCGGTCGATCAAGCCGGAACGGCCATGGGTCTTCTTGTTCCAGTCATCCATCCCATCGAGCACGCTCTCGGGCTGGTGCACCACCCATACCGGTGATTCGGCCACGAGCTCCAGGGTGGCCGTGGTGATCACCATCGCCAGTTCGATGATGCGGTCGGAATCAGGGTTCAGCCCCGTCATTTCCATGTCCAGCCAGACGAGGTTTGTCGCGTCGCGTGCCATATAATTGCCCGAAATCTCAAAGTGTACATTGTGTCATATCTCCATGCCTGAAGCTTTTCCTGCCTGGATGCTCCTGTCGCTGCTGGCGGCCATGGGACTGCGCCTGTGGCTCTCCCTGCGCCAGGAAAACCATGTACGCCGCCACCGGGATGCGGTACCGCCCGCCTTCGCCGAGCGTATCAGCCTGGCAGCCCACCAGAAGGCCGCCGACTACACGATCGTCCGAACCCGCTTCGGACGCGCCGCCCTGGCAGTGGAGTTGCTGGTGCTGCTCGGCCTCACCTATGGAGGCGGCCTCAATGTCCTGCATGACTTCTGGTCCGCCCACTTCGACGGCCTCGCCTACGGCATCGGCCTGATCGCCAGCGTGGCCGTGCTCACCAGCCTGGCCGACCTGCCCCTCGACCTGTACCGCCAGTTCCGCCTCGAAGCCCGTTTCGGCTTCAACCGCATGACCCCGGCGATCTACGTCTCCGACCTGCTCAAACAGGCCCTGCTCGCCGCCCTCCTCGGCTTGCCCCTGCTGGCGGCGGTGCTGTGGCTGATGCAGACCATGGGCAGTTACTGGTGGTTCCATGTCTGGCTGGTGTGGATCGGCTTCAATTTGCTGATCCTGTTTGCCTACCCCCTGTGGATCGCCCCCCTCTTCAACCGCTTCACCCCCCTGCCCGAGGGCGAACTGAAGCGCCGCATCGCAGCCCTGCTCGAACGCTGTCGCTTCGGCGCCCGGGAAATCTTCGTCATGGATGGCTCGCGCCGCTCCAGCCATGGTAATGCCTACTTCACCGGCTTCGGCAAGGCGCGCCGCATCGTCTTCTTCGACACCCTGCTCGAACGGCTCTCACCGCCCCAGGTGGAAGCCGTGCTGGCCCACGAACTGGGGCACTTCCACCATCGCCACATCAGCAAGCGCATGATCCTGGTGTTCAGCCTGTCGCTGCTGTTCCTGGCCCTGCTCGGCCAGCTGATCGAGACCCCCGGCTTCTACCGCAGCCTGGGGGTCGAGCACGGTGGCACGGCCATGGGCTTGGTGCTGTTCGCCCTGGTCATGCCGATACTCACCTTTCCGCTCACCCCCATCTTCAGCCACCTGTCCCGCCGCCACGAATTCGAGGCGGATGCCTATGCGGCCAGGATGGCGTCGGCCGGAGAACTCAGCGCAGCCCTGGTGAAGCTCTACGAAGACAATGCCGCAACCCTGACCCCGGACCCGCTGCATTCCCTGTTTCACGACTCCCACCCCCCCGCCAGCCAGCGGATCGCCCGCCTGCAAACCACCTAGGAGAACCGCCATGCGTCCCACGCCCATGCTTGCCCTGCTCCTTCTGCCCCTCCTGGCCCAGGCCGCCCCCGAGCTTGACCATGCCGACCCGGTCGCGGGCAAGACCCTGCATGACAAGGACTGCGTCAGCTGCCACCAACGCATGTACGGCGGGGATGGTTCCACCATCTACACCCGGGATGGCCGGGTCCTGAGCGACAAGACCGAACTCCTGCAACGGGTGGCGGCCTGCAATGCCCAGATGAACACCGGTTGGTTCCCGGACGAAGAGGCCCACGTGGGGGCCTATCTCAACCAGCAATACTACCGTTTCGATAAATGACCCCCGTCCCCACCTGCCCGGCCCGGTGCCGCCCGCGATCTTGAGCACCTCCGCCATCGTCATCGCCGCTCACGGGCGGCAGTACCGGGTGGAACTGCCCGACGGCAGCGAACTGCTGTGCTGTACCCGGGGCAAGAAAAGCGACGTCGTTTGCGGCGACCGGGTACGGGTGGAACCCACGAGCCAGGGGCGCGGGGTCATCAACGGCATCGAGCCGCGCCGGACCCTGCTCTACCGCTCCAACGAAGCCAGGGAAAAGCTGATTGCCGCCAACGTGGATCAGGCGATCCTGGTGGTCGCAACGGAGCCCGCCTTCTCCGAAGCCCTGGTGGGGCGCTGCGTCATCGCCGCCCAGAGTCAGGGCATCACGCCCCTGATCGTGCTGAACAAATGCGATCTGGCCGACCGGCTGGCGGAATCCCGCGCCCGTCTCGCCCCCCTCGCCGCCCTGGATTACCCGATCCTGGAACTCTCGGCCCTGGCTGGCGCCGACAGCCTGCGCCCCTGGCTGCAGGGCAAGACCAGCGTGCTCGTGGGCCAGTCCGGCATGGGCAAATCCACCCTCATCAACGCGCTGCTCCCCGAAGCCCGGGCAGCCACCCGGGAAATCTCCGCCGCCCTCGATTCGGGCAAGCACACCACCACCTTTGCCAAGCTCTACCACCTGGACGGGGAAAGCCACATCATCGACTCCCCCGGCCTGCAGGAATTCGGCTTGCGCCACCTGGATTTCAGCGACCTGGAACAGGCTTTCCCGGAATTCGCCCCGCATCTGGGCCGGTGCCGCTTCCGCAACTGCCAGCACCAGCAGGAACCCGGCTGTGCCCTCCAGGCGGCCCTGGCCTCTGGTGACATCGCACCTGAACGCATGCGTCTGTTTCAGGAGCTGGCCAGGGAACGCGCCCGGACCTGAAGAACCTCAGCGCAGCAGGGCGGCCACATCCTCTTCCAGGCTGCGCTCGGCCTCGAGCCGCAACCAGTCGGCCCCCAGGGCATCCCGGGTGGTGACCACCCCCACGGGCAGCTGACCTTCGAGCACCGGCAGGTGCCGCACCCCGTGGTTCTGCATCAGGTGCAGGGCATGGTTGAGGCTTTTCCCGATATCGACGGACAGGGGATTCTGGGTCATCACCTCGGCCACCCGGGTCCGATCCGGGTCCAGCCCCGGCACCATGACCCGGGCCAGGGCATCCCGTTCGGTGAAGATGCCCACCATGCGCTGGTCGCGCAGGATGGGCAGGGCGCCGACCCGGTACTCCACCATCCGGCGCGCCGCCTCCCGGACGGTCATGGCCTCGTGGCCCGTGATCAGGGCCTGACCTTCGATGACATCACGCAAAGAACGGTTCGACATGGCTGGCTCCTTGTTCAATACCCATCATGGCCTCATTCTGGACCAGACGGGAGGCCGGGTCCAGCCACCCGGATGCTTCAGACCCCGGCGATCACCGCCTCGATCTCGGCAAAGGTGCGGGCCAGTTCATGGGTCTGGAGCGGCAGGCCCAACTGCCGGGCAATCTGGGAGGCGGAGAAGATGCCGCCGAGGAGATGTTGCCCCCTCCCTCCCCTCGGTGACTACCAGGGCATGGGCCCGGCCGGCGGACTGGAGGGTGGCGACCACATCCCCGACCCGGGCCTTGCGCACCTCTTCAAAGGGCAGGATGTCGATATCGCCCACCGGCACCATCACGTCGGCCACCTTGAGCTCGCCCCGTTTGACCCCCTTTTGCTGGGCAACCTGTACCGGCTTCTGACCAAGGATGTCAGTGCTGGTGATGAGGCCGACGATGCGGCCGTTCTCCCCCGTCACCACCAGGAGGCGCACCCCGTGCTGGATCATCGAACTGTTCGCCTGCTCCAGGGGCTGGTCCGGGGAAGTGGTGGCGGTCGGCACCACGGAAAGGTCGGTCATGGCCTGGAGGGCCGGAGAATCCGCGGTGATCGACTCGATGTCGATGATCTCCATCACATAGCAGGGTTTTTCGGCGGCCTTGATCTGGGGCAATACCCGGTAGGTCTGAGTGGTCATGTGCAGCTCCTCTGGTGTGTTTTATGTGCTTTTGACGACCATGGGCAGAACCGGCTGCTGGGCCGCGCTCCTCCCTCCCATGGAGAGATGCATTTTATGCATTGAGGAAAAACCGGCCATGAAAAAAATTTCAGCCGGCATAAACCGGAGGTGCCCGCTCAGGATGCCAGGGGCGTCACCGTCACGGCCACCTGTGGTTCATGCCCGCCGCCGCCGAGGATCACGCCGCGCATGGGCGAAACATCGCTGAAATCGCGGCCCCAGGCCAGCGTGATGTGCTGGGTGTCGGGCAACAGGTTGTTGGTGGGATCGAAATCCACCCAGTCATGGCCATCGGCGCCGGGGGCATAGACGGAAACCCAGGCGTGGGAAGCATCGGCGCCCACCATGCGCGGCTGGCCCGGCGGCGGTTCGGTGAGCAAGTAACCACTCATGTAGCGGGCTGGAATGCCCTGGGCCCGCAGACAGGCGATCATCAGGTGGGCGAAGTCCTGGCAGACGCCGCGCCGTTTCTGCAGCACCTCCAGCACCGGCGTGGCGATGGTGGTGGCCTCGGGATCGAATTCGAACTCCGAGTGAATCTTTTCCATCAGCCGGGAGGCAGATTCGAGTACGGTCTGTCCCGGGCCGAAGCAGGCTGCCGCATAGGCGGCGAGCTCGTGCTTGATGCGCACATGGGGAGATTCGAACAAGAAGCGCTTGGCAGCCAGATCCGCCGGACGGGGAGGCTCGCTACGGTAAGCCAGGCGTGCCACCAGCTCATCCCGGGTCGGCCCGGCATCGAGGCTCGCGGGCAGGTGGGGCCGCACCTCCACCTCCATTTCTGCCCGTACGCTCAGGGTATCGTGGGGCAGATAGAAGGCCAGCCATTCCACCGGATTGCCGAAAGCATCCTCGCCCCGCTCGCGCCAGGAGGGCTCCGGCGCCAGGCCCAGGCGAAAATCCAGGCAGGTCTGCCAGGGACAGGCCCGCGGCATCAGGTGCAGCACCTGCTGGGACAGGGACACGATGCTGCCGTAGGCGTAGCGGGTTTCGTGCAGGACGTGGTAACGGGCCATGATCAGATCGCCAGGGTCTGGTGCGTCACTGCATCCACATGGGTGAAGAAACGCATCCCGAGCAGGTCGGACAGTTCGTGAGCGGCGGCGGCCAGGCGGGCCAGATGGTCGGTCAGGCGGAGGCAGGCTTGCTGGGGCTCCAGCTGGAACAGGGCGAGGTCGAAGCCGGCCAGGGCCCGGGCCTCCTGATCCAGGGCGGTGGCACTGGCCCCGCCCAGCTCCCGCTCCAGACGTTCCAGATAGCGCTGGATCACCTGCACCTGGAACATGACCGAATGGGGATTGCTTTCGTCGAAGATGACCAGATCCAGCACGGGCAGCAGTTCCGGCTGACGGGAGTAGCGGGAACGATAGGTGATGATGCTGTCGGTCAGTTCCAGCAGCCACTCCAGACCGCGCCCTTCCTGGCTGCAGAAGGGGTGCAGGGCCGCACCCAGGGTGCGGGACAGGAAGGACAGGCGCTCGATGCGCCGGCCCACGACCAGGAAGCGCCAGCCGTTGTCCCGGGTCATGTTGTCCATGGAGAAGCCGGTCAGGGACGAAGACACCAGCAGGACCTGGTCGAGGAAGGCCAGGGCCCCGCCCAGTTCGCTCCGCCGCTCCTGGCCCGCCACGAGGCTGCGCTGCAGGCGGTTCAGGGAATGCCAGTGGTCCACGGACAGGCGCTCGCGCACCTGGGTGGCCGACCAGAGCAGGCGACGGATGGCGGCGGCCAGGCTGTTTTCGGCCTCCGCCGCGAAGATGGCGTCGAGCAGCCGGGTTTCCACGGGAATCCAGGCCGCCGCTTCCGGCACGCCCGGGGGGTTGCCGGGGGCGGCAATGCCCGCCAGCACGCACAGCTCCACCACGGCCTCCAGCTCCGGCGTGGCCTGGCCGCCCGCCTCCACCAGCCTGGAGAGGGCGACCCGCAGAAGCCGGGCCGTGTCGTCGAAACGCTCGGTGTAACGGCCGAACCAGAACAGATTCTCCACCACCCGGGAAGAAAGATTGTTGCCGCTCCGGACCAGATCCCGGCTGCCGAGCACGGGCTTGAGCAGGCTGAAGGTGTTCACCGGGCCGTCGGCCAGCACCCAGGTATCCTTCGAAGCGCCGCCGCGCTGCATGGAGATCACCAGGGCCTGGGCACTGCCGGAAACCCGGGACAGGCCCCCGGGCATCACCTGATAGCCCTCGGGTGTGGCCACGGCATACAGGCGCAGGCCGACGCTCCGGGCCAGCAGCCGGCGTTCGTGGTCGCGACTCCAGGTCGGGGCCTGGGACAGGTTCACCAGCTCCTGGGCCACGTAGGCATGGGGCCGCGCCTCGATGCGGCGGATCATTTCCTGCCGGGCCTCCCCCGCCAGGTCCCGGCCGAACACCGGCTCGAAACGCTGGGTGGGATAGGCGGGCTTGATGACCAGCTCATCCAGATGCTGGATGGCATAGGACTGGGCCGGCTTCTCGCCACACCACCAGGTAGCCACCGAGGGCATGGATAGTTCCTCCCCCAGCAGGCGCCGGGCGATGGGGGGCAAAAAGCCCATCAGGGCGCCGGAGCCCAAGAGGCCGCTGCCCAGGGCGTTGGAGACCAGCACCCGCCCGGCGCGCGCAGCCATGAGCAGGCCGGGAATGCCCAGGGCGGAATCACCGCGCAGCTCCAGGGGGTCGCAGTAATCGTCGTCCTGGCGGCGCAGGATGGCGTGCACCCGCTTCAGGCCGGTGAGGGTCTTGAGGTAGACCGTGTCGCCCCGCACCGTCAGATCCTGGCCTTCGACCAGAGGATAGCCCAGGTAGCGGGCCAGGTAAGCGTGCTCGAAGTAGGTCTCGTTGTAGGGACCAGGGGTGAGGAGGACGATGAAGGGGCGCTCCCCCGGATCCGTGGGCGCCCAGTTTTCAAGGCTTTCCTGCAGCTCCCGGAAGAAGGAGGCCAGGTGCTGCACCTTCATGTCCCGGAACAACTCCGGGAAAACCCGGGAGACGATCAGCCGGTTCTCCAGGGCGTAACCGGCGCCGGAGGGGGCCTGGGTGCGGTCGGCAATCACCCACCAGCGACCGTCCGGGGAACGGGCCAGATCCACCGCGTAGTGGTGCAGGAACACATCCCCCGGCGGGCGGATGCCCATGCAGGGCCAGAGGAAGCCATGCTGGCCATAGACCAGGGCCGGAGGCAACAGACCCTCGGCCAGCAGGGTCTGGGGTCCGTACAGGTCGGCGAGGATGGCGTTCAAGAGCCGGGCCCGCTGAGCCACCGCCTGGGCCAGGCTGCGCCACTCCTCCGCCGGAATGATCAGCGGCAGCGGGTCCAGGGCCCAGGGCCGGTCCTGGCCCTGGCTGTCGGCGTAGATGTTGTAGGTGACTCCGTTTTCCTGGATGCAGCGGTCCACGAAATCCAGGCGCTGGCGCATGGCCTCCGGCGTGACGCTGTCCAGGTGGATGAACAGCTTGCGCCAGTGCTCCCGCACACGGCCGTCGTCGTCGAGCATCTCATCGTAGCGATGACCGGGACGGGGATAAATGGCAAGAAGGGTGCGGGCCATGAACGAAGAGTCCGACGCGGCGTTCCGGAGCGGGACGCGGGGGGGCAGATTCTACCCCTTAACCCTGGGCGCGGATCAGCTTTTCACCGGACTCAGGGCCTCCTCAGGTCGAGGGTGAAGGGATGCTCGGCGTTGGGCGTCGGTGTCGGCACCTGCAGCTTGCCCGGGGTGTGGCCGAAGCGGAAGAAGCGGGCGAGGCGGCGGCTCTCGGCCTCGAAGGCGTTGACCGGGAAGGTATCGAAATTGCGCCCGCCCGGATGCGCCACGTGATACTGGCAGCCTCCCAGGGAACGCTGCATCCAGGTATCCACCAGATCAAACACCAGGGGGCTGTGGACGCCGATGGTCGGATGCAGGGCCGAAGCGGGCTGCCAGGCCCGGTAGCGCACCCCGGCGACGAACTCCCCGCCCTGGCCGGTGGGCTGCAGGGGCACGGGCACGCCGTTGCAGGTGAGCACGTAGCGGTCCGGCGCCATGCCGCTCATCTTGACCTGGACCCGTTCCACCGAGGAATCCACATAACGCACGGTACCGCCAATGGCCCCCTCCTCCCCCATCACATGCCAGGGCTCCAGGGCGTGGCGCAGCTCGAACTCCATGCCCTTGACGGCAAAATCACCGTACTTGGGAAAACGGAATTCCAGGTGGGGGGCGAACCACTCGGCCTGGATCGGGTAGCCGGCGCGCTGCATTTCCTCGATCACGTCGCGGAAATCCTGCGCGACGAAATGAGGCAGCATGAAGCGGTCATGCAGCTCAGTACCCCAGCGGACCAGCCGGGGCGGATCGTAGGGCTCCCGCCAGAACCGAGCCACCAGGGCGCGCAGCAGCAATTGCTGGGTGAGGCTCATGCGCGCATGGGGTGGCATCTCGAAGGCCCGCAACTCCAGAAGTCCATGGCGTCCGGCCGGCCCATCGGGGGCATAAAGCTTGTCAATGCAGAACTCGGAACGGTGCGTGTTGCCGGTCACGTCAATGAGCAGGTTGCGCAGGAGCCGGTCGATCAGCCAGGGCTGCACATGGCTGCCCGCTTCGGGGATCTGGCGGAAGGCGATCTCCAGCTCGTAAAGGCTGTCGTTGCGGGCCTCGTCCACCCGCGGCGCCTGGCTGGAGGGGCCGATGAACAGGCCCGAGAACAGGTAAGAGAGACTCGGGTGGTTGTGCCAGTAGGCAATCAGGCTCCTCAAGAGGTCGGGCCGGCGCAGGAAAGGAGAATCCAGGGGCGTCTGGCCACCGAGCACGAAGTGGTTGCCGCCGCCGGTGCCCGTGTGGCGCCCGTCGATCATGAATTTTTCAGTGGTGAGCCGGGTCTGGTGCGCCGCCTCGTAGAGGTAGGTGGTCCGTTCCACCAGTTCGTCCCAGGAACCGGAGGGGTGGATGTTCACTTCGATGACCCCCGGATCGGGGGTGACGCGGAAGTGGGCCAGGCGCGGGTCGGAAGGCGGCTCGTAGCCTTCCAGCACCACCGGCTGCCGGAGTTCCTCGGCGGCGGCCTCCACCGCGGCCAACAATTCCAGGTAGTCGTCCAGGGTGCCGGTGGGCGGCATGAAGATGTAGAGCTTGCCGTCCCGGGGCTGGGCGCACATGGCCAGCCGGGTGATCCAGGCGGCGGACTCCCCGGGCAGGGGCGCACGGCTGGCATCGGCTTGGCCGGCGACAGGGGCCCTGCCCGGACCGCAGGTGCCACCCGGTGCCGCTTCAAGCCGGGCGGCCATGGGATCGCCGCCGGCCCGGGCGAACTGGCGGCGAATGTCCGCATAGGTGCGCAGAGGCGGGAAAGGCTGGGCCGGATCGGGCTGGTGCAGGTAAGGGTAGTCGGACCTGGCCACCCAGGGCTGGGAATCCAGGGGCAGGCGGTAGCCCATGGGGGAATCCCCGGGGATCAGGTAACAGCGTTCGTCACGCAGGAACCAGGGACCGGTCTGCCACTGACCGGCGGCGTTCTTCATCACCGGGAATACGTGGCCGATGGTCTGCTTGAGGCCCTGCTCGAAGACCTTGCGCAGACGGTCCCGCTCCAGGGGATCCTCCACCCGGGAATCGAAGGGGTCCACATTGACCGGCAGGCGACGTTCGCGCCACAGGTAGTAGAACACGTCCTCGAAGGCGGGGAACACATGCTTGGGGTCGAGCCCCAGGTTTTCCGCCACCCGGGTCAGGAACTGCTGGCTGTGCAGTTCGGTGACGCCGTAATCGAGCTTTTCGTTGGCGTACAGGCTGGGATTGCGCCACAGGGGCTCTCCGTCCCGGCGCCAGAAGCAGTTGAGGCTCCAGCGCGGCAGTTGCTCCCCGGGGTACCACTTGCCCTGGCCGAAGTGCATCAGACCCTGGGGGGCGTACCTGTCGCGCAGCTTGTGGAACAGCTCGGCAGCCAGGATGCGCTTTTGCGGCCCCAGGGCTTCAGTGTTCCACTCGGCCCCGTCCGGGTCATCCACGGAGACGAAGGTGGGCTCCCCCCCCATGGTCAGGCGCACATCCATGGCCGAGAGATCCCCGTCCACCCGGTGGCCGAGGGCCTCGATCTCGGCCCATTCTTCCTCCGTGTAGGGCTTCGTGACCCGGGGGGCTTCCCAGATGCGGGTCACATTCATGGTGTGGCCGAATTCCACCTCGCACTTGTCCACGGCACCGGTGATGGGAGCGGCCGAAGACGGCTCCGGGGTGCAAGCCAGGGGAATGTGACCCTCGCCCGCGAACAGGCCCGAGGTGGGGTCCAGTCCCACCCAGCCGGCGCCGGGCAGGTACACTTCGCACCAGGCGTGCAGGTCGGTGAAATCGGCTTCGGGACCGGAAGGGCCGTCCAGGCTCTTCACGTCGGCGGCAAGCTGGATCAGGTAGCCGGAAACGAAGCGGGCCGCCAGGCCCAGGTGGCGCAGCAACTGCACCAGCAACCAGGCGGAATCCCGGCAGGAGCCGGAGCCTTTTTCCAGGGTTTCCTCCGGGGTCTGCACCCCGGGTTCCAGGCGGATGGTGTAGGCGATGCTCTGCTGCACTTTCCGGTTCAGGGCCACGAGGAAATCCACGCTCGGGGTCGGGGCCCGGGAGATGGAATCCAGATAGGCCTGAAAGCGCGGTCCGCAATCGGGTTCGCCCCGCTGGTACAGGTAGGGGGCCAGCTCGTGGCGCTGCCAGGCCTCGTAGGCGAAGGGGATCTTCTCGGCGTGGGGTTCCAGGAAGAAGTCGAAGGGATTGATGACCGACATCTCGGCCACCAGGTCCACCTCGACCCGGAATTCCCGCGTCGGTTCCGGGAACACCAGCCGGGCCAGCCAGTTGGACTGGGGGTCCTGCTGCCAGTTGATGAAGTGGGTTTCCGGCGTCACCTTGAGGCTGTAGGACAAAATGCGGGTGCGGGAATGGGGACAAGGCCGCAGCCGGATCACCTGGGGACCCAGGCGCACCAGCCGGTCGTAGCGGTAATGGGTGACGTGATTGAGGGCGACGTGGATGGACACGGGAACTCCCTAAGCGCGCTGAAAAATGAAGGACATCACTTGAAATCCTGCCAGTTCGGGTCGGGCAGTTCGGCAAACGCCTGGCGCAAGCTCTGCCCCCACTGGGAATGGATGTGGTTGAAGTAGGCGTTGTGCTGGTCGATCACGTGGTGGTGGCTGATCTTCAGGGCATCCCGCTCGTAGATCACCAGGTCCAGGGGCAGGCCCACGGAAAGATTGGAGCGGATGGTCGAGTCCATGGAGATCAGGGCGCACTTGGCCGCCTCATCGAGGCCGGTCTTGCGAGTCACCACCCGGTCGATGATGGGCTTGCCGTACTTGGATTCGCCGATCTGGAAATACGGGGTTTCCTTGGTGGCCTCGATGAAGTTGCCGGCCGCGTAGATCATGAACACCCGGGGCTCCTCCCCCTTGATCTGACCGCCCAGGATCAACGAGGCATTGAAGTCGATGCCGAAATCCTTGAGGGCTGCCGCGTCCCGGGCGTAAATCTCGCGCAGGCAGTCGCCCACGTGCCGGGCCGCCTCGAACATGTTCTTGACCTTGTTCAGGTTGGGCCCTTTCTTGATCTCCAGCTTCTCCCGCAGCAGGTTCACCACCGACTGGCTGATGGAAAGATTGCCAGCGGTCATGAGCACCATCACCCGCTCCCCTTCCCGCTCGAAGCAGTGCAGCTTGCGGAAGCTGTTGATGTGGTCCACCCCGGCGTTGGTGCGGGAATCGGACAGGAACACCAGTCCCTTGTCGAGGCGCATGGCAACGCAGTAGGTCATGCGACCTCCTGCGCGGGAACGAGGAAGTCGCGGCTGATGCCGTTGCCCAGGTCGTAGATGCGGTCCATGAAGTCGCTCAGGTACTCGTGCAGGCCATGCGCGAGGATGTCCTCGATGCGGGCATAGCGGATTTCGCAGTAGAGCTGCCCGGCCCGACGCAGGGTTTCCTCGGACTGGCGGTTGGCCAGCAGTTCCAGATTCTTCACCACCCCCTTCAGGCAGAAGAGCAGGGAACGGGGCATGTCCGGCTGCAGGATCAGCAGTTCCGCCACCCGTTCCGGATTGATCACGGCCCGGTAGGTCTTGCGGTACACCTCGAAGGCGGACACGGAGCGCAGGAGTGCCCCCCACTGATAGAAGTCGCTGGTACCCTCCTCCCCCTTCGGCTTCAGCACGTGGTACTTCACATCCAGGATGCGCGCCGTGTTGTCGGCCCGCTCCAGCAAGGTGCCGAGGCGGATGAAATTGAAGGCCTCGTCCTGCAGCATGGTGCCCAGGGTGACGCCACGGATCAGGGAGGACTTGGTCTTCACCCAATCGAAGAAGTCACCCGGCCCGTTGGCGGTCAGTTGCTCGTAGCTCTGGGCCCGCAGCTCCAGCCAAGTGGAGTTCAGGGTTTCCCACATCTCGGCGGTGATGGTGCCGCGCACCGCGTGGGCGTTCTCCCGCCCCATGCGCAGGCAGGAATAGAGGGAGGAAGGATTGTCCGGGTCGCTCACCATGAAGCGCAGCACATTGTCGGCATTGACCTCGCTGTACTTGCGGGCGAAGTCATCCTCCAGGCTGTTCAGGACAATCACGGCATACCAGTTCTGGTTGGCGGCCTCCAGGGACTGGGGCACCATGGACATCTGCCAGGTCACATCCAGCAGGCGGGCCAGATTCTCGGCCCGCTCGACGTAGCGGGACATCCAGAACAGGTGGTCGGCGGTACGGCTCAGCATTTTTCTCTCCCTCTCTCAGTCTTCCAGCACCCAGGTGTCCTTGGTGCCGCCGCCCTGGGATGAATTCACCACCAGGGAACCTTCGCGCAGGGCCACCCGGGTCAGGCCGCCGGGAACCATATGAATGCCCTTGCCCGAGAGCACGAAGGGACGCAGGTCCAGGTGTCGGGGGGCGACGCCACTCTCGACGAAGGTGGGACAGTTGGACAGGGCCAGGGTGGGCTGGGCGATGTAGCCTTCGGGCTTGGCCAGCAGCAACTGGCGGAAATGTTCGATCTCGTCCCGGGTGGCGGCGGGCCCCACCAGCATCCCGTAGCCACCGGCGCCGTGCACTTCCTTGACCACCAGTTCGGGCAGGTGGGCGAGTACATACTTCAGGTCCTCGGGCTTGCGGCACATGTAGGTGGGCACGTTGTTGAGGATGGGTTCCTCGCCCAGGTAGAAACGGATCATCTCCGGCACGTAGGGGTAGATGGACTTGTCGTCCGCCACCCCGGTGCCGATGGCGTTGGCCAGGGTCACCCGGCCCGCCTTGTAGGCCCGCAGCAGACCCGGCACGCCCAGCATGGAATCGGCCCGGAAGGCTTCCGGGTCGAGGAAGTCGTCATCCACCCGGCGGTAGATCACGTCCACCCGCTTCGGCCCCTGGGTGGTGCGCATCCAGACCGTGTCGTCCTTGACGAACAGGTCCCGGCCTTCCACCAGTTCGACCCCCATCTGCTGGGCCAGGAAGGTGTGTTCGAAGTAGGCGCTGTTGTAGGCGCCGGGGGTCAGCACCACGCAGGTGGGATCGGAAACACCGACGGGGGCCACGGCGCGCAGGTTGTCCAGCAACAGGTCCGGGTAGTGCTGTACCGGCGCCACCTTGTGCCGGGCGAAAAGCTCCGGGAACAGGCGCATCATCATCTTCCGGTCCTCGATCATGTAGGAGACCCCGGACGGCACGCGCAGGTTGTCCTCCAGCACGTAGAACTCCCCGGCCCCGGCCCGCACCACATCCACCCCGGCGATGTGGGCGTAGATCTGCCCAGGCACATCCACCCCCTGCATCTCGGGCCGGTACTGGCCGTTGTTCAGCACCTGCTCGGCGGGAACGTGGCCAGCCTTGAGGATTTCCTGATCGTGGTAGATGTCGTGCAAAAAGCAGTTCAATGCCTTGACCCGCTGCCGCAACCCGGCCGCCATGTCGCTCCATTCCGCGGCGGGAATGATGCGGGGGATGATGTCGAAGGGAATCAGCCGTTCCTTGCCCGCCTCCTCCCCATAGACGGCGAAGGTGATGCCCACCCGGCGGAAGGCCAGGTCAGCCTCGGCGCGCTTGCGGGCGATCCGCTCCGGGGAAGTGGTTTCGAGCCATTCGGCGTAGCGGCGGTAGTGGGGCCGGACACTGCCGCCGGCATCGTGCATTTCGTTGTAGTAGGCCATGGGCGTTCTCGTTTCTGGATCGAACGGGAACGCATCAGCATGCACCATGCCAGGGCAGAACAACCCTTATGATTCAATAACTTGCCAGCAAAAAACGGTGACTGCCGCAAAAAAGGGAAATCCGATGCACAGGCGTGGTGCAAAAACGGGCCGACCGGCGCACCATGCACCAGAAAGCGGAACTCCCGGCACGTCCTGGGCGGGGAGTTGCGGGCGCGGCAGGTGATACGGGATTCAGCGGCGCATGAAGCGGAAATAGTGGATCAGGTCGCGCAATTCATCGGCCACCTGGTTCAGCCCCTGGGTCCGTTGGTGGGCATTGTCCAGATGCGTGACGTTTTCCTCGATGCCGCTGAGGATGCGGGACAGGTGGCTGGCAATGTCTTCGGTAGCGCGCGACTCCTCGGCGGCGGCCTGGGCAATCTGCTGGGCCAGCACGCTCATGGAATCGCCGCGAACCCCCACCTGGGTCAGGCCCTCATCGGAGCGGTCCATGGCCTTGTCCGCATCGATCACCTGGGCAGCAGCCTGCTCCATGGCCGCCAGAGCCTCCTGGGTGACGGTCTGGATGGCTGCGACGGTACGGCTGATTTCCGCCGTCTGGCTGCCGGCCCGGTCGGCCAGTTTGCGCACCTCATCGGCCACCACGGCAAAACCACGGCCCGCCTCCCCCGCCCGGGCCGCCTCGATGGCAGCATTGAGGGCAAGCAGGTTGGTCTGCTCCGAAATCTCCTGGATGCCCCGGGACACCGCACCGATCTGCCGGATCGACTCGAACAACTGGTGCATGGTCTGGCTGGCGCGTTCGACGGTCGCCACCACCTGGTGGGAAGCCTGGCGCCCCTGGCGCATGCGCTCCATGGCCGCCCCCAGGAGTTCCCGCGAGGCATCCACCGCCTCGGCCGTCTCCTTCGCTCCGGCCGCCATCTGGCGCGCAGCCGAACTCAGCTCCTCCACATCGGCAGCGATGTGGGACACGGATTCCGACTGGCTGGCCGACTCGCCGTGAATGGTGCCCATCTCTTCTTGCAACTGACCGGAATCTCCCTTGATGCGCTGGGCCGCCTCGGCGATTTCCGCGAGCATGACCTTGAGATGGGCCTGCATGGCGGTCATGGCATGGTACATCTGCCCCAGCTCATCGCGGCGGTGGTTCGGAATGGTATCGGTCAAATCCCCCTGGGCGATGTGGTCCATGACCCGGGTGGCCTGTTCGATCCCCGTCAGGGTCTGGCCCTGCCAGCGCACCAGCAGCAGACCGGCGAAAATGCCGGCGATGCCCAGGCCGTGGCCCAGCCAGGTGGCCAGTTCGCTGCCGCCCCCGAAGATGTCGAGGAAATTGGAGCAGAGCTGGAGGAGTACCAACAGCACCGCCAGCCCGATGAGCCGGGTGCGCAGGGACATCGGCCGGCCGCCCGGCATCGGCAGGGAGCCACCGCTGGCATTGAGGCGGGCATAGAGCTGCTCAGCGGCCTGGACCTGCTCGCGGCTGGGCGCGGTCCGCACCGACATGTAGCCGATGGTCTCGTCGTTCTTGCGTACCGGCACCACCAGGGCGTCCACCCAGTAGTGATCGCCATTCTTGCAGCGGTTCTTGACAATGCCCTGCCAGGGCAGGCCCGCCTGCACCGTGGCCCACAACTGGGCAAAGGCCTGGGGCGGCATGTCCGGATGCCGGACCAGATTGTGGCTCTGGCCTATCAGCTCCTCCCGGGAAAAGCCGCTCACCTGGACGAAGGTGTCATTGGCGTAGGTGAGCACGCCCTTCAGGTCGGTGCGGGAAACGATGTAGCTTCCCTCGGGAAATGGCACTTCGTGCTGTGTTACAGGCAAATTCTTTTTCACAACCTACTCCTCCCTCATGCTCTGCCGGCAGTTTTCCCAACATCATAGCGCAGGAGAGGCACATTTCGTGCCAACGAGAACGGCACCCGCAGGTGCCGTTCTCTCTCACAACACGATGCGCCTGGACACTTAGAGGGTGTTTACAAAATA
>DDKS01000017.1 GCA_002340095.1 Betaproteobacteria bacterium UBA2592
CCGCATTCTACAGCAATGGAACAAGGTGTCAACACCTATTGCAAAGTTTATGGGAATTCAGTTTGCCCCGTGCCCATGGTCCCGGGAACTGGGACCGAGGGTTGGAGTGGCATAATCATTTTCCGTCACGCCCGGAGTTATGGCCTTGATCAAACTGGATGCCCGCAATCTCCTGCTCATGCTGCAGGGCCTGGCAATGGCCTGGCTGGCGGCCCTGCATTACTGGCAACCTTGGCAAGGCCTGGACTCCCGGCTGGGGGATATTTTCTTGCGCCAGGAAGCCCGATCCCGGATCCCCCCGCCCGAGATTGTCCTGATCGACATCGACCAGAACAGCCTGGACGATCCGGAGATGCTGGACCTGGCCGGCAACTGGCCCTGGCCCCGGGCCATTCACGGGGAGTTGCTGCATTTTCTGGCCAGACAAGGCCCACGGGCGGTGATCTTCGACCTGATTTTCAGTGAGCCGGATCGTTTCCGCCCTGAAAGCGACCGGGTGTTCGAGGAGGCCCTGCGCCGCCACCCGGCCTATCTGCCCCTGGTGGTCACCGAGGGGGAGCCTTCCCGCCTGGCGCAGTTGCCACCGATCCTGGGGGCCCGGGCCACGGACGAGGCCAACCCCAATGCCGGGCTTCCCCTGCTGGCTCCCAAGGCCCTGTCGCCGGAAGTGTGGCGCACCGGACTGATCAACTTCCTGCAGGACGAAGATGGTGTCGGCCGCCGCTACTGGCTCCACTTTCCCCACGAAGGCTGGGTACTGCCGAGCATGCCCGCCCGGGTCGCCCGTGAAACGGGGGTGGCCGTGCCGGAGGGTGCCGATCTGCACCTGCACTTTTATGGCGCCCCTTTCACGCGCATCTCCTACAGCCGGATTTTCCTCGAAAGCCTCAAGCAGTCTCCCCGGGATCTGCCGGATCTGCGTGACCGGATCGTAATCATCGGGGCGGCCGCCCCCGGCCTGCACGATCTGCGGCCCACCCCCCTGTCCGCCACGACCCCGGGCCCCGCCATCCTCGCCACCGCCCTGGCCAATCTGATGCACGGCGATTACCTGCGGCCAGTGTCCCCCCTGGCGAGCCTGGGGCTGGGCCTGTTGCTAATCCTTGGCTTGAGTCGGGCCACTTACCTGCAGGTGAGCCCCCTGCGCCAGGGCGGCTGGCTGCTGCTCGCCACCCTGGCCAGCCTTTACCTCGCCTGGATCCTGCTCGGACAGAATCTGCTCTGGCAGCCTTTCTCCACCTTGTTGAGCGCCTGGCTGTTCTTTGCCCTGTGTGCCCTGGGCGCCTATGTGCGGGAACGCCTGCAACGGGAACATACCGTCCGCATGTTCGGGCGCTTTCTCGACCCCCGGGTGGTAGAGGCCGTGACGGAAGGCGGGGTGCTGGCAACCGCCCAGGAGGGCAGCAGCCGGGACATCACCGTGCTGTTCTCGGACATCCGCGGCTTCACCACGCTTTCGGAAACCCGCCCGCCGGAAGAAATCGTGCGCCTCCTGAACCGCTACTTCGACACCCAGGTGGAGGCCATCTTCCAGGAGGGGGGCACCCTCGACAAGTTCATCGGGGATGCCATCATGGCCTTCTGGGGCGCCCCTATGGCATCAGCCACTCACGCGGCCCAGGCCGTGCGGGCCGCGCTCGGGATGCAGGAGCGGCTGGAGCGCTTCAAGCATGAGCTTGGGGAAGCAGGAACCCACTTCGATATCGGCATCGGCATCCACACCGGTCCGGCCGTGGTGGGTTTTCTCGGCTCATCCCAGCGACTGGACTACACGGCCATCGGAGATACGGTTAATCTTGCCAGTCGCATCGAAGGCCTGACCAAAGGAGTTGCCCGCATCCTGGTCTCCGAAGCCACCCGGGATGCCTGCATGGCCCAGGCGCCAGGCGAATTCATCTTCATCGACCATGGCGAAGCCAAGGTCAAGGGGCGGGAACGCCCTGTCCGCTTATTTGAACCGAGGAGCACTCCATGAAAACCTCCCGCCTCATCCCCCTGCTGCTGGCCGCCGGCCTCAGCACCGCCGCCTGGGCGGAAAACGCGACCCTGACCCGAGCCTCGGACCTGAAGGCAAAACCCTTCACCGATGCTGCCACCGTCACCAGCCTGCCGGAACAGAGCCGGGTCACGGTCATCGGCAATGATGGCGGCTGGACCCAGGTGCGCACCAGCAACGGCCAGAGCGGCTGGGTCCGGCTGCTGAACGTGCGTCCGGACAAGCAGGGCGACTCGGGCGCCGGCATTGCCCAGAGCCTGGGCACCCTGGGCAATGTGGCCCGCACCGGCAGCACCGGCCATACGGCCACCACGGGCGCCAAGGGGATCAGTAAGGACGACCTGGCCCAGGCTGCCCCGAACTTCCAGGAGGTCAAGCGCATGGACCAGTACCGGGCCTCCGGCAAGGATGCGGAGCGCTACGCCAAGGAAAACCGCCTGAAGTCCCAGGAAATCAGCTACCTGGATGCCACCGACGGACAACGGAACTGAGGAGCCGGTCATGAAACACACCCGCACTTTCCGCCCCCTCGCCATCGCCCTGACCCTGGCCGCCGCCACCGGGCTTTCGGGCTGCAGGACCCTGGACCTCAACGCCGCCCTGGAACACGGCGGCAATCTGGCACGCACCTTCAACCAGACCGTCACGCCCCAGGAAGAGGCCCGCATGGGCGAGGAATCCGCTGCCCTGTTGCTGGGCGCCGCCCCGCTGGTGCAGAACCCCGGGCTGCAACGCTACGTCAATCAGGTAGGGCAATGGATCGCGCTGCAGACCGGCAGGCATGACGTGCAGTGGCGCTTCGGCGTCCTGGAAACGGAGAACATCAACGCCTTTGCCGCCCCCGCCGGTTATGTCTTTGTCACCAAGGGCCTGCTGCAACGCCTGCAGAACGAATCCGAGCTGGCTGGAGTGCTGGCCCATGAAATCAGCCACGTGATCATGGGGCATTACGTCCAGACCATGATCAAGAAGGACCGCGCCGCCGCCCTCGGCGGCCTGGCCAATACCTTGGCCCAGAGCCAGGGCAAGGGGGAACTGGCGGCCCTGGTCAATCTGACCCGGGGGTCTACAGCTCCGGCCTCGACAAGGATGACGAGTATCAGGCCGACCGCATGGGCGTGGTGCTGGCCACCCGGGCTGGCTACGACCCCTTCGGCCTGCCCCGTGTGCTGCAGATGTATGCGGCCAACGCCGGCCAGGCCGGCTTCGATCTGCTGTTCTCCACCCACCCCGGGGCGGATGAGCGGCTGGCGCGGCTGGCCACCACCATGGGCGACCGTTTCGATGCCCTGGAAGCCAGAAGCATCAAGAACACCGCCGCCTTCAGCCGCCAGATCGCCTCCCTGAGTCCGGCGCCCAAGCGGCGCTGAACCCCGACCCCGCCCGTTCCGCCAGAAGCGGCCGGGGTCCGCCCCTGGCCCTCCGGCCTCAGGCGGGATCGAGCCTGGCGTATTCCAGCGACAGCCATTTCATGCCGGCGCTGCCAAAGTTCACCTGCACTTTGGCATCGTTGCCCCCGCCTTCCGCATCGACGATGACGCCGAAGCCGAATTTGGCATGGCGCACATTCATGCCGACCCGCAGGCCACCAGGCAATTCCCCTGTCGAACCGGAAGGCAGAGCAGCAGCCACCTCTCCCCCCCGGCTGCTCCAGACCGGCGCTACCGGCCGGGCCCGGGTGAGGAGCCGGAGCAGTTCCTGGGGAATCTCCTCGAGGAAGACCGAAGGCGCGCAGTAGCGGGTCTGGCCATGCAGCATGCGGCTCTGGGCATGGCAGAGGTAGAGCCGCTTCCGGGCCCGGGTGATCGCCACGTACATCAGGCGGCGTTCCTCCTCCAGGCCGTTTCGGTCCTGGGCAGCGTTTTCGTGGGGAAACAGCCCCTGTTCCAGGCCGGTGATGAACACCACATCGAACTCCAGCCCCTTGGCCGCATGGACGGTCATCAATTGCACCGCATCCTGGCCTTCGCCAGCTTGGTGCTCGCCCGATTCAAGGGAGGCGTGGGAAAGGAAGGACAGCAGGGCGCCGGCCTCCCCCACGGCCCCTTCGTCATCCACGAAGGTGGCGGCGGCATTGATCAGTTCGTCCAGGTTCTCCAGCCGCTCCTGGCCTTCCTTGTCGTTCCGGTAGAACTCGGCCAGGCCGCTCTTTTCCAGCACATGCGCCACCATCTCCGGCAGCCGCAGGCCTTCGGTTTCCTGACGCAGTTCTTCGATCAGGCGGATGAAGCCCCCCACGACGGCCCCCGCCTTGCCGGTCAAGGAAGCCGCCGCGTTGTAGAGGCTGGAGTTCATCTGGTGGGCCGTGGCCTGAAGGTTTTCCAGGCTGCGGGCGCCGATGCCCCGGGTGGGGAAATTCACCACCCGTAAAAAGGCCGTGTCATCGTCCGGATTGGCCAGCAGGCGCAGGTAGGCGAGCGCGTGCTTGATTTCCTGACGCTCGAAGAAGCGCAGCCCCCCATAGACCCGGTAGGGAACGGCGCGGGTGAACAGCTCATGCTCGAGCACCCGGGACTGGGCGTTGGAACGATAAAGCAGCGCAATCTGGGTACGGCTGAACCCTTCCTCCACCAGGGCCCGGATCTCGTCCACCACGAAGCGGGCCTCGTCCAGATCGGTAAAGCCCTCGAACACCCGGATCGGCTCACCGTTGCCCGCATCGGTCCACAGGTTCTTGCCCAGCCGCTCCCGGTTGTGCTTGATCAGGGCGTTGGCGGCATCGAGGATGTTGCCGTGGGAGCGGTAGTTTTGTTCCAGGCGGATCACGTGGGGGCCGGCAAAGTCCCGTTCGAACTCGCGCATATTCCCCACCTCCGCCCCCCGGAAGGCGTAGATGCTCTGGTCGTCGTCCCCCACGGCAAAAACCGCGGCGCCGCCGCCTGCCAGGAGCTTCAGCCAGGCGTACTGAAGCTTGTTGGTATCCTGGAACTCGTCCACCAGAATGTGGCGAAAACGCTCCTGGTAGTGGCGGCGCAGGGGCTCGTTGCGGCTCAAAAGCTCGTAGCAGCGCAGCAGCAGCTCGGCGAAATCCACCACCCCTTCCCGCTGGCACTGGGCCTCGTATTCACTGTAAAGCTCCACCTTCTTGCGGGTGTGGGGGTCGTAGGCCTCCGCCTGCCCGGCGCGGATGCCCTGCTCCTTGTGGGCATTGATGAAATGCATCAGCTCCCGGGGCGGATATTTCTCGTCATCCACGCCGAGATTCTTCATCAACCGCTTGATGGCCCCCAGTTGATCCGCGGAATCGAGAATCTGAAAGGTCTGGGGCAGGCCCGCATCCCGGTGATGGGCGCGCAACATGCGGTTGCACAGGCCGTGGAAGGTGCCGATCCACAGGCCCCGGGGATGGATGGGCACCAGGGCGGAGAGCCGGGTCAGCATTTCCTTCGCCGCCTTGTTGGTGAAGGTGACGGCCAGCACCCCGTGGGGGCTGACCTGGCCCGTGGACACCAGCCAGGCAATGCGGGTGGTGAGCACCCGGGTCTTGCCGCTGCCTGCCCCCGCCAGGATCAGGCCATGCACTGGCGGCAAGGTCACCGCCTGGAGTTGAGGGGGGTTGAGATGGGCTAGCAGGTCGGACATGTGGAAAACCCGGATGGCAAAGCAGAAAAGGAAATCTAGAATTCGCGCCATTGTAGCCTTCCTGGTCCGGCGTTGTTTTTGTGCAACGCACAAAAATATTGAACCCGGAAAGGTAAAACGACTCGAAACAGGCAGCAAACCTGGAATACAATTCATACTGCGATGCAGCAAAATCTGTTCACAAGAGAGAGGATGCCGAATCGCGCCGGTTGAAGAAGCCGGAACCCTGAAAGGAGAAACACCATGAAAGCCCCGAAAATCCTGCCCTGGATCGCCAAGAAGGCCGGCATCAGCGAAGCCCTGGCCCTGAAGCTCTGGCGCCGTGCCGCCGGTGAAGCCGAAGCCCTGACCGGCAAGGCCGAAGGCTCCGAATACTGGGGCCTGGCCGTGGAGCGCTTCCTGGACCTGGCTGCGGAAGAGGCCACCCTCCCGGAGGCCAGTCCCGACAACATCATCCCCGCCCCCCGGGTGGACTGGATGTGGCGCCACCAGAGCCGCATGTCCCTGCTATCCCTGATGGCCGCCCAGAATGCCTATCGCTTCTGGCAACACACCTGGCAGAACCTCTACCTGCCCAAAGCCATGCAGAACCGCGCCGCCTGAAGCCGCGCCGGTATGCCCCCAGCAGCGCCGCCCCCGCACCGGGGCGGCGCTTTTGTTTGCGCCCTGGACAAGACCGCCGGCTGCGGGAAAGTCCTCGCAGGTATAATCCCTCCCTTTGGCATGTTTGCCACCCACCCGAACAGCGCATCACCGGAAATCCCCGCCATGCAGGAAAAATATACGCCCGCCGACATCGAACGCGCCGCCCAGGCCCACTGGCAGAAAACCGGCGCCGCCCGCGCCGTCGAAGACGCCACCCGTCCCAAGTACTACTGCCTGTCCATGTTCCCCTACCCCTCCGGGAAGCTGCACATGGGGCACGTGCGCAACTACACCATCGGCGACGTGCTGGCCCGCTTCCATAAAATGCTGGGCTTCAACGTCCTGCAGCCCATGGGCTGGGACGCCTTCGGCATGCCGGCGGAAAACGCCGCGCTCGCCAACCACGTGGCCCCGGCCGGCTGGACCTACCAGAACATCGACTACATGAAAAAGCAACTCCAGTCCCTGGGTTTCGCCATCGACTGGGAGCGGGAATTCGCCACCTGCACGCCCCGCTACTACCGATGGGAACAGTGGCTGTTCACCCGCCTCTTCGAAAAGGGCCTGATCTACAAGAAGCTGGGCACGGTGAACTGGGACCCGGTGGATCAAACGGTACTGGCCAATGAACAGGTGATCGACGGGCGCGGCTGGCGCTCCGGCGCCCTGGTGGAAAAGCGCGAGATCCCCATGTACTACATGAAGATCACCGCCTACGCCGAGGAACTGCTGGCCGACCTGGACAAGCTGGATGGCTGGCCCGAGCAGGTGCGCCTGATGCAGAAGAACTGGATCGGCAAGAGCGTGGGCGTGCGCCTGGCCTTCCCCTACGAGCTGGACGGCAAGAGCGAAAAGCTGTGGGTATTCACCACCCGGGCCGACACCCTGATGGGCGTCACCTTCGTCGCCGTGGCCGCCGAACACCCGCTCGCCACCCGCGCCGCCCAGAACAATCCGGAACTGGCCGCCTTCATCGAGGAATGCAAGCGGGGCGGCGTCGCCGAAGCCGACCTCGCCACCATGGAAAAGAAGGGCATGCCCACCGGCCTGTTCGTCCAGCACCCCATCACCGGCGCACAAGTGCCGGTATGGGTCGGCAACTACGTGCTCATGAACTACGGTGAAGGCGCCGTGATGGCCGTGCCGGCACACGACGAACGGGACTTTGCCTTCGCCAAGAAGTACCAGCTGCCGATCAAGCAGGTCATCGCCGCTGAAGGTGAAACCTTCAGTCTCGAGGCCTGGCAGGACTGGTATGGCGACAAGACCAAGGGCGTTTGCGTTCATTCCGGCAAATACGACGGTTTGAACCACGAAGCCGCCGTTGACGCCATCGCCGCCGATCTCTCGGCCAAGGGGCTGGGCGAGAAGAAGACCCAGTTCCGCCTGCGTGACTGGGGTATTTCCCGCCAGCGTTACTGGGGCTGCCCGATCCCCATCATTCACTGCGCCGACTGCGGCGACGTGCCGGTGCCCGACGAGCAACTGCCCGTGGTGCTGCCCGAGAACGTGGAAATCACCGGCACGGGTTCGCCGCTCGCCAAGATGCCCGAGTTCTACGAATGCACCTGCCCCAAGTGTGGCAAGCCGGCCAAGCGCGAGACCGACACCATGGACACCTTCGTGGAGTCCTCCTGGTACTTCCTGCGCTACGCCTGCCCGGACAACGATAAGGCCATGCTCGACGAGCGGGTCAATTACTGGTGCCAGGGCGGCATCGACCAGTACATCGGCGGCATCGAGCACGCCATCCTGCACCTCCTGTACGCCCGCTTCTTCACCAAACTGATCCGCGATGTGGGCCTGCCCGGCGTGGCCCCCATCGACGAGCCCTTCAAACGCCTGCTCACCCAGGGCATGGTGGTGGCGCCCACCTTTTACCGCGAGGGTGAAAATGGCAAGAAGCTGTGGATCAACCCGGCCGACGTGGACGTGGCCACCGACGAGCGGGGCCGCCCCACCGGCGCGACGCTGAAATCCGACGGCCAACCGGTGATCATCGGCGGCACCGAGAAGATGTCCAAGTCGAAGAACAACGGCGTGGACCCGCAGGCCCTGATCGACCAGTACGGCGCCGACACGGCCCGCCTGTTCATGATGTTCGCAGCGCCCCCGGAGCAGTCCCTGGAATGGTCCGATGCAGGGGTCGAAGGGGCCTACCGCTTCCTGCGCCGGGTCTGGAAGACCGTACACGAACATGTGGCGGCGGGTCCCGTCGCTGCCTGCAGCAGCGGCGCCGAACTGCCCGAGCCTCTGAAGGACTTGCGCCGCAAGCTGCATCAGACCATTGCCAAGGTACGTGACGACTATGGCCGCCGCCAGCAGTTCAACACCGCCGTGGCCGCTGTCATGGAACTCCTCAACGCCCATGACAAGGCCGATCTGAGGGATGCCGCCGGTCGTGCCCTGGCCCAGGAAATCCTGGAAGCGGTGGTACTGATGCTGTTCCCCATCGTGCCCCACATCGGCCAGATCGCCTATGCGGCGCTCAAGCCCGGTGCCGATGCGGCCCAGGCCGCCTTCCCCCAGGTGGATGAAACCGCCCTGGTGCAGGACGAGATCGAGCTGATGATCCAGGTAAACGGCAAGCTGCGCGGCAGCCTCAAGGTGCCCGCCACTGCCGACAAGGCCGGCATCGAAGCGGCCGCGCTGGGCAGCGAGGCCGCCATCAAGTTCATGGAAGGCAAGCCCCCCAAGAAGGTGGTGGTGGTGCCCGGCCGCCTGGTGAACATCGTCGTCTGACCCAGCCGGAGAAGCCATGCGTCCAGCCCTGCTCCGCTCCAGCCTGATCCTCTGCCTGGCTCTCGCACTGGGAGCCTGCGGCTTCAAGCTGCGAGGCGCCTTCACACTACCCTACCAGAGCCTCCACATCGGCCTGCCGGCCAACTCGCCCCTGGGCGCCGACCTGCGCCGCCAGATCCGGGCCAACCAGCCCGGGCTGCTGGTGGACGACCCGAAGAAGGCCGAAGCCGTGTTCCAGCAGGTAGGGGAAAAACGGGAACGGATCATCGCCGCCATGAACGCCGAAGGCCGCGCCCGGGAATACCAGCTGCGCCTGCGTTACAGCTTCCGCCTGGTGGATGGCAAGGGCACGCCGCTGACTCCGGTCAACGAAATCATCCTGGCCCGGGAAGTCACCTATGACGACAACCAGGTGCTGGCCAAGAACCAGGAAGAGGAATTCCTCTGGCAGTCCATGCAGCAGGACCTGGCCCAGCAGATCCTGCGCCGCCTGACGGCCAGACAGGCCCTGCCCCCCCCGGTCGAGGAAGAAGACAACTGATGCTCATCAAGGCAGAGCAACTGCCGGGGCAACTGGAAAGGGGACTCAAACCCCTGTACGTGGTCTGCGGCGACTCCCCCCTGCTGGTGCTCGAAGCCGCCGACGCCATCCGGGCGGCGGCCCGGCAGCAGGGCTATACGGAACGGGAGGTACTCACGGCCCTGCCCGGCTTCGACTGGGCCCAGCTCGCCGCCGCCACCAGCAGCATGTCCCTGTTCGGCGGCCTGAAGCTGGTGGATCTGCGCATCCCCAACGGCAAGCCGGGCAAGGATGGCAGCGCCGCCTTGCTCGACTACTGCCAGCGCATGGGGCCGGACAATGTCCTGCTGCTCACCCTGCCGCAACTGGACTGGAAGGAAGAAAAGGCCGCCTGGTTCACCGGGCTGACCCAGGCCGGCATCGTGGTCAAACTCAATTCGCCACCCCTGGCCGAACTGCCGGGCTGGATCGCCGGGCGGCTACGCCGCCAGCATCAGCACGCCGACGAGGAAGGGCTGCGCTTCATGGCGGAACGGGTGGAGGGCAACCTGCTGGCCGCCCACCAGGAAATCCAGAAACTGGGATTGCTTTACCCCCAGGGCGCCCTGAGTCTTGAACAGATCCGCAACGCGGTGCTCAACGTGGCCCGCTACAGCCTGGACGATCTGCGCGAGGCCCTGCTGGCCGGGGACCTGCCCCGGCTCGACCGGACCCTGGCAGGACTGGAGCAGGAAGGGGAATCACCGGTGCTCGTGCTCTGGGCCATGACCGAGGAAATCCGCACCCTGGCCCAGGCCAAGGCCGGACTGGCCCGGGGTCAGCCCCAGGAACTGGTGTTCAAGGAACTGCGCATCTGGGGCCCGCGTCAGGGGCTGGTGCGCAAGGCCCTGCAGGGTCTGAACGGCAGGACGCTGAAAGAGGCCCTGAGCCAGGCCGCCCGGCTGGACCGCTGCATCAAGGGTCTGGAACAGGGCAATGTCTGGGAAGGCTTTCTCAGACTGGGAATGCTGCTCGTCGCGCAGAGATGAGATGATCAATCGCCCCGGCCCGCTTCTTCGGGCCCGAGGTCGTCCCAGAGACAAGATTCCATGTTGCGCACGTCCGTGAGCCCATGGGCCTGGCATTCAGTCACCAGACACTCCCCCTGGCACTCCTCGGACACCACCACCACCTGCATTTCCGTATCCACGTGGCGCTCACCGTCCCAGTAGCAGCAAGTGGCGCAGACCTTGACCTCGGCCGGCAAAATCAGTTTCTGTGTCATTCGACCCCCTGGCAGGGATTACCTTAGTGAAAGTGTGGGTAAGAGTTTACCTGCTCCGGAAAGGTTCCGTTCAGATTTGTCCCCGGCCCGTGGCTATAATCTTCGCTTTGCTCAATTTCCCGCGCCCCCATGGACATCAAGCACTACATGCAGACCCTGGGCCAGCAGGCCCGCGCCGCCTCCCGCCGTCTGGCCCGCGCCAGCACCGCCGAGAAGAACACCGCCCTGGAAGCCATCGCCGCCGCCATCCTGCGCGAGAAGGAAGCCCTGCTGGCCGCCAACGCCAGGGATCTGGAGGCCGCCCGGGCCGCCGGCCTGGAGCCTGCTCTGGTGGACCGTCTGACCCTCTCCCCCAAGGGTGTGGACAACATGGCCGAGGGGGTGCGCCAGATCGCCCAGCTCCCCGACCCCATCGGTGAGATGACCGACATCAAGTTCCGCCCCTCCGGCATCCAGGTAGGCAAGATGCGCGTGCCCCTGGGCGTGATCGGCATCATCTATGAAGCCCGCCCCAATGTCACCGCCGACGCCGCCGCCCTGTGCCTGAAATCCGGCAACGCCGCCATCCTGCGCGGCGGCTCCGAGGCCATCCACTGCAACCGGGCCATCGCTGCCCTGGTACAGGAAGGCCTGCAGGCCGCCGGACTGCCGGCCGAAGCCGTGCAAGTGGTGGACACCACCGACCGGGCCGCCGTGGGCGAACTGATCACCCTGCGCGAATACGTGGACGTGATCGTGCCCCGGGGCGGTAAGGGCCTGATCGCCCGCCTCCTGGCCGAAGCCCGGGTGCCCATGATCCAGCACCTGGACGGCAACTGCCACGTATACCTGGAGACCGAAGCCGATCCCGACAAGGCCTTGAAGATCGTCGAAAATGCCAAGACCCAGCGCTACGGCACCTGCAACACCGCCGAGTCGCTGCTGGTGGACCGCGCCGTGGCGGCCTCCCTGCTGCCCCCCATCGCCCGGATGCTCACCGAAAAGGGCGTGGAAATCCGCGGCTGCGCGGAAACCCGGGCCATCGTCGCCAACGCCCAGCCCGCCACCGACGAGGACTACTACACCGAATACCTGGCCCCGGTGATCTCGGTGAAGGTGGTGTCCGGCATCGACGAGGCCATCGCCCACATCAACCAGTATTCCTCCCACCACACGGAAGCCATCGTCACGGAAAACCACACTCTGGCCATGCGCTTCCTGCGCGAGGTGGATTCCAGCTCGGTGATGATCAACGCCTCCACCCGCTTTGCCGACGGTTTCGAGTACGGCCTGGGCGCCGAGATCGGCATCTCCACCGACAAGATCCACGCCCGGGGCCCGGTGGGTCTGGAAGGTCTGACCAGCCAGAAATGGGTGGTGTTCGGCAATGGCCACGTGCGCGCCTGATCCGGCCCGCCGCTGGGATGCTGTGGTCGCAGCCCCGGGCTTTGCCCTGGGACTGACCTGCACCGCAGCCGCCCTGACGGGCATCGAGTTTCTCGAACCCCGTCAGACTCAGGCCGCCCGAACCCCCCTGGCGGCCGAAGCCGCCCGGCAACTCACCGCCTGGCTCGCCGACGCCCGCTTCCAATTCGACCTGCCCCTGGCCCCCCGGGGCACCCCCTTCCAGCACCGGGTCTGGCAGCAGATCGCCGCCATCCCCCCGGGCGAAACCCGCAGCTACGGCGAGCTGGCCCGTGCCCTGGGCAGCGCCCCCCGGGCCGTGGGCGGTGCCTGTGGCGCCAACCCGCTGCCCCTGATCGTGCCCTGCCACCGGGTCCTAGCCGCCCAGGGCGGGCTGGGCGGTTTCAATCGGGCCCGGGGCGGCTTTCTCCTGGACGTGAAACGCTGGCTCCTGGCCCATGAAGCCGGAATCCACCCCTGAAGCCCCCACGCCGCTACGCCCGGCAGACCAGGCGGAGATCGACACCTTCTGCGACGCCCTGTGGCTCGAAGACGGACTCGCCAAGACCACCCTGGACAGCTATCGGGCCGACCTCACTGCCCTGGGCCGCTGGCTGGCCACCGAGGATCGTCCCGCCCTGCTGCAGGCGGCCGAAGCCGACCTGCTGGCCTTCGTGGCCCAGCTTTCCCGGGAAAAGAAAGCCACCTCCCAATCCCGCTACCTTTCCAGCCTGCGCCGCTTCTACCGCTGGCAGGTCGGTCGCGGCCGACTCGCGTCCGACCCCACCGGCCGCCTCTCGCGCCCCGTCACCCCGGGCCGACTGCCCAAGACCCTCTCGGAGGCCCAGGTGGAAGCCCTGCTCCAGGCCCCCGACACCGACACCCCCCTGGGCCAGCGCGACCGGGCCATGCTGGAAACCCTCTACGCCACCGGTCTGCGGGTCTCGGAACTGGTCGGCCTGAAACTGCACGAGATCGGTTTCAACGAAGGAGTGGTGCGGATCATGGGCAAAGGCAACAAGGAACGCCTGGTGCCCCTGGGCGAAGTCGCCCTGGACTGGCTGCGCACCTTCATCCAGGAAGGCCGCACCGAACTGCTGGCAGGCCGCCCCTGCGAGGCCGTGTTCGTCACCGCCCGGGCCGCCCCCATGACCCGGCAGATGTTCTGGACCCTGATCAAGGGCTACGCCCCCCGGGCCGGCATCGCCCGGGAACAGCTATCCCCCCACGTGCTGCGCCACGCCTTCGCCACCCACCTGCTCAACCACGGTGCCGACCTGCGGGTGGTGCAACTGCTGCTGGGTCATGCCGACATCACCACCACCCAGATCTACACCCATGTGGCCCGGGAACGGCTGAAACGGCTGCACGGCCTCCACCATCCCCGGGGCTGACTCCTCCCCCATGCCCGAAACCACCCCATGAAACACGAATCCCACGCTCCCGAAACCCCGGCCACCCAGTTCCTGCGCAAGCACCAGGTGGCGTTTTCCAACCATCTCTACGACTATGTGGAACATGGCGGCACGGCCGTCTCGGCCCGCAGTCTCAATGTGGACGAGCACGCGGTGGTGAAAACCCTGGTGTTCCAGGACGAAAACGCAAAACCCCTGATCGTGCTGATGCACGGGGACCGCAAGGTATCCGCCAAGGAACTGGCGCGCCAGGCCGGCGTGAAGAAAGTGGAACCGTGCAAGCCCGAAGTCGCCCAGCGCCACACGGGCTATCTGGTAGGCGGCACCAGCCCCTTCGGCACGAAGAAGGCCCTACCCGTCTATCTGGAAAAGACCATCCTCGACCTCCCCCTGATCTACATCAACGGCGGCCGCCGGGGCTTCCTCGTGGGCATCCATCCCCACGACCTGCTCACCTTGCTGAACCCCACCCAGGTGAGTGTGGCCCAGGAAAAATGATCAGGCCGAGCGTTCGATGATGACGCCCACCCGCTTTACCCCTTGCATCATTCCCAGCTTGGCCACGGAGATGCGCACCCACTGGGCGGCGTAGTCCTCCAGGATCAGGGTGGCGACGAATTCGGCCAGTTTTTCCAGCAGGTTGAAATGGCGGGATGAAAGTTCGCTGCGCAGGCGTTCGGTGACCACCGCGTAGTCGATGGTGTCGCCGATATCATCGCTGGCTCCGGCCGAGGCGGTGGACACTCCCATCTGGATATCCAGCACCACCGTCTGGGGCATGGCCTTCTCCCGGGGGTAGATGCCGATCCAGGTTTCGGCGCGCAATTCCTCGATAAAGATGATGTCCATGGGGCGGGAGTGTAGAATCTGGCGCCGCATTGTAACCCAGCTGACTTCCTCCCCCGCCTGCCATGAGCCCTGCGCTGACCTCCCTGATCGCCTGCCTCGCCGCCTATCTGCTCGGCTCCGTTTCCTTTGCCGTGCTCAGTGCCAAGCTCTTCAAGCTGGCCGACCCGCGCACCTATGGCTCGGGCAACCCCGGCGCCACCAACGTGCTGCGCACCGGCAACAAGAAGGCGGCCCTGTTCACCCTGCTGGGCGATGCCCTGAAGGGCACGGTGGCCGTGCTGCTGGCCAAGGCCCTGGAACTGCCGGAGCAGACCATCGGCCTCGTGGCCCTGGCCGTGTTCCTCGGCCACCTCTACCCGGTCTTTCTCAAGTTCAAGGGCGGCAAGGGTGTGGCCACCGCCGCCGGGGTGCTGCTGGCCCTCGCCCCCCTGGTGGGCGTCGCCACCCTGGCCACCTGGATCGTCACCGCCTACCTGAGCCGCTATTCCTCCCTGGCCGCCATCGTCGCGGCCCTGCTGGCGCCGGCCTACGCCATGCTGTTCGATGGGGCCGACGGCTATACCGGCGTGGTCCTGGCCATGAGCCTGGCCCTGATCGCCAAGCACTTTGCCAACATCCAGCGTCTGCTGGCCGGCCAGGAAACGAAGATAGGAGCCGGGAAAAAAGCCTGAGCCACCCCAGGCTTCACGGGATCGACGATGGGCGCTCAGGCGCCCATCAGTTCGTTCAGGGGCCAGCGCGGCCGCACCGCAAACATCCCGGCGGGCCGGGCCCTGGCACCGGCCATGAGGCGCATGGCTCCGGCAAAGGCGATCATGGCACCGTTGTCGGTGCAGAATTCCAGCTCCGGGTAATGGACCTGGCAGCGGCGCTTTCCGGCCGCTTCGTTCAGGGCCAGACGCAACTGCCGGTTGGCGCCGACGCCGCCGGCGACCACCAGACGCTGCATGCCCGTGTGCTTCAAGGCGGCGATGGATTTCTTCACCAGCACTTCCACCAGGGCGTCCTGGAAGGCCCGGGCCACGTCGGCGTGGAAACCGGGGCGGTCCTCCGCCTTGTCCCGCACCAGGGTGAGCACGGCGGTCTTGAGGCCGGCAAAGCTGAAGTTGAAGTCGCCGGAATGAAGCATGGGCCGGGGCAGGTCGTAGACGCCGGGTCTGCCGGCATCCGCCAGTTTCGACAGGGCCGGGCCGCCCGGGTAGCCGAGCCCCAGGAGCTTGGCGGTCTTGTCGAAGGCCTCGCCCGCCGCATCATCAAGGGTCTCCCCCAGCAATTCGTACTGGCCGACGCCGGCCACGGCCATCAGCTGGGTGTGTCCACCGGAAACCAACAAAGCCACGAAGGGAAACTCGGGAGGGTCCCGCGCCAGCAGGGGAGAAAGCAGATGTCCTTCCAGGTGATGCACGGGCAGGGTCGGCTTGCCCAGGCTGGCGGCCAGCCCTTCGGCGAAGGCGCAGCCCACGAGCAGGGCCCCGGCCAGGCCGGGCCCCTGGGTGTAGGCCACGGCATCCACCTCCGCCAGCGTGACGGCACTGTCTTGCAGGACCTGGCGCAACAAGGGCACCAGACGCCGGATGTGATCCCGGGAAGCCAGCTCGGGCACCACGCCGCCGTATTCGGCATGCATGGCGACCTGGCTGTGCAGGGCATGGGCCAGCAACCCCCGCTCCGTGTCGTAGAGGGCCAGGCCGGTTTCGTCGCAGGAGGATTCGATACCAAGAACTCGCATGGGGCGCGATTCTAGCACTTGTCCTTCTCCTGCCACCCGGGTAGAATTCCGGCCTTTCGTCCATTGGCGACGGAACAAAATTCACCGGGCAAGCGACGCTGCCCAAACGGAAGGGGGTGATTTCAATGCCGAGCATTCGCGTCAAGGAAAACGAGCCGTTCGAAGTGGCCATCCGCCGCTTCAAGCGTTCTGTCGAAAAAACCGGTCTGCTGACCGAGCTGCGCGCCCGCGAGTTCTACGAGAAGCCCACCGCCGAGCGCAAGCGCAAGGCTGCTGCCGCCGTCAAGCGTCATCACAAGCGCATCCGCAGCATGACCCTGCCGCCGAAACTGTACTGATCGTATCGTTTCGTGCAGTGCAAGAAGCCGCCCTTCTCCTGATTGGCGGCTTCTTGCATTTTCACCGTCCCGGAGAAATTCATGAGCCTCAAAGCCCGCATCACCGAAGACATGAAGACGGCCATGAAGGCCAAGGAAAGCACCCGCCTGGGCACCATCCGCCTGCTGCTGGCGGCGATCAAGCAAAAGGAAGTGGATGAGCAGGTCGAACTGGACGACGCCGGCATCCAGGCCGTCATCGAGAAGATGACCAAACAGCGCAAGGACAGCCTGGCCCAGTACGAAGCCGCCGGCCGCACCGACCTGGCCGAGGTGGAGAAGGCCGAGATCGCCGTGCTGGCCACCTACCTGCCCGAGAAAATGGACGAAGCCGGCATCCAGGCCGCCATCGAGGCCGCCGTGGCCGCCACCGGCGCCGCCGGTCCCGCCGACATGGGCAAGCTGATGGGACTGCTCAAGCCGCAACTGGCCGGCAAGGCCGACATGGCCCTGGTATCGAAACTGGTCAAGGCCCGCCTGGGCTGAGTCCGGGCCATGATCCCGGAGTCCTTCATCCAGGACCTCCTGGCCCGGGTCGACATCGTCGACCTGATCGACGGCTACGTCCGTCTCAAGAAGGCAGGCGCCAACTACAGCGCCTGCTGCCCTTTCCACAACGAGAAGACCCCTTCCTTCACGGTGAGTCCCACCAAGCAGTTCTACCACTGCTTCGGCTGCGGCGCCCACGGCACGGCCATCAGTTTCCTCATGGAATACCAGGGTCTGGGTTTCGTGGATGCGGTCAAGGAGCTGGCCGGCAAGGTGGGCATGCAGGTGCCGGAGCAGGAGCGGGACAGCCGCCCGGAAGAACGGGGCAGCCTGCGCCAGCTCACCGAAATCATGGGCCGTGCCGCCCAGTACTACAAGGACCAGCTGAAGCAGAGCCCCAGGGCCATCGACTACCTGAAGGGCCGGGGCCTGACCGGGGAAATCTGCGCCCGTTTCGGCATCGGCTATGCCCCGGACGGCTGGCAGAACCTGGCCGCCATCTTCCCCGATTACGATGCACCGGAACTGGCCGCCGCCGGCCTGGTGATCGAGAACGAACAGGGCCGGCGCTACGACCGCTTCCGGGACCGGATCATGTTCCCCATCATCAACCCCAAGGGGGAGGTGATCGCCTTTGGCGGCCGCATCATCGGCCAGGGAGAACCCAAGTACCTGAACTCCCCGGAAACCCCGATCTTCGAGAAAGGCCGGGAAGTGTATGGCCTGCCCCAGGCTCGCCAGACCTTGCGCCAGGAAAACACCGTCATCGTGGTGGAGGGTTACATGGATGTAGTGGCCCTGGCCCAGCACGGAATCGGCAACGCCGTGGCCACCCTGGGCACCGCCACCACCCCCACCCACGTGCAGAAGCTGCTCAAGCAGGTGGACCGCATCGTCTATTGCTTCGACGGGGACAACGCCGGGCGCAAGGCCGCCTGGCGCGCCCTGGAAAACAGCCTGGAAGCCCTGGCCGACAGCAAGTCCGTCGGCTTCGCCTTCCTCCCCGACCCGGAGGACCCGGACAGCTACGTGCGTCAGTTCGGCAAGGATGCCTTCCGCACCCTGATTGCCCAGGCCACGCCCCTTTCCGACTTCCTGCTGCGGGAACTGGGGCAGCGCTGCGACCTCACCAGCTCCGAAGGCAAGGCCCGGCTGATCCATGAGGCCAAGCCCCTGCTCGGCCGCCTGCCCACGCCACTGCTGCGCCTGCAGCTGGTCAAGCGCCTGGCCGAAGCGAGCGGCTTTTCCCAAACCGAGGTGGAACGCCTGTGTGACATCCGCGGCTACGCTCCCCCGGCACCGCCCAAGGCGCCCCGCCAGCCCCCCTCCCTGGCCCGCATCCTGTTGCGCCTGGTACTGTTCGACCCGGCCCTGGCGCGCCGCATTCCCATCGCAGCCCTCCCGCCGGGCCAGGAGCGCGGCATCCTCGCCGTGATTCAGGAGCGCCTCCCCGCGCTGCCGCCCCGGCCCGCCTACGCGCAGCTGCGGGAAAGCCTGCGCGGCCACCCGGTGGAGGGCCCGCTGGAAACCCTGGCCGGGGAACTGCTGGACAGGGAACTGGACGAAGAATACGTTGCGACGGAATTCGCCGCCGCCCTCGCCCGCCTGGAAGAAGGCAGCCAGAAGGCCGCCTTCGCCGCCCTGCAGGCCAAGGCCCGCCAATTCGGCGTGGCCGGCCTGAGCGAAGCGGAAAAGCGGGAATATCTGACCCTGCTTTCCCAGAAAAAGGATCTCTAAGTTATGGTAGAATTTACGGTTTCCCGAATTCCGCAGGCAGGTAGTCATGGCTAAAGACAAGACGAAGGAAACCGCAAAGGAACTGCAGAAGGTCCGCGTGGCCAAGGCAAAGGAAAAGGCCGCCGAAAAGCTGCTGGAAGTCGGCAGCGGCACCGTCGAGGCCCCGGCCGTGGACGCCGAAACCCGCAAGATGCGCCTCAAGGCGCTGATCAAGCTGGGCAAGGAGCGCGGCTACCTGACCTACGCCGAGATCAACGACCATCTGCCCGATGACGTGGTGGATGCAGAACAGATCGAGTCCATCATCAGCACCTTCAGCGACATGGGCATCAAGGTCTTCGACGAAGCCCCGGCTGCCGAAGAGCTGCTCATGTCCGACGCCGCCCCCGCCGCCACCGACGACGAGGAAGTGGAAGAAGAGGCCGAACAGGCCCTGTCCACCGTGGACTCCGAATTCGGCCGCACCACCGACCCGGTGCGCATGTACATGCGCGAGATGGGCTCGGTCGAGCTGCTCACCCGCGAAGGCGAGATCGAGATCGCCAAGCGCATCGAGGAAGGCCTCAAGCACATGGTGCAGGCCATCTCCGCCTGCCCGCTGACCATCGCCCACATCCTGGAGATGGCCGAAAAGGTCGAGAAGGACGAGATGCGCATCGACGAGCTGGTCGACGGTCTGATGGACAGCGCCGGCGAAGACATCGTGATGGAGATGGCCGAGGAGGAAGTGAGCGAGGCGGCCGAAGGCGACGAGGACGAAGAGGACGAGGGCGGCGGCGGCATGAGCGCGGCCAATCTGGCCCAGCTCAAGGCCGATGCCCTGGAGCGTTTCGCCGCGGTGCGCAAGTGCTACAACAAGATGCGCAACGCCATGACCAAGTACGGCTACGCCAGCCCGCAATACAAGAAGCTGCAGGACGAGCTGTCCAATCACCTGATGGGCATCCGCTTCACCGCCCGCCAGGTCGAAAGCCTGAGCGACGGCCTGCGCAACCTGGTCGAGGAGATCCGCGGCCACGAGCGCGCGATCATGGAACTGGCCGTGACCAAGTGCGGCATGCCGCGCGCCCACTTCATCAAGACCTTCCCGGGCAACGAAGGCAACCCCAACTGGGTGGCCAAGGAGATCAAGGCCGGCCATGGCTACAGCGCGGCCCTGGAGCGCGTGCAGTACGACATCAACGAGCACCAGGCACAACTCAAGGCGCTGCAGGACAAGGCCGGCCTGCCGGTCAAGGAACTGAAGGAGATCAACAAGCAGATGTCCACCGGCGAGGCCAAGGCGCGCCGGGCCAAGCGCGAGATGATCGAGGCCAACCTGCGCCTGGTGATCTCGATCGCCAAGAAGTACACCAACCGCGGCCTGCAGTTCCTCGACCTGATCCAGGAAGGCAACATCGGCCTGATGAAGGCGGTGGACAAGTTCGAATACCGGCGCGGCTACAAGTTCTCGACCTACGCCACCTGGTGGATCCGCCAGGCCATCACCCGCTCCATCGCGGACCAGGCGCGCACCATCCGCATCCCGGTGCACATGATCGAGACCATCAACAAGATGAACCGCATCTCGCGCCAGATCCTGCAGGAGACCGGCCAGGAGCCGGACCCCGCCACGCTGGCGCTGAAGATGGAAATGCCCGAGGAGAAGATCCGCA
>DDKS01000002.1 GCA_002340095.1 Betaproteobacteria bacterium UBA2592
ATTTTGTAAACACCCTCTTAGGTTGCTCACCCGAATTTCCCCCTTGCAGGAGTGCGCACAGCGTTTGGTCGGACGCCCCATATCGACAGCCTGCCCTGATGCCGGGCTGGGCCGGTATCAGGCCGGGACCGTATGCCCCCACGCAGCGTAACGGAAGCTGATACGCCCCTTCGCGCCGCTGCGCCCTTGTAGCACAGCCGCCCTGTGCGGATTTCACACCTTGAGCATTTCCTCCCGCCCACCCAGCCAGCGATCCAGGTGCAGGGCGGCCTGCCGGGGGGCATGTTTCAGCATGTCTTCCGCCAGTTCCCGGGCCATCTCCACCAGATCGGCGTCCATTTCCAGGTCAGCATAGCGCAGCAGGGGCACGCCGCTCTGGCGGCTGCCGACGAATTCGCCCGGGCCCCGCAACTGCAGGTCCTGGCGGGCAATCTCGAAGCCGTCCGTGTGTTCGTAGATGATCCGGAGCCGGGCCTTGGCGGTGTCGGACAGGGGCTCGGCATAGAGCAGGATGCAGCTGCTTTCATGGACGCCCCGCCCCACCCGGCCGCGCAACTGGTGCAGCTGGGCAAGACCGAAGCGCTCGGCGTGTTCGATCACCATCAGGCTGGCGTTGGGCACATCCACCCCCACCTCGATCACCGTGGTGGCCACCAGGAGCTGGATCTCTCCGGCGGCGAAGGCGGCCATCACCGCCTGCTTTTCCGCCGCCTTGAGCCGGCCGTGCACCAGGCCGATGGCGAGTTCCGGCAGTGCGTCCCGCAGCCAGGCGTGGGTATCCAGAGCGGTCTGCAGTTGCAGGCTTTCGGATTCCTCGATCAGGGGACAGACCCAATACACCTGCCGCCCCTCCTCCACCTTGCGGCGCACATAGTCCAGCACTTGATCGCGCCGCTCGTCCCGGACCAGGCGGGTGCGGATCGGGGTCCGCCCGGGGGGCAGCTCGTCCAGCACGGATACATCCAGGTCGGCGTAATAGCTCATGGCCAGGGTGCGGGGAATCGGCGTGGCGGACATCATCAACTGGTGCGGGGTACCGCCCTTCTGGCGCAGGGCAAGGCGTTGCTGCACGCCGAAGCGGTGCTGCTCGTCGATGATGGCAAGCCCGAGGCGCTCGAAATCCACCCCCTCCTGGATCAGGGCATGGGTACCTACCACCAGCCCGGCCTGCTTCGCCGCTTCGAGCTGCTCCCGCTTGGCCCTGGTCCGGAGACTGCCCGTGAGCCAGGCAACCCGGACACCCAGGGGCTCCAGCCAGCTTTTCAGTTTCAGGTAATGCTGTTCGGCGAGGATTTCGGTAGGCGCCATGAAAGCGGCCTGCCAGCCGGAAGCGATGGCCTGGCAGGCCGCCAGGGCCGCCACCAGGGTCTTGCCGCTGCCCACGTCGCCCTGGAGCAGGCGTTGCATGGGGTGAGGCTGGGCCAGGTCGGTGAGGATCTCGGCCACGGCCCGCTCCTGGGCCCCCGTCAGGGCAAAGGGCAGCCGGGCCCGGAGCTGTTGCACCAGTTCGCCGCCCCCGGTCAGGGGCGGCGCCCCGGTCCCGCGCCGGGCCAGGTAGGCCTGGCGCAGGGAAAGTTGCTGGGCCAGCAGTTCGTCCAGCTTCACCCGCCGCCAGGCCGGGTGATTGCGAGCCGAAAGGGCCTCGAGGGAATCGCCGGGCTTGGGGCCGTGCAGAACCTGGAGCGCCTGCCACAGGCTGGGCAGCCGGTGCCGGGCCAGGAATTCCGGCGCCAGCACTTCTTCCAGGGGCGGGCCGCTCAGGGATTTGCCGATGAGCTTGCCCAGGGCCGACTGGGCCAGACCCGCCGTGGTGGGATACACCGGGGTCATGGCGTCGGGCAGGGGGGTGTCGTCCCGCACCTGGCGAAAACGGGGGTGCACCATCTCGACCCCGAAGAAGCCATGGCGCACCTCGCCCAGACAGCGCACCCGGCTGCCGGGTTCCAGGGCCTTCTGCTGGCTCGGATAAAAACTGAGAAAACGCAGGGTCAGGCTGCCGCTGTCATCTTCGAGCACGGCTACCAGTTGCCGCCGGGGGCGGAACTGCACCTCGCAGGACAGCACCTTGCCCTCCACCTGCACGGTGCCCGCCCCCGGGGCCTGGGCAATGGGGGTGATGCGGGTTTCGTCTTCGTAACGCAGGGGCAGATGCAGCAGCAGGTCTTCCCGCCGCCGCAGCCCGAGCCGGTGCAGCAACTGCTGCAGGGCGGAGCCTCCCTTTTTGGCGGGAGCCGCCGCCCCTTGCCTCATGCGCCCAGGCACATCACCGCGTCGGCTTCCACCAGGGCGCCCCGGGGCAGTTCCTTGACGCCCACGGCGGCCCGGGCCGGGAAGGGCTCGCTGAAATAACGGGCCATGGTCTCGTTGACCTTGGCAAAATTGCCCAGATCGGTGAGGAAGACGTTGAGCTTCACCACATCGGCGAGGGAGCCGCCGGCGGCCTCGGCCACGGCCTTCAGGTTCTCGAAGACCTGGACGATCTGGGCATCGATGCCGTCCACCAGGGTCATGGCAACCGGGTCGAGGCCGATCTGGCCGGACAGATAAACCGTGTCACCTACCTTGACGGCCTGGGAGTAGGTGCCGATGGCGGCCGGGGCCTTGGGAGTGGAAACGATCGTTTTGCGCATGGCGTGGTCTCAGCTGGGAATGAACGAAAGAAGGAATGGTAAATGAGCACTCCCGTAATCCAAAACCTGGAAAAACTGCTGGACGGCCCCCGGGATGGGGCCCTGCTGCGCTACGGCCTGGGCAATGCGTGGCTGAAGGCGGGGAACCCGGAACAGGCAGCCCTGCACCTGAAGGAAGCCGTGCGCCGCGACCCGAACTATTCGGCGGCCTGGAAGCTGCTGGGCAAGGCCCTGGCCGCCGCAGGGCAGACGCAAGCCGCCCTGGAGGCCTATCGCCAGGGCATCGCCACGGCGACCGCAAGAGGCGATGTGCAGGCGGCCAAGGAAATGACGGTGTTTGCCAGACGGCTGGAAAAACAGCAAGCCGGGGGACAGTAGGCGCCCGCAAGGTGCTGCGGGCGGCTCCAGTCCTCAGCGCTGCACGGGCGGCAGCACCACCCCTTCGATGCCCAGGGACTTCATCCTCGCCTTGGCCGCGTCCGCCTCGGCCTGGGTCTTGAAGGGCCCGACCTGGACCCGGGCCTCGATGGTGGAGGGAATGCCGTGCAGGGTGAGCTTGGCATGCAGTTCCTCGGCCCGCTGGGTGCTGGTGAATACCCCGGCCTGGACGATGAAGCCGGAGAACAGCCTGGGTGCGGTCGGCGCAGGGCGTTTTGCCGAGGCCGGGGCGGCGGCCTGGGGCCGGGCGGCAGGAGCGGACTCGGGCTGGGCCTCGGGGGCGGCCGCCTCCGACGCAGGCAGCGGCACGGAAGGCGGTGCGGTGAATTCGGGCACGGCGGCCTGGGAGGCCGGAGCGACCGCAGGCGCGGGGGGCACGGCGACGGCAGGCGCCGGTTGGGCGGCCGGCACCTTGCCCACGGCCCCCCGGGATGGGGAGGGGGCGGCCGGCGACCGGGGCGCGGCGGGCGGCAAAGCAGCCGGAGCAGCCTCCGGCGGCGGAGCGGCAGGTTCAGGTGCTGCGGGGACTGCGGCCACGGCCGGAGGCGGGGGCGGCTCCGCAGCAGAAGCCGGAGTTTCCGCGGCAGCGGGAGCAGCGGGCTCGCTGGCCGGGGGGGACGGCGTCACCGGCTGGGTCAGGGGACGCCGCGGAGGCACCGGCACGGGCTCGGTGAATTCAGGCGCCTCCACCTCCTCCGGGGTACTCAGGTAATCGAAGAAGGCCAGCATCGCAAGCAGCAGCCCCACCAGCAGGGCGGCGAACATCAGGCGGCGAACGATGCGGCTGCGCTGCTCCGCCTCGGCATCCAGATTCTCGGCGGCCGCCGGTTCCTTGTTCATGGGCGCTCTCCATCCTTGTTCCTGACCAGGGCCACCACCAGTTCGGCTTCGGCCCGGGCAATACCGCAGCGTTCGGAAATGGTCAGGGCGTCGTGACCGAGAATGGCCATCTGCATGGCATCGCTGTAGAGGGGCGACACATGCTGGGCGGTGCGGCTGGAGTGGATTTCCTGCTGCAGTTCGTCACGCAGCCCCGCCACATCTTCCCGCAGGTCGGCCAGGGCGCCGCGCAGGGCGTCCATTTCTTCCCGCAATTGCTCCAGCTCCCGTTCGACCCCGGCCATGAAGGCTTCCTGGGCCAGGCGGGCGCTGCCAGCCGTGTCGGGGGACCATTCCGGCCCGCTCTGGGGCAGGGTGTCCCCCACGTCCTGCTGGGCGGCATAAGCAGTCAGGGGCGCCTGGGGATCGAGATCATCGAGCAGGCCCCTCACCCGGGGCTCCCGGGGCACCGCGGGCACGGCCTTCTCCTGCCGGCCGATGCGGCGCATGCGCCAGAGCAGCCAGACCATATAGACCACAACCGCGAGAATCAGGGCCAGCAGGCCTTCCCGCCAGCCCAGGCTCAGGTCTCCCCAGCTCAGCTGCATGCCGCCCCTGCCGGCCCGGGGTCAGAAGCTCTGGGTGTATTGCACGCCCAGGAGATGGCCGCTGCCTTCATATTCGCCACGCAGGATGTTGCCGCCGACACGCTGGTCGATCCGGCCGTCCTTCATCCACTGGTAGGTGTAGCCGAAATCCAGCGCGGCGGTCTGGCTGGGCTTGTACTGGGCACCGATGCTAAAACCGATGCGGTAGTTCTCGGGCAGCTGGGCGGTGCGGTCGCCGTTGCGCACCGGGGTGCGATCATAGGAAATGCCGAAGCGGGACTTCCAGGCCTCGTTGTACTTGTAGGCAGCGCCCCAGGCGAAACGCCAGCCGTCACGCTCGAAGGCTGCGTTGTCCTTCCAGCGGGTGTAGGACAGGTCGCCCATGGCTTCCCAGCGGTCGGACACCTGCTGCCAGACGGACAAGGTGAAGGTGCCGGGCATGTCCAGCTGGCGACGGGGCGCCCGGGCCGGAGCGGCAGCGAGGTTCACCGGACGGTCCAGGTCGTACTCCAGGGCGGAGCGGTAAGCGACCCCCACCCGCATGGCCGGGGAGAGGCTGAACAGGGCACCGGCATTCCAGCCCCAGGCAGTGTCGTCGGCAGAGGTGCGGGCCAGGGTGCCGGTACCGGCATCCACGGCGGTCTCCACCTTGATCTTCTGGTAATTGAGGCCGAAGCCCAGGGAAACCTTCTCGGAGAGCTTGTAGGCCACGGAGGGATTGAGGTTGAAGCTGCGCACCTCGGCCTCGACGCTCTGGAAGCGGCCGCGCCAGCCGGCGTCGTACCGGGTGTGCAGGCTGAAGGGGGAGGAAACCCCCAGGCCCACCACCCATTCGGGGCTCAGGGCCCAGGACAGATAGGCATTGGGCAGGGCCCGCCATTGGCCGGCCTCACCGCCGTTTCCCCCGGTGCCGGTGGAGCCCTGGTTGTGGAACTCGTAGTCGTGCAGGACGCCCACCACCCCCAGGGAAATCTGGCGGGCGGGCAGACGGGTCATGCCGGCCGGGTTGTAGAAGATCGTGCTGGCGTTGTCGGCCACGGCGGCGGAGCCGGCATGGCCGGTGCCAAGACCGCTGGCGTTCTGTTCCACGGACTGGAAGCCGCCGGCTGCGGCGGTGCCGGAAAGAAGGGCCAGGAGGGCGGTGGACAGGGCATTCTTGGAATTCATGATGGGGCTCGCTGCGGAGGCAATGACAACAAGTTGCGGATTCTACGCATTTTCCCGGGGCACGTCGCGCTTGTTGCCCGCGGCATCGAGGGCAACATAGGTGAGTGTGGCTTCCGTTACCTTGACGAATACCGGGTTGGCTGGATGGCGCTCGGCATAGACCTGCACTTCGACCGTGATCGAAGTGCGGCCAACGTGAGTGACCCGCGCATAGAAGCTGACCAGATCGCCGGAGGACACCGGCTGATGGAACTGGAAGGCATTGACGGCCACCGTCGCCACCCGGCCGCGCGCCCGGCGCATGGCTTCGACCGCACCGGCGAGATCCACATGCGCCATGACCCAGCCGCCGAAGATGTCGCCGAACATGTTTTCTTCCTTCGGCATCGGCACCAGGCGCAAGACGGGTTGCTGGTCGGGCAGGCAGACAGGTTGATCGATCACGGCGAGGCTCCATGCAAAAGCGTTGATTTTCGCGGATTCCCGCGAGTTTTCATATACTCCCCGGCTCGATCCGCTACGAACCGATGCGCTCCGCTTCCCGACCTCTCCTCCCTGCCGTCCCTGACGGCGTGGAACCGGCGCTATGGCCGACCCTCCGCCGCCTGCTGCCCTACCTGTGGGCTTGGCGCGTCCGCGTCGTGGCGGCCTTGCTTTGTCTAGTCGGCGCCAAGCTGGCCACGGTGGCGGTGCCGCTCGTATTCAAGGCGGTGATCGACGGCCTCGACCCGCGCCAGGCGCTGCTCACCTTGCCGCTAGGACTCTTGCTGCTCTACGGCTTGCTACGCTTTGCCGCAGCCTTGTTCACCGAATTGCGCGAAATCCTGTTCGCCCGCGTCACGCAAGAGACCATCCGTCATCTGGCCTTGACGGTGTTCCGCCACCTGCACGCGCTTTCCCTGCGCTTTCATCTCGAACGTCAGACGGGCGGCATCTCGCGCGACATCGAACGCGGCAGCCGCGCCATCGCCAGCCTCATCAACTACAGTCTTTATTCGATCCTGCCGACGCTCATCGAGATCGGCCTCGTGCTCGCCGTGCTGGTCAGCCGCTACGACCCGGTGTTCGCGCTGATCACCCTCGCATCCTTATTCGCCTACGTGCTGTTTACCGTGGCGGTGAGCAACTGGCGCATTCAGATCCGCCGCCGGGTCAATGAAACCGATTCGGCCGCCAACACCCGCGCCATCGACAGCCTCATCAATTACGAGACGGTCAAATATTTCAACAACGAAGCCTACGAAGCACGCCGCTATGATGCCGACCTATCGCGCTGGGCCGAAGCCGCGACTCGCAGCCAGACCACGCTGTCCTTTCTCAACCTAGGCCAGCAGGCCATCATCGCCTTCGGCGTCACCCTGCTCATGTGGCAAGCGGCGCGGCAAGTGACCGAAGGCCGCATGACCGTCGGCGACCTGGTGCTGGTCAATGCCTTCTTGGTGCAGCTTTACATGCCGCTCAACTTCCTCGGCGTGGTGTATCGGGAGATCCGCCAAGCGTTGATCGACATCGAGCGCATGTTCGCCCTGCTAGGCGAGGGCAAGGAGGTCGAAGACGCGCCGGATGCCCGGCCGCTCGCCCGCGGTCCCATGCACATCCGCTTCGAGGCGGTGCGCTTTGCCTACGACCCGCGCCGCCCGATCCTGGATGGGCTCGACTTCAGCATCCCGGCCGGCCAGACGGTGGCCGTGGTCGGCCCCTCCGGGGCCGGCAAATCGACGCTGGCGCGACTCTTGTTCCGCTTTTACGACGTGCAGGCAGGCGCCATCCGCATCAATGGCACCGACATCCGCCAGCTCACGCAGGCCAGCCTGCGCGCCGCCATCGGCATCGTGCCGCAGGACACGGTGCTATTCAACGACAGCCTGTATTACAACGTCGCGTACGGCCGCCCCGATGCCAGCCGCGCCGAGGTCGAAGCCGCGGCCCGCGCCGCGCAGCTCGATGCGCTGATCGCCCGTCTGCCCGAAGGCTGGAACACCCAGGTAGGAGAACGCGGCCTTAAGCTCTCCGGCGGCGAAAAGCAACGGGTAGCCATCGCCCGCGCTCTGCTCAAGCAACCGGACATTCTGATCTTCGACGAAGCCACCTCGGCCCTCGATTCGCGCACCGAGCAGGCCATCCAGGCCCAGATCGAAGCCGCCGCCCGGGGGCGCACGGCGCTGGTAATCGCGCACCGCCTGTCCACCGTGATGGGGGCCGACACCATCCTGGTCATGGAGGCCGGCCGGATCGTCGAACAGGGCCGGCACAGAGACCTGCTGGCAAAGGGCGGGGTTTATGCTCAAATGTGGGCTGCCCAGCAACAGGAAAGCCAGCCCTGCTGATGAATCCCACCGCCCGCCTGCCCGCCAATCCCCTCCTGGCGTTCCCGGCCGGACGCTGGCTGCTGACCTGCGGCACCTTCATCGCCATCTTCCTCGCCACCCTGCTGCTGGCCCAGCACCTGCACCAGCAGCAGGAACTCGACCGGCAGACCCGCTTTTCCCTGGATGCCGCCCTGGTGACGGTGGAAATCCGCGACCGGCTGCGCCAGCACGCCCAGTTCCTGCAGACTCTGCGGGCCTTCATCCGCAGCATGCCCCGCCTCGGCCACCGGGACTGGCAGCGCTTCAGCAGCCAGCTGGACATCGCCGCGCAGCTGCCTGGCCTGCACGCCTACGGCTACCTGCCGGCCGTGCGCGCTGCGGATCTGGAACACTTCAACCGCCGCGCCCGCCTGGATCTGGGCCGCCCCGATTACCAGGTGCGCACCGCCTCCGACCTGCCCACCCGGTTTCCCGTTCTCTACGTCACTCCCATGACGGGCAGCAATCTGAAGGGTCTCGGCCACGATCTGGCTTCCGAACCCACCCGCCGGGAAGCCATGGAATACGCCCGGGATGCAGACATGGTCACCATGACCCGCCGCCTGCAACTGATTCCCGACCAGGATGCCCCACCCCGCCCCGGCATCATACTTTTCCTGCCCATCTACGCCGACGACCTGCCGCACGGCACCGTGGCGGAACGGCAGCGGGCCCTGACGGGCTACGTCTTCGCCGCCTACCGCATCAGCGACCTGATGCAGACCCTCAACCACATCCGCAAACCCCATCTGGCCCTGCAGATCTTCGATGACCTGGGTTTTGCCAGCCAGAAGGGGGGACAACAGCTCGAACTTTTGCACGATACCCATCCCGGGCGGGGCGATTGGCCGAAGGACACGCTCAAGGAAGAGCGGGAACTCAGCTTCGGTGCCCGCACCTGGGTCCTGCATTTCGAGGATGGCATCAGCCCGCCCTGGCTGAGCTGGTACAACCCGGTGGCCCTGACGCTGGCCGCAGGTACCGGTCTGGCGAGCCTGGCCGCCCTGCTACTGTGGCTGCTGGCGACTCAGGGACAGCGGGCCCAGGCCCTGGCCCAGGGCATGACTCAGGCACTGGAAAAGTCGGAGCAACGTTTCCGGCTGGCGGCGGAGGGGGCCAGCGACGGCCTCTGGTACCGGGATTTCCGCACCGGTGAAAGCTTCGTGTCCGAACGGGGCGTGCGCCTCTTGGGTTACGACGCAACCGACTTTCACCAGACCGAAGCTTTCTTCCTTGACCTCCTCCACCCCGAGGATCAGCCCCGCCGCCGTCAAGCGCTGGACTCCCACCTCAAGCAGCGCCTTCCCTACGACCTGGAAGTCCGGCTGCGACGCAGCGATGGACAATGGCACTGGTTCAACCTCAAGGGCCAGGCGATCTGGGATGACCAGGGACAGCCCCTGCTGATGGCCGGCTCCCTCTCCGACATCCATGCCCGCAAGCAGGCCGAGATCGAGCTGCGTCAGCACCGGGACCGGTTGCAGGAACTGGTGGAGGAGCGCACCAGCCGCCTGGAGGCGGCCCTCGAGGAGGCCCGGGAGGCGGCCCGGGCCAAGTCGGAGTTCCTGGCCAACATGTCCCATGAGCTGCGCACCCCGCTCCACGCCATGCTCGGCTTCGCCAGCATCGGCCTGGGCAAGAGCGAGGGCCAGGAAAGGATCCACCGTTACTTCGAGCGCATCCAGGAGAGCGCCGAACGCCTGCTCTCCCTGGTCAACGACCTGCTCGACCTGGCCAAGCTCGAAGCCCGGAAGATGGAGGTGCGTCCCGAACTGCAGGAGGTGCTCCCCATCCTGCAACAGGCAGTCAGCGAGCTTGACCCGCTGCTGCAGAAGAAGGGGCTGCGCGTGGAGATACGCCAGCTGTGCGCCAATACCCAGGCCCTGGCCGACCCGCCCCGCCTGGGCCAGGTGCTCAACAACCTGCTCTCCAATGCCATCCGCTTTTCGCCGGAAGGCGGGCTGATCCGCTTCACCTTCGTCGCCGCCGAACTGCCCCGGGGCCGCCGGGCCTCGGACCGGGGACGCATACCCGCCCTGACCCTGACGGTGGAAGATGAAGGCCCCGGCATTCCCCCGAACGAACTCGAACTGGTGTTCGACAAGTTCGCCCAGAGCACGCGCACCCGTACCGGCGCGGGCGGCACCGGCCTGGGCCTGGCCATCTGCCGGGAAATCATGGCGGCGCACCGGGGCCGCATCCATGCCGAGAACCGGGAAGAGGGCGGCGCCCGCCTGGTTCTCACCCTGCCGGCCGAACCCCAGGCCATGCCCCAGGAGGAACCCCCACCATGACATCTCACCTGCTGGTCGTAGACGACGAGCCCATCAATCTGGAGATCATCGAGGAATATCTGGATGGCTCCGGCTTCTCTGCCGATTTCCGCTCCTCGGGGGAGCGCGCCTGGGAAGCCCTGGAGCAGGGCCTTCATTGTTACGATGCCGTGCTGCTGGACCGGATGATGCCGGGCCTGGATGGAATGTCCCTGTTGCGCCGGATCAAGCACGACCCGCGCTTTGCCAACCTGCCGGTGATCATGCAGACGGCGGCCTGCAGCCCCCAGCAGATCCGCGAGGGCCTGGAAGCCGGCGCCTACTACTACCTCACCAAACCCTATGAGCGGGAAGGGTTGCTGGCCATCATCCGCGCCGCCCTGGCCGATGCCCGGGAGCGCCGGGCCCTGATGGAGCGGGAGGCGGAGCGCTGGCGCGGCATACATTTCCTGCAGGAGGCCCGCTTCAGCATCCGCACCGTGCAAGAGGCCGGCCAGTTGGCCGCCTTCCTGGCCCAGGCCTGCCCGAAGCCGGACACGGCCCATCTGGGCTTGTCGGAACTGATGCTCAACGCCGTCGAGCACGGCAACCTGGGCATCAGCTACGCCGAAAAAGCCCGGCTCAAGCAATCCGACGCCTGGCACCGGGAGGTGGAGCGGCGCGCCGCCCTGCCGGAAAACCAGCACAAGCGTGTCGCCGTCTGCGTCACCCGGACCCCCCAAGCCCTGGTCGTGCGCATCGAGGATCAGGGCCCCGGCTTCGACTGGCAGCCCTACCTGGACTTCAGCCCGGAACGGGCCTTCGACCCCAACGGCCGCGGCATCGCCCTGGCCCGCCTGATGAGTTTCAGTTCGATCGAATATCTGGGCAGTGGCAATGTGGTACAGGCCACCCTGGCCCTCAACGATGGAGAAAACCCATGACATCCGGACCCGCCGGCCTCCCCCCCCTGCGCATCCTGGCAGCCGACGATACCCGTACCAACCTGCGGCTGCTCGAAGCCTTCCTGAGCAAACTCGGGCATCGAGTCAGCTGCGTCGACAACGGCGAGGCGGCGGTGGCCGCCTTCCGGGCCCAGGAGCCCGATCTGGTGCTGCTCGACATCATGATGCCGGTCATGGACGGTTTCGAAGCGGCCCGGCAGATCAAGGCCGCCTCGACAAAATGGACGCCGGTGATCTTCCTCTCCGCCCTGGACCGGGAGCAAAACCTGCTCGCTGGCCTGGAAGCCGGCGGCGACGACTATCTGGCCAAGCCGATCAACCTGGTCATCCTCGAAGCCAAGCTGCGCTCACTGCAACAGGCCCTGCATTTCCAGCGCCAGGCCCTGGAGGCCCGCACCCGCATCGAAAACCTGTCCAACAGCATCCTCGACGCCATCATCACCATCGACCGGCACGGCATCATCCAGCACTGCAACCAGGCCACGGAAATGATGTTCCAGTGGCCGGCCCACGAATTGATCGGTCAGAACATCAAGGTGCTGATGCCCGAGCCCCAGCGGAGCGAACATGACTTCTACATCAGCCGCTACCTGGCCGGCGGCGCTCCCAGCGTCGTGGGCAGCCGCCGCGACGTGGTGGCCCTGCGCCGCAATGGCAGCACCTTTCCTGCCGAACTGGCCGTCTCGGAACTGCGTCAGGACGGGGAACGCATGTTCATCGGCATCCTGCGCGACATCACCGAGGAAAAGCAGACCCAGCGCCAGCTCACGGCCTTTTACGACGCTCTGCAGGAGGAACAGCGCCTGGCCAAGCAGCTCATCGAACTGCAACTGCACCGGCCCGGCCTCAAGGACCCCCTGGTGCAGTACTGGGTGGCTCCGACCACCACCTTCAGCGGGGATCTGGTGGCCGCCTCCCGCTCCCCGGACGGCGGCCGTTACGCCATGCTCGCCGACGCCACCGGCCACGGCCTGGGCGCTGCCATCTCGGCCCTGCCGGTGCTGGCCCTGTTCTACCGCATGACCTCCCAGGGCCATTCGATCACCGAGATCATCAAGGAACTCAACCAGCAGCTGCGGGAGTCGGTGCCCACCGGCCGCTTCGTGGCCCTGTCCATGGTCTATGTGGCCCCGGACGGGCAGCACGGCTCCATCTGGGTGGGGGGCACCCCCGCGGTGATGCTGATCGACGAATGGGGCCGGGAAATCCGCCGCTTCAACTCCCGGCACCTGCCCCTGGGCATTGTCGGCAACCAGGAGCTGGACGTATCCCTGGAAAGCTTCGACTGGCAACCGGGCCAGCAGATCCTGCTGTTCTCGGACGGCCTGATCGAAGCCGAAAACAGCGAAGGCGAGGCCTTTGGCCTGGAAGGCCTGCTCGCCACCCTGGCGCACACCAGCCCCGGCAGCCGCAGGATGGCCCTGGTGCGGGCCCTGGGAACCCACCTGTCCACGAATCCGGCCCAGGACGATGTCTCCCTGCTGCTGCTCAGCCACAGTTGAAGCAGGCAGGCTCGGCCGGGATCGGGGCGCACCGCCGCAAGGCACGCACCGGCAAGCCATGTCGATGGATGCCGGGCGGCCTCAATCGAAATAGGTGCGCGCCTCTTCGAAACGGCTGGCAAAGTAGCCGTTGTCGAGCCGCTCGATGCGCACCTGACCATTGCTGGACGGGGCATGCACGAAGCGCTGGTCGCCAATGTAGATGCCCACGTGGGAACGGGGCCGGTTCAGGGTGTTGAAGAACACCAGGTCGCCGGGGCGCAGGCTCTGACGGCTCACGGGACGCCCCTTCCTGGCGATGTCGGCAGCGCTGCCGCTCACCTGGACCTGGGCAGCCCGGGCGTAGATGTAGCTCACCATGCCCGAACAATCCAGCCCGGCTTCCGGGTTCTTGCCCCCGAAACGGTAGTCGGTGCCGATCAGGCCCAGGGCGTACATCACCACCTCGCGTCCTTCGGGCGTGGGCTCCAGGGCGCGGGAGAGGGATGCCGCCGGGCCACCGCCCCTGTCCCCGGAACTGCCCAAACCACCGCAACCCGTCAGCCAGAGGGCTACGAGGAGGGTGCATAATAGGCCGCATTGCCTGAACATCCTGCCCATACCTGAGAGTCTTTCGAGGAAAACAATCTCAAGTATGTATTTTTTCTGGAGATTTTCAAACTCATGAACCTTAAAACCTCAGTTAA